>CAWJFC010000013.1:0-11632 GCA_963841945.1 uncultured Acidobacteriaceae bacterium
CCGGTTTTTTCCCGGTTTTTTACTCCATCCGCAGAGCGTGTATCGGTTCGATGCTGGCCGCCCGACGCGCGGGAAGTAGTCCGGCGATGAGTGCGGACAGCAGAAGTCCAAGCGCCGCGGTCGAAAACACTGCCCAGTCGGAGGTCTTCACACCAACCAGCTTACTCGCCAGAGCGTGATCCGCGGCGATGGTGAGCGGAATGCCGATGACCAGACCGGCCGCAGATTGCAGCGCTACTGCCCGCATGACCATTCGAAGAACCTTCAAACGATCGGCTCCGAGCGCCATACGAATTCCGATCTCGCTGGTGCGCCGTTCGATTCCATAAGAAGTGACGCCATAGAGACCCAGTGTTGCCAGCACCAGCGCCAGCAGACCCAGGATTGTCATCAGCTGCGCGATCATCTGGCGCTGATCAAGGTGGGTCTGCACCTGCTGAGCGAAAGGCACGATATCGGTGACTGGAAGGTCGGGATTGATCGCAGCGAGCGCGCGGCGCACATCATTCTCCAAGTTGGGGATGGCAGCCGAGGTTTGCAGGACGATGCTTTCCAGGTACATGGAACGTTGTTCATCGAGGGCAGACTCCGGGTCGGCGCGCTTGATCTGCTGAGGTGCGGCGACAAAAAACATCGGACGAATCCGTTCTTCCGGCGACCAATAGTTCGTGTTTTCCGTTACTCCGACGATCTCCAGGTCGCTGGTGCTATCCGATCCTAATGTGCCGATGTGGCTGCCGACGGCGCCCCGGCCGTTGAAATATTGTTTTACGAACTCCTGGTTGACCACGGCGACGGGCCGGGTTGTGGCCGTATCCTGGTCGGTAATGGGGCGTCCCTGAAGCAGGCGAGTTCCAATCGCATGGAAGTAATCCGGGCCTACTCGGGCATAAACCGCCGAGTCATGATCCGCGTCTCGACCTTCAACCCTCACACGGCCTTCCCAGTTGTTGCCGCTCATGGGAGTGTATTGGGCATAACTCACGGACTGGATACCGGGGATGCGCTGCAATCCGTCGCGGACCTGATGATAGAGGACATCAAGTTGTTCGGGCTTGTAACCGGCCATCTGGGGATCGAACTCGACGATGAACCTTCCAGCAGTTTCGAAACCGAAATGCTGGTACCGCAAGCTGCGGAGGCTGCCTACGACCAAGCCGGCCGCACAAATGAGAACCAGGGAGAGCGCAACCTGCAAAATAACCAGCGACCGTTGCCCCCAGTGAGCCCGAGCGCGAGTAGCGCGGCCGATGGCGCGAAGAGCCTGGAGGGGCTGGACATGAGACGAGAGACAAGCCGGTACGATGCCGAAGAGAAATCCGGTTCCGAGCGAGAGAGCAGCGGCAAAACAGAGTACCGGCCAGGAGGGAGTCGGGTTGATCGGAACGAAACGATCCGGAAATGCGAGATGCAAGATTAGGCGAGTGCCGTATAGAGCGACAAGAAGTCCGGTTGTGCCGCCCAAAAGCGATAACAATAGAGTCTCCGAGAATGCCTGCCGCACCAGTCTTGGCCGTGATGCGCCCAGAGCGGCCCGAATCGAAAGCTCCTGGCTACGAGCCGCGCCTCTTGCCAGCATCAGGTTCGCCAGATTTGCACAAGCGATCAGAAGCACGAAGCCCGTAACCCAGAGCAAAACCTTCAGGCCATCTTCGTATGCCTCTCGCATCATTTGCACGCCGCTGCCGCCGGGGTTTAGGCGTATCAACTGGTGAGGAACGTCGGATCGCTGTTCCGAGCCCAGGGTGGTGCCGGGACCGAGCAACCACTGGCGCAACTCGGCCGTCATCTGGGACTCCACTTGTGGCGGCCGCGCGGCAGGGCTAAGACGGCCGATGGCATCCAGCCAACTAGCATCGCGACGGTCGAGCAGTGAATTGGCGCCATGAACCAATGGTTCAAAGGAAAGGGGAATCCATATCTCTGGAGGGTCCGTGCGTAAGCCGTCGCCGAAAAAACCGGGAGGAGCAACTCCCACGATGGTGAATGGCTGGCCGTCGATGGCGACAGCGGCGCCGATGATCGACGAATCGGAGCCGTACTTTTCCTTCCATGAGCGGTAGCTCATGACCGCCACCGGAGGTGCGCCCAAGCGATCGTCATCGGAGGTGAACATGCGTCCGGCAAAGGCACCGATGCCAAACATCTGAAAATAATTTCCGGACACAAACTCGCTGGTGCGTGATTCTGCCGGAGCGCCGCTGTTGGTACGGCGCACTCCGACCCTCTCGCGCCCTGCCTGGAATGCCGCCAGTTGTTCGAAGGCAGGGGTGTTATCGCGAAGGTGCCGATACAGGTCGTAAGGAAATAAAGACCAGCTTCCTTCCAGTCCACCGTTGACACAGCAATTCTCGGTATCGCCAATCCGGAAAAGTTGCTCTGGCTTGGCGACCGGCAGAGACTTGAACATCACGGCATGGACCAGGGTGAATACGGCCGTATTCACGCCGATTCCGAGAGCCACGATGGCGATTACCGTGAGCGCGAAGATGGGAGCCTTGCGCATCTGGCGCAGGGCGTACCGCAGATCGTGCAACATGCGGAACCTCCGGAAGAGAGCTGTGAGACGGTGACGTTTACGGCTGCGCCAAGCGAACAAGGAACGCCACCTAGAAGAAAGCAATTCTCATTCCGTTGTTTGGGAACGTCAACTGACTCATTAAACGAAAGAAATTCCCTGAAAGGAATCTGAAAAGTGTCCGCTGGCAAAATGCGACTGTCCGCGATCGGACAGTTCTTTTTGAATTTGCGGGAAACTCGGGGACCAGATGGGACCGTTCACTTCATTCATCCGCGCGGCGCTCAGTTGGGCCAGGCGTCTTCCTAATCGCTGTTGAGATACGGTGACCGCGTTGTGCAGGTTTACCGCGGATGGGTGCTTCATGCCGTCTTCCTTGTTGAGGACGACTTCCGATGGGACCCCGCGAATGGTGGACGTGACGGGCGCAACCGCTATCGCTCACGTGTCGGAGTGCGGGGAGGGTTTGAAGGCGCCCACTCAATCGCAAAGAGCGCGATTGAATGGGGCAGGCGGCATGGGCGCCCGGCAATCAGTTTTAGCGTCTAGACCCGTAGTGCTCACCCTTCGCGAAAAGCGCGCGAAGGATGGGCGACCATTTCCGTGGTTGTGCTCGGGGAAGGATTGGCCGCCCGGGCTCTCAGGGGCTAAAGCCCGAGCCATATCATGCGCGCCTTACGCGGCCCTGAAGGGCCGCTCTTCCACGGCGATGGAGGCATCGGTGTAGATTCCGATCACGGGACGATGGAGGCATTGTTCGGCATCGATTTCGAAGGCAACGATTTGGATGGCGCCGCTTTCGAGGGCGACGACTTGGAGGGCAACGACTTGGAGGGCAACGATTTCGCCCTGGATGGCGTGGCCGAAAGGCTGGCTGTGAGGGATTGCCAAGTTTCGAAGCCTTGCTGTCTGGCGACGAGTTGCTGGGCGTCGGCGAGTTTGAAGTTTGCGGCGAGAATTTCGGCGTCGGCTATGTTCAGGAAACGGGGCAGATGAGCGCGGATTTGCGGGGCGACGGGATAGTGGCCGTCGCGATGCCAGCGCAATATGAGCTTGGCTTGTTTTTTGAGATTCTCCAGATTGGGCATGTGGGCCTCCACGATGAGATCGTAGGTGGCATCGCCCTTCGGCGGCACGCCGTTGCGTCCTACATGCGCAGAGGGCAGTATCGGCGAGCGCGCCGGTGGTTGTCAATTGGGACGCGGGCGGGCCATGTGAGTGCGGATTTCGAAAGCCTCGAAGATCTCGAGAGCACAATAAAGTGGAGCGACGATGAGAACGGAATTGCTGCGATTCAATGGCGCGGTCGAGCGCGATCCGGCGATTGATGCCTGGATGAAAGAGCATGCGGGCGAATTGGGAGCGATCGCGCGGGAGTGGTTTGAGGTGATGCGAAAGTGCGGGGACGAGGTGCGGGAGCTTTTGCATGATGGCTGTCCGACGGCATGTTTGGGAGATGCGCCGTTTGGCTACGTCAATGTATTCACTGCGCACGTCAATGTCGGGTTCTTTCAGGGCGCAGGCTTGGCGGATCCGGCAGGCTTGTTGCAAGGCTCCGGCAAATTTATGCGGCATGTGAAGCTGAGACCGGGAACGGCAGTGGATGCTGCAGAGCTCAGGGGGCTGATCGCGGCGGCGTATGCGGATATTAAGGGTCGGGTGGAGAACGGCTAGTGTGGAGTGATCGCGGTGTAGGGTTAGATGGTCATCGGTCATCGGTCATTGGTCATCGGTCATCGGTCACGGGTCACCGGTCACGGGTCACCGGTCACCGGTCATTGGTCACCGGTCACCGGTCATTGATCATAGAGCAGAATGCTTCGCGCAGTATCCGGCGAGGGGAATCCGGCCGGGAAATCAGAAAGAGCCTGACATTGGCGCGTTCGTAAAAGTGTTGTCATCGATTACCAACCCATCTGGTCCATGCGGTTGAGGATGATGGCACTGTAGCTGTTCATGCGCTCGGGACGGCGTTTTAGGGGATTGGGCAGAATGGCGGCGAGGCGGGCGGACTGCTGACGTCCGATGGTGCGGGCTGAGGTTTGATCATGGTAACGGCAGGATTCCTCCGCGCCGTAGATGCCAGGACCCCATTCGACGACGTTAAGGTAGAGCTCGAGGATGCGCCGTTTGCCGAGGACGAGTTCGGCGACCGGGACTAGAGTGGCCTCGGCGCCCTTGCGGAGGATGGAGCGGCCGGTTCCGAAGAAAAGATTTTTTACGAGCTGCTGAGTGAGGGTGGAGGCGCCGCGGGTGCGCTCGCCTTCGAGATCGTCCTGAGCGGCGATTTGAATTTCGTGCCAGTCGAAGCCGTGGTGCTGGTAGAAGTGGGCGTCTTCGGCGGCGATGACGGCGTGCTGGAGGTCGGGCGAGATCTGGCTGAGCGGAATGAATTTGTAGCGCTTGTGGTAGGGCTTGTGGTGAATCCAGGCCTGCAGGCGGCGCTGGATGTGGACGGCGGTGGTTGGAGGATCGATCCAGCGAAAGGACGCGAGAGTGAGCGTGGCCAGCGACCAGAGAAGGAACAGGCCGATGAGCAGGCGTTGAATGAGGGTCCGGAGGAGATGCGTGCGGGGCTGGCGTTTGGCGGGTGCGGACTGCGTTGCGGTCACGCTTCAGGATAATACGCGGGCAGAACTGGAACGCGTGCCCGTCCCATTGGCGCTCACAAGCCGGTCATTTTCTCCAGACGTTCTGGGTATCTGGCTCCTTCAACCTTGATTTTTGAGGCGGCCGCGTCGATATCGTGGAGGTCTTCCGGGCTCAGGTGGATGGAGAGGGCTCCGATGTTTTCTTCGAGGCGGTTTAGTTTGGTTGTGCCGGGAATTGGGACGATCCAGGGCTTTTGGGCGAGCAGCCACGCCAGGGCGATTTGAGCCGGGGTCGCGTTCTTGCGCGTCGCGATGGTGCTGAGCAGGTCGATTACGGCCTGGTTTGCCTTTAGGGCCTCGGGCGTGAAGCGAGGCAGGGTGCTGCGGAAATCGGTGCTCTCGAATTTTGCACTGGCATTGAACTGGCCGGTCAGGAAGCCTTTGCCTAGCGGGCTATAAGGAACTAAACCGATGCCTAGCTCTTCGAGCGCTGGGATGACTTCCTGTTCCGGCTTTCTCCACCAGAGCGAGTACTCGCTTTGTAGAGCGGTTACGGGCTGGACTGCATGGGCGCGGCGGATGGTGTTGACGCCAGCTTCGGAGAGTCCGAAGTGCTTGACCTTGCCGGAGTGGATCAGATCTTTTACCGCGCCGGCTACATCTTCGATGGGAACGTTGGGGTCAACGCGATGCTGATAGAGGAGGTCGATGGTTTCGATGCGGAGACGCTTGAGCGAGCCTTCGACGGCTTGTTTAATGTGCTCGGGGCGACTATTGAGACCGGCAGCGCCCGGGCGATTGTCGGGGCCGCTGAGATCGAATCCGAATTTGGTGGCGATGACTGCCTGCTTGCGGAAGGGCGCGAGGGCTTCGCCGACGAGATCTTCGTTTGTGAATGGGCCATAGACTTCGGCAGTGTCGAAGAAGGTGATGCCGCGCTCGATGGCGGCGTGGAGAAGAGCGGTCATCTCTTTTTTGTCCTTGGGCGGCCCGTAGGAAAAACTCATGCCCATGCAGCCGAGACCGATGGCTGAGACTTCGAGGTTGCTCTTTCCGAGTTTGCGCTTCTGCATTGGTGATGCTCCTGTGGAATCGGTTCTCCTGTATCGAGATTAGATGAAACTTTCAGGAGGTGGGAGCTGAAATCTTCGATTTATTGCATATCCGTCGAGCGAGCCGGAGATTGCGGGGGGGAGGGGGCGCGCATAGAATGGCGAGCATTGGTGACGATTTTGTTTTGCAGTTGGATTTCTCAGGAGTGGCCGGTTGACCTTACGTTTTGTTCTGCGCTCTCAATTTAGCTTCTCAATTTACTTTTTGCTGACGATTGCGCTCTGGCTGGGTGTGGCTTGGGGGCAGGGGAATACGCCGGTTCCGAGTACGGCTCCAGCGCCGGTGGGGCAGAGCCAGGCTGCCGCGAGTGATTCGGCTTCAGCGGGGGCTTCGACTTCCGCTCCGGCTTCGTCCAAGGCTTCATCCAAGGCTTCATCCAAGACTTCGGCTGGGAATGGGGAGTTGCGCGGGCATGTGCGCGATTCATCGGGGAAGTTGGTGGCGAACGCCGCGGTGGTTTTGCAGGAGGCGAGCGACACTCGCACGGAGACGTGGAATGCGCACACGAATACCGCGGGGGTGTTTCGGTTTGAAGGAGTGCACGCGGGCAGTTACACGGTGCGGGTGTTGGAGCCGGAGAATGGAGTGGCGCTGGCTAAGTCCGTGGAGTTGGCGGCAGGCGAGGTTAAAAATGTTGATTTGGTTTTGACGGCGGCGCAGGTGGAGGAATCGGGTTCTACGTCAGCGATGGCGAAGTCGCCGGAGTTATTTGACGAGCCGAAATTTACGGTGGCGGGGGTTGCGCCAGCGGCGAATGCGGGCGGGCATGGATCGGATACGGTGCTACGCAACAGCGAGGCTTTGGTGCGCGACACGGCATCGTTGGAGGGGGGGTAAATGAGAAATGAAAAAAAAAAAAATAAGTGAAAAAAAAAAAAAAGAGGCGGCGGGTACGGCGGATGGGAATCCGGCGGAAGGTGCCTTGTTGCAGGAGGGCGCGGAGATTCAGGCGGAGATACTGCGGGAGGAGAATAGCGGTGTAGTAGGAGCGGATGCCAGGACGGCGGGCGCTGGAGCGGATGCCGGCGCGACCACTGGCGGCGCGGCGGCAGCGAATGCGGGGAATCAGAAGCGCAGGGACGATGCCGGGCTTGACGCGGCGACCCGCCGGAAGCGGGCAGAGCTTTATCACCGGCTGGCGCAGATCGACGAGAGGCTGGGAAATCCGCTGGAGGCGGTGCATGAATACCAGCGGGCCGCGGAGCTTGCGCCGAGCGAAACGAATTTGTTTGACTGGGCGACGGAGTTGCTGACGCACCGGGCGCTCGAGCCGGCGACGGAGGTGTTTGAGAAGGGAAGTGCGCGGTATCCGCAGTCGGTGCGAATGCTGATGGGGCTAGGCGTGGCGTGGTATGCGCGTGGGTCGTACGATCGGGCGACGGAGTATCTGGCGAAGGCGTCGGATCTTGCACCGGGAGATGCGGGTCCGTACTTGTTCATGGGGAAGATGTTGAGCGTGCAGACGGCGGTTTCTCCGGCGACGATGGAGAAGCTGGAACGGTTTGTGCGGGTAGCGCCGGGGAATGCGCTGGCTTATTACTACTATGCGTTGGGATTGTGGAAGCAGTCGGCGGGTGCGCTGGACGACACGGAATTCGTGCAGATCGATAAGTTACTGAAAAAGGCGGTTGAGTTAGACCCCAAGTTAGGAATGGGATGGGTGATGCTGGGGGTGGCTTATGCTCAGCATGGTTACGGGACCGCGGCGATTGACGATTATAAGAAGGCGATTGAGGTTAATCCGGAGTTAGAAGAGGCGCATTACCGGCTTGGGCAAGCTTATAAGAAGGCGGGAGATGCGGCTGGGGCGGAGAGGGAATTGAAGATCCATGATGAACTGGCAAAACAGGATGCGGCGCAGGTGGAGAGCGAACGGGCGGAGATTCAGGAGTTTGTGGTGAAGATGCGGGATAAGTGAGAGTTTTTCTTAAGACCAAAGCTCGGCCCAGATTGATGCCGTCATTCCACTTTTTACTCTTGTTTTTCCGGATCGGCTTCCACACCGGCTTTGCGGAGCATTCTTCTCAGGGAGCGCTCGCCTCCTGAGCCGCGCTGCTCGGCGGCTATATTGCCATCGCGATCGATCACTACATAGATTGGGTAGGAGTTCGCCTGATACATGGCGGCGAGGTTGGTATCGTCGGTGAGGACGATGCGGCAGGAGCGAGGATTGTCCTGGAGATATTGTTTGACCTTCTTTTTGGATTCGGCGACGTTGACGGCGAGAACGACTACGCCTTTGCCGGCGAATTCTTTATCGATAGAATCGACGAGAGATTGCTCGCGCCGGCAGTAGGGACACCAGGTGGTCCAGAACTGGAGTAAGACGACTTTGCCCTTGGTTGTGTCGTTGGTAAAGATCTCTCCGGCGGTGGTTTTGGCGTGAAAGCGGGGGGCGGGTTGGCCTTCTTCATCGGCCGCGGAGGTGAGGATGGAAGTTAATAAGACGATGGCAAGGATGAGACTCAGGTGACGCGGCTTCATGGCGTGGAACTATAGCACAAGATCGGATCATGGGATGGACATTTGTAAGTGCGGATTGTTATGGGGTATGAACTTGCTGAGCGTCCATTTTATTGGGCACCCAACTTTATTGGGCATCGACTTTATTCAGCGTCAACTCTATTCAGCGTCAACCAGGCAGCGGAAGCCTATGGTGCCGGAACGGTCGCGGCCGGGGGACATCAACAGGTATTTTTCGTGTTCATCGAGACGGTAGGTTTGCGGGAAATACCAGATCGAGCCCAGGGGTTGATAAGCTGCGCCGCCACGGATGATGGCTGCGCGAGTGTGAGGGTCGCGGAATTCGTCGGTCCATTGGGAGATGTTACCGATCATATCGAGAACGCCGAATGGGCTGGCGCCGGATGGAAATTCGGCGACGTTGGCGAGCGGATGCATGGCGGGACCGGAATCTACCGGAGGTAGCGCTTGCGCGTCCCATTGTTTGCCCCAGGGATAAGGGCGGGCGTCGGTGGATTGGGCGGCGTATTGCCACTCCCACTCGTGGGGGAGACGCTTGCCGGCCCAGGCGGCATAGGCGCGGGCGTCTTCGATGGAGATCCATGTTACTGGCTTATTCTCCCATCCTTGCGGGAAGCTACCTTCTTTCCAATCGCGAAGAAAGTTGTGGTCGTCGTCTTCCTTGGGATGGTAATGGGTCGCATCCAAAAAGATCTTGAATTGCGAGTTAGTAACTGGAGTGCGATCGATGTAGAAGCTGTGCAGGTGCAGGCTGTGATGATGGTAACGGCGGGGCAGGTCCTCCCAGGGATATTGGACGTCGACGCCGGGATCGTTGCCGCCTTCGATTTCGATGCCGCTGACCTGGAAATCGAAATCTCCTTCGGGAATGCGGACCATGCCGGATGGGGCGCTGGCGGCCGGTTTGGTGGGCGCGATGTCGACGATGGCCTGGGGGACGGGCTTCCAGCCGCGCGAGTAGTCGCTGAGAGGACGAGCGGAGCGGGCGGCCATGAATTTCATTAAGTCGTCGAGCTGCGCTGGAGGCTCTGACGTTGCCAGAATCGCGCCGTAGCCCAGGCCTTCGATAGGAAAATCCAACGTCCCTTTGCCGGCGACGGGCGCGGGAGTGAGTTCCTTGCCGTGCCAAAGATCATAGTAATGCACCCCGGGGTAATGCATCCCGGGCTGCGAAGGTATGACTAACTGCGCGCCATCAACCTGATATTCGTTGCGGTTGACGATGGTCCAGAGAGTTCCGCGGGAGGTGGGGAAGCGGCTGGCGAAGACGCCAGATTGAATGACCGGCGTGTGCGGCTCCAAGTCGGGGCTGCAGAGATAGCCGGACATGGCGCGCTCGATGCGGGTGAAGCGGAGGATGGCTTCGGAATCGTGCGGAGTGTTGGCGTACCAGAAGCCCCAAAGATTTTCGAGGGAGGCATAGCCCTGGCCGTTGAAGAAGGCGTGCTGGAGGCTGTCGGTTTTTTCGCGCGTGAAGCGGTCGGTGACGTTGACGGTGTGGCGCGGCTCCATCCACTTATCTTTGCTGACCATGGGGATGAAGGGATAAGGCTTGCCCTCCCAGGTGACCCAGTCGTTCCAACTGAGATTGGTCCAGGCGAGGGATTCGTCGCGCGGCTGGAACTGAGGTTCGAGCGCGAGCGGATGGCCGATGGCATCGGAGGCCTGGCGAAATTGCGGGGGAACACTTTCGAGCGTATCGAAGTTGATGCCGTCGGCGCCGATTTGTTTGAGGAGTTGCGACATGGTTTCGGCGGGCGAGGCGGCATTGGCCTCGGGGCGCGTGCCGCCGTCCCAGGCGAGGATGGGGAAAAATACTTTGACGTTGCGCTGATGAAACTGGTCGACCATGCGCTTGAGGCCGGGCAGGCCGCCGGGAAGATCGCGGAGGAGATCGAATTGATTGCGATCGTCGACGCCGAGGTTTGGATAGACGTGCCAGATGAGGACGGCGTCGATGGGGCCAAGGCGGGATTCGATTTCGTCGAGGAAACGGTTGACGGTGTACTCGCGCTTATCGGGATCGTAGAGGCTGCGATCCCAGATGAGAAGCTGGACCTGGGAGAAGATGTGCTGGGTCCACTCGAGGTCGGGACGAGTATATTGGGCGTCGTTGTAGCGGAGGAGCGTGCGGCGATCGTTGCGCCAGGCTTTGAGGACATCGAGCCATGCGGGTTGAGCGGCGGGCGAATCGGGGCCAGAGAAGAAAACTTCGCTGGGCGGCGGCGGCTCGGTGAGAGTGAGCACGCCGGTGTGGAGACGAGGTCGTGGCGAGGACGCCACTCGTCGGCGGAAGTGGGAGAGGTGGTGAGGATGGAGGCAGCGATGAGAACGATGAGAAAACGGCAAAGCGTCTTGGTCATGAAAGGGCCCGAATGCTTGGTGCTGAAAGAGTTCGAGTTGGAGTTCGGAAAAGGCGTAAAGGACAGGGTACACGGGGCGGCGGGGAGAGCCAAGAGCTTACAAAAAAGAGGGACGAGCCGAAGCTCGTCCCTGGGATGTGCCGCTTCGCTTTGGAGGTTAGAAGTCGAGTCTTAGAGCGAATTGGATTACGCGCGGGTTGTTGACGGTCTCATTGACGACGCCAAAGGTGGACGGGCTGTTGACGTCCTGCATGAATACGCCGTTGCCAGTCAGGCCAAACTGAGAATGATTGAAAAGGTTGAAGAACTCTGAGCGGAACTCTAGAACGTACCCCTCATGAACGTGGAAGTTCTTGAAGACCGAGAAGTCCGTGTTGACGAAGTTGGGGCCGGATAGTGGAGCGCGGGATATATTTCCAAGTTCGCCAGCCGGAGGAGGCACGAAAGCACAGGGGTTGAACCAGTTTTGGGTGTTGTGAACGTGTGCCGGAGCGATACAGGTTGGATTGGCAGCAATTGCCCCGCCTTGATAGGGGTTGCCGACTGGTCAGGTGGATTCAAAG
>CAWJFC010000014.1:0-8813 GCA_963841945.1 uncultured Acidobacteriaceae bacterium
CCACATTTAAACTCCAACCGCTTACTTCGCCTGCACTATGCCCGCAATAACTTCGGCAATCTTGTCCAGTATCTGGTTCCAGCCCTCCATTTGACCGCTGTTTTTCGCGCTCTCCATGGGTTCATTTCCAATGAAGGTGAGTTTCGTCCGGCCGTTTCCGAGATCCTCAAAGAGGGTCACGTCGTATGCACCGTCGATCGCCTCATGTTCTATTCCTAATTGCGCGGGCTCAATCTTGTTTCCCTGCGAGTCGGAAAAGTACATGGAGGAAACGATCTTCTCCAGGGGAACAATCTCGTGGTATTCACCCGCATTCCAGAACTCCTGCCCATCGGGCGTTCTCATGCAGCAGAGAAATTTTCCTCCCACGCGAAAATCCATCTGGCAAACCGGCGAAGTAAAACCCTTCGGCCCCCACCACTGCATCACGTACTTCGGGTCTGTCCACGCCTTCCAAACCAATTCGCGTGGGGCATCGAAAACTCTTGTGATCACCATCCGCTCAATTTCGCTAACCGTGTTTTTTGTCATGGCTGCCCTCCTCTTTCTTCATTTGATTCACCACCACATCCAGCTTGTCGAAACTCTCTTCCAGAATCGGCGATAGCTGATCGCCCAGTCGCTGACCCTCTTGATCGCCGCCGGCCGGAGCGTGCACACACTCTCTCGTCCACGCTTCCTCTTGATCACGATCCGCGCCCGCACCAGGTAGGCGATATGTTTTGAAATCATCTGCTGCGAAAGTGCAAACGGTTCCGTCAATCTATGCACCGACGCGGGCCCATGCGAGAGGCGTTCGATCATTGCGCGGCGGGTTGGATCAGACAAAGCCGCGAAGGTTGTATCTAATCTATCCACAACCATATGGTAGTGGATTGCCTGGCAATGTCAAGGGGGTATTTGCGGTCATTGATTTCTGTTTACTGGCGGGAGCGGGCAAGACGATAGCTCGGGGACGATAGCTCCGGGACGATCTCCGGTTTTTTGCGGGTGGCCGAAAATGTATCCTCACGTCCGAAAGACGCCTGGTTGGGCGTCCAGTTGCAAAATCTCCATCGACTCACCTCACAAACAGCAGGAGCAACGTGGCTACGGCCGCGAGATGAAATGCGGTATGTAACGTGTCCGGCGCCATCCCATTGCGTGACGGCAGGAACGAGTGCGTGCCGGCAAAAATAATCCGATAGCGCGCTGCCCGCTCCATGTCCGGTACGAACAGGTAGGGCACCCACCAGGCGCGCAGCAGACCAACGACCAGCGAACCGTAGGTAATCCAGAGCCACATCGCAACCGAGTGGGGGTAGGGTAGGCCGAAATACTTGACGCTATAAAACAGGCAAACGGCGGCCGGCACCACGGGCAGCAGAGTTACAAAAATAGAACGCGATAGCTTGTCCTGGCTGCGTATCGCGGCCAGGTTGTTCAGGCGGCCGAGAGGTATCCAATCGTGAAGCAGGAGAAATGCGACGTTGAAGACTTGCAGGCCTATGAAGGTTATCTCCAGAGGGCGGCTGATGGCGTCGTGTGTCATATTCTGACTCCTTCATTTCGCTTGCGGCGTTGCTGTCCGAAGCGGGTGCGATAACTGGTTGGAGAGACACCAAAGCGCCTCTCGAATGCCCGACGAAAGGCGTCGTCACTGCCGAAGCCGACCGAGGCGGCGAGTTGTTCGATATTGCATCGGGTCTCGCACAGGCGGGTGCGGGCCTCATCGAGCCTGGCGGCATCCACAAAGGCAGCCGGGGAGCAGTTGAAGGCGGCCGTGAATCTTCGACTGAACTGGCGATACGAGAGTCGAGCAAGGCGGGCGAGAGCGGCCACGGAGAGGTCACGGTTGAGGTGAGAGCGGATGTAAGCCGCGACCTCGGTGGTGCTATCCGTCGCTTCAAACTGGAACTGCAGGGGCTCGGAATATTGTTCCTGACCACCGGGTCGTTTCATAAAGACAACCAGGTCGCGGGCGACACGGAGTGCGGCGGCGCGGCCATAGTCCTCTTCAATGAGTGCCAGACAGAGATCGATTCCGGCGGTGATTCCGGCGGAGGTGTAGATCGGTCCGTGGTTGAGGAAGAGCGCATTCGCATCGACCTTCAGCGCCGGGAACAGTCGTGCGACATCGGATGCGAAACGCCAGTGCGTAGTCACGGTAGCGCCATCGAGCAGGCCGGTTGGAGCGAGGCCGTAAATCCCGGTACACACGGATGCGATGCGGCGTGTGGTCGCGGCCCGGCCCTTGATCCAGGCCGCAATGATTTTGTTGGTTCGTGGTTCGCGCAAACCTCGTCCGCCGGGAATAATCAGCGTGTCGAGGCGGGGGCAGGCGGCGAGCGTGGTGGAGGGTTTGAGAATGAGGCCCGATTCTGCGGCCACACTCCTACCGGTTAAGCCGATGGTGAGCAGATCATAGCCGACGGTTGTAGTGCGCTCGTCGGCGAGACGAACTGCGGCGAAGGCTTCCATGGGGCCGACAACGTCGAGGGCGGTAACTCCATCGAAGAGTAACAGGCCGATCCGCCTCAGACGTGGTGGATGGTGACCTTTCACGGCACAACTTTAGCGCGACTGGGCAATGTCTGAAAGGACTATATTCCGACATTTTCGGACGCAGGGGGATCAACGGGACAAGGAATGCAGAGGCCCTTCGCTGTTCGGCTCGCTTCCCTTACCTCACTTCGCTCAGGATGACAAGTTTTGGAGGGGGGATGGGAAAAAACCCGACGTCTCGCCCGGACATTTTCGATTGACGCTTCGTCTGTATTTCTGCAATTATGGAAATATGCCGAGCGCGATCGTGAAGCCGGGCGAACAGGTTGCCAAATTTGCCGACCAGCTTGCGGCGATGGGATCGGAGCCGCGGCTCCGCATCATGCAGTTGCTCTTGTCGGCCCACCCCGAAGGCATGGTCGTGAATGAGATTCAGGAAGAGCTGGAGATTCCGAATTCCACGCTCTCTCACCATCTGGACAAGCTCAAGGGCGAGGAGCTGGTTGAAGTCCGCCGCGAGAGCACATTCCTGCGCTATACCGCCAATACCGAAGCGCTGCAGAAATTGCTGCAATTTTTGTATGCCGAGTGCTGCACTCGAAATAAAGCGGTCAAGCCGGAGCAGATCGTTCGACTTTGCAGGTAGAGGGAATCGGAGGTTGGAGAGGATTCAGCGGTGGAGAGAAATTCAGAAGGTAGAGAATCCAGCAGGCGGCGCGTAATTCAGAAGGTGGAGGAATTCATGAGCACAACGGACATCAAAGAAGTTGTCAAGGAAAAATATGGCCAAGCCGCTCTGCGCGTGAAGAGTGGCGGAAGCTCTTGTTGCGGAGCGACCGCGAGCAGCGGTGGTTGCGATCCCATTACTTCGAATCTGTATAACAGCGCACAGGCGGGACAGATACCTGAGGAGGCGCTGCTGGCCTCGCTGGGCTGCGGGAATCCGACGGCTCTGGCGCAGTTGAGTGCTGGTGAGACGGTTCTGGATCTTGGCTCGGGCGGAGGCATTGATGTGCTGCTTTCCGCGAAACGAGTGGGGCCGACGGGAAAGGCCTACGGGCTCGACATGACGGAGGAGATGCTGGCGCTGGCGAACGAAAACAAGCGCAAGTCGGGAATCGAAAACGTCGAGTTCCTGAAAGGCGAGATCGAGCACATTCCGCTGCCGGATAACTCGGTGGACGTCATCATTTCTAATTGCGTGATCAACCTTTCGGCGGACAAAGACCGGGTGCTGCGCGAGGCGCTGCGAGTGCTGAAGCCGGGCGGGCGTCTGGCGGTATCGGACGTGGTGACGCGGGGCGAGATGCTGCCTGAGATCCGCAAGAATGTGTTGCTTTGGGTGGGCTGCGTGGCGGGCGCTCTGGAGGAGAACGAATACCGGGGCAAGCTTGCGTCGGCGGGATTTGAACAGATTGAGCTTGAGCCGACCAGAGTTTATCGGATCGAAGACGCGCGCGAATTTCTTTCGGGACAGAACATCGACGTGGACGCGATTGCAGAGCAGGTGGACGGCAAGTTCATGAGCGCTTTTGTGCGGGCGGTGAAGCCGCTGGCAAGTAAGAGCTGCTGCGGACCGACCTGCTGCGCGTAAGTGAAATATGCCGACAGAGTCTCCAGGACAGAATCCGGCAAAACATTCAGGACAATCTCCTGCGGACTCTCCTGTGGGCTCTCCTGGTCACCATAACGTGCTGTTCCTGTGTACGGGAAACTCGGCGCGCTCGATCATGGCTGAGGCGATCATGAATTACAAAGGGCGGCCGAACTTTACCGCTTATAGCGCGGGGAGTAAGCCTGCGGGCGCGGTGCGGCGGGAGGCGATGGCAGAGATCGAAAAAGCTCACCTGCCGACCTCCGGCCTGCGAAGCAAGAGTTGGGATGAGTTCGCAAAGCCGGACGCACCGAAGCTGGATTTTGTGTTCACGGTGTGCGACAACGCCGCGAAAGAGATTTGCCCCATTTGGCCGGGCCAGCCGATGACAGCGCATTGGGGCGTTCCCGATCCGGCGGCGGTTGAGGGCACGGAGGAGATCGACCGCGCCTATCGCGACGCTTTCTTGACGCTGGAACGGCGCATCGGCCTTTTCCTTAGCCTGCCGCTCGCTACCATCGGCAAGCTGGCGATCAAGCACGAGATCGACAGGATCGGGCAAAGATGAGATTCGAACTGCGCGCCCGATTGACGGCTGAGTTTTTGGGCACGGCATTTCTGGTGGCCGCCGTGGTGGGCTCGGGAATTATGGGTGAGAGGCTCGCGGGCGGCAACGTGGCGATTGCTTTGCTGGCCAACACGATTGCGACGGGCGCGGCCTTGGTCGCCCTCATTCTGACGTTTGGACCAATTTCCGGCGCACACTTGAACCCAGCCGTCACGCTCTCCGAGGCGATGGAGAGGCGCGTCTCGTGGCCGGAAGCAGGGCAATACATGGTTCTGCAATTTGCGGGAGGAGTTGCGGGAACGATCCTGGCGCATCTGATGTTTGGATTGCGTTGGTATTCGTTCTCCGGTCATGCGCGGAATGGATGGGCGACCGTCTTCAGCGAGTTTGTGGCGACGTTTGGACTGCTGTCGGTAATTTTGGGCTGCTCGCGGCTGCGCCCCGGAGCGGTGCCGTACGCGGTTGGAAGCTACATCACGGCGGCCTACTGGTTTACGGCGTCAACCTCGTTTGCAAACCCGGCGGTCACGATTGCGCGGGCTGTGTCGGATACCTTCGCGGGGATTCGGCCGTCGGATGTTCCGCTATTTATTGCAGCACAAATCGCTGGCGCCCTGGTCGCGACCTTGCTGTTCCGGTGGCTCATGCGTGAAAGTGTTTGCGTGAAACAGGTTCCTGTGTCGGTTTGCCATGTGACCGTCGATCGATGTGGCACTGAATGACACCCACAGGTCTCTGATCGCTTAGCGAGGGCGGAACGCCACAAGCGGAAGTTGCCTTACCAGTCGAAGGCGATCGGATTCGGATCCACGGTATTTCCAGCCCAGCAGTGCGCTTAACACGCTGCGGACGATGGGCGCCAGAAAGCGATTTTGTCGTTCGTATTTCTGGAGCACGGCGGCAGCTTCATGCTCGCCCAGGAAGCGATGGACGGCAGCGAAGCTCCGATCGCCGAGGACAATATCTTCCTCCGAATTGGCCTGGATGTTACGGAGCCAGTCGGAATTTGGCCCAAAGCCGCTCATGACCACGGCCTCGGGAATTTCCTGGTGATAGTCCATGACCTCAAGCACCGTCTGATGGCGCAGCCCGGTGCGCCGGCCGATATGGGTCAGGAGCAGAAAGCGGTGCCCAAGAAGACGGCCGAGATGCCAGCGATAGAGATAAACCGGAGCGTGGAAAAGATAGCGGAGTGATCGTGATTTAATCGCCGTCATCGGAGTGGCCCGCCTTTTTATTAGACAAGACCCCTTACGGAAAAGATGCGGGCAGGCCAGCGCAACATCGCTTTCCTTCGGTCAGGTTATAAATCAGACCGTAATGATCCTGGATGTAGCATCTCGGGAAGTCCGGCTCGTCTTTTACTATCTTGCCGTGCTTCTTTTTGAGGCGCGCCTTGGCTTCCGTGACGCTCTTTCTGCGCGTCAGATTTTTCTTCAATGGATCGGTCTGTTGGCTTGGCTTCACTGGGTTCGTTTCACGCCGCTCCATTCGAGATAAGAGTTCCAGTCAGATTGGCCGGGCATGCGCATCTGAAACTTACCTGACATCACTCCACTTTTCAGCTCATACATGAGGCGGAATTGAGGTCCGGGCAGAGTGGCGTCGGAAAGGAAGATGGCGGTTGTCGCGTCCGGAGTTGAGACGCTGTAGTGGATGACGTGCCCCTCGTTATCGAAATAGATTGCCTTGAGCGGCTGACCGGGAACGTCTTGATAGATGTAGAAGAGGTCGCCATATTCGCAGTCGAAATTGGCGGGCGCCTTGCATCCTGGATCGCTGGTGCTGTGGCGGGCGAGGATGTGATCGCGAAGTTCGCTTCTGAAGGTGTAGGAGCCAGTCGCTGTAACGGCTTTGCCGCTGGTCTTCCCTTCTCCGGTGCGAGCTTCCCAGGTGCCTTGCAGAAAGGCAAGCGGCTTCCAGGGATCTGATTGAGGCGCGGGCGTGTTTTGCGCGGCGGCTTGCAGCACCGCGAGTGGCAGGGCTACGAGAATCAGAAGGAGCGTTTTAGCAGTTCTTTTCATAGGTCTTTTTTTTCAGGTGCGAGTCTCTCGGTGCGAGTCTCTCGGTGCGAGTCTCTTTCGGGTGCGAGGGCAATCACGCAGCCGTCGCTCGATCCTTCCAATGTAGTAGGCCGAGTGCAAAAAGGTCCGCGGCGAACCGCGGACCTTGGCTTCCAGGACGACAACTTGAATTTATTCGACTCCGGCCAGAGCCTGGTTCAGGCCGGCTATATCGGCGCCCAGATTCTTGCCGTCGGTGCCCATATCGATGTAAGGGCTGCCGGGTTGGAGCGTGTAGTCTCCACCGTTGCCGCCGTTGTAGTTTGCGAAGTCTACGTCAGCGGGGCTGGCGGCGAAAAAATTATTGGCGGGCCAGGACGCTGGCGAGAATTGCGAGGGATCGGAGACGATGGCGTTGGTGTTGAAGGTGTAAGGCACGAAGCAGTTGTTCAGGCTGTTGAGGGGAACTCCGGTATGGGCGCAACTGGTGCGGCCAAAACCGATGTTCCAGACGGGGAAACTGCCGACGCTGGCGATGTTGTTGGTGAAGACGAGTCCATACATCGCGGGATTCGACATAAGGTTGCCGAGCATCAGGAGGCCGCCCTGAGGGTCGGGAAAGCCGGTGATGTGATTGATGGTGATGGTATTCACCGGATTGGTGGGCCATTGGTTGGCGACTAAGAACAACGAGCCCTCGCCGACGTATTTCTGGCTGATGTCATCCATGACAACGTCGTGAATGCTGAAGCGGGTTCCGATGAGGGCGGGCGCGCCGCCATCCCCCAAGCCGTGGCCGGAAAGGGCGGTGGCGATCACGATGCCTCCGGAGGCGTGAATGATGTGGGTGTAGCGGACGGTAACATCGGTGACGGCGCAGATGGGACAGACGTTATTGCCGGAGCGGGTGTGCTGGTTCTTGGGATTGAGGAGGGTGGCGAAACCGGACTCGCCGAAACCGCCCCAGACGTTCTCCATCAGGTTGCTGTCGATGAGGACGCGGATGGCATTCTTGAGTTCGAGGTGGTGGCGCACGATGAAGGGATTGCCGCCGCTTCCGCCCTGGAAGGGTGAACTGCCGGGCATCCATTGCCATGGCTTGAAGAAGTGATTGAATTGGATGGTGATGTCGGTGGGCGTGGTGGTAGCGGCGCCGCCACCGAACATGACGGCTTGACCAGAGGATTCGAGGAAGTTGTCCTGGATCTTGTAAACGCCGTCCTGGTAATTGCCCATGCCGCCACCGATGGCATGCGCTTCGATGCACGACCCGGTGCGCGAGGTGCAATGGAAGTCGCTGAAGTAGGAGTCGACGATGGCCACGTTGTTGGTGCCAGAGAGGCCGATGCCGCTGGCCGTGTCGTCGGCGGTCGTGCCATGAACCCAACTGCGATCGACGATGATGGAACTTGCGGAGCCGCCTTTTTCAACCGAAATCAAGATCGGAGCGCCCTTGGTACCGGCCGGGCGCGTCAGTTCCAAGCCGAGCAGGCGGTAATGGTTCGCGCCGTTGCGCAGAATAATAGGGCCATTCGCGGTTTTGGAGACGAACCGGGTGAGCACATTCTGGGGATTGCCGCAGGGATATTGAGGCCGGCCTTCGAGGGACACGACGCCCGCATAACAAGGAGTGACGCGCGTGCCTTCGGCGGGAAGAGCGCTATCGGGTGAATTGGTGCGAATGATAATCCAATGATTATTGTCGCAGGCGAGGGCGGGCAATTTGAAATCTCCGGTGAAGGTTGCAGCGGCCTGTAACTGGATCACGGTGCCGCACTGGGCGCTATCGAGGGCGGACTGAAGGTTATCACCGGTATTGACGTTGATGACCGCACCGCCGGCGGGGGTTTGTGCCATTGAACTGTTGACGGTTGCGATGGGCAGTTGCGCGGGGCCGTCGTAGCCACCGAGTTGGGCAAAGAGGCATGCGGAGAGTGCTGGAATCAGAAGAAGCAAGAGACTGAAACGGTGAGACATGACTGACCTCCTGAGGTAGAACCTGGCCAGAACGCCGCCACTATAGCACGATTTGAGCGGGTGGCAAGGTTTTTGGGCGGGCATGGTCGCGAGGAATTTGTGGGCCGCGGGCCAGGTATTTAACCGGGCGCGTGTTAACCGGGCGCGTGGCGATCACGCCGCCACTTAACTGGCGATCAAATCCGGA
>CAWJFC010000015.1:0-241044 GCA_963841945.1 uncultured Acidobacteriaceae bacterium
GTGCCCCGCGTCGTCCTGGAGCTTGAATCCCCGGATCTCCGCATAAGGCTTAGTGGTGTATCCGTCGTGGCCATGGTTTGACGTGCAAGAATTCCTGTCAACTCGGCGGCCATGACGGATACAACACACGTGAACTGAGCCGCTGACCCAGAGGTGGAAGAACTACAGGGGAAAGTAACCGTGGATTGATCGGAGGGCGTAGAGGAGGAGCGGGCATCCTCCGGTGAGGGTCTTGCCGCAGCGAGGATCGGTGGTGATGGCTGGGGAATCCCGGAGGGAGGAGCGATGCCGGTCAGAGTGCGGTGGCAAAACGACAACCTGGGGCGATGGCGTGGCCAGGACCGGCGCAGTGACATCGGGCGTGGAGTACACGGAGAGAATCGAGTGAGCGGGGATCACGCTACGAAGAGTCGAGAATGGGGACGGTGCAGAAGGGGCGCTGGTGTCGATGCGCAACGCGCTCGACCAGCACCCAGTTGGCTTTTTCGTGGCAATGGGGACAGCAAGGCGGCAGGCCAAGGGGAATCTCTGGGGCGGGCGCGGCGTCAGCCGCGTCCGCCTGCTGTGGGGTGGGCGCAGCCTCAGGCCCGGGCGGCAACGCCGCCCGGGCCTGAGGAATGCGGGTATGGCGATTGCGGTTGTTCCGGAGCCAGGCTCCCGAACGAAAGCATGAGCGACGGGTAAAGGTTGTTCTCGAGGGTGGCGGAGGCGGAGCAGGAAAGGTTTGCCACCTGGGCGGGCTGCGGCGCAGCCGGAGACGGGATCCTAGGCGGGGCCGGGGCCGCCAAAACGGGCGCGGCGGCCATTATGATCCTGGTGGGCCTCAGCAGCATGTCCAGGCCCGCGCCTATCCCCACGCCGATCCCGAGTATCAGGATCAGTTCGAGAAACCGGCGTGTCGAAAACCGCTCCATCGCGCCCAGGCTACTGCATCACCTTCACCAAGACAACCCCGTGGCGCGGAACGAGCGCCTCGTAGCGGCCGGTGAAATGGCCGAGGTCCCTCTGCCTCCACAGGTCCCTCACCGTGCGCGGCCCCTCGACCCCGATCGCCCCCCAGCGGGCCGTCACCATCGCCGGGAGTTCGCCCCGGTTGAACAGGCCCACGGCGATCGATCCGTCGGCCAGCGGGCGGCTCCACACCTCGGTGTCGCCCTCGCGGGCCACCCTGGTGGGCCGCGTGCCCGAGCGAATCCTGGTCAACGGCGATGACTTCGGCCGCTCCGTAGGTGAGCAGTCTCAGCGTGGAAATCGTCGAGGCGCTGCAGGTCGCAGCCGATGAAAAGAAGCGGCGAGGCGAGAAGCGACCAGAGGGAAATGTGCGTGTACTGCCCCTCGGGCGACAGCCGTGTCGGATGAAGGCTCCGCGCCCAGCCCACCCACCCCACAACGAGCATGTCCGGGTCGTTCCAATGCCCCGGTCCGGCGTAGGCTTCGTGGCCGTTCTGGGAAAAACCGATCCCCTACATGCTGCCCCATGAATCGGTGATGAATTCCCAAGCGGATGATTGCCAACGAATAGTCCTTCACTCCAAACTTAAACTTGGCCTTCAGGCCACCCTGTAGAGCCGTCCCCATCTGGCGATGATGAAGGCAGATCTTTTCTGTGAACGTACGCGTCTGCCATCCCTTCATTCTCGCGGATAGAACGGCCACATGATCGATGCACCCGCCGCGCAATGGTACATATCCACCGATCGACTCAAAACATTCACGCCGAAACATCTGGCATCCACCCCAGACATTTTGAATGTTCTGAAAACGATAATCGTACTGATACGACCCCTCCCTGAAGGGAGCCCCGGCGACGCCAAGTTGCGGATTCTCAGCCATTTTTGCTATCAGGAATTCGAAGTGGCTCAGGCTCAAATGAAACGTCGGCGTCCAGATTGCCAACAATGCTGAAGTCCAAGTTTTTCACTCTCTCATATCCGGCATTGAACGCGTGAACCTTGCCTGCAAAATGCCGTTCACGACGCTCCGGCATCCGCACCAACTCGATCCATGGGTGCTGCAACATGTACCGGCGAACAAGTTCATCGGTGCCGTCGGTGGAACCGTCGCTAACGATTACCCATTTGAGCGGGACGACGGACTGGGCCACCATCGATTTGAGAGTCAGCTCGATGAAGTCCGCTTCGTTGCGAGCGGGAGTGATTAAGATGTAGGTTGGGATTTCTAGCATCGGTGTAACTGACGCGCTTATTTCGAGACCGCTTGCAGCTCCTTGGGCTTCGCTGGATCCCCGTCAACGCTAAAGGCGGGTAGCCGGCCGGTGCCAATATAGTGAATTCCGCGGGCAGTCATCTCGGCCGGCTTGAACATGTTTCTGCCATCTACCACCAGTGGACGAGCGACGAACTTCTTCACTTCATCCCAATCCAAATTTCTGAACTCTTCCCACTCCGTTGCAATCATGATCGCTTCGGCATCCTGGGCAGCTTCGTACGGGCTGGAACAGTAGCGAATGCCGGGCAACACCGCCTTCGCCTTCGCGGCGGCCTGCGGATCATACGCGCTCACCACCGCACCTTCGCGAACCAGTGCGCGGATAAGTTCGATGGCCGGAGCGAAGCGAACGTCATCGGTATTCGGTTTGAATGCCAATCCGAAAACAGCAATCTTGCGATCGCGGAGCACCCACAATTCCGTACGAACCTTGTCCACGAAGTGCTCAATGCGACGTTTGTTAATATTCTCGACTTCTTTCAACAAAGAGAAATCGCATCCAGCTTTCGTGGCAATTCGTACGAATGCCTGAACATCTTTGGGAAAACAGAATCCGCCGAAACCGATTCCGGGGTTTAGGAACGCGGAACCAATGCGAGGATCCATGCCCATTCCCAGAGCGACTTTGCTCACATCCGCTCCGACGGCTTCACAGAGATCAGCAACCATATTGATGAAGGAAATCTTCATGGCCAGAAATGAGTTGGATGCGTGCTTAATTAGTTCAGCCGAGTTAGTGTCGGTAACGATCCATACCGGTTTTTTCCTTGCCTTGCAGTCCGCATGAACAGGACAGCGGACGCTTTGGTCAAGGAGCGGGCCATAGATTTCTTCTAGCTCGCGGCTTACCTCCTCCCGTTCCACCCCGATCACGATGCGATCAGGATGAAAGAAATCCTCGATCGCGGAGCCCTCGCGCAGGAACTCAGGATTGGAAACCAAATCGCAACGCAATCCATTCTTGGCATATAAGTGGAGCTGCCGCTTTAACTGCTGCCCCGTTTGCACAGGCACAGTGCTCTTCTCTATGACCAGGCAATCGCCGGCGGCACGCTCTCCAATGATGCGCGCGACGTTAGCGACAGCGGAGAGGTCCGCCTCGCCACTTTCCAAAGGAGGCGTGCCCACACAAATAAAGATCGCCTTTGCACCCGTGACAGCGGTCTCGGGGGTATCAAATCGCAGCCGGCCAGCACCGCAATTCCGTGATACGATCTCCTCAAGATGCGGCTCGAAGAAAGGCATCTGACCGCTGAGGAGCTGATTGAGCTTTCGCTCGTCGTTGTCAGCGCAGCAAACCGCGTGGCCGAGTTCTGCCAGACACGCTGCCGTCGTCAGTCCAACATAGCCGGCGCCAATCACTGAGATTTTCATATATGGTTTTGTGGCGGGAACTAAATCCTTGTCCAACGGTATGTGCTATTGGCTTAAGTGAGGTTCGAGCAGACCGCGTTGCGATTTAGAGGTCCCAAAGGCTCGCACCTCTTCAACGACCATTCTCTGCTGTGCACCAGTCAGATTTGGAAATATCGGAAGAGACACAATTTCGACGGCAATTCCTTCCGTGACGGGAAAGTCACCTCGCACGTAGAGCAACGCGCGATACGCCTTCTGCAGGTGCAACGGAATGGGATAGTGGATGCCCGTTCCGATCCCCTTCCCTTTCAAAAACGCCATGAGCCCTTCGCGGTCCTTGGTGCGGACCACGTAAAGGTGATAAACCGCCCGCGACCACGACGGCTCGAACGGCGCTTCAACCGGGTCTCCAGCCGCCTTGAAGAGACGACCGTACTCGGCGGCACGCTCGCGGCGCTGTTCGTTCCACATGGCGAGATGCTTCAGTTTCACATCCAGGAACCCTGCCTGCATCGCGTCCAAACGGCCGTTATAGCCTTCCATGTCGTGATAGTACTTCTTCGCCTGCCCGTGATCGCGAAGCATCGCACTTCCGCGGCTAAGCCTTCATCGTTACTCGTAACCGCTCCCGCCTCACCACATGCGCCGAGATTCTTGCCTGGATAGAAACTGAACGCGGCGGCACGCCCAATCGATCCCGCCATTTGCCAGCGTTTCTGTTTGCGCGAGAAGTATTCGTGCGCCGTGCGCCTGGCAGGCATCTTCTACTACAATCAAACCGAAGGCCTCGGCCAGTTCGCCGATGGCGTCCATATCCGCCATTTGCCCGTATAGGTGCACCGGAACGATCGCCGTGACCGGGCGCTGGCTGCGCTGGCTGATGAGTTTGCCCGACGCGTCCTTCGTGCATCTCCTCTCCAGATATTCGCGAAGCTTAGCGGGATCCATATTGTAGGTGTTTTCGTCGATGTCAACAAACTCGGGCAACGCGCCCGCCTGTGAGATAGCTTCCGTCGTGGCGATAAACGTGTTCGGAACGGTAACGCGACATCGCCGGACTTGACACCCGCGGCTATCAGAGCAAAGCGCAGGGCGTCCGTGCCGCTGTTGACGGCAACAGCATGTTGTGGTGCAAAACGCGGCGAATGCCTTCTCGAAATTCTCGACCATCGGCGCCCCCGATAAACCCGGCGCTCCGGATTGTCTTTTGAAAGACCTGCGTCAGTTCCTGCTCAAGCTGTCGGTGTGGAGTTACGAGATCGAGAAAAGGAATACCTTTGAATGACTCATTTTAAATGGACTCCAGCATTAAATTTGACGAAAGATTTTCGCCGGGTTGCCGGCAACGATGGTGTTAGGGGGAACGTCTTTTGTGACAACCGCGCCCGCTCCAACAATCGCGTTTTCGCCGACGCAGAGGTTTGAAAGGATGGTGGCGCCCGATCCGATCGAGGCGCCTTTCTTAATAATTGTCTTCTCGACCTTCCAGTCGGCCTCGGTCTGGAGACTTCCGCCGACGGCTGTGGCTCGAGGATAGGAATCATTGATAAACATCACGCCATGGCCAATGAAGACATTGTCTTCGATAGTCACACCTTCGCAGATGAACGTGTGGCTGGAAACCTTGCACCGCTTTCCAATGCTGGCATTCTTCTGAATCTCTACGAAGGCACCGATCTTGGTCTCATCTCCAATCTCACATCCATACAAATTGATGAACTTGGAGAGTTTTACATCGCGCCCTAGTTTCACACTGGGCGCAATGCAGAGATAGTCATCGAGAACTTCTTTCTGTTGATTCACTGATTTTCCTTATTGGGCAGGAATACTCTGCGGGGAACCGCGCTAGGCCAAGCTGGGCGTTCGAATTTGCGGTTAGGAGGGTTTTCTTAAGGCGAAAAGATTAAGCGGTTTCACATTACAGGTAGACAATCTCGCCCCTCTTGGCCAGCGACTGATTGGCCGCCTCGAGCATCCGGACGACCTTCAGTCCTGCGTGCCCGTCGTTGAATGGTTCTGTATCCTTCGTGATGCACTCGATAAAGTAACTTAGCTCCACCTTAAGGGCCTCGACCTGTTCAACCTGGGGAGCCCACATATCGCCTGAGCGATAGCTGACCAGTCGGTTGTAGACACCTTCCTGGCTTTTGACGTCAACACCCTTGTCATAGATCTTCAATTTTTCGTCCGCTTCCAGATCGTTCCACACCAACATTTTCTTTTCGCCCCCGATGAGGGTAGTGCGAATTTTGACCGGAGAAATCCAATTCACATTGATGTGCGCAATAACTTTATTTGGAAAATATATGGTAATGAACGCAATGTCTTCGTGTCCGTTCAGGTGAGTCTGTCCGGTGGCCGAGATTGCCTCAGGTTCTTCCTTGATAACATTGTCAATGATCGACAGATCATGGGGCGCCAAATCCCAGATCACATTGATATCGTGCTGGAAAAGACCCAGGTTTACCCGGGTCGAGTCATAGTAATACACATTTCCCAGCACTCCTTCGTTGAGAAGTTGCCGTATCTTCTTCACCGCTCCGGTGAATAGGAAAGTGTGATCCACCATGATTTTCAGGTTTTTTCGCGCCGCCAGATTGATCAGTTCCTCGGCCTGGGCAGCGTTACTGGTGAACGGCTTTTCGACAAATACGTGCTTACCGTTTTCGAGCGCCGCTTTAGTCAACTCGTAATGCGTCCATACTGGTGTGACAATTGCAACGGCGTCGATGTCGGGAGAGGAGATCACGTCAGCGCTGTCCGGCGAAACTAACACGTGCGAATACGCCTTCGCAGCTCTTTTTAGCGCGGCAGTATTCTTGTCGGTTACTGCCACCACCTTGGAACCGTCCAATTGATCCAGATTTCGGACGACGTTTGGACCCCAGTACCCGTAGCCGATGACGCCGAACTTTACCGAGTCGCTTTTCGGCTGTTTAAGGATCGCATTCTCAGGTTTTGTTAGATACGTAGCCATTTGAACCTCTCTTGGCACAGAACTTTAGGGAAGGGCGCCGCGGAGCGATGCGCGATATCAGTGGGCGCCTTCGCCAAGGAATACAGCGCGCGGGGTAAGAAGCAGGATTTTAATGTCCAGCCATGGTGACCAAGCTCTGGCATACTGCAAGTCGAGACGTACCATTTCGTCGAAGGTCACACGGCTTCGGCCATTCACCTGCCACAACCCGGTGATTCCTGGTTTTACTTCCAAGACTCGCCGCCGATGCCATGTCTGATACGCCACGACCTCATATGGAATCGCCGGACGAGGCCCAACCAGCGACATGTCACCCAAAAGAACATTGAAGAACTGCGGCATCTCATCCAGACTCGTTCGCCGCAAAAACGCCCCTACTCGCGTAATCCGAAGGTCGTTCGTGAGCTTGAACACGCCCTCGCCATCGCCGTTCGTGGACTTTCGCTCTGCCTGTCCAGCGATGAGTTTCTTGACATATTCCTCGTGAACACGGGAATCATTGTCCACCGTCATCGACCGAAACTTAAGAAATGTGAATCGCTTTCCATACCGTCCAATTCGCTGCTGCTTGAAGAGTATTGGGCCCTTCGAGGTCGCCTTGATCGCTGCCGCTATCATGAACAACACCGGCGAGAAGACGATCAACGCCAAAATGCTGCCCACTATGTCGAGCACTCGCTTCATGGTTGACAGCAACCGGCGATCGTTGTGATGACGTGCGAGATCCGGATACAAGGCTGGATTGCTCGGGCGCCCGTCGCTCTCGTGGTCCCACTCGTCCGGGAAAAAATGGAACGAAATGCTGATTTGATTGAACTGCTCAAACGTCAAGTTATTTCGTAATGTCGCACTCACCCTCGTGAGCATCGTACTGAGTATCACGCTCTTGTCATCGGATTCAAGGTCCGTGAACATCACGCCCACGATAACCCCGTTTTCGTACCATCCAGTTATATCTGTCTCTCTCGTAGACGCCAGCAGCGCCGACACAACACCGTTGAGCGCTTTGCTGCTCTTGGTTGACTGCTGCTGATTGCCTCCATCCAGCAACATCAACAGGAAGGGTTTTCTCGAGCGCTCTGTTCTCTTGCGCTCGATCGAGATCATCCGATGAAAAGCCTCTTGCCCAAGGACAGTGCGTTCGTTCTCCGCACCGGAGCGCTTTACGAATGATCGGGGTGCAGATTCAGAAACCGAGTTTCGCAAAGTCAATGTGTTTTCTCCTTGTTGAGATCTTGCGCGAGGTCAATGTCTGGGAGATTTGCCAGCGTTCAGAAACTCTAAGAGCAAGTGGTTCAGTCGGCTGCATGAAACTAGTGGCCGGAGATTGTTGACGAGTTATTTATTGCTGGGGATTGGTTTCGGTCTTCACTGAAGTGTGCGGCTTGTAGTGATAGTAGTAATCGTTGTGAGATGAGTTCGAAGAACAGTTCAGGAGGGACCCTATTAGCTTTGACTTCTCGATCGCCTCGATACCCTGTTGCATCTGCCGCTTTTCGCTCGTGCCTTGTCGTGCGACCAGAAGGACGCCGTCAGTCACGCGCATCCACACGCTTGTGTCGGCCAAGGGCAGTACTGGCGGAGAATCGACGACGATCCAATCGAACCAGGCAGTTAGTTGATCCATCATCGCCGAGAGTCTGCCGGATTGCATGAGTTCTAACGGATTGCGAGGCGTACGTCCAGCTGGCAGCATCCACAGGCCCGCATCCTCCAGGTGATAAATGCTGTCTCCAGGTCCAATATCGCCTTGCAGCCATTCGCATAGACCCGGAAGTTTGCCCAACCCAAACATATGTTCAAGCGATGGCCTCCTCAGGTCGCCGTCTAGGAGCAGTGTTCTTTGTTTTGCTCTGCGCGCAAGCGTGCACGCCAGGTTTGCGGCCACCGTGCTCTTCCCCTCTTGCGGAACCGAGCTTGTGATCAATATCTTCTGCAGTGCGCGGCTCTGTCGTGCTTGCCGCAAACGTACTGCGAGAAAGCGGAACTTTTCCGCCGCCAAACTCTCTTTGTCGGTGATCGAAACCAGTCGGCTCTGTGGCGAAACCATGAGTCGCAATGAGCGAAATTGCCGGAATTGGTCGAGTTGCGCTCTCGTCTCCGCTCGCTCAGGGTCCGCAAAGTCCCGCGAGCCACTGGGCACCCCGGTCGGACTCACCGAGCGATAGATCCGCTTCAGGGTCCGCGACGCCCACGGACCTGTAACCGGTTTCGGCTCACCGCGGCATCGCGCTGTGCCGCTGCCTGACGTTCGGCCGCCTTGAGCACCTCAGTCGCCGCTTCGAGCGCATTTGGGTCAACTCCCGATCGTTCTGCCTGCGACTTTTGTAACGCGTCGAATATATAACTCATAGATTGCGCCCCCGAACTTCCAGAGGCAAACGCAGTTCCTCTTCTTGATCTGGCGGCGCAACCTTATGCAGGGCCGCAAACATTTCGAGCAATGTCTTAGCCGCCCGACGCACGTCACCTTCCGCGACCCCGTCATTTCTTTCTAATACTGGCTGTTGGACCACTCCCAGCCGAAAGTCTTCCGCGATCGCATGAATGATCTCCGGAGTCACGCTGCGCAACTGCTTTGCATAAGCGGTAACCAGAGCATTCTCGCAGATCGTATTGATCAGCCGCGGAAAGCCTCGTGAATGCCGGTACACCGCTGCCACGGTCTGTGCCGGAAATAACAAGCCCGCGTGCGAGTTTGCCCCTGCAATCTGCAGGCGTCGCTCGATGTAGCCCCGCGTTTCCTCGGCATCTAGCGGATCCAGATGTGAGCGCAGCGCAACTCTCTGTTTGAGTTGTCGCAGACCTACTGAATCCAGCTTCTCGTCAAGCTCTGGTTGTCCTACTAACAGTATCTGCAGCAGCTTGTCGTCGGTTGTCTCGAGGTTGGTTAGCAGCCGCACCTCTTCAAGAATGTCCGCCGAGAGATGGTGCGCTTCATCGATGATCAATACTGTGGTCTGCTTCTTCGAACTGCGCGAAATCAGGAAGTGGCCGAGCTCGAGAAGCAACTCGCTCTTATTCTTACCGGAAGTCGAGAGCCCGAAGTCGCTGAGAATATATTGCAGGAATTCAGTCGGCGCGAGCCGGCTATTGAACACGTAAGCGTAAGCAACATCCTTGCTCTGCTTGAACAATTGAAGGAGACAACGGAGCAAGAGTGTCTTACCCGTCCCAACCTCGCCCGTTAATACGACAAATCCTTTATGTCGGCGCACACCGTAATACAGCGCAGCCAGTGCCTCATTGTGGCGTTTCGTTGCAAACAGGAATTCCGGATCGGGTGTGAGCTCGAACGGGTTCAGCGTTAGATTGAAGAAGCTCTTGTACATTTGAAAACGATCTTACCCGCGGAAATAGCTGACCGCAGATCCTGCCAGGATCGTAACCACAACAACTCCAGTGGTGACCCAGCCCAGCCAGATCTTCCGTCGGCTTTTTTCTTGATCTGAAAAATTCAGCACCTCGGGGATCTCGACCAAGATGGCTCCCGGCAACTGCTCCTTGATCTCTTTTTCGCTATGCATGCGATCATCCATTAACTCAAAACCGCCAGCGACAACCAGACCCAGCATCAACCCGACTCCGAGCCCCATTCCGCAAAACTTGAGTCGGTTCGGAAAGTCTGGCTTTGCTGGCAAGCTAGGGGGATCAATAACATGGAATCGCTCACCTTGCTGCAAGCGTTCCATGCTGGTGGCCATCTCCGACTCGTTTTTCTTCTTGAGCAGTTCGTCGTAGTTCGCTTTGGACTGATCGTAACCACGCGTCAGGTCAGCCAATTGCTGCTCCCGCACAGGTTCCTGGTTAAGTCGCACCTGATAGCCACCAATGCTCGTTTTCAACTCAGCAATCGACCGTTCGCGATTCGCAATCTCTATCTGGTTGGCATGCAGTTGCCCCTGCAACTGCATCATTGGTGAGTTGGGTGCGAATTCGTCTGCGCTGCTGGACTTTTTGCTCTCATCCGGGGATGCCGCGTTCTTTTTCGCCAGGTCAGCAACGAGTGCGTCTCTTGTTTTTTCCGTCTGCGCAATTTGTTCTTTCAGTTTGCGGAGGTCCGGATGGCGATCCGTATAGCGAGGGGTCATCTCTGCGAGTTGCGCCTTCAACCGCTCCAGTTCTTTATCAATTGCAGGCAGACTCTCCGGGGTGTCGCCGCCGCTTGAGACCGTTCCTTGAAGAGTCCGGTACTGGTCGATCTAGCGTCTGAAGATAGATACGCTGCTGCTTCGCCGTGTTCAGGCCATCTTCCGCATTTTGAAGCTGCGATTGCAACCCGCTGAGAATCTGCAGATTGCTCTGCTGTTGCGTGGGCATTTCGCCAACGTGTTGTCCTTTGAACTCTCGTATTTTCTCTTCCTGCTCGGACAATGTATTCCGGGCAGTCTCTAGCTGCGCTTCGAGAAACTGAGTTGTGTCTTCCGATTGTTGCTGCCGCACTTCGACGTTCTCGTTGATGAACAAATTGGTCAGCTCGCTCGTGACCTTCTGCGCCAGGCGCGGATCGCGCGCCGAATAATAGACGTTGAACGCCGTGATCTTGTCGTTGTGCGCGTCGTGCACCAGATCAATCTCAATGTCCTTGCGCATGCGCTCTATCTTTTCGTCAGCGCTCATCTTGCCATCATTTCCGTAAACCTGCGATTGCTCAATAATTTGCAGAAGGCGAGTCCGGCTCAGAATTTGCTGGGTAATGCTCTGCAGGCGCTCTTGTAGGTCATCGCTCACATTCGGCGTGACGTAGTCCTTGGGCATGGTGGGCTGTTCCACAAGGATCAAAGTGCCCGAGCGGTAAACGGGCGGGAGAACCCAGCTTGCACCCCAGACAATCAGCCACCCGAAAAATAACGGAATCAGGAAATGCAGGTAGCGACGGCGCGCCGCACCGAGCCAGCGCTGCAGATCAAAGCTCTCCTGCTCTTGTTGGTCAAATTCTTCTGGCATCTGTTCGCTTTCTTATCGTCCGAGCGGTCGTGAGAAGGTATAGGACACCGCCAAGGACTCTCGATTCGTATTGGGAGTTGCTGCCAGTACGGCTACCCCGCTGTAGTCCTGATGAAGCCTGGTGTAGCCGAACTGCAAGCTCAGATGCTCTCCGAGTTGCTTGGACAGCGAACCGGTACCTGAAATCGTATGTCCGTCGTTGCTCCCGCCAAACAGAGGCGATCCCAAGGCGTTGTTCTGCGCATAAGCCCCGGATACTGAAACATCGAGAGTTCGCGTGAGTTGTCTCCGCAGTAAAAGCGACGCACTATCCAGGTGGACGGCTCCGTTAAGCCCCCCACCTCCCGAAATGGCGTGTGAGTAGCTCAATGCGACATTGGTCCTTTGTTCCTGCCAGCTAAAGCTGCCGCCGACAGACGGGTTCCAGGCGGTTGCTGCGGGCAACGAGGCACCCAGCACGGCGGGCTGAACTGTATTCGAATACTGCGGTCCTCCGAACACTGAAATGGACAGGTGGGAGGTCGGGTAGAGCGTGTAATAAAACAATACCGCGTCCGTTTGGGTTTCGCTGTCCCCTTCCGTTGGAGACGACGACACGATTCTCTGGTATTGGTACGTCACCCCAAAGTAGTGCAGCCGTGAGGCGCGAAGCGAGTAGAAAACGGATCCTCCTTGCGTGCTTGAATCGGCCAGCCCCGACACCTGTGCCGAATTGTAGTAATGCAAATTCGTAAACGTCCCGCTCCCTCCGACCATTGTATTTGCGCCGAATTGATACGAAATGCCGACATTTCCCGAATTGCGAAGGAAGGGTGACACTGGCGCAACAATCGAGTCATTGCTACCTCCAGCGCCGCCAGATACTCCGCCTGCCCCGTAATCAAGTTGGTTAAACACGCTTGAGCTCTTCTGAAAACCGTCTTGGCCGGTGAGTGTGACGTGCTGACTCAGTCGATCGCTGACTTTGAGCGAGAGGTTCTGGTCGGCTTCGTCGCGAGAAGTGATTCGCTGGTAGAACGTAAAGCCTGGACTGTAGGTCAGAACCGAATGCAAGGTTGGAGTCGTTTCGTCCAAAGCAATCGTCGGCAAAATCGTATAGCTCACGTCACTGACCGGAGTTGCGCCGCCCAGAGCGTTATCGCTATACGCAGAATTAAAACTGACTCCATATCGCAAATAATTCGACCGTTCTTCCGACCCCAGTGCAGTCGGGTAAGACTGACCGTTCACCGGAGGCGGAGTGAGCATCGTCTCGTCAATCAACGGGCTCGCGGGCTCGCTTCCGCCGGCTTCCGTTTGCGCCCACAAGGGCACCGCGCTAAGCAGTGCTAGGGTCAAGCATGCTCGGATCAGCATAAACGCTCTTAAGGTACGACGATCGTGTCGTGGGGTTGGAGCTTGATGTTCTGCTCGGGCTTTTCGCCCTTGAGCACTTCTTTATAGTTAAAGGGAATGCGGGACTGCGTTCCGTCCGCGTTCTGCCGCAAAACATAAATGGACTTCTTCTTGGCAAAATCCCGAAAACCGCCAGACAGCGCGATCGCGTCGAGCACGGTGAGGGAGTTCGTAAGCGGGAAGGAGCCCGCTTTGTTCACCTGCCCGAGAATATTAAATTTCCGGCTATTGATCTGCGTCACCATCACGGTGACTTCCGGCTCCGAGATGTAACTTTGCAGTTTGCTGGCAATGTCCTGTTCGAGCGCAAGCGGCGTTTTGCCCGCTGCCTGGATCTCCCCGGCGAGGGGCAACGAGATCCTGCCATCCGAACGCACCGGGATCGTCGCGCGCGAAACATCCGGTTCCTTCCACACGTTGATCGACAGCACATCATCGTTGCCGATTACGAACGTGTCATCGTGCGGCTTTGTTGCACCTTCAACTGGCGGTGGCTGCACCGCCGCCGGCTCGACCAATTTCGCCTCGTTGCTCGTCTTCCCTGGCGCCGCCTTTGCCGGCGTTTGTGCCGCGACAGGACTCCCAGCCATCAAGCACGCACCCAATACGACCGCCGACCATAAACAGCTCTTAACCATGGGGATTGTCATAGCCGCTCCTGACGATTCCGAACTCGATTGCAACCAAAGTCCTGTCAACTAATCGTCCCGTTGCCCTTATATCCGTTGCCATTGAGACCCGTGCCGTCATCGCCCGGAGTCTGTCCATCCGAGAATTGCAGTCCGCCGTTCGGCCGCAAGTGATACTGATCGATCTTGTAAAGCAAAGTTCTGTAACTCACCTTGATCAGGCGAGCCGCGGCCTTTCGGTTCCAGCCCGTCCTTTGCAGCGCTGCGACAATCGCAGTCCTTTCTGCCTCAATCCGCACGCTCTGCACGAGCGACTTTAGCGAGGCCGGCACCGCAGCAGTCTCCTGCTCCCGAGGTTCGAGCGAAACCGACAGCGGGGCTTTCCATTGCGCAATCGAACTCGCCCCATCTCCGTTTCGAACAGGCAGGAATCCCTCTCCGTCCACGAACTCCTGGTCGGGCATGACGAGGTATCGTTTGACGAAGCGCTCCAGCTCACTCATATTGCCGGGCCACGAATATTGTTGGCACGCGTCCAGAACGCCCGGAGTAAACTCGCGCGGTGGAAGGCCATAGTGTTTCGCCAGTTGCTGCATGAAGTGGTGCATCAGAAGCGGAATCTCTTCCTTCCGTTGCCGCAACGGAGGAACATGCAGGGTAAAGGCACTCAAGCAGTAATAAAGGTCTTCTCGAAATTTCTTTCCGGCAACCGCTTGTTCGATATTGGCGCTCGTTGCCGCCAGGATTCTGACATTGAGATTGACCGGCTTGCTCTTACCGGCTCGCACGATCTCTTTGTTTTGCAGAACTCGGAGCAACGTCAACTGGAGATCAGACGGCATCTCGACGATCTCGTCGAGGAGAAGCGTCCCCTTGTCGCACCATTCGAGCTTGCCGGTTCGACTGCGGCCCTGTCCGTTGTCCGAGGCTCGGTCGTATCCAAAAAGCTCTTCCTCAAGCAAGCGGCCGGGCAGAGCCGAACAATTCACTCGAACCAGCTTCGTCCCCGAACGAATCGAGAGTCCGTGGATGAGTTGCGCTGCACTGGTTTTTCCACTTCCGCTCTCGCCAACGATCAGGACCGGCACTTCGGTTTGCGCGAGTAATTCGGCCTGCATCCTGAGTTTCCGCATGGTCGGGCTGGCGGCGACAAAGAATGCGCCATCCCCGATCGGTTCCACATCTTCGCTCCGTATGTCCCGCCCCTGATCCTCGGACCCCGAACCCAGGTGCCGCCGGATTACGTACTCCACCTGTTCCACTTCCAGCGGTTGCACCAGGATCGCCTGCGCACCGAGCAGGATGGCCTCCCGTTTAAGGTTGGCATCATCCTCAGAGAAAATCAAAATGATCGGCAGGTGAGGGCTCACGCGGCGCAGCCAGCGCAGTATGTGTAGACCTTCGCCGTCGTCGCCAGATAGCTGCAGTAGCAACAGGTCGGGAACCACACCACTGCGGAGCCGCTCCAGAGCTTCCCAGCCACTGTTGGCGGTTTCCAGATGCCAGGAATTCGATTCGCCAATCGACCATATAGGACCGAGTACAGTGGGTTCCCGGCCGACGACGAGCAGACGCACGGTTTCAATCGCAGTCTTTGTCATGGATTGGGTTGTGAGCAGTGAAGAAAACAAACGACAGTTACAGGCAGATCGGAAAAGACAATCTTGAAAGTGACCGGGGCATCGTCAGTAACACTTTGACAATTGGAAGGGCAGACAACTCAGGCGGGCTCGATCTCGTAACCCTCGACGCGAACGGCCAGAGATCGTTGAATCGCATCCACAGAAACCACCACCGAACGTTTTCCTTGCCGCGAAACCAGAATCCCTTCCACCCCTGCGAGCGAGCCGCTGCGGATTCGCACGCGCTGCCCAATTTTCAGGAACGGAAACGTCTCCCAGTTGATGCTGTCGCTTACAATCGCTCTCACCGCATCAATCTGATCGTCGGGAATCGGGGTTCCATAGCGCGAAGCACCCACAAAGTCAAAAACACTGTCCGTGCTAAGCACTCTCAACCGGTCTTCGTTCGTCGCCATTATTTTCACGAACACATAACAACTGAAGAGCGGCAATTCAACCGATTTCCACCGATCACTCCAGCGACGCATCTCGTTGTAGACGGGCAGGAATGTCGGTAGTCCCTTCTCCTTGAACCGCTGCACCACGACCCGTTCATGTCGAGCGCGAGTCTGCACCGCGTACCAGCTCTCCGCGTTGCCGGCGACGTCTCTTATCGCGTTCGAGTTCGTGAATGTCGTCGTGATGGCTGACATAGCTTCGCCCTCTGAGCCACATCTTCTTTTTGGCCCGTAGGATCAAATTGTGGACGTGCTTAAGCGCACCTACTTCGATTGGGGGAATCGAGTGCTTGCTTAGGGGGAAGACCTGTATTGCTACGTTGAATTGAAATCTATCGCTGGATGCAGCGCGCTGCAAGTGGTACCCCGACCCAGGGTAACGGTACCCCTGACTCACGAGTCGAACTTACTTCGCCAACAAACTAACTTCCTAGGGATATTATTCTCACGTCTCCCTAACATGTAGCTTGGCTAGTTTCTCCGCTGCCGCACTAACGTAACCAGAAACTGTAAGATCATCCATCTATTATGGGTTACGAGCATGACGCCGCCCCAGGGCGTGCCGCCCGCCAAGTCGGGCTATTGATACTAAACGAAAGTGCTAGCCCTTTCGCCAAACCCATGGGAACGTTGTATGTCCCTCACACTTGCGTCGAGTCCACTCGCTTCTTGTCCAGGCGCAACCTCGCCCCGTGATGGTATGCAGCTGCTTGCAACTTAAGTTGCAAGCGCCATCAGCAATGACTCGAGGATATAGTGGTAATTCCTTGCCACCTTTTGGATTCCTTGGTACGATGAGGTGCTTCTCAACCCGAGTTGCCCAGCGATGGCAGTTCGGATTGAGAGTACCTCTCCCCTTTGGTTTCCACGCAAGCGCTTTAGATAGCCAGTTGTGACGGCCCTTTCGTCGGCCGCCTTGAACATTTTTTGGCGCCACTCTTTCGTGGCTGTTGTTCATAGCTATTGAACGGACCCCGGGGCAACAGTTCGAAATTGAAGGTAGGGAGACAGCAATGCAGCAGGACCTTAATGAGCCCAGCCGCAGCATTCGCGTCCTGGTAGCCGACAATTCACCTTTTCACACCGAACTCTTGGCGGGAGCTCTCCGGCGGGACCCCGATCTTCAGGTAACCGCGTCCAATTTGAGCGCCTCCAGCATTGCCGCAGCTGCCCAAACCCAGCCTGTGGATGTCTTTGTTCTCAGCACTTTTGCCGAGGGAGACACTCAACTCGGACTGAAAATTCTCGAGCAACTCCGCGAAATCAATCCACAGGTTCGCGCCGTGATGCTCCTCAACTCGTCCACTTCGGACTCCATTCTCGAAGCCTTCCGTGCGGGCGCCCGGGGCGTTTTCCATATCCAGGAAGATTCGGACGTTCTTCGCCTCTGCATTCGTCGCGTTCACGAGGGTGAGGCTTGGGTGAGCCGCGAGCAGATGACGCTCTTGCTCGAAGCTCTGGTCTCAACCCCCAAGATCAAGGCAATCAATCGCAAGGGTCTTAGCCTGCTCACAAAGCGAGAGGTGGAAGTGGTGCGCTGCCTCGCCGAAGGCATGACCAATCGCGAAATCGCTGAGCGCATCGGCCTGAGCCAGCACACGGTCAAGAATTACTTGTTCCGTATTTTTGACAAGCTCGGCGTTTCAAACCGGATGGAACTTCTGTTTATGACCCTGAACCAGGACGCCGCCGCTCCCCTGAATCAGGCCCCGGCCCCATTGGACGGCTATGACGAAGCCACATTTGCCTCCTGTCAAGAGGCCGCGGAAAAGGGCGTAGTCGCCGCTCAACTGGCGCTCGCGCGGATGTTATCGGTCGGCAGCAAAAGCCATCGGGATGTGGCGCAGGCTTATGCCTGGCTTTGTATCGTTGGAGATCAGATCACGCAAAGCAAGAACGCTCTGAAGGAAGACATGACTCCCGCGCAGGCGGCGAGGGCTGACCTCCGCGTCCAGGATTGGCTCCGTTCGCGGGCCAATGGAATCTCTTCGCGGAACACGACCGTTCTCAGTCACCACCCAAAAAACGGCGATCAGAGTCCTTTCCCACCCCGGGGCGACTCAAGCCCTTCGCTGGCCATGAGCACTCGGCAGGCCGGCCGAAATGGAACGCCAAACTCGTAACGGCTTGACGCGGCCCGGCTGGCGGAGCAGATGTCACCCGTGGCGAGCCCATCCTATATATATACGCAATGGCGACCGGGAGCCTCGTTCCAAGGTTGGGTTCGACGCAACCGCCCCTGTCTGACCGTTCGGTTTTCTTGCTTCCGTCCGGGGCAACCCTTATTGCCGCGTGGCTTTTTCGAGCAGGTAGATGAAAGACCGATAGAGGTGGCCGGTGGCGCGGGTCATGCCGATCTCGCAGGTGCGACTGCTCGAAAAGTATCCGTCGTGTTCGGCGGTTTGCAATTCAGCCGCTTCACGCCGTGTGGCGGACTCGGTCAGCTCCGGAAACAGGAAGCCCCGATCGCCTGCAAAACCGCAGCAGCCGGCGTTCACGGGTACGACCACTGCGTCGCTGCACGCCCGCGCAATTCCCTCCAGCTTGGGCGAGAGATTCATCTTCACCACCGAGCACACCGGATGCAGCGCTACCGATTCCGTCTTCTGACGAATCGTGAGCTTGGGCAGCAACTCGTCGTGGACGAACGCCACTCCATCGACGATTCTGAGTCCATCGAATTTCTTCTGATTCTCCGGTGTCAGCGAAGCACGGCAGTTCACGAGGCCGTACGTACAGGGACTGGTATCCACCAAGACTGGCAATTGTCCCTGTTCCGACCATTCCCAGAAACGTTCAATAGACCGGTTCACGGCGACACCATACGCTTGGTCGTAGCCTTTGGAAGAAAACGGTACGCCGCAACACGTCCCTGCGACGTCTAGAGGGATGAAGACCGGAACGCCCGCGCGATCCGCAACCGTCACAAATGCTTCCATGGCCGTCATGTCCGCGGGTTCACCCGGCAACGTTCCCATCACCCGCGAAATACAACTTGGGAAATACACCGCCTGAGCGCCGATGCGCTGTGTCGAGGGACGGCGCGAACTCACTGGGCGCGGCATGTCGGCGCTCCATTGCGGAATCGCCTTGCCGGTGAGTTTTTTGATCGCGTGCGTGATTCCGGCCATGGCTCCTGCGCCGAAAAGCGACTGAACTGCGTGCCCCATCCTCAAACCAAAGCGGGCGGCAGGCTCGACCATGGCGAAGTTTTCGGCTACACGCCGTGCCATGCTGTGTGCCGAGGCCGAATGCCGCAACCGCCGGAAGCGCTTCGTGAGCCGCCCCGTGTCAATACCCACGGGGCACGCAGTCGCGCATAAGCCGTCGACTGCGCAAGTGTCAAGGGCCGCATACGGAAAGTCGGATTCGAGCGCCGCCAGCAGCTCCGCATTCCCGCGCCCGCTTTGCAGCCTCGCCATTTCCCGCCGTAACACGATCCTCTGCCGTGGGGTGGTCGTCAGGTCGCGGCTCGGACACTTCACTTCGCAGTAGCCGCATTCAATGCATTTATCGACTTCTTCCTCGACCGCTGGCATGGGTTTCAGCTCTTTGAGGTGCGCCTTTGGGTCGGGATTGATGATGACTCCGGGATTGAGCAGGTTCTCGGGGTCGGCCATCTCTTTCAGCCGTTTCATAATGCGGTACGCTTCCGCGCCCCATTCCTTCTCCACAAACGGCGCCATATTGCGCCCCGTGCCGTGCTCGCCCTTGAGCGCGCCGTCGTAGCGCTCAACCACCAGGCAAACAACATCGTCCATGAAGCGTGCGTACTGATCGATGGCGGCTTGATCGTTGAACGACTGGGTGATGACAAAGTGCAGGTTGCCGTCCTTGGCATGGCCAAAGATGATTCCGTTGTCGTAGCCGTGCTTCGCAAAGAGCTTGGTCAGATCAATCGCCGCCTCGGCCAATCGTTCGACCGGGAAGGCCACGTCTTCGATGATCACCGTCGTCCCACTCTTGCGCGCGGCGCCCACAGACGGAAACGTCCCCTGCCGGATCTTCCACAGCAGCGCCTGCTCGCCCGCGTCGTGAGTGAACCTTGCGGGCTCGAGCAATTGCAGTCCCGTGACCGCCTCCCGCGCCTGCCTTTCGAGTTGCGCCCGCTCGGAGACGTCCGCGCCTTGAAACTCGGCGAGCAGCCCAGCCGCTCGGGCGGGCAGGTCCTTAATCGATGGCGGAATGCCCGGCTGATCTTCAACCGATCGCAGCGACGCGCGATCCATCAGTTCCAGGGCCTTCGCTCCCGCATCCCGCAGCGGCACGATGGCAGCACACGCCGCGAAGAGATCCGGAAAAAGAAGCAGGCCGGTGTATTTCACCGGCAGGTCGGGCACGGTATTCAACACCGCTTCGGCAAGGAACGCCAGCGTGCCCTCGGATCCAATGAGCAGGTGCTGAAAAATGTCGATGGGCCGCTCGAAATCCACCAGAGCATTCAGGGAATATCCGGTCGTGTTCTTCATCCGGTACTTGGCCCGGATGCGATCGCGCAACGTTGCATTGGCGTCGATTTCAGCCTTCAGGTCGGCAATGCCCTGGGTGAGACGCGGCTCGCGGGCACGGAACATCTCGTCGGCGCTCGGGTCCGCGGTATCGATAGTCGTCCCCGAAGGCAAAACGAATGTCAGCGAATCCAGCGTGTGATACGCATTTTGCGCGACGCCGCAGCACATGCCGCTGGAGTTGTTGGCCAGGATGCCGCCCATCATGCACGCGTTGATTGAAGCCGGATCGGGTCCGAGCTTGACGCCATACGGTCGCAACAATTGATTGACCTGGCCGCCGATTACGCCAGGCTGCACCCGAACCTTCTTGCCGCCATCCTCCAGCGATACCTTGCGCCAATGGCGCGCCACCTCGACCAGAATGCCGTCCGTAATGGCTTGTCCGCAGAGGCTGGTGCCCGCCGCGCGAAACGTCAGCGGAAGCTGCGACTCATGGCTGAGGCGGAACAGCGCCTTGATCTCTTCCGGTCCGTTCGCCAGAACGACTGCCTTCGGGACCAGACGGTAAAAGCTGGCGTCGGCTGCGAAGGCAATCAGCTCAATGGGACGCGTGAGCACGCGCTCTGGACTGGCAATGCGGACGAGAACATCTCGAAGCTCGCTCGAGGAGAGCTTTGCCGGCGCGCGCGTCATGTGGCTTGCGCCCCGTTCGTTTGCGCTCCCACTAGGAAAAGCGTGCAGCTGCGCGCGCCGTGCGCTCCGATCACGAGTGCCTGCTCGATATCCGCCGTCTTGGACGGCCCGGAAATGAAGACACCGAAGCCGGGGCGCTCAAGACGGATCCGGTCATAGGCCTGGTGCATGGTATGAACAATCTGGCCGGCGGGCACGACCAGAACCAAGTGTTGGGTCACCACGAAGATCGCCCGATGCGGACCGAGCGTGCTTCCCGGCACCCACACCGCGCCATTCTCGGCGACGCCGAATTCGCCGCCAAGTATGGCGATGTCGATCCCCTCGAGTTCGTGCGGATCCTTCATCGCGGCGAGGTCGACGTTGGCCTTGCCTACATTCGGGATCAGCGAGGCAATCTTGCGCGCCTGCGTGTATGACTCCAGTTTTCCGAGCTCGTTGTTCAGCTCCACGAGGCTCGCAACACGAACGAATTTGCCGCCCACTGAGCCAAACGTCTCCGCGAATTGAGTCTCGGGGTCGGCATAGGCAATGCCAGCTGGCACATTCGGCAGCGGCAACGCTGGAGGCGCATTGCGGCGCAAAGCGGTGAGGATGGCGTTCCGGCTGCTCACTTCGACTCCTTCTTAATAAGCTCGCGAAAACTCTGTCCCGGCATCGGCGGCAGGTCGCGTTGCCGCCCCCACGGATTCCACGGGCCATACACCAAGGCCCGAGGCAACCGGGGCACGATCTTGCGCATGAAGCCTGCCTGCGATCCGATAAGCCCACGGTCTCGCCAGAACGGCACCCATGACCGCCATGCCAAGGCGCTTGTACAGCGGCACCACCTTCTTTCGAACCAGTTCTTGGCGGAAGGCGTACAACTCGTGGTGCAGATCGATCTTCACTGGGCAAACATCGGAACAGGAACCGCACAGGCTCGAGGCGAACGGCAAGGTGCCGAACTTGCTCGGGTCGCGCAACGGCGCGAGCAGCGAGCCAATCGGGCCCGGGACGGTATAGCCGTAACTGTATCCGCCGGAGCGCCGGAACACTGGACACGTGTTCATGCAGGCGCCGCAGCGGATGCAGGAAAGCGAGCGCCGGAAAGTCTCCTGACCAAGAATCGCGCTCCGCCCGTTGTCGACAATCACGACATGCAGTTCGCCGCCCCGCATCGGACCTTGGAAGTGTGTGGTGTAAGTGGTCACCGGCTGACCCGTGGCGCTGCGCGCGAGCAGTCGGAGAAAGATGGCGAGATCCTTCGTCCTCGGTACGATTTTCTCGACTCCCATGCTGGCGATATGGATCGGGGGCAGGCTCGTCCCCATATCGGCATTGCCTTCGTTCGTGCAAACGACAAAGCCGCCAGTCTCGGCGATTGCGAAGTTGACCCCCGTGAGGCCTGCCTGCGCCGCCATAAACTTCTGCCGCAGATGCGCGCGCGCGGCTTCGGTGAGGTATTTGGGGTCGGAAGCACCCTCCGCTGTCCCGAGTTCTTTATGGAACAGTTCGCCGATGTCTTCTTTCTTCAGGTGAATCGCGGGCAGCACGATGTGGCTCGGCGGCTCGTGGCGCAACTGCACGATCCGTTCGCCGAGGTCCGTATCCGTCACCTCAATGCCGCGCGCTTCGAGGTAAGGGTTGAGGTGGCACTCCTCGGTAAGCATTGACTTGGACTTCACCAGCCTGGTAAGGCCCCGATCGGCGAGGATCCCATGCACGATCGCGTTGTGCTCGGCGCCATCGCGCGCCCAGTGGACCTGGATGCCGTTACTCGTTGCGTTGCGCTCGAACTCCTCCAGGTAGTCGGCGATCCGTGACAGCGTGTGCGCCTTGATGCCCGCAGCCGCCTCGCGCAGAGCCTCCCATTCCGGAATGCTCTCCGCCTGACGATCGCGCTTCAGCCGTACAAACCACAGCGCTTGATCGTGCCAGTGAACGCGCTCCTCATTCGCGACAAAGGGCTCCGCTTTATCCGCATGTCCGATCATGCATGTCCATTCATGAAAGCTTCGCGCCTTCCAGAATTTCCGCTACGTGCATCACGCGCAGAGCCTTGTTCTCGCGCTCGATCAATCCGCCGAGATGCATAAGGCACGACGTATCAAAGCCCGCAATAATCTCCGCCCCCGCCTTCTCATGGTCGGCGATCCGGTCCCGGCCCATCAGACAGGAGATCGCCTCCTCGTTTACGGCGAAGGTGCCGCCGAAACCGCAACACTCGTCGGAGCGGGTGAGTTCGACAAGTTCGATGCCCCGCAACTGGCTAAGCAGGAATCGCACTTTGTTAAAGGGCTTCACCATCACTTCCGAGGAGCGCCCAAGCCGCAGTTCGCGCAGCCCATGACAGCTCATGTGCAGCCCCACCTTAGCGGGAAAATCTCCGTCAACCTTAACCACCCGTGCGATGTCCACCAGGTACTCGCACAGCTCGAACGTCCTGGTGCGAAGGTGATCGAAGTCCGGCATCCCCTGCAACCACTGTGCGTAGTGATTGCGTACCATGGACACACAGCTTCCCGAGGGCGCGACCACGTAGTCATACTTGCCGAAGATTTTGAGGAATCTCTCGGCCAGCGGCCGCGCGTCTTCCGCACACCCTGAATTCGCCATGGGCTGGCCGCAGCATGTCTGCTCTTTTGGGAACTCGACGTCGATGCCGAGACGCCGCAGCACCCGCAAAGTCGCAAGCCCCACTTGCGGGTAAAACTGATCGACGTAGCACGGTATGAAGAGACCTACTTTCTGCATCGAGTCCTCGCCACCGCAAATAGTGCCACCACAAAGCGCCTGCCGGTGAAGCGCAGAGTTCAGCGCACCACCAGGTTTATGAACGGCGATACATACGCCATCAGGAAAACAAACACGCCCACCAACGCAGCTAACGCCAGACTGTGCAGAAACACGTAGCGAAGAATGTCTCCCTCGTGTCCGTACCACTGCGTCGCGGTCGAAGCCACCACGATGCTCTGCGCGTCAATCATCTTGCCCATCACGCCGCCCGTAGTATTCGCCGCCGCCATCAGCACTGGTGAGACATTCACTTGCTGCGCGGTGATTTTTTGCAGGCTGCCAAACAGCACGTTGGACGAAGTGTCCGATCCCGTCAGCGCCACGCCCAGCCAGCCCAGCAGAGTGCCAAAGAAAGGATAGAAGTGACCGGTCCGGGCAAAGGCCAGTCCCATCGTCGCGTCGAGCCCGGAGTAGCGCGTCAACATCCCGATGGCAAGCATCGCCGCAATCGTCAGCAGTGAGAAGCGCACCTTCACAATCGTCCTTAAGAAAATTAAGAAGATGGTTCCCAAACTCTGCCCCATGATCACTCCGGAGAAAATGGCGGCGATCAGAATGCCCGTGCCCGTCGCGCTCAGCCAGTTGAGGCTGAATACGGCTCCTTCTTTGGTCGCCTTCGGAACTACCGGCGGTACGCGTTCTACCAGCTGGTTGAGCCCACTCACCGGAAACTGCGGGTTGGTGATCTCGCTCGCTTTGGGCGACATGGTGGCCAGTGAGGCGAACGCCTTCTCGGGAGTGTTCATCCAGATTTTCCCGGTTTGCGTACCCCACAAAAAGACGATCACGCTCAGGATGGCCCACGGAACCCATGCCCGCGCGATCACACCTCGCGAGTGAAGCATTTCACCGCGAGCGCTCTCTTCCTTCTCGCCCTCGAATCGCAGGATCTTCTTGGGGTGCCAGATCAGCAGGAAACCAATCAGGCAGACCATCGATACAACCGATGCCACCACGTTGACCAGCCAGGGGCCGTGCATGTTGGACACCAGCACTTGCGGGATGGTAAAGGCCACGCCCGCCACCAGGATCGCGGGCCAAACCTCAAGCATTCCTTCAAAGCCGACGAAGGCCCAGATCAGCCAGAAAGGAACGAGGATACAAAAAGGCGCGAGAATGCGTCCCGCCATGGCTGCCAACGTAAGCTCGCTGATTCCGGTCACCTTGGCGAGTGCAATGATCGGCGTTCCGAGCGCTCCAAAAGCTACCGGCGCCGTATTGGCAATCAGCGACAGGCCCGAGGCTTGCAGCGGCTTGAAGCCGAGTCCGATGAGCAGAGCGGCCGTCACCGCCACCGGAGTTCCAAACCCGGCCGCGCCTTCAAAGAACGCGCCGAAACAGAAGGCAATCAGCAGCAACTGCAAGCGACGGTCCTGAGTGATTCCAGTCAGGCTATGTTGCAGGATATGAAACTGTCCCGACTCGACCGTGAGCTGATACATAAAGATAACGTTCAACACGATCCAGCCGATCGGAAACAGACCATACCCGGCGCCATAAACCGCTGTGGTCGCGGCCAGCCGTGCCGGCATGTGGAAGCCGAGGATTGCGGTCAGCAAGGCAGTCGCCAGGCCGGCCAGAGCCGCATAGTGGGCCTTCACATGTCCCAATGCCAGCGTACCGAGCAAGACCACTACCGGCAGCGCTGCCACCAGCGCGGAAAGCAACCAGTGTCCGATGGGATCGTAATTCTGCTGCCACGGTGCCGGTAGCGGGCGAATCTTCAGAATTACGACCGCGAGGACAGCGGCAGAGACAACGATGGAAGCGGACAGGATGAGATTCGGTTTCGGCTGAGATTGGGAGTGAGGAGCTTTCTGCGCCTTCTCATCCGGGGAGTTGGGCAACGTCTTGCTTGCGTTCATGCGGCGTCTCCGTCAGCGGCTTGCGCAAGCCCATGAGTTCTTAAAATGAGGGCCGCTATTGGCTGGCGCAAAGCCACTCTTATGCGTGACGCTGAGCACGCTACCACGTATTCATATTGTCTGACAAGCAGAAAATATGTAAATTATGTAAAATACGTTTGACAGCTGACCCGACCATTCCTAAACTGGTGCAGTCATGTCCGATCTCTCTCCTACGCTCAGCAATATGAAACCGGTCCCCCGCGCCACCCTTAGCGAACAGGTGGCAAAGGAGATAGCGGCCAAAATCAGCGCCGGTGAATGGAAGCCTGGCACCCGTCTGCCATCCGAGGCCGAGCTCTGCCGCGCCCTGGGCGTGGGCCGCTCCAGCCTTCGCGAGGCCCTCACATCCCTGGCCTTTATCGGTCTGATCCGTGCCCGCGCGGGCGAAGGCAGCTTCGTTGCCGAGCAGCCTTCCGCTTACCTCACCAGCCCCTGGCTTAACCGCGGTCTGCTCACCACCGAAAAGGAGCTTAACGAGTTTGCCGAAGCACGCCTTATTCTTGAGACCGAAATGGCCGCGCTCTGTGCCGCGCGGATTACAGAAGTTGAACTCAAGGAATTGGATGGAATCGTCGGCCAAATGAAGAGCTCGATGGATGACGCGGAGAAATTCCGCAGCTTCGACCTTGCATTTCACCTGGCCATGGGCGCGGCCGCCAAGAACGATGTCCTGAACGAGTTACTCAAGAGCGTTCGCGACCGCATGTGGGACCTGATTGGCAAGAGCCTGCTGCTCCGCCAGGGCATGCAACAGGCGGTGAGCCAGCACCGGAAAATCGCCGCCGCCTTGCGCACCGGCGACCCCGCCAAAGCGCGCGAAGCCATGCGCTCCCACCTCAGCTCATTTCAGCGCGGTTACAAGGTCTTGTTTCAAGAGGATTCCAACCGTCGTTTATCTCACACCTGAAAGCCGGGCCCATCGATAACGGAATTTGGCTTGGCCAACCTCTCCATTTTCAGCAGGCCCGGAAATACTATTGGGTATTGCTAGCCAACTGCCGTGAAGAGTTGTTGATCTCCACCTTGTCGCGCACTTCTTCGATGAGCCTGGCCTGCTCCTTCATTTGCGCCGCCATCGCGTCCATTCGCATTTGTAACTCCTGCACCCTTTGATGCTCCTTCAGAAACTCATTGAGCAGCATCGCATTCACCGCCTCATACCGCACGGTGAGGACTTGACCCTTCGCGTCGCGAACGACAAGATTTGGATCGACCTTCTCGACCTGCTCGGCCACCAGACCAAATTGCGGGATGCCTTGCGGGTCGAGGTCCTTCTTATAGCGAAAGGTGACGGGCTTGAGGGCCAGAAGGGCCTCGCTGGCATCGTCCATCGGTTGGATCGCTTCTTTGAAGCGGGCAGACGAGACTTGTACACCCAATTGCCCGGCAGAATTGACGAAAACCTCGACGCCACCCGGGGCCGTCGCTCCATAGATGCCGGCGATGTAGGAGGCGGTCTGAGTTCCCTGGGTCCCGATTTTGATGACGGCGTTGTCGCCCGCGGCGCCCTGGTTCCCGATTTCGATGTTATTACTGCCGCTGGTCAGTTCGTAACCGGCGGCGTAGCCCAAGAGGATATTATAGTTTCCAGTCACATAATTACCGGTGGAACCGCCCACGGTGACATTAAAGGATCCGGTTTCGTTATTCAGCAGCGCCGAATAACCGACCGCAGTGTTCGAGGAGCCGCTAACGTCAGAGTAGAGAGCAAAATTGCCGAGCGCCGTGTTGTCAACAGCATCAGTACTGCTATATAGGCTTTGATACCCTACCGCCGTATTGCCACCGCCTGTCGAGCTTGCCAGGAGCGCTTTAAAACCGACTGCGGTGTTATCGACGCCTGTGGTATTACTGTAGAGCGCTCCATAACCCACCGCGGTCGAGCCTGACGATGTGTTGTTATAGAGCGCTTTGCCTCCGACAGCCGTGTTGTCGCTGCCAGTTGTGTTAGTAAAAAGCGCCAGGTAGCCCGTAGCCGTGTTATAGCCGCCGTTGTTGGTATAGAGCGCATCAAATCCAAACGCCGAATTGTAGTCGCCGGTCGTGTTGCTACCGAGTGCGCCCGTGCCGTATGCCGTATTGTCGGTCTGCGCCCTGGTTGGCTTGGGAAAGACTAGAGCCAGCAAGAGAACGAGTGTGCAGGTGCACCACAGAACCTTAGAAGTTTCTGCGAAATGAAAGTTGGCGCGGATCATAACATCCTCCCTTGGTGTGTAGGTTTTATGTTTTTCTTCACGGCTTTATTTCTTGTGCGCGACCGTTTGCGGTGCCGCGCCTCGTTTTGCTTCAGCGCGTTAATGCCGGCTTTCTGGTGCCGGCGCCAACTTTGAAGCCACCGGGATTGCCCCAGGCTTGCGCTGCCGCGCCTTTGCCATCTGCTCCTCCATCTTCCTGTGTCCCTCGGTGAGATCCGCCAGCCGAACGGTTTCGTAGTTCCTGCGCTTGGCGATGATGCGGTAATCGAATGCGACGCTGGACGAGCCGTGATGCAGTTCCCGAACTTCAAATCCGGAGGGCGTTAGGTCTGCAACATAAAGCCCTTCGCATTCGCCGCGCGGGGTGAGAAAGACGTGATAGTCGAGATCGGTGTTAACGGTTTGCGTAAAGGTGGGTTCGAGATCGATGCGCGCCGAGCCGCTGGAGAGTTGGCCTGAACCGTAATCCTCAAACCAGTTTTCTGGGGCTTCCACGGCGTAAAGCGCGACCTCGCGCGAGCCGCCATCAACCGGCACAACGGCGGACTTGCTGCCACTGCAACCGAGGTTGCCGTGACCGTCGATTTCGCAATATCCAGCAACCCCTCCGACGCTCATAGCGAATACGCTGGCGTCGTTGGCTGGCGCGTCGTTGTACGCCACCAAGGCTGGGTCTCCACTGTCGCTGTCGTTCACGAAGTAGCCCCCAACCCCTAGCACGGCCGTCCCTTCCACGGCTATGCCCGACCCCGTAGTTCCGTACACTCCCACGTCAGCGCCAGTGCCGTTGGCGCTGCCCCACACCCCGGTGGAACCGCTTCCATAGGTTCCATAGCTGCCGGTGATCGTGCTGTTGCCCGCTACGCCGGTCGCGCCATAGCCGACCACCCCGTTGCTGCCCGTGCTGCTTCCCGCATTGCCGAACAGTGCAATGCTGCCGTTAACGGTTGTGTAGCCCGCTACGCCGGTCGCGCCGTAGGCTATTACTCCGTTACTGCCGCCACTGGAACCGGCATTGGCGTAGATTCCGGTGCCGCCAGAGCTGGAGGAGTTCGCCGTGAGACCCCCGTTGATCACTTGAGGATATGCAAACGTGTTCTCTGCCCCTACCAGGGCATAGGTCTCATTAAGCGCAGTGGTGTTTAGGTTCAGCGTCACATTCCCGCTGGTGCCGCCGCCGGTCAGATCGGTGCCCGCCGTCACGCCCGTGATCGTGCCCGTGCCCGCGGATGCGCACGCCCACGCGCTCCCGTTCCACTGCAGTACCTGGCTGGCCGCGCACCCGTTGGTCAGCGACAGATTCAGCGTCCCGCTCGTTCCTCCGCCAGTAAGTCCGCTTCCGCTCGCCGTCGTCACTCCCGTGATCGTCCCACTCCCGCCCGCAAACGCAATATCCAACTCCGCCGGATGGCTCGTCGTCGTGTTCTCTTTGCTGTCGAACGTCGCGTTGAACGTGCTGTTAGCCACCAGCGCGACGCCGTTATTCGTCTCGCTGCCGTTCAGCCACGCCTGCACCGCAGAGGTGACATTGACCAGGATGTACTGGTTCTTGTCCGCCGTTGTGACACTAACGTTCGAGGCGATCGCAGCTCCAAGCGGCGGAGCGTTGCTCGAGTCAATTGTGCCCTCCGACCACGCTCCGTTCACATAATCAACGTTGAAGCTGCCCGCCGTGGTCACCGCATTGACATAGAGTTTCAGTGTCGCCTGGCTGACGCTGGCCGTAGCCGGAATCGAAGCCAGATTGAATTGAATGTAGGTGGTCTGCTTGGCGCCATTAACATCGAGCAAGGTCGCGGTGCCGTAGTTGGTGGTGGGTGCCGCAGTGTTGATGTAAGAGTCGCCGAGCGGCGTAATCTGCGCGTACGCCGCTGTCCACAGGAACACGAATAAACCCAAAAGTGAAACGAACCTGGTTTGTGCAGTTAACCTTTTAATGACTGTCGTTTTAGTGACTGTCCTTTTCATGACCATCCTCCTTTGTTTCTCGGTAATGACCACGGAAGCGCAGATCGCATTTCATCCCAACTTCAGGACGGTCCCCTCAGCGAACTAGATGTTGGCGCAGGCGGCAAAGATAACGGCTGAGGTCGCTCGTTGCCTGGGTTGGTGAGAACTTCGTTTCCGTCGGAGGTTGCGGCCTTGGTTCTTGCTTCTTTCCATTGCTTCATGGCCTTCGGGGCGTTCGCCCACAGGACGCCTTTTTCCTCCGGCGCACCGTACAGTTCAGGATGCAGATAGAATCCGCGTTCAACCTCCGGCTTCTCCTCTTCGACGGGGATGCGGTGAGCATTGGCCCAGGCGTCTTGCCGGATGCCGGTCACCTGCCAGGAGACTTCGACGTTGGGTTTATCGGTTTTGATCGCGAACTGATGGTTGGCGACCTTGCTGGCGACGATGGCCTGCGAGAATTGGCCCATGACGGTGAGTTGATAGCGGAAATCGCGATTCAGGGTTTCGAACCACTCCGGCAGACTGACGACAGCATCGCCTTGCGCATCAGTGGTCACGTTGCCGTTGTAGATGTTCATCATGTCGGGCGATTCTACGAAGGAGTGGTAGAGGTACTTGTTTTCCGGATCGAGCGGGTGATCGATCTTGAACGAACCGCCGGCTTTGGAGAGATTGCCGTCGACGTCCACATTCCCGTTGAACCACGCCGCCCAGCCACCGGAACCGGCGATTAGTCCATACCCTGTTCCAGTGTTCACTACGTCCGCGGCGATGCCCCCGGTACCGGCCTTGGTGTAAACGCCGTCGCCTGTGTTGCTCACGGCGTACACTCCTGCCGTTGGACCGTAGCCATACACTCCGTAGGAACTGCCTTGGCTGTACACGCCGTAAGTGCCGCCGCTGCCGTACAGTCCATAGGAACTGCCGTTGCCCCACACTCCGGTAACGCCGTTACCGTAAACTCCATTGCCACTGCTACCGCTGGCGCTCCCATACACGCCGCTGTTATAGGTGCCGGCGCCTAATCCAACTATCCCATCGCCGTTGCTGGCGGACGCATACACTCCATAGGTGACGCCAATTCCGGACGTTCCGGTGACGCCACTTCCGTACACTCCCGTGCCGTTCGCGCTGATGCCGGCAACTCCAATTGAACCGCTGCTGGAGCTATCGTTTCCTGTGACCGCGTAAGAACCGTTTGACGCCGCCGCACTGATCGCTGCTGCGCTAACGAACCCGGTTGCGGTCAGGCTCCCGTTCACCGTCTGGTTGCCGGTGAAGCTATTGTTCGCCGCCAAGAGCGGTACATTCGCCGTATTCAGGTTCAGAGTTACGTTGCCGCTCGTGCCGCCTCCAGTAAGGTCCGATCCCGCCGTCACCCCTGTGATAGTGCCGGTCCCAGCGTTGCTGCATTTCCACTCGCTGCCGCTCCATTGCAGGACCTGATTGCTCGCGCATCCGGTCAGCAAGCTCAGGTTCAGCGTCCCGCTCGTGCCACCGCCTGTAAGGCCGCTGCTCGAACTGGTTTCGACGCCCGTGATCGTGCCATCCCCACCCGCAAACGCAATATCCAACTCCGCCGGATGGCTCGTCGTCGTGTTCTCTTTGCTGTCGAACGTCGCGTTGAACGAGCTGTTGGCTACCAGCGCAAGGCCGTTATTGGTCTCGCTCCCGTTCAGCCACGCCTGCACAGCCGAAGTCACGTTAACCAGGATGTACTGGTTCTTGTCGGCCGTCGTGACACTGATGTTCGAGGCGATCGCTGCTCCGAGAGGCGGAGCATTGCTGGCGTCAATCTTGCTCTCCGACCACGCGGCGTTGACGTAATCGACATTGAAGCTGCCCGCGGCCGTGACGGAATTGACATAGAGCTTCAGGGTCGCCTGGCTGACGCTGGCGGTGGCAGGAATCGAGCCCAGATTGAATTGAATGTAGGTGGTCTGCGAAGCCCCATCGACGTCGAGCAGCGTCTTGGATCCGTAGTTAGTGGTAGCAGCGGCGGTGTTGATGTACGAATCGCCGAGCGGCGTGATCTGCGCGTGCGCTGTCCACGCAAACAAACTGACAAGTATCACCGAGAGCCACAGAGTTCCGATCTTCGAGTTTGTCATTGCATCCTCTCCCAGTTGTTGTTTTGATGTGCGTCGGATGAGGTCGCCCACCACCCGCACGCCGCTAAACTGCGGACCCGGAGCTCCATTAGTTTTCGGTCCGCAGGACAGCGATTTCCTTGCTTGCACCCTTGCGTTCCAATTCCTCTTCTGCCGGAGACTTGTAAACTTGCTTTCCCTGACGGTTGCCTGGGTTCCAAACCTGGGCCAGGAAATAGCGATCGTCATAGCGGTAGAAAACCAATTTCCCCGTGCTTTCGGGAGCGCGACCATCCACTCTGGAAGTGAGCACGAACGCTCCTGGCTCGTCGTGGGCGTTGGAGATGCGAACGGTGTACTCGCCCAAAGTACTCAGCATGTAGTGCCCCGCGGGGAGGGTTCGATTGGCGACTACGAACGGGAAAGGGATGTCTGCTTTTAGAACTGCTGGGTTATCCTGGGCAGCCGCTGTAGCCACGAGCAACACTAGAAATGCTGCCGCCTGCCATGTATGTCTTTTCATAGCCCTCTCCTTTTTCTTCTCTTCGTCTTGATTTTTTGAGGGAAGGTCTCGGCTCAGCCACTGCTGCGTCCTTACATCTCTAAACAGCGCAAGTCGGCGGCAAAACCTATCATCGAAGCAAAAAATATTTATGGACTACGGGGAGAGTGCGGTAAGTGGTAGAGTTTCCAACTGTTTCCAGTTGACATCCGAAACAGCGGTAGCTACCCTAACTTCCCAAGCGCTTCCCCTCCCTGAGGTTGACTTCGTGAGGCACGAATCAGCAGGAGAGATCACGCGGCTGTTACAGGGCTGGCGGGGTGGCGACCGCAAAGCTCTGGACGCCTTGTTGCCAGTCGTCTACAAGGAACTGCATCGTCTGGCCCATTTTCAACTGCGCAAAGAACGTCCCGACCACACTTTGCAGAGCGCTGCTCTGGTGAATGAAGCCTATCTCCGCCTGTTGGGACTGAATGCGCCGCAGTGGGAGGGCCGATCCCATTTCTTTGCTATCGCCGCCCAGCAAATGCGGCAGATTCTGGTCGACTATGCCCGCCGTCACCGTGCTGGGAAACGCGGAGGCGGTGCCGGCGCACTATCCCTGGACGACTCCGGGCTGCTCGAACAAGGCAAGCGCAGAGACCTGGACGTCGTTGCCCTTGATGATGCGCTACAAGCGCTGGCCCAGATCGACGGCCGCAAGGCGCAGGTCGTGGAACTGCGATTCTTCGGCGGACTGAATTTCGAAGAAACCGCCGAGGTCCTCAAAGTTTCGGCGGTCACAGTGGCGCGCGACTGGAGTACCGCTCGGGCCTGGCTGCACCGCGAGATGAGTCGCGAAAATTCCGATGGATGCTGAACGCTGGAAACGAATCGATGAACTGCTGCAGGCGGCGCTGCGACTGCCGGTCGAGCAGCAGGACGAGTTCCTGCGCCGGCAATGCGGCAGGGATAACGAACTCCTCGAAGAAGTGCGCTCGCTGCTCACTTCGCATCGCCAGGCGGGAAGCTTTCTGGAACCGCCTGCTTTCAGCCCCGCCGACATGCCCACGCAGACGGAAGACTCCGCCACAATTGCAGCGACTTTTCGCTCCATGTCAGGCGAGACCGTTTCTCATTATCGCGTGCTGAGCCGGCTCGGCAGCGGCGGCATGGGAGTTGTGTATGAGGCGGAGGACATCAAACTTGGCCGTCGCGTCGCCATGAAGTTTCTGCCCGGCGAAGTAGCCAGCGATCGGACTGCCTTTGAGCGCATGCAACGCGAGGCCAGGTCCGCGTCGGCTCTAGACCATCCCAACATCTGTTCCATCTACGAACTGGGCGAACATGACGGCCAGCCCTTCATCGTCATGCAACTGCTCGAGGGCAAGACTCTACGGGAGTGGATTGAACGTAGCTCGAAAGTAGACAGCCGTTCACGTGTAAAGGATGCAATGGATCTGGCGATCCAGATCACGCGCGGCTTGGAAGCGGCTCATCAAAAGAACATCATTCATCGCGACATCAAACCGGAGAACATCTTCGTCACCGTCCGCGGCGAAGCAAAGATTCTGGACTTTGGCTTGGCGAAGGTGATGGAGGAACAGAAAGAGCCAGAGGTTCAAAGTGACTTCACGGCTGAAACGGCGCTCGATGGAGAATCGGTCCTCACTCTGACCCGGACGGGCGCGAAGATGGGTACCGCTTTCTACATGTCGCCCGAGCAGATACTTGGCGAGAATCTGGACGCGAGGAGCGATCTATTCTCGCTCGGACTGGTGTTGTTCGAGATGGTGACAGGCCGCCGCGCCTTCAAAGGCAATACTGGTGCGGCGGTTCACGACGCCGTCCTGCATGGCTCACCCGCGCCGCTGCGTCAGCTGAACCCCGCAATTCCTTCCAGCGTCGAGAGCGTGATCAGGCGCAGCTTGGAAAAGGATCGGGACCGCCGTTATCAATCCGCACGGGAATTGCACGCCGATCTGGAGCGCCTCAATCTCCGTCGTTCGCAACCCCTCAGCCGAATCGGCGTGACGATCGCCGTTGGCGTCCTGCTCTTATTATTCCTCGCGCTTGGGGCGAACGTCGGCGGCCTTCGCGATCGAATTTTGCGCCGCCCGCTGTCCCGTCCGATGTCCGCCGGCACGGCCGAGCAATCGAAGCGGCGCACCTCGGTTGCCGTACTCGGCTTCAAGAATCTTTCGGGCCGGGATGACGAAGCCTGGATTTCGACCGCGCTCTCCGAGATGCTGGATGCGCAACTGTCCGCCGGGCAACAACTGCGCGTGGTTTCGAGCGAAGATGTCGCCCGCATGAAAATCGATCTTTCTCTGCCCGCCGCCGACAGCTACAGCCGGGACACTCTGCAAAAGATCAGCACTCATCTGGGCAGCGACATCGTCGTGCTCGGTTCCTATCTTGACACCGGAAAAAATAGCGGCGGGAAAATCCGAGTCGATGTGCGTTTGCAAGACGCCCGGCAGGGCGAAACGATCGCGGTGATTTCACAAGATGGAAACGAAGCCAGTCTCCCCGAACTGGTAACGCAGAGTGGCGCCGGCTTGCGCCAGAAGTTGGGAATCGCCGATGTTTCCACCACGGAGGCATCACAGCTGGCCGCTTCCGCCTCGACGAGCCCGGAAGCCACTCGTTTATATGCGGAAGGACTGACGAAACTGCAAACTTATGAAGCTTTGGCTGCCCGGGATCTGCTGGAGAAGGCGGTCGCGGCCGATCCTAACTACGCACTCTCGCACGCTGCTTTGGCGCAGGCATGGTCCCAGCTCGGCTACGACAAGAAAGCGGCAGAAGAGGCTAAGAAGGCGTTCGATCTTTCGGCCAATCTGACGCGCGAGCAGCATCTTTCCGTAGAAGGGCGCTATCGCGAGTTTGGCCACGACTATCCCGCCGCCATCGATACCTACCGCACATTGAGAAATTTCTTTCCCGACAATCTTGACTACGCGTTGCGCCTGGCGTCGTCGCAAAGGAAGGCCGGGCGTCCCAAGGACTCGCTCGACACCATTGCGCAGGCGCGAACCTCGCCCAGACCGCTGAGCGACGATGCCCGCATTGATATGGAAGAGGCTACGACCCAAAACGTCGCTGGAAATTTCAGCGCATTCCAAAAAGCCGCGACCGCAGCGGAGGCGAAGGCGAAGGCACAAGGCTCGCGTATGCTCGAGGTGCAGGCAACGATTGCTGAAGCGTTCGCATGGGACCGGCTGGGCGACCTGAACAAGGCGGCTCAGAAGGGCCTGGAAGGCCGCGATCTCGCCGCCAACGCCGGTAATCCCCATCTGCTGGGACACGCATTAAGAACGTACGGAATCATTTTGTACGACAAAGGCGACTTCGCGGGCGCACGGAGCGCGTTCGAACAGGCCATAAACACTTTCCAAAAAATCGGGGATGGTGAGATCGCCCTGACTGCCGTCACCTTGGGAAATGTTTACTACGACCAGGGAAAACTGGAGGAAGCCAGGCGCTACTATGAGCAGGGTCTTCGGGTTGATCAAGAGATCGGCGCAAGCCCCGCCAATATTGGAAGCGCCATTGGAAGTATTGCCAATGTTCTGGACAATCTGGGCGATCTAGTGGACGCGACCCGCATGCAGGAACAGTCTTTGCAAGGCTTCCGCGATGGCGGCGACCAACGCGGCGAAAGCACTACGCTAGAAAATCTGGGGAACGTACTGGTGGAGCGAGGCGAGTTGAGCCAGGCGATGGCGGACTACGAACAGTCAGAGTCCATCACCGAGAAAATCGGATTCAAGAGGGGACACGCTGAAGATTCGGATGGCATGGCCCAAATCTTCCTGATTCGGGATCAACTGCCACAGGCTCGTGATCGAGAGGAGCAGGCTCTAGGGATTCGGAAAGAAGCCGGCGACTCGGTTCAAGTTGCGCAGAGCCAGATGACGCTCGCCACCATTGCCATCGAGGAGGGCAAGCTGGCAGAGGCCGAGGCGCTGATTCGCGCGGCGGCCCCGCACTTTGACCAGCAGACCATGGCGACCGGCGCCAGCCAATCCGCTGCTCTGCTGGCGCGAGCTTTGCTGGCCCAGTCGAAAATCGGAGACGCCCAGGCTGCCGCTGCCAATGCCCTGGCTCTGGCTCAACGCACCAGTGATCGCTCGACCCATCTTATGGCCTCACTCGCCGCTGCCGAAGTGAACGCGCGCACCGGCAAGGAGCCTGCGGCGACGAAGACGCTGCAATCCGTTCTCAGCGAATCTGTCCGAGATGGCTACAAGGAGTTTGAGTTCGAGGCCCGGCTGGATCTCGGACGACTGGAGCTTCGTTCTTCGATGGCTTCGGGTCGGCAACGACTAGAGAAACTTAAGGAAGACGCGGACCGGAAGGATTTTCGCCTCATCGCTCGCAAGGCCCGCGAGGAACTCGATCGTTAACCGGCGCCAAAGCACCCCGTCGACTCGGAGCCTCAAACGCATGCGACGGCACTTCAAACGAGGTCGTGCTGCAGAAATGTGGTCAATAGCCCAGGCGGTCTGGGATCCGCCACCGAGATCCGTCTTTCGCCGCTTCACAACTCCATTGAAAACCAGATCGCGTCTTATGCGACGCACGGGGCGGGAGCGTTGGCATTGGTAAACGTCATGTGGATCCCGTGCTTCGGCCGCAGGATGACCATCGGGCGAGCTTCGATCGTTTGGCCCGGAGACAGCTGAAAATCGTACTTTCTGAGCAGATCGCTCAAAATCATAAGGATCTGCAGCATCGCATAATTTCCTCCAATGCAGCCTCGTGGGCCAGCTCCGAAGGGAAGATAGGTAAACGGTGTGCGCAGCTTCTCATTCGCTTTGGTGAAGCGGTCCGTATCGAAGGTTTCCGGGTTCTGCCAGTAGCGAGCGGCATGGTGCGCACCGTACACATAAACAATGACCATCGATCCGCGGGGTATAGCAATGTCTCCCACACGGTCATCGGCAACAGCCATGCGGTCGACCATCCAAAACGGCGGGTAAAGACGCAGCGCCTCCTGAATGACCTGACTCGCAAATTCGAACTTGGGAACATCGCTGTAGCTCAGCGGCGCTTCGCCGAGCACAGACTCAAATTCCTTCCGTACCCGTTCGAGACAATCCGGCCGCGAACTCAACAGATAAAGAAGCCACGACAGCGCATTCGACGATGTTTCGTGTCCGGCCACCAGAAGTTGCATGCTCTCGCTCAGGATGAGTTCATCGGGCATGCCTTGGCCATCGCTGTAACGCGCATCCATCAAGGTCTGCAGCAGATCGTGGCCGGCCGGTTCGTTGCGGCGCTTCTTGATGTATTCGAGCAGAACCGCGTCCGCGCGGGCTCGCATGTCTTCGTGTCTGCGCAGTTCACCCGAAACGGCGAACCAGGGATTCAGATAGGGCTGAAGAGTTTGCCGGACAATGAATTCCTGAACGGTGCAGATGGTATGGCTGACCAGATTGATGTCTTCTTCCCTCAACCGCGCGCCGAATAACGACCGCGCCACCATGGCGAAGGTGATTTTCATCATGAGGGTGTAGATGTCGACCGGGCCAACGCGGACCTGAGTATCGAAATCCCGCAGCGACTCGGCCAGTGAGTCCTGCATGATTGAGGACAACGCATCGAGCTGCTTTCGATCGAACCCCGTCTGGATCAGACGCCGCTGCGTACGCCACGCTTCTCCGTGGGTCGTGAGCAAACCTTTCCCCAGGAAGTGGCCCATACGCTTGACTTGAATTTCGGATTTTTGGTAGTTCTCTGCATTGGTCTTCAGCACATGCTCAATGACCGCGGGATCGATGGTGACAATCGCTTCCTTGAGCCCACCCAGATAGAGCCTGAATGTCTTGCCGAAACTCTCGTTGTACCTCGACAAAACTTCCACCGGATTCCGCGCCATTGCGCGAGAATCCGCAAAGCAGCGAAATCGGGAAACAGTGGGGATAGGTGTTGATGAGCTCATGCCCAGATAAAAACGCTCAGAATCAGTTTTCGCTTCCCAGTTGCTTCAAGAGTATCAGATGATGCCGGATTGCCAGGGTCATGGTGGAGTGTTGCCTATAGGGAACCCCGAATTCTCTGGCAGTCTCCTTCACGATCCTGGTCAGCGGAGCGTAATGGGTGTGACACACGAACGGACACAGATGGTGGACCACGTGATGGTTTAGCCCGCCCGCCAGCCAACCCACCACCGGATTTTCCGTCGCATAATCCGCCGTGGTCGCGAAGATGTGGTACACGCCGTTTTCGAACTCGCCACGATCCGAAGGAAAGTAGGTGCTGTCGACAGTATGCGTCGACTGGAATACGAGCGTTACGGCTAAGCCGACGACTAAATGGACGAGCAGGAATGCCCCCGCGACCAGCAGCGGTGATTTTCCCAACACCACCACTGGCAAGACCAGCATGTAAGTGAGGTAGAAAGCCTTGCCGGCAAAGAGAATTGCATATTCGCGCAGAGGATGTTTCGTGCGTCTCAGATATTCATGGGTGGGAAAGAAAAAGCACTGGAAGTCTCTGAAGAACACATAATCGAGAGAGAACATCGCGTAAATCAACAGCACGTAGATGTGCTGAAACCGGTGCCATGGCAGGCGGGGTTCATAAGGCGTAAAGCGAAAGATGCCCCTCCCCGAAAGCGCATCATCTTCGCCGTGAAGATTGATGCACGAGTGATGACCTCGATGATGGAGGATACGCCACATGTACGAACTCATTCCGCACAGATCGAAGACATAGTTCAGAGTTTTGTTGACGTGCGATCGGGATGAGATGGCGTTGTGATTACTGTCGTGGGCGATGTTCAGCAAAAGGAATGTTTGGGCAAGGCCGCCTAAAAGGTAGAAGGCAACAAACTCCCACGAGTCAAGCCTGAGCGTGTAGAGAGCGATCCAGGCGCCCGCGAGGACCGCCAGACCCAAAGCGATCTTGACCCACATGGTGCGGTCTGCTTTGGGAGAAATGCTCTGATCGGCAAAAAATCGGTCGAGCCGGGTGCGCAAGACTTTCGGGAATGAGGGCGCGTCGGCCGATTCAATAATCGGCGAACCTGAAGTCTCTGACGGTACAAGATCTGGAATCTCCGGCTGATCCGCAATCACCGCTTCAGGTTGGGACGTCACCGGCGCCTCCGCGATTATGGTAATGGGGACCAGGTGCGCTCCGTATGCCGCATGTGTAGCCCTCGCCCGCGGCAGAATCGTTGCCGCGCCGTCGACACTCTCGCTTCAATATTCTAGTGCGAGCCATTCAAGGCATCAAGAAAATTCAGACCCGACAGTTTCAAGATTCTCCTTCGTGTACCTTCGTGGCCTTCGTGGTTAACGCTTTTGGAAATTGAGCCGACACCCGTTAGCACATGGCATTGTGCAAACGTTTTGTTAATATATAGCCACCAAATGAACCTAAGAGAGCTGGGCCTCCTGCATGTGGCATAGGAGCTCCACAGGTCTGTCTCGCGTCCTGTGCGGCAAGAAGGAGAACGTCCGCTGCCCAGCTAATCGAGCGACGATTGCCGTGAGAAGAAGGTTACGCGTACATTCTCACAGTCGCATATTCCAGATTTGCGCTGCGATCTGCACCTTCAGACTGAATCGTGTTTCACCCCGCCCGGTGGCGGCGAATGTTTCGTTTGACTGATTTTCGTTTTATTCGACCTTGGAGGATCGCTGATTAATGATGTCGACGGCGTCAATTCTGAGCCACCTCGATAGGCTGGCAGATGAGCACCCGGACAAACTCCTTTATTCATACCTCGATGTAAACGGCGATCCGATCGAAAGCTACACCTACGCGTCGTTTCTCCACCGCGCGCAAGCGATCGCTGGACATTTGCTGAAAGAGGGGCGTTTCGCGCCCGGCGACCGGCTTTTGCTCGCCTATCCGCCAGGGCTCGAAATGATCTGCGCATTCTTTGGTTGCGTGCGTGCCGGCTTGATCCCCGTGCCCGTCTATCCCCCCAGTTCGCGCGGCTTCCAGAGCGCCTTATATAAAACGGTCCACATCGCAAAAGATTGCCAGGCGGCTGGGATCTTAACCAGCAAGGACTACCACGCCTCTCTCAAAACGAATCTCGCAAGACGCGGAGTCTCTGCCTCGGGGGTCGACGTCGACTACATTTCGAGTCTTCCGTGGATCGCGACGGAAGATTTTGTGGACGCGATTTCCAGCCAGCCACCCGCCGATCCTTCGAAGATTTTGTTTCTCCAGTACACCTCAGGCTCGACCATGGAGCCCAAGGGCGTGATCGTCACACACGAAAATATTCTGACGACCTGTCCGCTGGTGATCGATCATGCCGCGCCGGTCGTCGTTTCGTGGCTTCCGCAGTATCACGATATGGGACTCATCGGGTGCTACCTGTATCCAGCGCTGAAAGGTGGCACGACCTACGGGTTCGCTCCCATGGACTTCATTCAGCGCCCGATCCTGTGGTTCAATGCGATAACCAAATATCACGCCACTGCGGCCGCTGCCCCCAACTTCGCTTACGACTATTGCCTGCGCGCCGGAAGGCTTTCCAAGGAAAGCCTGCAGGCTTGCGATCTGAGTTCGCTGCGCGTGCTGATGTGCGCAGCGGAACCCGTCAAGCCCGATACCTATACCCGCTTCCTGGAAGCGTTTCAGCCCTATGGACTCAAGTCCGAGAGTTTCTATGTAGCCTTTGGGCTGGCCGAAAATACTCTGGCTGTCTCGCTGGGTGGACGCAACATTGTTTCCGTCAACAAGCGTGCCCTCGCACTGGGAACAGCACGCATGACGACTCAGGTCTCTGAAATCGGCGGAGCCACGCAAATCGTCAGTTGTGGAACCCCGCTCCCGGGTCTCGACCTGAAGATCGTCGATCCCGAAGGACACTTCGCTCTTAAACCCGAGCGCACCGGCGAGATCTGGGTCGCGGGAAGCGGCAAGTGTCAGGGTTACTGGAATAACCCTGAACTGACTCTGAAGCAATTTCGCGCGCGGCTGGTAGACGACACTCCCTACGACGATGGCTATCTTCGCACCGGCGACATGGGATTCATTCACGAAGGCGAACTCTACGTCTGCGGTCGCATCAAGGACATGATCATTCTCCGCGGGCAGAACTATTACCCGCAGGACATCGAGAACGTCGTCGAGAAATCATCCAACCTGATCCGGCACAATTGCGTCGTCGCATTCCAGGTTCACGAGGACACGGAACCCGCGTTAGCCATTGTCGCCGAGGTCAAAAATCCCAAGTCGCTTCCCGAAGCGCGAAAGATTGCCGCCGCAGTTCGGAATTATCTCAACGTGGAAGTGGCCGTGATCTCTCTCATCGCGCCGCGCGCGATCCCGAGAACGAGTTCCGGCAAGATCATGCGCCATAAGACCAAACAAATGTGGCTGCAAGGTCAGTTCACCGTTCTCTCCGACTTTTCGCGCGAGAAAGACGCCGGGACCTCTGCCTCCGATTCCGACATGCATTCCACCTTCGCCGAACTCAAAGCCCGCTACAACCTGACAGGGCAGGAATCGTACAACCTCGTCGAAGCCGGTCTGGATTCCCTCGATCTTGTTGTGTTCATGCATGAACTCAAGGAGCTCCTCAAAGATAAAGGCGCGGAGCTGCTGGCAAGACAGGTGGATATTGGCGTCATTCAACGTGTCAGCGTGGCCGAGTTGTTTGAACTAGCCGAGCAACTGGAACGCGCTCCTGAAGAGGCGCTCGACCATCTCCGTCATTCCCTGGCGGCCTTCCGGGAAGAGCAGTGCGCCGCCGAAAAGCAAATGATGAACAACGACCGGAAGCTCATCTTCGATCCACCCGTGCCCGCTCCCATGCCGGAGATACCCGTGCTGCAAAGGGTGCTGCTCACAGGCGGGACCGGCTTCATAGGGCCGTTCCTCATAAAAAGCTTGCTCGAACAGACCCGCGCAAAGATCTATGTTCTTGTCAGGTCCTCCGACGAAAAGCAGGGCAAGCAGAGACTGAGAACCGCAGTGGACTCCATGGGACCATGCGGGACACGCCTGATGGAGATGTTTGAGTCTCGCGTTATCCCCGTCCCAGGCGATCTGGGTCAGCCCAAGCTTGGCCTGACGCAGGACGTGTGGGATTTTCTCGCGAACGAGATCGACACGGTCTTCCATAACGGTGCGACCGTAAACTACCTGTTCAATTACGATCTGATGCGCGAAGCGAACGTCCTCGGAACCAACGAGGTCCTGCGGTTGGCGTTCGAAGGCAGGCCCAAAGAATTCAACTATGTTTCGACTACCTTCGTGTTTGGCTGGGCCGTCAAATCAGTTTTGTATGAGACCGACCTCAACGAGAATATGGAGCTTCTCGATTTCGGCTACAGCCAATCGAAATGGGTAGCCGAACAGGTGGTTGTCGACGCCCGCAGCCGCGGACTTTCCACCCGGATTTTCAGGCCCGCCCTCGTGAGTCCTTCCGTCACCGGCGGAGGTAACAACTTCGATATCGCCGTTCGCTTGGTTGCCTTCATGGTGAATCACGGCATCGGCGTCGATACCCTCAACCAGGTCAGCTTTGTTCCGGCCGACATCGTGGCCAACAATATCGTTGCGATTTCTACCACTCCCGGCACCGCGAACAAGACTTACCATGTCGTTCGCGACGATTATTCGAACATGATGGATATTACCGGCCTGATTACGAAAGCCACCGGCCGGCAATTCGAGCAATTCAGCCTTCCCGATTTCGTTCCCGAACTGATCCGGCGATGCCGCAAGGAAGATCTTCTCTTCCCGCTGCTCGATTTTCTGGTGGGCTCCGTCGACAACATCTCCGCGATGGAGTTCAAGCGGTATGAAAACTCTTGCTACCAAACGGCCCGCGATGCCTCCGTCTGGGGCAAACCGGATCCGTCCCTGGAAGACACGGTCAACGGCATTCTGAAATTTATGTATCGCAAGGGCATCATTTCCGTTGCCGCTCGTGAGGCCCATGCCGTGTCCCCGATCTTCAAGCGCGAACTGAACATCCAGACCCATCGCAGAGGTGTGGACTGCGGTGCCACGAATTGCCTCCAGTGCATGGCCGAGGCTGGAGCCCCCGACTGCGTCGCCGAGATTCCCGAGGAGATTCCAAAGATCGAAGCCTCGGAACAGCTATGAAATGATCGCAGTTCAATGGGCGAAATGGCCTGGTTTGCCCGCTTACAACCCTTACGCCGTATAAATACTCAAACCAACCTGCTTAAATCGCGGGGGCGCGATCGAACTGCGTCAACCATGCGTCCAGCGGAGAAAAACTGATTGAGCCAAAAAAATCATCCGCCGGTGGCGAGTAGGAACCTCGCACTGTACGCTGCATTGGCCATTGTCAGCCTGCTAGCCCCTTCGATCCTGCAAGCGGACGAGGTGCTCGTCCGGCATCGCCAAGGCAGCCTTCTCGGTTTTCTGGTATTGCGAAATACCAACGGAGCCATGATTGCCGACGGGACGTCCTCTCAGATCGTGAGCGGCGGTCGTGTCACGACTAAGACTCAATTTCACTTCAAGGACGGTTCGACCTACGAAGAGACGGCTATCTTTTCTCAGTCGAAGAGCTTTCGATTGCAAAACTACCACTTGATTCAACGAGGCCCGTCGTTCCCGAAACCAGTAGAAGTACTGATCGACTGCCCGCGGGGTCAGGTCGAGGTTCGCTCCCAGGATGACAAGGGACATGACAAAGTAATCAAACAGCACATGGATTTACCCACCAATCTCGCCAACGGCATTCTCTTCACTCTTTTGGAGAACCTGCAACTTGGCAGGCCCACAAACACCCTGTCTCTGCTTGCGACGACTCCCAAACCGCGAGTAGTTCGACTGAAGATTACTCCGACTGGTACGAAAGATCCCTTCTGGATTGGCGATTCCAGGTACGAGGCCGCGCACTATGTCCTGAAAATCGATATTGGAGGGATTGCTGGAAAGGTAGCTCCTCTCGTCGGAAAGCAACCACCCGACGCCGAGGTTTCCATCCTCGACCAGGCTCCTCCTCAAGTCGTCAAATTCGAAGGGCAGCTTTTCGAGGGCGGACCAATCTGGCAAATGGAACTCACAGCTCCCACCTGGACGCCGCCTGCCGGCAGCAACCACCAATAATATCTCTGAGCGAAAAGTCTTCGTGGCCCGCCAATATCTATTTCTACTTCTTAAACACAAGCTTCTCCGTCAGCCGCTGTCCGGTTTCCAACGTGCCTGTGGTGGATACGGTCCTCTGCTGCCCATCCCCGGAAATCACCCACCGGTCCTTTTGGCTAACTCGACCGTCCCGCTGGTAAATCGCATCCACCGTGTGAGGATCGACAAGTGCGAGGGTCACAGTATCGTTGCGCGAGTTCGTTACATCGTATTGCTTTCTGTCAAAACTAGCGGTATAGCTGCAGTCGCCCAGAAACCGCACCCGCTCCCGTCTGCCTCGATCTTGAGCACCAACCCTTGTCGCAGACGCGTCTCCTCGGAGCAGCTGTGAGATCATCACGGGGTTAATAAGCGAAATGCCTCGCAGGTCGTTCCAAAGAGATTCCCCTCGTCACATCGAAACTACACTCAATGTCCTCCATTGAGTCAGTCCCGGCCAGAAAGCTAAAGCCTCGCCAACCGTCCGCCAGGACAAGTTCAAGCCATCAAACCCGGTGACTCGTTGCCTTGATGGCCCGATCACCCGATGGCCCGATCACTCAATGACCAGATGATCCCAATCTGCTATCTTCGTTCGGTTATCCTTTCACCCACAATCAAATGCCATTCTTTCATCCGTCCGGACGTCCCTACCGATTCACCATCCTGGCCTTCATCAGCCTGATTGTGATGGGAAGCTACTTTGCCTATGACAGCATCGGAGCCCTCGCGCCCACGCTCATTGCGGATCTCCATCTCAGCCGCAGCACCATCGGCAATCTCTACACGGCCTACTCCGTGGCCGCCGTCCTCATCGTTTTTTTCGGGGGCATGCTCTACGACAAGCTCGGCCCCCGCCGTTCGAGCTTTCTGTTCTGCATGCTGGTCCTGGTGGGCGCCACCATCGTCGCGATGGCTCACTCGAGCTGGCAACTCTTCGCGGGGCGGCTAATCTTCGGCGGCGGATCGGAAGCGCTGATCGTGGTGCAAAGCGCGATCATCAGCCGGTGGTTCAAGGGTAAAGAGATGGCGCTTGCCTTCGGCATCGCTCTCACCATCAGCCGCATTGGAACTCTCTTCAGCTTCAACACCGAAGAACTCATCGCCCGTTATTTTGGAAGCTACCGAGTCGCACTTTGGGCGGCGGCCGGCTTCTGCCTGTTCTCCGTGCTCTGCAATCTGGTCTATAACGTCATGGACCTTCATGGCGAGAAGGTGCTCGCGCTCCCAACACCGCAGGGTGGCGACAAAATCGTCTTCTCCGACATCCGAAAATTCAACTCTTCCTACTGGTACGTTGTCCTGCTCTGCGTCACCTTCTATAGCGCCATCTTCCCTTTCACGGCCCTTGCCACCGACATGTTCCACGACAAATGGGGCATCCCGCTGGTAAGCGAGTCGACGGGCGGCTTCCTGTCTCAGATCTTTGACAACTTCCTGCACATGTTCTCGACCGCGCCGGGAGTGACCAGCATCGTCATCTTCGCGTCCATGATCTTCGCGCCCTTCGCCGGCAACCTGGTGGACCGCATCGGCAAACGCGCCACGTTGATGGTTGTCGGTTCCCTCATGCTGATTCCCGCCCATCTCATCATGGGCCTCACCCATTGGAACCCCGTCCCCAGCATGATCGTACTGGGGGCGGCTTTCGTTCTGGTTCCCGCCGCCATGTGGCCGTCTGTTCCGCTGGTGGTCGAGGAGAAGCGTGTCGGCACAGCCTTCGGCCTGATGACAGCCATCCAGAACATTGGCCTCGGACTCTTCCCCCTCCTCAATGGCAAGCTCCGCGATGCAACCGGAACCTACACCGCCACCCAGATCATGTTCGCGTGCCTCGGCGTCGCCGGACTCATCTTCGCCTTCCTTCTGCTCGCATCGGATCGTCGTCATGGCGGCAAGCTGGAGCAGGGCAAGCGGGAGCAGGAAATGAACAAACAGTCAGCCTGAATCACCCCGACGGCAATCCCACTGCAGCAACAGCCGCGAAGCGGCGCAAGAATGCAGCCCACGGCGCAAGCCGTGGGTGGAAAGCGCAAGATATCCCAGCCCCGAAGGGGCGAAAGAAATGGGTCACGACAATGCTTCACGCCGCCGGGCAATCCGCCTCAAAACGCTGCCTGGCGCCACCGCACCGTAGGCCGTGTTACCAAAGTGACTCCTTCCCCTCGCCTCCCCATCTTCTTTCAAATCCACCGCAACTCTTTCACACGTACGGTTTTTGGTATTCTGGAAGCGTCGCAGCATTGCTGTGCGCCCAGGCAACGCCATCGGCAAATGAGTACAACGGAACGAGTAAGCAGCCGCATCTGAGACATTAGCGGCCGGAATAGGCGACTTGACCGACGCGAAGCAACGAATCACCGAATTAGAGGCGATCGAGCGGGCGAAGCAGGGCGACGAAGCGGCTTTCGAAACCCTCTATCAACTGCATAAGCGCCGTGTCTATTCTCTATGTTTGCGCATGGTGTCCAATCCTTCGCAGGCCGAAGACTTCGCGCAAGAGGCGTTTCTTCAGCTTTTCCGCAAGATCGGCACCTTCCGCGGCGAGTCCGCTTTTTCCACCTGGTTGCACCGCATGACGGTCAACGTCGTCCTGATGCAGCTGCGCAAAAAGAATTTGCCCTCCGTCTCGCTGGAAGAGACTCTCGAAGCCGACGAAGAGGCGCCGCGCAAGGAGTTCGGCGCGGACGATGTCAAGCTCGAAGGTTCGGTCGATCGTTTACAGTTGCAGCGCGCCATTGATCGCCTGCCGCCGGGCTACAAAATGGTTTTTGTGCTCCACGATGTCGAGGGATTCGAGCACAACGAAATTGCCCAGATGGTGGGTTGTTCGATTGGGAACAGCAAGTCGCAGCTTCACAAGGCGCGTTTGAAGCTGCGCGATTATCTGAAGTTCATGAGAGCCGAAAAGGCCAAGACTGGTTAGCGGTTGTAAGTCTCGGGGAGAGAGTGCTTATGAAGTGTTCCGACGTAGACCGTATTCTGCCCGACCTCGTCGATGGCGTGCCCATCGAGGACGCTCAGGATTTTGAAGTCCAGTCCCATCTCAGAACCTGCGCCGAATGCTCCGAACTCGTGTCGGATCTCAAACTAATCGCCAGCGAGGCTCGCCATTTGTCAGCCTCCGAAGAGCCATCGCCGCGGGTTTGGGCGCGGATCGCCAATGATCTCCGGGCCGAAGGCCTGATTCGCGAACCCGAATTTCATAGCCTCCACCCCGTAGCCGTTCCCTCCCGCCGTCGTTGGAATCCCCTCTGGCTCGCGCCCGTCGCCGCCGCAGTCCTGGCCGCCGGATCATACGTCCTGGTTCATCGTCCTTCGAATCACGCCACCGCCCAGTTGGTTCAGCAGTCGGCCACTCAGCAGCCCGTCATTCAACAAGCCCAGCCGCCCGCGCAACCTCAGTCTTCGGCTCAATCGCAGCCCGCGCAGCAACCCGTTCAACAAGCCAAGTCTCAGCCAGTTTCGCCAGCTCGCACTGCGGCCACCGATAACTCGGCGTCCGGGCCGGTCGAAACCGCCGATGCCTCGCCCGCAGTCACCGACAACGAGTTTCTGAGCGAGGTTTCTCAGCGTGCGCCTACCATGCGCGCCACCTATGCAAATCAGCTTCAGGCAGTTAATAATGAGATTCGCGAAACCAAGGCGTATCTCAACCAGTACCCCGGTGACCTGGACGCGCGTCAGCACTTATTGGAAGTTTATCAACAGAAGGCTTTGCTCTATCAGATGGCTTTGGATCGGATTCAATAGCTTTGAGTAGGCCGGGTATCCGGCCAAAGGGGCTTTTGTCATGGAGAGGTTGCAGCAGACCACGGTTGTTACCCTGTTGTTGGCGACCTGTTTGGTGTCGGTCGCGATCGCCGAGTCCCACAAGGAAATGCGCTTCAATGTCGGACCCAGGGCCAATATCTCCGTGGATACCCAGTACGGCGCTATTTCCGTAAAGCCCGGCAACAGCAGTCAAGTGATCGTCAGGGCCATTTCGCAGTCCGATAAGACCGAAGTCGATAACGAACAGCGCGGCAACCGCATCGAAATCGCCTCGCACCTCTTCCCCGGCGCCGACGCTCAATCCGGCCGCGTCGACTACGAACTCCAAATCCCCGCCGACGCCACCCTCAGCCTGCGCTCCTCCACCGGCCCCCTGTCGGCCGAGAATCTTCAGGGTGATCTGTCCTTCGAAGGCACCGACGCCGTCGTCAATGTCCACGACGTCAGCAACGGGCACCTCCATGTCTCCACCATGCGCGGACCAGTTACCATAAGCGACGTTAAAAATGGCCATATCGAGATCTCTTCCATCAGCGGCAGCGTCACCATGACTTCCGTCAACGGCCCCTTCGTACGCGCCAACTCCGGCAGCGGCAAGATTTTTTACGACGGCGACTTCGGTTCCGGCGGCGACTATAAACTCACCACCCACAGCGGCGATATTGAAGCCATCGTTCCCGCCAACGCCTCCGCCGACTTCACCGTTCATTCCATCCTCGGCAAAGTCCACAACGACCTCGACCTCATTCCCCAGCACAGCCGCTACCCCGCCGAGCAGGGACGAGCCTTCTTCGGCTCCGTCGGCCAAGCCAGCTCCAAGGTAGTTCTCCACTCCTTCCGTGGCAAGATCCGCCTCAAGCAGCGCTAAAATCAAGTCGCAAGCCTTCTCTGAGAACTGGGCACGAAGGCCATGGCTCACGGTCTGCTGGAAAACCCTTTTAAATAGCGTGGTGCGTCAAACAGATCGACATTTATGAGTCGCGGGTTTCCTTTGTGATCCTCTCTGTCCTCTCTGCTCCGCTTTCAGCCGCGAAGCGGCGCAAGAATGCAGCCCACGGCGTAAGCCGTGGGTGCCAAGTGAGAGATGAACAAGCCCCGGAGGGGCGAAAGAACAGTTCTCTCGCTGTTCCCGCCGGATTCCGCTGTTCCTGAGCCGTCCGATACGAAATTTCGGGCTAAACCCTGAGATAATCCCCACCATGCCCCGCGCCATCGTCCTCATCGGCTTCATGGGTTCCGGCAAAAACACCGTCGGCCAGGAACTCGCCCGCCGCCTTTCCTGGGATCTCCTCGACCTCGACGCCCGCATCGAATCCCGCGAATCCCAATCCATCCCAGAAATCTTCAACCAAAAAGGCGAGCCCTACTTTCGCGCCGCCGAAACCGCCGCCCTGCGCGACCTCCTCGCCTCCCTCACCCGCGACACCGTAATCGCCCTCGGCGGCGGCGCCTTCGCCCAGGAACCCAACCGCACCCTGCTCGGCCCCTGGCCATCGGTCTTTTTAGACGCCCCCATCGAAGAACTCTGGCAGCGCTGCCTCGACCACGAATCCGCCGATGGCGCCGAGCGTCCCCTGCGCGGCGACCGCGATCACTTCGCCCGTCTCTACTCCGACCGTCTTCCCTTTTACCGCCAGGCCACACTCACCGTCGACACCTCCGGCAAACCGGCCGCCGCCATCTGCCAGGAAATCGAGCGCGGATTGCAACTCGATCGCTAATTACTGAAGACATCCCGGTACCTGCTTTAGGTAACTACGGCAAATGCTTTCTCGCTAAGATGTTCTATACGGATCCATTTCAATCGGCCCCACAGGAGAATCCCCGTGAAGTTGTCGCGCAGTCTGATCTCAGCGTTCTTCCTCATCGTCCTCGCCTGCTGCGTGGCCGCCTCCGCCGCACCCTCCAAGGACAAGGACAAAGATAGAGACAAGTCCAAAGAAAAAGACTCCGGCAAGCAGGTCATCGACTCCGGCTCCTTTGGCGTCTTCATGAGCGGACATCGCGTCGGTACCGAAAAGTTTTCCATCGACCAGGCCAACACCGGCAGCATCATCCACTCCGAGTTCAAAACCGACAACGATCCCAGCAACGCCCAGCAGCAATCCACCCTCGAGCTCACCGCCGGCGGCGACCTCCGCCGGTACGAGTGGAAAGAGATCAGCCCCGGCCAGGCTCAATCGGTCATCCTTCCCAATAACGAATTCCTCAACCAGAAGTGGAGCGCCGGCCCCGGCGACAAGGAGCACGAGCAGCCTTACCTGCTCTCCCACTCCACCAACATTCTCGACGACTATTTCTTCATTCACCGCGAAGTGCTCGTCTGGCGCTTCCTCGCCGCAACCTGCAAGCAGCAAAACGGCCTGGTGCAGTGCCCTCTCAAGCAGCGCGCGCAGTTCGGCACTCTCAACCCGCGCCAGCACGCCTCCTCGCCCCTGGCCGCCGAGTACCTCGGCCGCGAAAAGATCACTTATAAAGGCAACCCGCAGGAGTTCAACAAGGTCGAATTGAAGACCGAAAATGGATCCTGGTTTATTTGGCTCGACGACCAGTTCAAAGTGATACGCATCTACATCGAAGGCGATAACACAGAAGTAGTGAGAGACTGAACAAGCGGTGACCGAAAGCGGTGACAGGTAACCGGTGACCGAAAACCAGTGATCGGTACGCCGAAACCAGTGACCGGTGACCGGTGACCGGCAACCGGCCGTCAGGCATCTAACCGAACCACAAGGGGAAGCGCGAAGCGTAAAGCGCCGAAAAATTGCCACTGACCCTCATCGACTCACGAACCTCGCGCGTGGTCTTCACGCTCTTGCTGTTCGCGCTCGTCCTCGGCTTCCTCTACGCCGCCCGGCGCACCCTGATCCTCTTCCTTTTCGCCATCTTCTTCGCCTACCTGATTAATCCCGCCGTCGGCCGCCTCGACAAACTTGTTCGCGGACGCACCCGCGCCATCGCCGTCATCTATCTTCTGCTTCTGCTCGCGGTCGGCCTCTTCTTTGTTCTCGCCGGTCCCAGAATCAGCCGCCAAAGCTCCCGTCTCGGCGAATCCCTCCCCGGCCTCATGGACAAGGCCGCCAACGGACAACTCTCCGGCCCCATCGGTGACCTCGCCGCCCGCATCAGCGCCGAGCATGGCTGGAGCGCCGCCACCCAGGCCCGCATCGAGGGCTTCCTTTACAACCATCGCGAGGACCTGGCCCACTTCGCCCAGCGCATCGGCGTGCGCGCCGCCGAATCCGCCCAGCAAATCTGGGTGCTCTTCCTTGTCCCCATCCTCGCCATCTTCTTTCTGCGCGATGGTGACACCTTCAATAGCGTCGCCCTCTCGCTCGTCCAGTCCCGCAGCCAGCGCGAGTTTCTCGAACACGTGCTCAACGATCTCAACCAGATGCTCGCGCAATTCATCCGCGCCCAACTGACTCTCGCTGCTTTTTCCTTTGTCGCCTACTCCTCCGTCCTCGGAATCATGCGCGTCCCCTTCGCTCTCATGCTCGGCACCGCCGGAGGCGCGCTCGAATTCGTTCCCGTCGTCGGCCCCCTCGTCGCCGCCCTCGCCATGGTCATCGTCGCCGTCCTCACCGGCTACTCGCACTGGCTGCTGCTGGTCATCTTCCTCGTCATCTGGCGCATGCTGCAGGATTACGTCATCGCTCCCCGCATCATGGGAGCCAGCCTCGAACTGCATCCCCTCGCCGCATTGTTCGGAATCCTTGCCGGCGGAGAAATTGCCGGCGTCCTCGGCGTCTACCTCTCAATTCCCGTGATGGCCAGCCTGCGCATCGTCTGGGTGCGCTGGCGAATCTATGCCGAGAAACGCAAATTCGGCCCCCTCAACGAATATTTCCCCCACGAAATCGGCCACGAACGCCCCTAACGCCAGTTCAGGCTAGGCCGGCCGAAAACCAGAAAAAGCCAGGGTTTTCCTAGCCTTTGCTTTTCTCCGTGTCTCCGTGCCTCCGTGGTAAAAAATCGAGAGTTTGACACCTCCAAATCGCGCGCATCACTCTCACCCGCTATTTTCCTCGCCGAATTTATCCAGGGCCGCGGCATCCCCGGCCGGTGGCCTTGCGCCCATAATCGACAGCCAAAGCATGAACGCGATCTCTCCGAAGAAAGCAGGCTGGCAGTACGAATTGACCTTGTCCTGATATTGCGGCGCCAGCACGCAAGTAATGCAAAGAATCACCCAGCCGAACCCCGCCAGCCCAAGCCAGACACCCAGAAACCGCGGCAGGAATCGCGACCGGTAAACTAGCCTTGCGAGCGGAAAGAGCCACAACCCCCAAAATACTTCGCAGACAACAATTCCCTGCCCGTGCAATTTGAGAAACAGCATAGCCAGCGCTTCCCGCTGTGGCTTTTCGATCACCGACTAAATAGTCGGATCCCCGCGCCAGAAACAGCGCGGCGATGGAATTCACCTCATTCAGAAAAGCAATCGGAACTGAGACCACAATCAGCAAAACCATCAGCCCGGACTGCCTCTGGTTGACGCCCTTGAGCAGGTCATACAAGGCGACCGCCACGAAGATAAATCCGGCCATGCCGACAAGTTGCGCTGCGACCCCGAAGCGAAACAGCCTCTCCTGCGCCAGAATATTGTCAATCGTCGCCGCCGCGTTTCCGTGGACAATTACTTTGCCCGGCACATATCCCATGGCAAAGAAGCCAACCATTGAGGTGACTAGATAGAGCAGCCCTGCAAATCTGCCCGGGTTCATCTTGAAGATCATGTGTCCTCGCCAACAACGTTCAGCTCCGGATTTCAGCCTCAGATACACCGTACTCTCTCTAAATGTTCCCCGACCCCACAGTCTCGCCCGCACGCAGCCGAAGAAATCAACTCATCACCCTCCCGAATTTTCCTCTGGTATAAAATCACAACTTACCCTTTTTCAAAATTATGTCCAACAAATTACCTATAGGAATCCTCGGTGCCACCGGCATCGTCGGTCAGCGTTTCATTCAGGCGCTCGAACACCACCCCTGGTTCGAGGTCGCGTGGCTCGCCGCCTCCGACCGCTCCGAAGGCCGCCCCTACGCCGAAGCGGCCCGCTGGCGTCTCAAAACTCCTATCCCCGCCCGCGTCGCCAACATGACCGTCGCCCCCGCCACTCCGCAGGGCGCGCCCAAAATTATCTTTGCCGCGCTCGACGCCGCCATCGCCCGCGAACTCGAGCCCCAATTCGCCGACGCCGGCTGTGCCGTAGTCTCCAACTCCAGCGCCCTCCGCATGCAGTCCGACGTCCCCCTGGTCATCCCCGAGGTCAACCCCGATCACATCGCCCTCATCGACACGCAAGCTTGGCGCAAGCATTCCCGAGGCTTCGCCGTCACAAATCCCAACTGCTCCGCCATCGGACTAGTCCTCGCCCTGGCTCCGCTCCATCGCCACTTCGAACTCGAATCCGTCATGGCCGTCACCATGCAAGCCGTCAGCGGCGCAGGCTATCCCGGCGTAGCCTCGCTCGACATTCTCGGCAACGTCATCCCCTACATCAAAAACGAAGAAGAAAAAATGGAAGAGGAGGCGCAAAAGCTCTTAGGCAAGCTCAACGGTGGCAGCATCGTTCCCGCACCCTTCGCCATGAGCGCGCAATGCAATCGCGTAGCCGTAGAAGATGGCCACACCGAATCCGTCTCCATTCGCCTGAAGAAAAAAGTCAAAGCCGAAGAAATCATCGCCGCCTGGAACGACTTCACCGCCGAGCCGCAGCAACTCCGCCTGCCCAGCGCCCCAGACAAACCGGTCGTCTACATGACCGCCCCCGACCGTCCGCAGCCGCGCTTCGACGTCGACCTAGGCGGAGGCATGACCACCGCCGTCGGCCGTCTCCGCCCCTGCAACGTCCTCGAATGGAAATTCACCGTCCTCTCCCACAACACCATCCGAGGCGCAGCCGGAGCCGCTATCCTCAACGCCGAACTCCTAAAGGCCAAAGGCTACCTCGGATGAATCATCCATTCACCACCTGTCATCCTGAGCGAAGTAAGGTGAGCGAAGCGTACCTCGGCCTTTGTCATCCTGAGCGAAGTAAGGTGAGCGAAGCGTACCTCGGCCTTTGTCATCCTGAGCGAAGTAAGGTGAGCGAAGCGAGCCGAACGAGTCGAAGGACCCCTACCTTCTCCACAGCATTCGCGTCCCAGCAACGCGTTCTCCCGACAGCTCTCTCCGTGTCTCCGTGTCTCCGTGGTGAATTAAGGTTTGCGAAGGACCGCCCATGATCGTCATGAAGTTCGGCGGCACCTCCGTACAGGACGCCAAAGCCATCGACCGCGTAGCCCAGATCGTCCAGGGCCGCCTCGCCGACCGTCCCGTAGTCGTCGTCAGCGCCATGGCCAAGGTCACCGACTCCCTCCTGGCCATGGGCAAAGCCGCCGGCAGCGGCGACCGCAAAACCGCTCTGAAAATGGCCCGCGCCCTCCGCGAGCGTCACTACGATACCGCCGGCGAACTCCTCGGCACCGCTCTCTTCACCGAATTTCACAGCGACCTCGGCGCCGACTTCGAAGACCTCGACGAGCTCCTCCGCGGCATCGGCGCAGTCGGCGAAATTACCCCCCGCACCTACGACTACGTCGCCAGCTTCGGCGAAGTCCTCTCCAGCAAAATCGTCGCCGCCGCCTTCGTCGCCCGCGGACTCCCCGGCGCGCACGTCGATTCGCGCCAGTGTCTCCTCACCGACAGCGCCTTCACCAAGGCCGTCCCCCAATTCGAAGAGACCAACGACCGCCTCAAGAAAAAAGTTGCTCCGCTCATCGACACCGGCCAAGTCCCGGTCATGGGCGGATTCATCGGCGCCAACCGCGCCGGCATCACCACCACCATCGGCCGCGGCGGCTCCGACTTCTCCGCCGCCATCTTCGGCGCCGGCCTGGGCGCGCAGCGCATCGAAATCTGGACCGACGTCGACGGCATGATGACCACCGACCCGCGCCTCTGTCCCGACGCCCGCCGCATCAAAGTCATCAGCTTCGACGAAGCCGCCGAGCTCGCCTACTTCGGCGCAAAAGTCCTGCACCCCGCCACCGTCCTGCCCGCCATTCAGCAAAACATTCCCGTCTACGTCCTCAACTCGCAAAACCCAACCTGCGAAGGCACAAAAGTTACCGCTCGCGCCCCGCGCTGCAAAAACATCTTCAAAGCCATCGCCCTGAAAAAGAAAATCACGCTCATCGAAGTAGCCGCTCCACGCCGCCTCTTAGTCCACGGCTATCTCAAATCCATCTTCGAACTCTTCGATCACCACAACGTAGCCGTCGACGTCGTCTCCACCTCCGAAGTAAGTGTCTCAGTAACTGCCGAAACCAACGAATCCATTCCCGCCCTGGCCGCCGACTTAGCCAAACTAGCCGACGTAAAATACGAAGGCCGCAAAGCCATAGTCTGTCTGGTAGGAGTAAACCTCCGCGAAACTCCCGGCATAGCCGCCAAAGTTTTCGGCCTGCTCGAAAACACAAAAATCCGCATGATCTCCCAGGGCGCCTCCGAAATTAACCTGACCTTCGTGATCGAAGAAGACGACGCCACCGAAGTAATCCGCAAACTCCATCACGCCTTCTTCGCCGAAGCCGACCCCGAAGTCTTCGCGTGAAGTCTTCGCGTAGAGCGTTCCAATCAAGCCCACGCACAAACGCATGTATCGCACAAACGCATGTATCACACAAACGCATGTATCACACAAACGCATGCATCACACAAACGCATGCATCACACAAACGCATGCATCGCCGTGGAAGAGCGGCCCTTCAGGGCCGCGTAACCGGCCCGAAATCACTGGGGCTTTAGCCCCTGTGCTTGTCCCCTGAGCGAAGCAGGAACTTCACGAAGTGAAGTTCCTGCGAAGTCGAAGTACCCCATACCCGCCAGCAGCGCAACCAGCCCAGCAGGGAGTTCTCTCATCCGAAACTTAGGGCCGTTACAAGGCTCAGCCTCACCCGCGATCCAACTAAACTCCGTGCGCCTTTGGACGCTGACTTTACGCAATAGTTGTTCTAAACAGCGCAAAACCATTCGCACTTCTCTTCAAAATCGGCCCAACTGTGATTCAACCCATTGCCGACCCATCGCTCTCGGGAGTACGCTGGCCGGTTGTCAAAGCCAGGAGTTATTGAAGCCAAGAGAAGATCCGGCTTACAGGAGAAACCATCATGGCTCAAAGAAAAATCGTTTCGGCCCGCGGCGTTCTTATCATGACCGTTCTAGCTTTCGCTCTCACCGCAACCGCGATGCCTGCCACAGCTCAAACTCTCGCCACCTCATCCGACCAACCCGCCGCCCTCCACGACACTTGGACCACCGGCGCTAACCTGCCCACGGCTCGCGAAGGCGCCGCCGTCGCCGCGATCGGAAAGAATATCTACGTCGTCGGCGGCATCACTGCGCCTTACGGCACCATCCTCTCCGTCAACGAAATTTACAACACCAAGAAGAACACTTGGACGACTGGCGCCCCACTCCCAACGCCCACCTGCTATGTCGCTGGGGCTGCGGTCAATGGGATCTTGTACGTTATCGGAGGCTCCTACGGCACCGGCGAGTACACCAACACCGTCTATGCCTACAATCCCGCCAGCGATAGTTGGTCGACAGTCGCCTCCATGCCTACCGCCAGAAACAGCCTCTCCGCGGTCGTCGACAAAGGCATTATCTACGTCATTGGCGGCTATGACGGCAGCAGAACTGCGACCGTCGAAAGCTATAACCCCGTCACCAATTCCTGGACCGAAGAGAATTCTATGTTAGTCGGTAAGTCGACCACGAATGTTGGACTGCTGGGTGGAACCATCATAGCGGCGGGCGGATTGTCCAACTCCGGAGACACTGGCGATAACGAAGGTTACAAAGTTTCCAGGAATATCTGGAAGGAACTGACCGCCGACCCCACCGCCCGGGACGCCAGCTGTGCATGGGCCATCGGCACTTTGTTTTACGTTGCGAGCGGCAGCACAAGTTCCGGGCTGACCAACGCCAACGAGGCCTATAACGCGAAAACAAATTCATGGACAACCCTCTCTCCCATCCCCCAGCCAACCGGTTACCCCGGCTCCGCCAAGGTCGGCAACCTTCTCTATTGCATCGGAGGCTACAACAACGGCGCCCTTGACGCCGTCCAGATCTATCACCCTTAACCCGACAGGCGGTGTTTATTCATGAGGCCGGGTGACCGAGAGGATTGCCCTCAACCAAGGGGGGTGCCATCCCACTTGATAGAGTTGTCATCCCGAACGACCTGAGGGATCCGCAGTCAGCCGCGAGCCACCACGACGCCGGAAACGGAAGACGGCATGAAGTTCCGTGCGCAGCCAACCTGCAACAACATTCCTTTGAAAGGGTGCGGCTTCTAGCCGCACCGTAAGCCGCCAGAAATCGGACGCGGCTTTGACCGCTGGGGGACCGACTGAGTTCTCTACCGAGTACCTCAGTGGAACCAGACACGTCGTCGTTGAGCCGCGGAAGCGGCGTGAGAATGCAGCCCACGGCGCAAGCCGTGGGAGCGATGTAGAACCCGATGCAGCCCCGAAGGGGCGAAAGAATGGCCCTGACACAGACTCCGTGCTACCGCCGGGGTGCCCCGTCCCTTCGCGCACTTTGCAAAGGGGCGGGAACCACAAACGCCCGCACCTGCGAAGCGACCCTGTCATTCTGAGCACTTTAAAAAGCGGTGTCATCCTGAGCGCAGCATATCGATTCGCTCGCGAATCGACATGCGAAGTCGAAGGACCCCTACCTCACCTACGACGCCGGGCGCCCAATCCCAACGTCACCTCCGTTGCGACGTTTGGCACAGGATAATCCGGGAGATGATCCGGGGACAGGCGGAAGTCCCGCACCTCAGGAGCGTCCGAGGTGTACCTCAAAATTCCACTCCCAATGCACGCCCAGCCAACTTGACAAAATCCAACCCCAGAAACCCCCTGAAACATGGAACACGAACCAACTCAAACGAAGTAACTCCCTTACACGCAGATACTTCGCTGCAAACGTCTCATTCCACACCACAAATCAGGACGCCCTCAATAACTCCAGCATTTTCATATCTCAAAGTAAGCTCAAAAGAAAGACGCCATAACCAGACAGTAAACATCTCGCCACCCAAAAATCCCCGATCCACCGACTTTCGCGACACCCCAAGAACCAACTTTATTTTGTTCGTATCTTCTTCGCCCCGCCACAGCAATCTGTACGTACAATAACGTAAATCATTGCTCCACGCGGAGCTCCCTGGCAACTTCCCCGTTCTCCATCCCGTCCCTGCGATTAAAATCATGAATGTCGTCGGGGGAAAACTCTCATGCAACTTCTCATCCTAGGCTGTGGCAAAACCGGCTCCCAGGTAGCGGACGTAGCCCGCGAGCGCCGTCATCACGTGCAAACCCTCAGCGGCGCAGAAAACCCCAACGCCCGCGCCCTGACTCCCGAATTCCTCGCCCCCTTCAACGCCGTCATCGACTTCACCACCCCCGCCGCCGTAGTCGCCAATGCCGAAGCCTGCATCCGCGCCCACAAATGCATCGTCATCGGCACCACCGGATGGTACGACCACCTCCCGCACCTCCGCGAGCAGGCCCTCGCCGCCAACACCAGCATCCTCTACGGCTCCAACTTTTCCATCGGCGTAAACCTCTTCTTCGAGATCGTCCAAACCGCCGCCGCCGCCATGAACTTCGACTACTCCGGCCAGATCTTCGAGCGCCATCACGCCCAGAAGAAAGACGCTCCCTCCGGTACCGCTAAAGTCATGCAAACAATGATCCGCGAGGCCGCCCGGAAAGAACTGGAAATCGTCTCCTTCCGCGAAGGCGACGCCGTCGGCATGCACGAACTCGTCTTCAACTCCCCCGCCGACCGCATCTACCTCTGTCACGACGCCAAATCCCGCCGCGGCTTCGCCGAAGGCGCGGTCCGCGGAGCCGAATGGATCGTAGGCAAATCCGGTGTCTACGACTTCCGCGAAATCTGGCGCGACCTGTAACCACGTGGGGACAGCTGCCCCCGGCTGTCCTGCCCGGCGGAAGCCGGGCAGGGATTGAGACGGTCCAGCCGGGTAGCGGGAAGCCGGTGTAAACATCAAATCCCTGCACACATGAGCTTTTGCCAATTTCGTAACCGGCTGACCACACAACACTTGCGCGATTTGTACGTACACGATTGTCAACTATTGCTCCACGTGGAGCATTAAGCCCGGCATCAGGAAACGTTCCCCATGGAGCGCCCGCCCGGCTTCCTTAAGCGGCCCTGGGGAGTGCTACGATAGTCGAGAGAAGCTGCCGTTGAGCGGACGGCTGCGGCAGGCCGTTCATGCTCGTCGTACTCCTACTCGTCGTCATCGCCGTCCTCCTCTACCTGCGCCACCCCGACCGCGACTACACCCTGAGCGCGGCCGTCCTCATCGCCGCCTTAACCTGGCTGGCCATTGAGGTCCATCTCCTTCGCCTGCTGCACGACCTCTTCGCCCTCGCCGTCGACCACTGGGTCGACACAGTCATCGGGCTCAGCGCGCTGCTTCTCCTCATCGTGCCCGCCATCATGATCTACGTCGCCATCCGCGACCAGATGGACGAGCGCGCCACTCGCCCCTACCTGCAACCCGTTCGCGGAGCCGTGCCCGCCCGCCACTCGGTCCTCGACAAGTTCGAGCGCAGGGTCGCCGTACTCATGGCTCTCGGCTACAGCCGCACGCAGGCCGAAGGCACGGCGCTGCATCAGATGAAGCGCGATCTCAGCAGCCATCCAGGCTCGGGCGAAACTTCGCGGCCTCACGCCTCGTAAGCACGCCCAGTAAGCATGACCAGTGAGAGATCCCGCGTTGGTCGCGGGTTCTCCAGTCACCGGTGACCGGTCGCCGTTGTATCCCTGTTCTGAAACCTGATCTGCTACCTGACACCTGCCTTCGGTTCGCGTTATTCTTAGGATCATGCAACTCAGAGGTTGTGGTACAGCTTTAGTCACGCCGTTCACCCCCGACGGCGCGGTGGATGAATCTGCCCTTCGTAGTCTGGTCGCGTGGCAGGTGGAATCGGGCATTGATTTTCTGATTCCCTGCGGCACCACCGGAGAGACGCCGACCCTCTCGCACGACGAGTGGCTGCACGTCATCGACGTCACCATTGAAGTCGTTGCCGGTCGTGTCCCGATCGTCGCCGGAGCGACTTCGAACGCCACCCATGAAGCCGTCTCCAGGGCCAAGGAGGTTGCTTCGCGCCCCGGCGTCAACGCGATCCTCTCCGCGTCGCCGTATTACAACAAGCCGACGCAAGAGGGACAGTATCGTCACTTCCGCGCCATCGCCGAGGCGGTCGACAAGCCGATTATCCTCTACAACGTCCCGGGCCGAACGTCGGCAAATATCGAACCCGCAACCCTCGCGCGCTTAAGCGAGGTGCCGAACATTGCCGGCGTAAAAGAGGCCAGCGGCAACATTTCGCAGATCGCGGAAGTGCTGAATGCGGTGCCGGAGACTTTTCTGGTTTTCTCCGGCGACGACGCCATCACGCTGCCGCTGATTGCGCTCGGCGGAGTCGGCATCATCTCGGTTGCTTCCAATGAAATTCCGCGCGAGATGGCCGAGATGACTCGGGCCGCGCTCAACAACGATTGGCCGACCGCAAGAACCATCCATCGAAAATTCTTGCCGCTGATGCAGGCGAACTTCATCGAGTCGAATCCGATGCCGGTAAAGGCCGTGCTGGCGATGATGGGAAAGATTCAGGAGATCTACCGCCTGCCGATGCTTCCCATGCGCCGCGACACGCGCTCCAAGCTGCAAAAGATCGCGACCGACGTAGGACTCCTTGCGCCAATGGCCAAGGCCGCTGGACCCAGCGAGTTTTATGTTTACGAGAGCTGGGCGGCCGGGCCGCACAAGGTCATCCTGCATCGTGCTTCCTGCGGGCAGTGCAGCTCAGGTAAAGGTCGGCCGGCGGGACACGATCCGAATCACTCGAAGTGGCACGGCCCGTTCACAAATCCGGCTGAGGCTCGAGAGGCCACGCATTCGCTTCCCGGCGTGCTGATTCGCAGCGAGTGCAAGTGCGTGGCGTGAGGAAGCTGCGAGCTGTCGAGCTTCAGCTTCGGTGCACGCTTGTTGGCTCCACGCTTGGCTGGTGACGGATGCTACGGCCTGCGGGATAACAATTCTTAAACTTCTTCCCTTATGCCTGATTCAATACTGGAATTGAAGTCGGCCGTCGAGGGCCTGTACGCGGCGTCTCACGTCGGCGACGCTGCCGAGGCACGGCGTGTGTTCGCCAACTTCCGGGCTCGCCTTACGCGCGGCGAGATTCGGGCGGCTGAAAAAGTTGCCGGCTCTGACGGCGCCTCTCGCTGGATCACCAACGCCTGGGTGAAACAAGGCATCCTGCTCGGCTTTCGGCTGGGTGAGCTTACCGAGATGTCGGACGGCGAGGTGTTTAACTTTGTCGATAAGGACACCTTCCCTGCCCGCCGCTTTACGCTGGCCGATCGCGTGCGGCTTGTGCCGGGCGGTTCGTCGATTCGCGAAGGCGCCTATGTCGCGCCCTCGGTCATTTGCATGCCGCCAATGTTTATCAACGTCGGGTCATACGTGGATGAAGGCACGATGATCGACTCGCACGCGCTGGTCGGCTCGTGCGCGCAGATTGGCAAGCGCGTTCACCTCAGCGCCGCCGCTCAGGTCGGAGGCGTGCTGGAGCCGGTGAATGCCTCGCCGGTGATCATCGAGGACGATGTACTGGTGGGCGGCAATTGCGGCATCTACGAAGGCACGCTGGTGCGCGCGCGCGCGGTGCTCGGGTCCAGGGACGATTCTTACACGCTCGACTCCGCTTTACGATCTGGTAAAAGGCGAGGTCTATCGGTCGACTTCCGAATCTCCACTTGTCGTTCCCGAGAACGCCGTCGTCGTGCCCGGCTCACGCGCCGTGACCAAGGGTAAAGGTGTGGAATGGAATTTGTCGCTCTACACTCCAGTGATTGTGAAGTATCGCGATGAGAAGACAGAGCGCGGGATTGAACTCGAAGACTGGCTTCGATGAAGACCGGTTTGCGCGACCTCCGGCATGCGCCGTCGGACCCTCCGATAAGTTGTATCAGCCGTAGGCACCCTCCGTTTCCACTTCTTCTTTTTACATTTTATTGACAACTTCCGCCGCCAACTAGGCAACAATTCCGACTCAGTACCTCGGGCCAAATCTTCTTCAATTTAGGTGACCTATGAAGATGCGCTGCACTCGCCTGCCTTTCTGCTTTGTCGTTCTGGCTGCTTCCGCCTTCCTTACTAACTTCGCATACGGCGCGAAGGCCACTTATACGCTCGCCGACCTCGGTACGCTCCCCGGCATGAACTACAGCGTGGGCCAGGCGATTAATGCCACTGGGCAGACTACCGGGGCCTCGGGCGATGACGGCAGCAATGTATCGCATGTCTTCTTGAACAGCAGCGGGACATGGGAAGATTTGGGAACGCTGGGCGGACAAAGTGGAATTGGCAATGGCGTGAACGCCTCGGGAGTGGTGGCGGGATATTCGGAAAACTCGAATAATGCGTATCGTGCTTTCGTTTCCAGCGGCGGTACGCTCGTCGATATTGGCGATTTGGGCGGAGGGTCGGCCGTTGCCTACGCGATCAATGACGCCGGCGATGTGGTTGGATCGGCAGTTACAAGTGAGGGCAGCAACCATCCATTCCTTTACAGTAACGGCCAGATGATCGATCTCGGTACGCTCGGCTCGCCAGAGGGTACCGACTGGTGGAACAGCGCGCAAGGAGTTAATAACTCCGGATTGGTGGTTGGGACCTCCTACAATGCGCAGGGCAATTTTCTCGGCTTCACCTGGAGCGATGGGAAGATGACGGCGATGGGCACGCTGGGCGGGCTTTGGAGCCAGGCTTATGCAGTAAATAACACTGGACAGATCACCGGGATTGCTTATACCAAGGCTGGTAACGCTCATGCTTATATCACTGAGCCGGGCGGCAAACTGAAAGACTTAGGCACATTGGCCGGAAAGCTGGGCACCTCGTGGGGATTTGCGATCAATGATGCCGGAGTGGTGGTGGGCCAGAGCATGACCAGGCAGGGCACCTACGTCGCGTTCGTATACAACGGCAAGGCTATCAAGGACCTGAACGAACTGATTCCAAAGAATTCAGGATGGGTATTGTATGAAGCGCGCGGCATCAACAATGCGGGCCAGATCATCTGCTCGGGCATGAAGAGCGACGGCACGCAGCACGCGATTCTCTTGACGCCGCAGTGAGCGGTTGCTGGGTCGATCCGGCGGCTCAAATCCAAAACCGCAGGGCTCAAACCGCGGAGGACGTGGGATTGATCGCGGAGGGTGCCGGCAGGCGCGCTTGTTCTTCCAGTAACCGTTGGCGTTTTTCCCAATGCTTCTTGCGGAAGTGCGCCATGGCGCGCTGGCCCCAGGCCCGAACGAAGTAGTAGTTGAGAGCGCTGCCGATGACTGAGCTGGCCAGCGGAATGAGGCGGCCCGCCCACTTTTCGACGACCTCGGTGCTGGCGCGGGCGGCAATGCGCTGAATAACCTTCGGAACAAAACGGTTCACTACTTCTTTTTCCAGAAGTTCACGGCTGATGTCGACACCGGCGGCGCTGGCGGCGGCGATCCAGAGTTCGGCGATCTCGTCGTCCGTGTTCATCTCGAATCCATAGATCAGGCTGAGCTTTTGGATGGTGCGCATGGTAATAGCGGAGAGAATGCCCAGGTCGGGCATGATGGTGAGGATGCCGCCTAAACCCAGGCCGGCGCCCTCGGCGGCTGCGAGCTTCATGCCGCCGCGAATGACGGATTCGGCGACGTCGTCAAGGCGCGAGAGTTCGACGGAGTAGACGCCATGGAAGGTCACGATCGGTAGTCCGTAGGCGGCGCGCAGCTGGAACAGAAAGCGCGCGGGATCGACTCGGACGGTTTCGTAGGCGCGCGTGAGCCCGCCGCGGATCGCCTCTTCGGTGCGCCGGCGGAGCCAGGATTTTTGTTCGTCGGGCATTATTAGTCGTTAGTCGCTGGTCGTTGGTCGTTCGCGATTCGACCTTCGCTTGTCGCGGACGGTCGTTCGGCCTGGGCTGGTCAAATGGCTACCGACCCACGGTCAGCACCCACGGTCAGTCTACCAGCGGGGGTGCGACTCTGGGCTCGCGATCGGGCGCGTGTGCTAGCATCATTTCTTCGATGCCCACTGGAAAACTGCATATCGTTCCGCTTGGCGGGATGGGCGAGTTCGGCATGAACTGCATGGCCATCCGCTGGGGTGATGACATCATTGTTGTCGATGCCGGCCTGATGTTCCCCGAAACTGAACTGCTGGGAGTCGACATCGTCGTTCCCGACATTTCTTATCTGCTGGAGAATCGTGCGCACGTGCGCGGAATTATTTTGACGCATGGCCATGAGGACCATATTGGCGGTTTGCCGTGGGTGCTCAGCGAACTGAATGTGCCGGTGTGGGGCACGGAGTTCACCCTCTCGTACGTGGAAGATAAGCTCGACGAGCACCAACTGCTGGACGATGCCGACCTGCGCGATATGCGGGCGGGAGAGCGCTTCAAGATTGGGCCGTTTACCATTCATCCCCTGCAGGTGACGCACAGCCTGGTGGATTGCGTGGCGCTGGCGATTCATACGCCGCTCGGCGTAGTGCTGCATACGGGAGATTTCAAGGTCGATCCAACGCCCACCGACAATCGGATGTTTGATCTGCACAGCTTTGCCGAGTACGGCAAAGAAGGCGTGCTGGCGCTGCTTCAGGATTCGACCAACGTCGAGCGCAAGGGTTATACGCCCAGCGAACGCGCGGTGCATCGCAAGTTTGAAGAGATTTTTGTTCGCACCGAGCGGCGCCTGTTTATCTCGTGCTTCTCGTCGTCGATTCATCGGATCAAGCTCGCGGTCGATATGGCTTGGGAGCACGGTCGGAAGATTTGTTTTATTGGCCGCTCGATGAACAGCTCGTCGGAGATTGCCGAGGATTTGGGATACATCACGATTCCGGATGGCATGCTGATTCATCCGGGCGAGATGAAGAATTATCCGCCGGAAAAAGTTTGTGTGATGATCAGCGGCACGCAGGGCGAGCCGCTGTCGGCGCTGTCGCGGGCGGCGGTAGACAGCCACAAACACGCCAAGATCGAAAAGGGCGATACCGTCGTTCTCTCTTCGCGCATCATTCCAGGCAACGAAAAAGCCATCTACCGCGTGATCGACCATCTGTTCCGGCGCGAGGCGTTCGTGGTTTACGACGACGGCTCCTATCCTCCGGTGCACGTCAGCGGACACGCCAGCCAGGAAGAGTTGAAGCTCATTATTAATCTCGTGCGGCCGAAGTATTTTATTCCGATTCACGGCGAGTACCGGCAGTTGAAGCTGCATGCCGAGTTGGCGGGAACCATGCGCGGCGCGGTCGGCAACGTGATGCTGATCGAAAGCGGTGACGTGTTGGAGATCGATGAACTGGGTGCGCGCAAGGCTGGGCGAGTGAATGTGGGCCGCGTTTGCATCGACTCGGGCTCGCGCACGGATGTGGTCGAAGATCTGGTCATCAAAGACCGGCGACACCTGAGCGAGGACGGCTTCGTGATGCCGATCATTGCCATCAACAAACTGACGGGGCGGGTGGAGTCCGCGCCCGAGATTGTGACGCGCGGCTTTGCTCCGGGAGAGAATGGCGTGATCGAGCGGGCGCGAGAGATCGTGATGGAGACGCTGGATGCGTCGAGCGCGGAGGAGAAAGCGGATTACGGCGTCATCAAGGAGAAGATCCGGACTGATCTGAAGCGCTACATCTCGCGCCAGACCCAGCGGCGGCCGCTGATTATGCCCGTGATACTGGAGATTTGACCACTTTACGTGGGGAGAAGGGATTTACAAAATTCCATTTAAAGGAGTCGCCAGAATGGGCCTCCGGTGGTTGACCTGTTTGTTTTGTCTCGCGGTCCTGCCTCTCAATGCCTGCGCGCTCGGCGTTGATACTTCATCTCAAGGCGGGCAACAGCCTCCCCCAAGTCTCGTAGCCCACGATTCACAATCCGTCGTGACGCAGCCGCAACAGGATCCTGCAGGAGGCACGGTCATATTAAGACTGCAGAATGACACGCAAAAGAGCCCGCAGTCCAACTCAGCAGAGATGCTGAAGAGCTTTTCGGAGCTGGCGGGGGCACTCGCATGGCCAACTGTGTTTGTAGTCCTCCTTGTCACTCAGAGGCGTGTATTGACACAAATACTCTCTTCCCTTGTGGACATAATTGGAAAATCCACCCGCCTAAAGCTCGGAGAACTTATCGACGTTGAGGTAGATAGAAGCGCGAAACAGGCTGAACAGAGTCCCCGTCCGGAGCGCGAGGTTCCGCCTCAAGAACGGGAAGCTGCGGCCCGCATCGACAAACTCGTTGGTGGCGCTGAGCTTTCCGTCGTGCGTCAAAGAATGCTTGAATTTGCCCGTGAGTACGAGGCTACGCGATCAAACCTGAAACCCGGGTCCGCACGTACTCGCGTAATGAACGCAATTGTGGCAAAGATGCGGACACTAGCGATTGCTGCCAGACCGTTCCTGGCGGAATTCGCGAAATCGGATAGCTCTCCGGGCACTCGTCTGGCTGCCATCGCGATATTGCAACTTGTCCCTAGCTTAGAATATGTCTCGTGGCTCATCGACAGAATGGCGGTTGAGCAGCCTTTTGTGTTTTTCCACGCCAGTCTGGCATTACTGGCAACTGTACGTTCCTACGGCTCTCGTCACGAAGCCGAGTTGCGGCCCGCGCTTGAGCGAGCGTTGGACACGGTAAATTCGTTTAAGGGCGGAGCGCCAGATCTAAATACTCTAGAAACTCTTAAGGAAGCTCTTTCCGATTGTAGCCTTTGGGCGGTCGATTCTCATCCACTTGCTTCTACCGTAAGCTTCAACCCTACAGCCTTGGTCACTGCGACAAGCGTCGAGAGTCGAGGGTTTCCCCTCGCCGACAAGGCGCGGTACAGGCTCTCGCGCTCGATGCCGGCGGCCTTGGCGACCCTGGCGATGCTGCCTCGCGCCTCCGCGATGCGGCGTAGCGCGATGAGGAGGACGCTCGGCTCGTCTTCATCTTCTAAGGCGGCGCGCAGGTACTCTGCCGCAAACTCGGGGTTTTCGCGCAGTTCACGAACTGTGGCCTCGTCGTGGGAAATGCTCGCTTTGCGTTTCATTTCGTTCTCTCCCGGTAGTCCTTGAGATACTCCAGCGCCCGCTTGATGTCCGATGACTGCTTCCGTTTATCCCCGCCGCCAAGAAGCAGGACGCGCTCCTTGCCCACCAGCGCGTAATAGACCCGATATCCCGGTCCCCAGTCGACGCGCAATTCCGATAGACCGCCACGCAGCGGCTTGCAATCGCCAAAGTTTCCCGCGGCGAGACGATCGATCCGGGCCACGATTTTTGCTCTCGTTCGGACGTCCTTCAATTCTGCCAGCCACTCCCCGAAGACATCTCTGCCCGACGAGGTGAAATAGCGGCGAATTTCTATCACTGGCTAATTGTAACTTATAGATCACACTAATGGCAAGGGTGAGCCGAGGCCAAGCGCTGGACGAAAGAGGCAGGGGATAAGCTTCAATACCTGTTCCAACCGAGCAACCTCGTAGAATGTCCGAGATGGTTTCTCTCCACGACCTTCTTTCCGCTCAATCTCTCCTTCGCGGCATAGCGGTTCGCACGCCCCTACTCGAATGGACCGGCGTTACCGCCAGGCGCAGGCTCTTCCTGAAGCTTGAGAACCTGCAGCCGATCGGAGCATTCAAGCTTCGGGGAGCTTATAATAAGGTCGCTTCGCTGAGCGACGACGAGCGCCGGCGTGGAGTTATCTCTTATTCTTCTGGCAATCATGCCCAGGGGGTTGCGTATGCCGCGCGCGCCATGGGCGTGAAGGCCGTCATCGTGATGCCCAACAACGCCCCTCGAAATAAATTCGAGGCGACGGCCGCGCTGGGCGCCGAGATCATTACGGTAGGTCCGGGCAGCGAGGAGCGCCGCGCGCGGGCGGAACAGCTCGCGGTCGAGCACGGCTATGCAATCGTCCCGCCTTACAACGACGAAAGAATTATCGCCGGCCAGGGCACCGTGGGGCTAGAAATTCTCGAAGACCTTCCGGACGTCGAAACGGTGATCGCGCCCGTTGGCGGTGGCGGCCTGATCAGCGGAATTTCGGCAGCCATTAAATTGACGAATCCTGCCATCAAGGTGATTGGCGCCGAACCGGAACTTGCCGGCGATGCTCGTGCCAGCCTGAAGGCCGGCCATATCGTCTCCTTCCCTGCCGCGCAGGTTTCACAGACTCTGGCGGACGGGCTGCGCACGCAGAGCGTCGGCGAGATTAATTTCGCGCACATTCGCGCCTACGTGGATGACATCGTGTACGTCAAGGAAAGCGAGATTCGCGAGGCCACGCGGGCGCTCAGCGCCAATTCCAAAACTATCGCCGAACCGAGCGGCGCGGTGAGTGTGGCGGCATTCATGTTTCATTCCACGGAACTGCCGGCCACGCGCATCAACGTGGCTGTAATCAGCGGCGGAAATATCGATCCGGATTTCCTCGCGGAGCTGCGCAGATCCTAGGGGCGTTCGTCCGCCTTGGCTTTGCGGAGGACGGGCGGCGATGATGCCCGCGCGAAAAAAACGATCGCGGAATTCCCAGAGTAGCGACCGCGCCCACCTCCCACAAATGTACAATTCTCCGTTCCGACTCTCTTCTCTCTCGACTCTGTTCCAACTCTGTCCTGAATCCGGAGGATGATTGCAGCGCTGGCTTGAACACTTCTTTGAACTCTCGCGGCATCAGACGACGGCCCGGCGTGAGGTCGTCGCCGGGCTCACTACTTTTTTCACCATGTCTTATATCGTGGCCGTCAATCCCGCCATCCTCAAGGCGGCTGGCATGCCAGTCGGGGCATCTCTTACCGCGACCATCCTCACGGCAATTTTTGGAACGTTGCTCATGGCGTTCTATGCGAACCGGCCGTTCGCCATCGGTCCTTACATGGGCGAGAACGCCTTCATTGCATTCACGGTCGTCCATGTTCTCGGCTATACGTGGCAAAGCGCGTTGGGCGCGGTGTTTGTGGCGGGAGTTCTCTTCGTGCTGATGACGCTCTTCCGCCTGCGGCAGTGGATGGTCGATGCCATTCCGGCCACGCTTCGCTATAGCTATGCGGTCGGCATCGGCCTATTCCTCACGTTCATCGGATTGAATCAGACGGGAATCGTCACTCTCGGGTCGCCGGGAGCGCCAGTGCGCCCAGGCCATCTCACTTCGCCGGCAATTCTGCTGGCAATCTTCGGATTTCTTCTGATTGTCGTGCTTAGCATTCGGCGCTTTCCGGCAGCGATTTTAACCAGCATCCTGGTGACTGCGCTTTTAAGTTTTGTTCTGCGGGTCTCGCCCGCGCCTGCTTCGTGGATCAGCCGGCCGCCCAGCCTGGCGCCGGTTTTCATGCAGTTCGATCTGCACAGCCTTTTGAGCTGGGGATTCTTTCCGGTGGTGCTGACGATTCTGATCATGGCCTTTGTCGACACCATGGGCACTCTCATCGGGGTTTCAGCGCGTGCTGGATTTCTGGACAAGGATGGCAACCTGCCGCAGATCGAGCGCCCCATGATGGCGGACGCTCTGGCAACGACCTTTGCCGCTGTGGTTGGAACCACAACTTCGGGGGCCTACATTGAGTCCGCGACCGGAGTGGAAGCAGGCGGACGGACGGGCTTGACCTCGGTGATCACCGCGCTTTGTTTTGTGGGGACGTTGTTCTTCGCGCCCTTCATTTCGGCGATCCCGCCGCAAGCCTACGGGCCGGCGCTGATTTTTGTCGGGCTCCTGATGCTCACGCCGATCACTCGCATCCCATTCGACGATCTCAGCGAACTCGTGCCCGCCTTTGGTGTGATTGCGCTCATGGCCTTCACCTACAACGTCGGCATCGGAATGACAGCAGGCTTTGTTCTTTATCCCTTTTGCAAACTGTTTTCCGGGCGGCTGCGCGAGGTGAAGCCGGCTCTTTGGGCTTTGACCGCGCTCTCCGTTCTGTTTTTTATTTTTTATCCGTATTCGTAAAACTAAGACTTCTTGATAATTCGCGTGGCTGGTGACCTCCCATGATTCGCTTTGGAATTGCAGGCTTCGGATTGCATGCGGTGCGACGGCTGATGCCGGGCTTCGCGCTCGCCCACAATTGCAAGGTAGTCGCGCTTTCGCGCCGCGATGCCGTGAAGGCGCGCGAGGCGTCAGAGCGTTATGCGATCCCTCATGTCTTCGGCTCGACCGAAGAGCTCTGCAGGTGCCCGGAGGTCGACGCGATCTTTGTCACGACTCCAAATGCCAATCACCTGGCCGATGTGCTTGCGGCCGTTTCCGCGGCCAAACCTGTGCTTTGCGAAAAGCCGATGGGGATGAATGCCGATGAGTGCCGGCAGATGGTTGAGGCCGCGCGCCGGGCGAAAGTTTTGCTGGGGGTCGCGCAGATCTTCCGTTTCGAGGAGAGCACCGCCTGGTTTCGGGCTCGCATTGCGCAGGGGAAGATCGGGCGGCCGGTATTTGCCCGCGCGGAATTCTCCTATCCCGGTCTCGCCCATCCGCGGACGTGGCTTTACGACCGCCGCATCGCCGGAGGCGGACCGATCGCAGACGTCGGCGTACATTGCATCGATGCCCTGCGCTACATACTTCAGGACGAAGTCAGCCGCGTTCACGCACTGACCCGCGCCGACGAAAAGTCAGGAGACGTGGAGGCTGCGGGCGTAGTTAGTCTTGAGTTCGAACGGGGAACGCTCGGGGCCGTGCTGGTGTCAACTCGCATGCCCTATCGTACGCCGCTTGAGATTGTGGGCGAGACAGGAGTCTTGCGGGCGGACGACGCGCTCAACGTCGACAAGCCGATTCGGGTGGAATTATGGCAGGAGGGGAAACTGGTCGAAGAGGGGACTGTTTCGAACCACCTTGCGTACGCCAGGCAGGTGGATGCCTTTGCGGCAGCGGTGGAAGGACACGGAGAGTTTCCAGTGCCTGGAGAAGAAGGCCTGAAAAACCAGCTGATTCTGGATGCCGCCTATCGCAGCGCCGAGACCCTAAGAAGTGAAAGCGTTTGATTCAGGAAGCGCTGATAACACATGATGAAGTTAGGTTTGCCAGACACCGCAGCCGCTGGCAAGTGAAAGGCGACCGGTGACCGAATCCTCGACCGGATCAGCTTTGAAGTCGGAGCCGAGGCCGAGCAGGCCTTCTCGCGAGAAATCTCGCCTGCAAATAAGAAGCGCCCCGGATCGTTAAATCACGGGACGCCCGAACAGCCCTCCCCCAGAACTGCTCACGCCCAAGATAAGTCAGACCGCCGCAGACTAGAAATCCCCCAGTCGGGTAGGAAGGTGGCACTAAGGAGCCACTTGCCAAACGGCCAAACTTTGGTAACATCATCGGACCGCGTTAGCTGGTTACCAGCGACGCACCCAGTTCAGGAAGCCCGATCCCCCGGGGCTAGCCTCAAGACGAGGCTTTTCACGATCCCGAACTTTTGCAAGCCCTGCTGGAAACTCGGCATTTGTAGTGCCAAATGGGCTTGTCCTAGGCAAGGGGAATGTCGCTAGTGTGCAGGAGATTGCACTTGGCAACGGGCTGAAGTGGGGAACATTCTCTGTATCTCTATGATTTGTATGAGAGATATTAACGACCGTAGTTTGGAATGGCAAGTGCTCGAGTTGGGTGGGGCGATCTATCTTTAGTCTCGGTACCTTTGGGTGCGGGGAGATTTTCAGCTCTAAAGAAATTTGGGAGGAATTCAAAATGAGGCGAGTGGTAATTCTTGCATTGTTGGCCATGGCACTGCCGATGGCCGTTTGGGCGGACGACATCACACTAACCAACCAGGATGGCACGATTTCGATTTCGAATTCGGGGATCACCTCGAAGGGATCGGAGCTCACAAGCTTTAACGGAATTCAAGCACCTCCGGGGCACGCCCTCGGATCGGTGAGCTATTCCACCGGCGCGCTCGTCAGCGGTTCGATCGCCGCCGGCGGCGTCTTCTCTTCCACCGGTTCCACCTTTGACGTAGTCGGCAAAGGCAACTATGGCGAACCGAAGGGACAGATCTTCACCGGCGAATTCACCGGAAGCATCGACTGGACGTTGGTAAGCCATACCGGCCAGAAGCTGGTATACAACCTCAGCGGCGACTTGGTGGGGCAGCTCTACAACGGCGTCATGGTTACTGGCCAAACCAGCCAGACCATTACCACTCACCCAGGCCAGCTGAACCAGGGAATCGGGCACATCACCCTCGGCAGCACAACGCTGACGACCCCAGAGCCTGGAACCCTTGGATTGCTGGGCACCGGACTCCTTGGAATCGCAGGGATGTTCCGCCGCAAAAAGTCCTAAGATCGTCGCGGTTCACGTTCGCTCGACACACTCACCTATAGCCCCGTCGCGAGGCGGGGCTTTATTATTTCGATAAACTGCCATCGTAGCGCGATTCCAGCCCGCTACCCCGGACCCTCCGGCTAACCAACCACTTCCAGAGCCTCCCCTGTCTGCCATTCGTCTCCAGACGAGCCGGATGATTACGCTCGTAACATGCCTACCCGGCTTTGAAGTTGACCCACCGGTGGCTCAACCCTAAATTCAAGCGAGGAGGTGTTATGAAGGACATCCATGAGGTCCTGCGCAGGAAGCAGGCGCAGCATGCCCTGTTGGGCAAGCAGATTGAAATGTTGCAGCAGGCTGCCGACAAACTGCGCGAGGTCGCGCCGCTCCTGGCCGAGAACGACGAAGAAGACAGCGCCGTGCTGGCCGAAGTGAGCGACGAGAACGGCAAAGCGATGGCAGCATCCGCCGGCGCGCAATCGTCGACCGGCAACTCCAAAGCGGGACGCACCGTAACTCCGCGGTGGCCGTAGGACGCGCGGTCACCACGCCAGTCTCTCGTTCAACGCTTCACGACTCAGCCGCACAGCCGCGGCTGCGCAAAGCTTGCGGCTCTGGTTCCGCATTACGTGGCTAATCCATTCGTTAACCCATTCGTTCGCTGATCTGTCCGTCCCATCCGCTTTCCTGAATCTTCAATATCCTCCGTAAAGCTCCCCAGCATTTTCTCCATGCAATAGAATTGCAGGTCGCAGCCTTGCGGGATGGTGACAGCCCTTTGCGTGTGCTGCGCTAGTCCCAACTTACGGCGGACCCTTGCATAAGCGCCCCATCAGCCATTTTCTTTTGTTGGCCTTCGCCTCCGCGCTGGCCATCGCGCCATTCTTCCGCTGGGGCAGTCCCTCGGGACACGATTTCGAATTCCACGCGTATTCGTGGATGGAAGTGCTGTCGCAATGGAAGCAAGGCATCCTCTATCCTCGTTGGGCCGCGCTGGCCCATTGGGGATACGGCGAGGCGCGATTCTTGTTTTATCCGCCCGGCTCGTGGACGCTGGGCGCGGGCCTGGGGGCGATTCTGCCCTGGAAGGTTGTTCCTGGCGCCTACTGCTGGCTGGTGCTCACGCTGGCCGGCGCAATCATGTATGCGCTGGCGCGACGGTGGCTTCGCCCCGCGGACGCCCTCTTTGCCGCGGTATTGTATGCCGTCAATCCTTACCACCTGCTGATCGTCTACTGGCGCAGCGCGTATGCCGAATTGCTGGCGGCAGTCATCGTGCCGCTGGCGCTGCTCGGTCTATTGCGGCTTCAGGAGGAAGGTGGAGCGCGGCCGGTTTTGTGGCTCGGCCTCACCTTTGCCGGCGCGTGGATCGCGAACACTCCCTCCGCCGTGATGATTCACTACTCGGCTGCTTTGCTTGCGATGCTGATTGCCCTGCGTGAGAAATCGCCGCGCGAGGCCTTGCGCTTCCTGTGCAAGACGGGTGCAGCGATCCTGCTCGGCGCGGGATTGGCGGCTTTCTATCTTGTGCCGGCGGTTTACGAGCAGCCTTGGGTCAACATTGCCGCGTTGCTGTCTCCGGGCGTGCGGCCCCAGGATAATTTCCTGTTTACGAATATTGCGGACGTCGATCACAACCGCTTTAACCTGCTGGTGTCGTTGGTGGCCTTGTCGGAGATTGCGGCCTTCGCCTTCGCCGCGTGGGTTAGCCTGACGAGTCCTGCGTAGGGCTCGTCCGGAGCAAACGCGATCGGCCCGGATCGGATGCCGGCGCACTTCGATCGCAATGGATGGTTTCTGCTGGCGGCGTGGGGAGCAGCTTGCGCCCTCGCCATGCTTCCGGTCAGCAATCTTCTCTGGGAGCACCTGCCGAAGTTTCGTTTCGTGCAGCTTCCCTTCCGCTGGTTATTGTGTCTCAATGCGCCGCTGGCTCTGCTCCTGACTGCGGCCACCATGCGCTTGCGTTCGGGTTCGGCCGTCCGCAGTTGGATCCCGCGAGTGGTCTCGTGCACGCTGCTGCTGGCCATGCTTCTGTGGGCGGGACATCGCATTCAGCCGCCCTGGTGGGATCAGGCAGCCGATATTCAGGAGATGGGCGATGCCATCGACGACGGCACGGGCTACGACGGCACCGATGAATACGTCCCCGCGGGGGACGATCCCTACGAGTTAAATAAAGATCTGCCGCAGATAAGCGATGCCGGCGGGGCGGCCATCAAAGTTCAGATGCTGGCGTGGACCGCGACCGAAAAGCACTTCACGCTGCAGTCGAGTACTGCGCGCGATTTAACGATGCGCCTGTTCAACTATCCCGCGTGGAGAGTGACGGTGAATGGGCGGAGCGTGATCACGCAATCCTCCGATGTAACGGGATTGATGATCGTGCCCGTGATGGCGGGCGCGAGTGATGTTGAGATTCGCTTTTCTCGCACGCCCGACCGGCTGGCCGGCGATATCGTATCGCTCTTGAGCGCCGCCATTTTTGCGTTTGCGTTCTTGGCGACCCGCAGTGCGGCGCAACTGCCCAACGACTCGGAGGAAGCCGCATGACGGAAAGCCCCATAGAGCGGTGCACCGTGCTCGTCGCAACGTCGAACCCCGGCAAGCTCCGCGACTTCGCCGGCGCTGCCGCTCTGCATGGTGTTGCCATCGAGGGCATTCCGGGCTTCGCTTCCCTGCCCCCCGTAGTCGAGGACGGCGAGACCTTCGAGGCGAATGCGCGCAAGAAAGCCGAAGAATACAGCCGGGCCGCACCCGGCAAAGTGGTGCTGGCGGATGACTCCGGGCTGGAGGTGGACGCGCTCGGCGGCGCGCCGGGCGTGCACTCCGCGCGTTACGCCGCGCCTGATCTCCTGAATAAAGAGCCTCATGCCGCAGACAGCAATACCGACGACGAGGCCAACAATGCCCGCGTGTTGCGCGAACTGGGGGGCCTTCCGGCAGAAAAACGTACCGCGCAATTTGTCTGCGTGCTGGCGGCCGCGCGCGACGGACGCACGCTGGCCTCGTTTCGCGGCACGGCTGAGGGCGTCATTCTCAATGCGCCGCGTGGAAAAAACGGCTTCGGGTACGATCCCCTTTTCTATTTCCCGAGCATTGGCAGAACCTTCGCCGAGCTTTCGGCGGAAGAAAAGTCCCGCTACAGCCATCGCGGCGCGGCCTTTCGCAGGTTTCTGGAGTGGCATGAGGCGGAACACCCCTGAAGGGGATCAACAAAAACACTCCTCTGTGAGCCCCGTCACATCCTGTTGTTTTCAATTCCTCTAACTTACTGTCTTTCCAGTTTCTTGACGCGCACTCGCTCGCGCGCCGATAATAGAAAGTTTTCATCTCCGTTCTCGTAAGGAGCTGTCATCGTGGCTTCCGCAGCCAATTCCGTTGCTCCCGTCATTAAGCCTGGAGTCGCTCCCTTGCGCGCCGGCGAAGGCAATTCATTTTTGCTGCGCCGTCTGCATTCGCTCTCCGGCATCGTGCCCATCGGAGCGTTTCTGCTCGAGCACTTCATCTCGAACTTCGAGGCCTTCCACGGACCCGAGGCCTACGGCAAGCAGGTCGCCTTCCTGAACAGCCTGCCCTTCGTCCTCGCGCTGGAAATTTTCTTCATCTGGATTCCCATCCTCTACCACGGGCTCTACGGCATCTGGATCTGGTGGCGCGGTGACTCCAATATCAGCGCCTATCCCTGGGAGGGCAACTGGTTCTACACTTCGCAGCGCTGGACCGGCATCATCGCCTTCATCTACATCGTCCAGCACACATATTATTTGCGCTTCACCGGCGTGCACCTGCCCTCGAATCCGATGGCGTCGTTTTCCAAGGTGCAGGGCGAATTCCAGCATCCATGGATGATCGCCTTTTATGCGATTGCGATCGTGGCCGCGTCCTGGCACTTCGCTTATGGGATCTGGCTGTTCTGCGCGAAGTGGGGCATCACGACTGGCGAAATCGCGCGGCGGCGGCTCGGTTATCTATGCCTGCTGCTGGCGCTCGGATTGATCGGCTTGGGCGCGGCCAGCATGTACGGATTTTTGAGCCATCCCTATCATCCGCTCGATTCCACTTCGTCAGAAAACATTGTGATGATGAAGTGAGAGCGCAAAGCGCTCTCGCGTGGACAGATGTTGTGTAGCTTTTGGCAGCAAACAGTTTTTGGCGGCAAAGAATTTTTGGAAACCAAAGAGTTTTTGGGAACGAAGAGTTTTTGGGAACAAAGAGTCTTTGGCAGCAAAGAGTCTTTGGGTGCACAGAGTTTTTGGGTGGCGCAGCGCTTTAGCGCTGCGATAAGGATTGTATTTTGATCACCGGCTTTAGCCGCTGACGAAAACTTGATCTAGCAAAGAATTTGAGCTTCCTGAACCAGCTCAGATCGGACTAATACAGATGGCAGCTCCAAAAATCATCGTGGTAGGCGGAGGCCTGGCGGGCCTGGCCGCCGTCATCAAGATCGCCGAAATGGGCGGCGAGGTCGATCTCTTCTCAATCGTCCCCGTAAAGCGTTCGCACTCGGTGTGCGCGCAGGGCGGAATCAACGCGGCCAAAAACCTCAAGGGCGAAGGCGATTCCACCTACAAGCATTTCGACGACACCATCTATGGCGGCGACTTCCTCGCCAACCAGCCGCCCGTCAAAGACATGTGCGACGCCGCGCCCGGCATTATCGACCTCCTCGACCGCATGGGCGTGCCCTTCAATCGCACTCCCGAGGGCTTGCTCGATTTCCGCCGCTTCGGCGGCACTTTATACAATCGCACCGCGTTCGCTGGCGCCACCACCGGCCAGCAACTCCTCTACGCGCTCGACGAGCAGGTCCGCCGCTACGAATCCGAAGGAAAAGTAAAGAAGTACGAACACTGGGAGTTCCTGTCAGCCGTGCTCGATGGAACCCGCACCTGCCGCGGCATCTGCGCCATGGATCTGCGCACCATGGAGATCAGGACCTTCCCTGCCGACGCCATCATCATCGCCACCGGCGGCATCGGCGCCATCTTCGGCAAGTCGACGAACTCCGTGGTCTGCACCGGATCAGCGCAATCGGCGCTCTATCAGCAGGGTTGCTACTACGCCAACGGCGAGTTCATTCAGGTGCATCCGACGTCGATTCCCGGCGAGGACAAGCTCCGCCTGATGTCGGAATCGGCCCGCGGCGAAGGTGGCCGCGTCTGGGTTCCCCGCACGCAAGGTGATAAGCGCGACCCGAAATCGATTCCTGAGAAAGAACGCTGGTACTTCCTGGAAGAGTGGTATCCGAAGTACGGCAACCTCGTCCCACGCGACGTGGCGACCCGCGCCATCTTCAAAGTCGTCTTCGAAGAGCATCTCGGCATCGACAACAAGCCGATGGTCTATCTCGACCTGACCCACATCGATCGCAAGATCCTTGACCGCAAACTCGAAGGCATCCTCGAAATCTACGAGAAGTTCGTCGGTGACGACCCGCGCGACGTGCCCATGAAAATTTTCCCCGGCATGCACTACACCATGGGCGGTCTCTGGGTTGATTACAAGCAAGCCACCAACGTCCCCGGAATTTTCGCGGCGGGCGAGGCCGAGTATCAGTATCACGGCGCGAATCGGCTGGGCGCGAATTCGCTGGTCTCGTGTATCTATGGCGGATTCGTCTCCGGCCCGGCGGCAGTGCAGTATGCCAAGAATCTGCAAGCTGCCCCGTCCAACGGACACTTCGACGCCGAGCGCAAGCGCCAGCAGGAAATCAACAACGGCCTGATGACAGCCGACGGCAAAGAGAATCCGTTCCTTATCTGGCGCGAACTGGGCGAAGTGATGACTGCGAACTGCACGGTCATCCGCTACAACAAGAAGTGCAAGGAGGCAGACGCGAAAGTAGTCGAACTGTTGGAGCGCTTCCAGAACATCAACCTGAGCGACCGCACGCAATGGGCAAACACAACGGTGGCGTTTGCCCGCCAGCTTTACAACATGCTGCAACTCTCGCGCGTAATCGCGCAGGGAGCCGCCATGCGCGACGAGTCTCGCGGCTCGCACTACAAACCGGATTTCCCCGAACGCGACGACGCAAACTGGATGAAGACAACGAAAGCCAGTTTCGCCCCCGACGCAGACGAACCAAAGTTTGAATTCGAGCCGGTGGACGCAAAGCTAATTCCGCCGCGCCCGAGGAAGTACTGAGATTGTTCAGATGTTCGAGTCGCCAAATAACGAACGCTTGTCTGGCAGGTATCTTGCACTGTGGGTTTCGGTCTCGGCGATTTGGATCGCTACGGCCGTTCGGATGATTATTCACCACAATGACTTTGGATGGTTCCTCTTGCCCGTATGGGCGTTTACGCTAATTGTGTGGCTCGATCGAGCATTGAAGCAACGAGCTAGGAGCTAAAGGCTAGAAGCTAATGGCTAACAATAAAACCGTAATCATCAAGATCAAATGGCCATCCAAGGATCAAGAATCGGGAAGGGCACGAGTTCCACTCGTGCCGATTTCAGCATCCCCAATAACGGCGGCTTTAGCCGCTGGGGGCCACGGGTCTAGTTTGAATCCCGGAAAGGCGGAGCAATAACGATACTCGGAGGGAGTGGCGACGAGCCGGGCAACAACAGGATTCTGATGAATATAGTTCTTGTGATGAACGAGGTCCCGACCGTCAGTCCGGAATTCGATGCAGTCGATGCGTGAGATTCCGGGCGCGAATCCGCCTTGAGAGCTTGCGGGCGTTAATCGCGCTGCGCGACCGGATACACGTGAAAGAGAATGGCTTCGGCCAGTGTTTTGAGAAATAGCCGGGCATAGTTTTCGACCTGAAAGAATCGTCTGTAATTCCAGGTTGTTAACGTTACGAAGTACGTTCCGGGAGGAGAAAAAAGTCGTGAAGGCTTCAAGAGCGACCTCAGCGGCTAAAGCCGAGTCATCCCCCTCAGCGTATATCGGCACGAGTGGAACTCGTGCCCTTCCCTGGTTGTTTTTCTTACGACGCGTTTTCGTTTCGGGAAATTGGGAATTGGGAAGGGCACAAGTTCCACTCGCGCCGCAGGAACGTTCCCCAGAACCGCATATCAAGGCATGCAAATAACATGGCTAACAATAAAACCGTAATCATCAAGATCAAACGCCAACTCACCCCCGACGCTCCTGCGACCTGGGAGGAGTTCGAAATCAACTACCGTCCTAACATGAACGTCACGTCGGCGCTCATGGACATCGCCGCCAATCCGGTCACGCGCGACGGCAAGCAAACCACGCCCGTCACCTATGACTCGAATTGCCTCGAAGAGGTCTGCGGCTCCTGCGCCATGATTATCAATGGCAAGGCCCGCATGGCCTGCTCGGCGCTGCTCGATCATCTCGATAAGCCGATCAAGCTCGAGCCCTTTTCGAAGTTCCCGGTCGTGCGCGATCTCGCCGTCGACCGCAGCGTCATCTTCGAGAACCTGAAAAAGGTCAAGGCCTGGGTGCCCGTCGATGGCACCTACGACCTCGGCCCGGGCCCGCGCCAGTCGGCTGAAATGCAGGAAGCCGCCTACCCGCTCTCGCGCTGCATCTCCTGCTGCTGCTGCATGGAGGCCTGCCCGCAATTCACCGAGTCAACCGGCTTCGTTGGCGCAGCCACCATCTCGCAGGTGCGGCTATTCAATACACACCCCACCGGCGCTGAGCTCAAGCGCGAGCGTCTGGCAGCCCTCATGGGCGACGGCGGCATCCAAGAATGCGGCTATGCCCAAAACTGTGTGGAGATTTGCCCGAAAGATATTCCGCTGACCAAGTCCATCTCCGAGGTCGGCGGCCAGGTGATGAAGCAGGCAATCGGCGATCTGTTCAGGAAATGACCGCGTTTGCGTGGCGTCTGAGCCACCCGCGGTCATCCCGATCGACGTAAGGGATCTCTTGCTGATGTGATCGAGGCCTGGATCAGGCAGGGCCCCGAAGGGCTACGTCCGAAAGGCCCAAAACCCAAGCCCAGAGCCTGGTACCCAGGCATCTGGTTACTTCGTAACTCTCTTCCGTAATGGCATTTGCGTTGATTGTTTAGCCGAAGTTCTTGACAGCTAGGTTACAATTCATCTTCCTCTAACAAAAATAGGGGATGACCCTACGCTGAGGCCCATGACCCAAGGGACGCGTACTTCAATTCGGTGGACATTACTCCTCGCTCTTCTGGCCTGTGCGAGCGGAACGGCTTTCGCCCTCCACAGCGTCAACGCGCACCACCGGGTCGGGCATTCGCATCACCCCTTGCATCACATTCGCCGCATTCTCTGGAACCCGCTCTTCCGTCCGTCGCATGATTCCCTGCTCCTCCAGAATGAAGAGATCGACCGCCTCCAACTTCCGCGCATCTACGACGATGCGCAACTTGAGCAACTGAAGGAGTCGGGCGATCTGGTTCCGATTATCCCCAGCGAGTCGCTCCGCATCGAGCCCAGCCTCGATCCTTCGCGGCGCTATAGCCGGGTTTGGGCGCGCGATTTCGTCAATGATCTCTCCGAGGTCTATTACAACCGCTTCCACGAACAGATTCAGTTGAACTCCGCGGTGCGCACCGTCAAGGTCCAGAAGAAACTCCGCCGCCGGAATCGCAATGCCGCGCCCGCCGAAGGCGAAACCGCTTCCTCGCACCTCGCCGGCATTACGGTCGACCTGCAACGCCGCGGCATGACGGCGCAGCAAATCCGCTTTATGGAGTCTTATCTCTTCTACCTGCGCGCGCTCGGCCTGGTCGAGCCCGAAGAGGAGCGCCGCCACTGGTGCTTCCACATCATGGTCTCCGACCGCTATGAAGACTGGCGTCAGACGCAGACTCTGCTGCCGGTGCATGAGCAGGCCATCCCTGACACCATTGCTGCCTCCAACTGACCCTCACTATTCATTGACGTAAAGTCGATCGATCTAACATCAATCGCGTTCACCTTGATCTCATTAACATTCGCCGCCCTGCCGCATCATCAAATGTGTTTGCTCGGATGACTCCGCGCAGCGGCAGCTCGTCCGATCTAGACATCGAGTTTCGATATCCAGCGATCATTTCCCAGCAAAGATACGAGCCTCTCCTGCAGGACCTCCGCACCATCCTCAGTTTTCTTTAGGAAATCCTCGCTTTTCTTCGCTTCAAAGTAACTCGCGATAGCATCGCCGGTGATCTTGCCGGTTCCGAAGCCTGCCCTCAGAATGAGCGCAGTCCGCTTCAGATTTGGTTGAAGACGGACATACTGCGAGGACTCATTCATGAAGTTGAAGTTGTTTCTGGTCGTAACTCTAGCCACATTACTCACGTGCACAATGCTCGCCACGGCGCAATCGCAGCGGGCAGGGGGCAAGGTCTTCATCCCGGATTCGAGCATGGAACGGGCGGATCAGATCGGCAGTTCCGCGCACACGAACATTCAGGTCTTTTTGCCGGCCGAGGCGCCGCGCAACGAACAGGCCATTGGCCCGCCCTATGCCGGATATGCCTATGAGACTCCGGCATCGCTGGCGTGCGTGTATGGGTTAGTGACGGCGGTCACGGGATGCAATCCGAACCAGGTAACGCGTGTGCCGAGCGGCGGCGCGCGCATGATCGCGTTAGTCGACGCGTACGACGCTCCAAATGCGGCGAGCGATCTGGCAAAATTCTCGGCGCAATTCGGATTGCCCGCGGCGAACTTCCAGGTCGTTTACGCGAGCGGCAGTAAACCGGCCTATGACATGGGATGGGAGTTTGAAGAATCTCTGGACGTGCAATGGGCGCATGCCATGGCGCCCAGCGCGAAGATCGTGCTGGTAGAGGCGGCATCGAACAGCTTCGCGGACCTGATGAAGGCCGAGGACGTGGCCAGCCAGATGGTCGCCGCCGCGGGCGGTGGCGAGGTTTCTAACAGCTGGGGAGGCAGCGAGTTCAGCGGCGAGACGAGCTACGACTCGCATTTTGTGAAAGCGGGCGTGGTTTTTCTGGCTTCGAGCGGCGACAACCCCGGCACGAGTTGGCCGAGCACCTCGCCTAACGTCGTAGCGGCTGGCGGGACCACCGTGCGCCGGAATCCGGCGACCGGCGCCTTCCTCGGCGAAGTGCCCTGGGACGCCGCGGGCGGAGGCATCAGCGCGATCGAGGCGCGGCCCGTTTTCCAGAACTCCGTTTCCACCGCCGTGGGATCGTATCGCGGCGTGCCCGACCTGTCATTCGATGCCAATCCGGTGACCGGCGTTTGGATCTACGACTCGAATGTCGGTGGCTGGAACATCGTGGGCGGGACCAGCGTAGCCTCGCCGTCGCTCGCGGGAATCCTCAATCTGGCCGGCAGGTTTTATACCTCTTCCAATGCCGAACTGGTGGCCATTTACGGAAATCTCAAGACGACTGCGGATTTCAACGATATTACGTCCGGCTATTGCGGTCCATATAGCGGCTACAGCGCCGGGACGGGCTGGGACTTTTGCACCGGCGTTGGCAGCGACAAAGGTATGGGAGGGAAATAAAAGCGCGTACGCAAAAGTGGTTTGAAACGTCAACGTTGAACCTTCAACAAAGAAGCCCACTCGAAAATCGGGTGGGCTTCTTCATTGTCAACTCGACCAGCGCTAGACGTTGATTACCGCGCACAGTTCTTTCACAGCTGCGGCGCTCTTGTCCAGTCCGGCTTTCTCGTCGGCAGTCAGTTTGATCTCGATGATCTGCTCGATTCCCTTGGAGCCCAGCTTCACCGGCACGCCCACGTACAGGCCATTGATGCCGTATTCGCCGGTGAGATACGCTGCGCAGGGAAGAATCTTTTTCTTATCCTTGAGAATGGCTTCGACCATCTCGGTAGCCGCAGCCGACGGCGCGTAATAGGCCGAACCGGTCTTCAGATACTTCACAATCTCAGCGCCACCGTCGCGCGTACGCTGCACGAGCGCGTCAAGGCGATCTTTCGGGATCAACTCGGTGATCGGAATCCCCGCGACCGTCGAATAGCGAGGCAGCGGCACCATGGTGTCGCCGTGTCCGCCAAGCACGAAGGCATTCACATTCTCAACGCTGACTTTAAGTTCGTCGGCGATGAAGGCGCGGAAGCGCGCGGAATCCAGCACACCTGCCATGCCGATCACGCGCTCACGCGGAAATTTGCTGAGCTTGTAAGCGGCCTGCGCCATCGCGTCCAGCGGGTTCGAAACGATGATGAGGATGCAGTTCGGCGAGTGCTGCACCACTTTGCCCACCACGTCGCTCATAATCCTGTAGTTGGTGTTGAGCAGGTCGTCGCGGCTCATGCCGGGCTTGCGCGGAATGCCGGCCGTGATGACAACGATGTCGGAGTTCGCGGTGTCGGCGTAGTCATTGGTACCTTTAATGTAGGAGTCGCGTTTTTCAATGGGCATGGCTTCGAGCAGGTCGAGGCCTTTGCCTTGCGGAACGCCTTCGACGATGTCGATCAGAACGACATCGGCGAGTTCTTTCGAGGCGATCCAGTGGGCGGCGGTAGCTCCGACATTGCCGGAGCCGACGATCGTTACTTTATTGCGCATGAAGGGTCCTTTCACACGAAAAAATCAAAACCTATAACCACGGAGGAAACGAAGTGACCTCTAGCGTGCCCCGACCGGAACCTGCATATTCTCGATCATGCAGGTCGCAAATTCGCTGGTCTTCACTTTGGTCGCGCCTTCCAGCATGCGCTCGAAATCATACGTCACTTTCTTCTGCTGGATGGTGCGCTCGATGCTTTGCTCGATCAAATCGGCCGCCTCGGTCCAGCCGAGGAAGCGGAACATCATCACGCCCGACAGAATCACCGAGCCAGGATTGATGACGTCCTTGTCGGCATACTTGGGCGCGGTGCCGTGCGTAGCCTCGAAGATCGCATAGCCGTCACCGATATTGGCGCCCGGAGCGATCCCGAGCCCGCCGACCTGCGCGGCGCATGCGTCAGAAATATAGTCGCCGTTCAGGTTCGGCGTAGCCAGCACGGTATATTCGTCGGCGCGCGTTACCACCTGCTGGAAGATCGAGTCGGCGATCCGGTCGTTAATGAGCAGCTTCTTCTTCCACGCGCCCTTGCCGTGCGTCGCGTAAATCGAGTCGAGGCAGTCTTTCACTTCTTTCTCGATCGACTGGCGGAACTCGGGCGGCGCGAACTCCAGCCCCGGCTCAATCAGATTAGCGTTCTGCTCCACCGTAAGCGCCGGATTCCTGTCCTTGTTGTCGATGATCCAGCTCTCGCGCTCGGTGACGACTTGGCTGCGGAACTCGTCGGTCGCAATCTCGTATCCCCACTTGCGGAATGCGCCCTCGGTAAATTTCTGAATGTTGCCCTTATGCACCAGCGTTACCGACTTGAGATTATTTTCGAGCGCGTGCTCGATGGCCATCCGCACCAGCCGCTTGGTTCCGGTGATAGAAATCGGCTTGATGCCAACGCCTGAATCTAGGCGAACCTGCTTCTTGCCGCCCTTAAGCATGTCTTTGTTCAGGAATTCGATCAGGCGCGCACAGTCGGCTGTGCCTTCTTCCCACTCGATGCCGGCATAAACGTCTTCCGTGTTCTCGCGGAAAATCACCAGGTTCATGCGCTCGGGATGCTTCACCGGCGAAGGCACTCCCTGGTAATACTTGACCGGGCGCACGCACGCGTAGAGGTCAAGAATCTGCCGCAGCGCGACGTTCAGCGAGCGAATGCCGCCGCCGACGGGCGTGGTCAGCGGTCCTTTAATGGCGACGCGAAACTCGCGGATAGCGCTGATGGTGTCATCGGGCAGCCAGTTCTGGAACTTCGCCTTGGCTTTTTCGCCCGCGAAAACTTCATACCAGGCGACTGCACGCTTGCCTTCATAAGCCTTTTCCACGGCGGCATCGAACACACGCACGGAGGCCTTCCAGATGTCGCGCCCCGTGCCATCGCCCTCGATGAACGGAATAATGGGGCGGTCGGGCACGCGATACTTGCCATTGCTGTATTCGATCTTTTGGCCCTGCGATGGAACCGGAACTCCGTTGAACTGCGTCATGCCGACAGCCTCCAGAAATGTTCGGGATTAAAAATGATTATAAAGATAATGAAGGGTGGGGAGGAAGTTCGACGGGTATTATCACCGCGCAGTGTGAGCCGCATCACATTGCGGCCGTGATCCGGGGCAGCGTGTCCGGTGCGTGACGTGTATGGTCCGGCGCGGGCAAGAGACGCGGCCAGCCGCGTCTCCTCCCGACGCGCGGTTAGCGCTCGATCTTCACAGAGTTTACCTTTACTTCCTTATTCGGCCGGTCTTGCCGTCCGCGCGGCGCTTTCGAGATCTTTTCCACGACGTCATAGCCTTCCACCACCTCGCCGAAAATCGTGTGCTTGCCCGTCAGCCATTCGGTATTCGCCACCGTAATGAAAAACTGCGAGCCGTTGGTGTTCGGGCCGGCATTGGCCATGGCAAGTTTGCCCGGCTTGTCGAAACGATGCGGCGAGCCTTTGGTCTCATCCTCAAACTGGTAGCCTGGCCCGCCCATGCCGGTGCCTTGCGGATCGCCGCCCTGAATCATGAAGTCGGGAATCACGCGATGGAAAATTGTTCCGTGATAGAGCGGGTCTTTCGACTTCTTGCGGGTGGTCGGATGCGTCCACTCGCGCTTGCCCTCGGCGAGTTCGGTAAAGTTAGCCACCGTCTTCGGCGCGTCTTTTTCAAAAAGGCGGCAGACGATGGTGCCTTCGCTGGTTTCAAATACGGCATAGGTGCCCGGGGTACGAGTCATAAGTCTCCTTGATTTTTTCGGCGCCGATGATTTCGGCGATGCTTACGTCGGCGATGCTTGTTTCAGCGATTCGCCGCCGTGGAATGCTCCCTGCCCTCAAGAATCTGCGCCACCGGGCAGCTTGCTCACAAATTTATTTCGTCCTGTTTATTTCGTCCTACGTTCCACCCGTCTTCTTGGCCGCGGGTTTGGATGCCGGTTTCGCCGCCATGGTTCCAGCCTGTTTGATTTCAATGTGCGTGATCTTCACCGGTTTGAACGGCATATCGTTGCGCGGATCCCGATCCATGCGGGCAATCTTCTTGACCAGTTCGACCGCAGCCTCATCGCACTGCCCGAAAAGGGTATAGCCGCCGTTCAAGCTCGGGGTGGGAACTTCGGTGATGAAGAACTGCGAGCCGTTCGTGTCGGGTCCGGCATTGGCGTACGCGAGACGCCCCGGACGGTCGAATGTGACGGTGGAGCTCGTCTCGTTCTTGAATTTGTAGCCGGGGTCGCCCTCGCCGGTGCCCTGCGGATCGCCGCCCTGAATCATGAACTCGGGAATTACACGATGGAAGATCGTGCCATCGTACAGCGGGACGCCGTGCTTCTTAACGTGCCCGATCGGACTGGTCCAGTCCTTGGTGCCGTTGGCGAGTCCAATAAAGTTCGCGACCCCGAGCGGCGCTATCTTCGGAAATAGCGTGCAATGCAGATCGCCCACCGTGGTGTGGATGATCGCCGTGGGATCGGTCGACGCGGCAGGCTTGGCGGGGGCGGAAGATTGCGCGAGACAAAACGAGGATACGCACACAAGCAGAAGCAGCACAGAAAATAAATTTCGCATTGAAACTCCTGTGAGAAATTTTCGGTTTTAATTGTACGACAATCGTCGCGCCAGGATGATGTACCGGGCGCGCCATTCGTCCCGACGCCGCCAGCTTATTTCTTACCGGACTGCATCTCGCGGCTCACCCGCTCGCATTCCGCAAACACCCGCAGCACGTTGCCGCCAAGAATCTTGCGGATGTCATTCGCGCTGTAGCCCCGGTCAAGCAACGCCTGCGTGATCTTCGGCAGGTCGGCAGCCGAATCGATTCCCTGCGGCGTGGCGCCGCTGACGCCGTCGAAATCCGAACCCAGGCCGACGTGGTCAACGCCCGCGACCTTGGCGATATGGTCGATGTGATCGATCAGCGAACTGAGGGGCGGCCGCAGTATCCTGGCCGCCCATTCGCGGTCGATGCGATCGAGATCGAGATAGGTCGGCGTCTTCCCTTCGGCCTTGAGCTTATCGGTATATTCCTTCTCGGCCGCTGCCCGCGCGCCCACCTGCGCCTCGGACGCTTTGCGATAGTTCTCGTCCACAAACGCGCTATAAAAATTCACGTCGACCACGCCGCCGTTTTTAGCCACCGCGCGCAGCATGTCATCGGTCATGTTCCGGGCATGATTGGAGAGCGCCCGCGCCGACGAATGCGACGCGATCACCGGAGCCTTGGTGACGGCAATCGTGTCCCAGAAAGTCTTGTCTGATACGTGCGAGATATCAACCAGCATGCCCAGTCGATTCATCTCAAGCACGATCTGCTTGCCCCCTTCCGTCAGACCGTTGTGGTGCTCGACGCCCGGTTTGTTGATGTCGCCGGAGGAATCGGCAAACTCATTGGTATTCGACCAGCTCAAAGTCATGTATCGCACGCCGAGCCGGTAATAGTCGCGCAGCAGGTGAATGTCGTTTTCGATCGAGTGTCCACCTTCAATGCCCATGAGCGCGGCGAGTTTGCGCTCACGGTGCGCGCGCTCGATATCCGCGACGCTGAAGGCCATCATCATGCGATCGGGATGGCGCGCCGCCTGCTCATAAACCGAGTCGATGAGATCGAGCGTATGCCGGGCGAAGTGGCCCTGGTTGGTTTCGGGCTCGACCCAGATGGAGAAGAACTCCGCGCCTAGATTTCCGGCCTTCGCCTTGTCGAGACTGATGTGGCCATGGTCGTTGGGATCAGTCGACCCGATATCGAAATTTTCGTCGAGAAAGCGCTGCGGCGTATCGGCATGCGTGTCAATGACGATGGCCGAGTCTTGAATCTTGCGGGCTTCGGCGCTGACCGTTTGTGCCCCAAGCGGCAGGCCAAGAGCGAGCGCAAGTGCGAGTGTGAGAAAGACAAGGAAAAACCGCCTGGTCATAATTGGATAGGCATTCTATACGACGGTGCCTCAGCGGGTCGCTCAATGGCAGAAAGAAATAGCAGAGCTACCCTCGATTTCTTACCCCCCGCCCGAGATTGAATGATCCCCGCGACCTCGCTATAGTGTGAGGGATCAATCCATCATGGATTTCGACCAGCTCGAAATTTTCCTGGAAGTGGCGCGCCTCTCCAGCTTCTCTCGTGCGGCCGAGAAGCGTTTCCGTACGCAGCCCGCCGTGTCTTCCCAAATCCGCGCCCTCGAAGAAGAGGTCGGCGCGCGCCTGCTCGATCGTTCCGGGGGACGCGTCTCCGTCACCGCCGCCGGCAAGCTCTTCTTCAAGTACGCCGAGGATACGATCGAGGGCCGCAAGATAATCCTCACTGAAATCGCTGAGACCGAACGTGTCCCGCGTGGCGAAATCGTCGTCGGCGCCAACGAAGGCACCTGCCTGCACATCCTCCCCGAAGTCTTCGCCCAGTTCAAACGCGACTATCCGAACGTCTCCGTCAGCATCAAGCGCTCCGATTATGCAAAAATTCTCGATTCGATTCTTGAAAACGCGGTCGACTTCGGCTTCGTCTCACTGCCCGTCACCGACAATCGCCTTGAAGCCCAGATGATCCATCGCGATCATCTCGTCGCCATCACCGCTCCCAAGCATCCGCTCGCTCACAAGAAGTCGGTGACCGTCGCTGAAATCGCCGCGTATCCGCTCGTGCTGCCCAAGCTCGGACACACCCGCGACGCGCTGGACGTGCTCTTCTACGACCATCACGTGAAGCCCCACCTCGCCATGGAGCTCGACTCGAGTGAACTTCTGAAACGCTTCGTCGCTGCCGGCGTCGGCATCGGTTTCATTGCTCGTTCGAACATTCAGGAGGATATTCGCGCCAAAGCGTTGGTTGCGCTCAACCTCGCGGATGTGAGAATCCTCCGCGACCTCGCCTTGGTTTTTCGCAAAGACAAATCACTCAGCCGTGCCGCCCGCGCCTTTATGGACATCGCCCTCCATCAACATAACGTCGGGCCCACCGCCGCGCCCGCGCCCGCCCGCTCGCGATGAACTGTTTGTCTCACAAGCCGGGGCTGCTGACTCTGCTGGTGGCTTTGTGCCTTATTCTCGCTTCGAACGCGTCAGCCCAAAAACACGTCTCCCGCAAGCCTGCTGCATCGTCCGCCAGTCCCAACAAACTCGTCTCTGTTAAAGCCTCGGGAACGACGCGCTACTCCGAAAAAGAGATTCTGGGCGCGAGCGGCTTACAACTCGGCCAGGACGCCGCCGACGGCGATTTCAAAGAGGCCGCCGAGCGTCTCGGCAGGTCCGGCCTGTTTTCAAGCGTCGAGTACTCGTTTTCTTATTCTGATGCCGGCGTCAAAGTCGAATTTCGCCTCGTTGACAACGACAAAGTAAGGCTGCTGCCGGCGCGCTTCGACAATTTCGTCTGGTTCACCGACGCCGAACTGCACTCCATCCTCGAGCAGCGCGTGCCCTTGTTCAAGGATTCGCTCCTGCCCGATTCGGGCCGGTTGGCCGATCGAGTGACCGAATCGTTGCAAGCTCTGCTCAGCGAACGGAACCTGCGCGGGCGCGTCGACTATCTTCGTGAGTCGGCTCCCGGCGGCGACGTCCTGACCGGAATCGTCTATCGCGTTGAGGAAGTTTCCATCCGCATCCGCAACGTCGAGTTTCCTGGAGCCCAATCCGGCGAAATCGCGCCCCTCGAAAGAGCCGCGCACCAGTTATTCGACGCCGATTATTCCCGCTCCAGGATAGAGACCGTCGCGCACTTCGACCTGCTTCCCCTTTACCTCGAGCGTGGCTATCTGAAGGCAGCGTTTGGCGCGTCCGATGCACGCGTCGTCAGCGGTCCCGGCGCCAAGCCCACCGACGCAGCCAACGCCGCCAACCCAGCTGCCGCAAAAGCGGACAACACCAAAACAAGCGACGCCAAGGCAAGCAACGAAAAAGACGACGAGCCAAACTCCACCGATGTCGAAGTCGAAGCCATCGTCCCCGTTACGCCCGGTAAGGTCTATTCGGTCTCCGCCATCACGTGGAAAGGAAACTCAGCCGTCTCCACCGACGAAGCCTCTCATCTCTTTCATCTCACCGTCGGCCATCCCGCCGACGCCGTTCGCATCGTGAGCGATACCGAGAACCTGACTCGCCTCTACCAGAGCCGCGGCTACATGAAAGCCGAGATCAAGCCGGTCGCGCAGCTCGACGACGATAAGAGCACCGTGCAATACACCATGAACATCACCGAAGGCGATCTCTACCGCATGGGCGAACTCGAAATCATCGGCGTCGATACGCCCTCCAAAGATCGTCTGCGCGAAGCCTGGACCCTCCGCGAGGGCCAGCCCTACAACGCCGAATACACCCGCCAGTTTCTCGACGACGCGCCGCGCCTCCTGCCCCGCGGCCTGCGTTATTCGGTAAGCGTGAACGAGGAGCTTTCGAAGAAGGACAAAGTGGTGGACGTCACCATCCACTTCAAAGAGCAATAACAAAGAGCAATAACGAAGAACAGTAACAAAGATCAGAAAAGACCAGTAAAAGAGCAGTAGACTAGCATCATCAAGGAGAAATCCCCCATGAAGTTCAACCGAATCGCGACCGCCGTATTAGCGCTCGGAATCGCCACCCTGCCGTCCTTCGCCGCCAACAAAACCAAAACCTTCACCGGCGAGGTCAGCGATGCCATGTGCGGCGCCAAACACCAGATGCCCGGCGCAGCCGCCGATTGCACCCGAGCCTGCGTAAAACATGGTTCGAACTATGCTCTCGTGGTCGGCGACAAAGTCTATACCTTGGCCACATCCGATCAGGCTGAGCTCGATAAACTCGACAAACTCGCCGGAGCAAAAGCCAAGGTGACCGGCGAAGTCGACGGCACCACCATCAACGTCAAATCCGTAGCCGCTGGCTCGTAAGCGCGCGGCTCGTAAGCTGGGCGCGTCGTAAGCGCCAATTCGTAAGCGCCGTTTCCTGGCTGCCTGTCGCAGAACAATCGTTACTAGAGCGCGTATCGGTTTACTTGCTTTGGGAAGGGCACGACTTCAGTCGTGCCGCCCAGAGATGTAATGACGCGGGCCTCAGCCCCTGAGGGATTCCGCAGACCGGTAACGAACTCACCACGACAGGCCACAAGTCGCCGTTTCTTTTCCTGCAACCTTTCTCGCCGCAAAACAAAAACGGCAGGCCATCTCGGCCTGCCGCTTCGTCTTTGAATTTCTTTTCTCTTAGTTCTGCGTTCCGCCGCCGTCGCTATCCGGACGCCGTTTCAACGTCGGACGATCGTCGTCCCCATTCGTGGACCCGCCCGACTTATCCGTATTCGAAGTCCGCCGCAGCGTCGGCTTGCTCTCGTCTTTCTGATCCAGCACCTTGTGGCGGTTCTCAATCGACGCCAGCCGCGCCTTTACTTCGTCAAACTCCGAGGTCGACACGATGTACTGCGCCTTCGCCGGCAGAATCGTCGCAATCTCTTTCTGCGTCGCCTCAATCCGGTCCGGCGTCTGCGGATGCGAAGCGAACGCCTTCGCGATCGTCCCCGGCTTCTTCTTTTCCTTCGCCTGAATCTTTTCGAAGAAGCTCACAAACGCCTGCGGATCGTACCCGGTCTTGTACATATACTGCACACCCAGGTAGTCGGCCTCCGCCTCGAAGTTGCGTTGAAACTTCATGAACGTCAGCGGCAATCCCAGCCCGGCCGCCTCATACACCGCGTATCCAATTCCGCCGCCCACAAAAATCAGCGGGATCGTTCCAATGTTCGCCCAGTTCGCCCGAGTCATCTGCCGCATCGCGTGCCGCGCGCAAACGTGCGAAATCTCATGCGCCATCACGCCCGCCAGCTCCGCCTCTTCATCCGCCGCCAGAATCAATCCCGAGTTCACATAAAAGAACCCGCCCGGCAGCGCGAACGCATTCACCTCGTCCGAGTCGATCACTTTAATCGTGAACGGCACCTTCGCGTCCGAATTGCGGACCAGGTTCTGTCCAATCCGGTTCACGTACTCATTCACGACCGGGTCCTGCACCATCTTCACGCTGTTGTCGACCTGCATCGCATACTGCTTGCCGATCTTGATCTCCGTATCCAGCGAGTACCAATCGCCCAGCCCACGTCCGCCAATCTTGCGATTGCCAATCGCATCCACGTCATCTTCGCCGCCCGTGTGCTTCACTTTGCTGGGATCGGCCTCTTGCGTCACCGGCGGATTCGTCGACCCTTTCGCATCCGACGCTTTTGCATCTGAAGAGTCCTGCGAATCCTGCGCAGTCGACTGATCCGTTGAGTCCGGAGCCGTCTGAGCCGGCGTGCTCGTCGGCTGCGGAGCAGGCGTCTGCGCTGTCGGCTGGCTCGCGCTCGTCTGGCCCTTTGTCGTCTGAGCAGGTGTCTGGGCAGAAGTCTGGGCCGCCGTTTGATCTTTGGCCGCCGTTTGACTCGGTGTCGAAGCAGCCGGGGCCGACGTCGATGGCGTCTGGGAGTTAGGCGAACTCTGATCCTGGGCCGCCGCGAACGCCGCCATCAGGAGTACTAAACTCAGGGAGATCAGCGATTTACGATACGACATTGCACACCCCGCGGGGAACACGTCCGTTGCGACGAAGCTTGAAGCGATTATACCCCCGATGGCAATTCGGGCCTATACGGAATTTCCCTCCTAGTTGGACGCGTCTAGCAAGCATAGAGTTACCCGCTATTTGCGATATGCGACCTGCGACACGCAATAGACGAAGCCCAAAAGTCGCACCCACTCGAACACGGCAAGTCAGCCACAACGCTCGAAGCCCGAACGCGAAGCGTGAAGCCATGAGCTTCAAGCTCATAGCTCATAGCTCGAGGCCCGTAGCTCGAAGCTCGAAGCTCATAGCTCCAAGCTCATAGCTGGTGTACCATGTCCCGTTTGACCAGCGAAGGGAGCCCCATGCTCAACCGCCGCAATTTTCTCTCGACCTCGCTCGCCTCCTCCGTCGCCGCCACCACTCTCGGCTGGCGCGGAAATCTCTGGGCGCAACTCGCTTCCCTTCCCGCCCAGCTACCCGACCGTTCGCTCTACGACAAAGATGAAGACGCCTACTGGCACGAACTCCGCAAGCAATTCCTCATCCCCGCCGACGAGGTCTACCTCAACAACGGTACCGTCGGCTCCAGCCCCGCCCCGGTTCTCCGTGCCATCTTTGAAGCCTACGAAACCACCGAAAAGATGAACCAGCAGGATCCGGAAGACTATCCCATCTGGGGCTACGCCGCCTGGAACGAGTTTCGCGATCCCCTCGCCGCCTTCGTCGGCTGCCATCGCGATGAGATCGCCCTCCTCCGTAACGCCACCGAGGCCAACAGCTACATCGCCAACGGCGTCGACCTCAAAGCCGGCGACGAGGTCCTAATCACCGACCAGGAGCATCCCGGAGGCGAGCATCCCTGGGACCTCCGCGCCAAGCGCTACGGGATCGTAGTCAAAAAAATCACCCTCCCCAAGCCTCCGCAGAATCCCGCCCAAATTACCCAGCTTTTCAACGACGCCATCACTCCCCGCACCCGCGTCATCTTCTTCAGCCACATCACGACGGTCACAGGAGTCGTCCTCCCCGCCAAGGAAATCTGCGCCCTCGCCCGCAGCAAAGGCATTCTCTCCGCCGTCGACGGCGCTCACGTTCCCGGCATGATGCGCCTCAACCTGCACGATCTCGGCTGTGACATGTACTCCTCCAGCCCGCACAAATGGCTGCAAGCCACCAAAGGTTCCGGCTTCCTCTACGTGCGCGACGAGGTCATCGACCGCCTCTGGAACACCATCGCCACCGAAGGTTGGGACGACACCAAACTCCGCGCCGAGCGCTTCCAGCGCATCGGCAGCTCCAACGTTCCCGCCCTCTGGGGTCTGCGCGCCTCCCTCAAACTCGCCAGCGACATCGGCATGGACCGCATCGAGCGCCGCCATCGCCAGCTCGGCAACTACATCCTCGAAGCCATGATCAAGCGCGGCGCCGAATCCTGGACCTCGCCCGACCCAACCATGCGCTGCGCCATCGCCACGGTCAACGTCCCACCCGTCCCGCGCATGGAACTCGAAAACTGGCTCTGGAAAGAAAAGAAAATCCGAATCCGAGGCGGCGACCCAAACAAGCTCCGCCTCTCAACGCCCTATTACCTGTCCAAGCAGGACATCGACCGCTTCCTCGACGCCTTCGACGAATTCAAGAAAATGAAATAGCCGATTCTTATAAAGTGGAAGAGCGGCCCTTCAGAGCCTGCCCTGGGCCCGCCGAAGGGGCCGCGTAAATCGCATTATCGATATGGGCTTTAGCCCCGGTGGTCGTTCTACGCATGCGAATAAGGCTTCTCCCCATCCTCTCCCGCCGTAAATCCAGCGCGAACGGGAAGGGCAAAAGTTCCAGAGGTTGCGGGAAAACTCGCGAACGCTAGCGCAACCGTGGAAGAGCGGCCCTTCAGGGCCGCGTAAATCGCATTATCGATATGGGCTTTAGCCCCGGCGGTCGTTCTACGCATGCGAATAAGGCTTCTCCCCATCCTCTCCCGCCGTAAATCCAGCGCGAACGGGAAGGGCAAGAGTTCCACTCGTGCCGTAAACCGCTCCCTGTCAAAGCGGATTCCAGTCGCTGTAGCGACCGCAGGCCGTCTTCTTCATAATGCGACAGAACCGGAAAAGAGACTGAAAACAGTTCCTGGGGCTCTGAGTTTAATCGCCTCTTACTGCATGTAGACGGCGGAGACAACATCGTAGGATGAATCGCATGACGCAAGAATTGGAATTAGACTGCCTCGACCAGTTGGAAGCGACCCCCGCGATCCTGCGCGGATTAATCTGCGACCTGTCGGTCGAAGATACCGAATGGAAGCCTGCGCCCGACCGCTTTTCGGTAGCGGAAGTGCTCGCCCATCTTTCCCATTCCGAGGGCCACTGCTATCGAACCCGCGTGGACCGGTTCGTGAGTGAGGAACTGCCGGAGCTCGAGCCGGATGATGCGCAGATGTACCTGGAGTTGTACCGCAATGCCAATGCGGAAGATGCCTTCGACCATTTTGAAGAGCAGCGCGCGAGCAACGTGGAGTATCTGCGGACCTTGCCGCGAAGCGCCGGTGAACGCCGCGCGAGGCACCAGGAGGCCGGCGAAATCACCCTGCAACAAATGCTGCATGAGTGGACCATGCACGATCTGGGACATATCCGGCAGATCGCTGAGCTGGTGAGAGCGCGAAAACACCTGCAGGCAGCGGGAAAACTGGGCGATAGCTACCGCCTGAAACCATAGGGCCCGCCGCGCCGCGCCGCCTGAAACCTCCCGTTTGAGCAATTAGGCCCTGAGCATGCATGCGCACTCTTACCGCCTGGATTGTCAGTAAACCGGAAGCAATCGCGCAGTTGGTGAAAAATCCCGATTTCACTCGTAACCGAATGGTTACAAGTGTAAAGGCCTGTTATCGCCATCTGTGCCAGACGGGTGCGCGTTACTGCTTAAACCGCTCCCACCATGTGAGGGGCCTAACAAAAACGGTAACTTCTCCGGGATGCTGAAGCGCAATGGCTTTACCGCAAAGATTCGCCGTTACGATTCCTTGCTCAAGCACTTGCTGTGTCGGGAAGCTGACGATAGACAGCCAAGAATAGTCCGACTTAGGCGATCGACATAGCACGGCGCCGACTTGCATCCTCAGGTCGGCATCCCGGTTTTCGAGTTGCAAGTGCGCAATACCATTTACGTCAGTTTGAAGCGGCAATGCAGCCTTTTGGTCGTTGCGCACCCAGACATTGAGGACGGCGTTCGACATTGGTCGGCCATTTCGACCATCCAAGAGCCTGACCGTTACGCTCTGTGAGTGAATAGGCGTAAGAAGAGCGAAGCAAACTAAAACGACGAACCCTATCGGTCGAAAACGCATTTCGGAGATTATAAGCCGATAATTGGCGAAACATCGCGTTTACACTCACCGACCCCGAACCGGGGTTCTGAGTCCAATCGCCTGATTTCTACACCTATCCGTGCCCATCTTTAGGTAGCAAGTTCTATCTCGGCGTAAAGTGGTGAATTATGAGGCCAGAAGCGAAGCTCATGTTACTTGGATTATTGGCTATCTCAGCCGCGCTCCCATTTGTCACGGTTGGTGCACTGGCCGTCATGGCACGCTTCTGGAAGATCAATCCGCGCGTCATGCTTCCATGGCTGCGGGCATTGCGCTGGCTGACATGGCTCATCGGCCTTTCGCTCGTCGCTGCTGTATTCAAGTACCCCCACCTCCTCGCGTTCCCCCACCTCGCTTTATATCCCTCAATTGGCATGAGCCTGCTGACTGCCTCGGCCGGATTGGGGATTTCTGAGGACTGGGTGAGGCGGAAGGCAGCTGCATCCTTGCCCACTGAATAGTTGTTGAAACATCGCAATAGCACTCATCGACGGGGCAATGAGCGCTCCTCCCAGGTACCTAGCTCGCATGCTCTTTGAGACCGGGGACTCCACGCCACGTCGATCTCCGGTATTTCACCGAACGCACCTCGATTCCTCCCAAATCCCGCCTCCAATGCACACCCTGTCAACTTGACAAAATCCAGCCGCAGAAACCTCCTAAAGCCCAAAAAGCGAAGCCAACCAGAACAAGTAACTCCTTTACCGCCGCATACTTCGCTGTAACTCCCTCATTCCAAAACCACGAACCACCCGTCCGCCCTAACCCCATCATTCTTACAGCTCTAATAAAGCTCAAACTAGCCAGACCCATAACCAGACAGTAAACATCTCGCCCAACAGAAATCCCCAATTCGCCTCATTTCACGACACTTCGAAAACCAGCTTTATTTTATTCGCAGTTCATTCGCCCGCAGCCAGTAATATATATTTACAACATTGTACGTACAGAATAAAATCGGGAACCAAACCCGGAATCCCGCCACAAAAAAGGTCCGTCTCCCACAAATCCCTTGACTTAAGAACCGCACCCTCCAAGAATTGAAATTGATAGCAGTAAGCAAAGCAGTCGGACCGACAACGGCCTCGCTCCCGCTCCGCCCAGGCGGAACCAAGAAAGCTCTTTAAAAACAAAGCCGTTCGCACAGAAGGGGGTCTTTCTGCCAGGGGTAGGTTTTCTCCGTGTCTCCGTGCCTCTGTGGTAGAAACTCCCATGCCATCAATACTTTACCTATAAGTCTTTATTCCGCCATACTTTGCAAGGCAAGAAGCGCGGAAATTGCGAAAATCGCACCTAACCACAACTCGGCAAAGGAGTTGCCAGAACTAAGTCCAAGTCCATATATTTGAATACTTTGCCAGCCAACTTACTCTAAGTGAATGATTCCATTAGGTCGGCACAAGAGGAGGGGGGAGGGGGGAGGGGGAGGGGGGGGCAAGCCCGGGCGCAGCCGCTAGGCCTCGCCCTAAGCCCACCGAAACCATTTCAGCGCCAGGACGAACGAGATGCCGCCCCAAAGCACAAGGATCAGCAACCGCAGGGACTGCGAAGGCAATGACGCTCCCTCCAGTATCACCGCGCGCAGCGCATCATTCAGCGCAGTCAGCGGAAGCGCCTTGATGAACGGCTGCGCTATCGCCGGAAAGTGTTCATACGAAAAAAACACGCCGGAAAAAATCCACATCGGCATCATGACCAGGTTAATCAATCCGCTCGCGCTCTCAACTTTTTGCGCGCGGCAAGCGGTCAGCAAACCAAGGCCTCCAAATGCAACCGCAGCAATCGAACCAAGCAACGCCAGCGTCACATACGATCCTGCAACCGGCATGTGAAATACGAGCACGCCAAAAGTGAGCAGCAGCCCGACTTCAATCACCATCAGCACCAGACGGCTGCTCATCACGGCCAGCAAAAAATCGCTGCGCCGCATCGGAGTCGCCACAAAACGCTTGAGCAATTTCCGCTGCCGCATATCGACTAGCGCAAATCCAACTCCCCACATTCCGGAATTCATCAGGCTCATGCCAATCAATCCCGGAATCAGAAAATCGATATAACGCGAACCAGGCGCGCTGGAAGCCGCATTCACGGTTTGAATCTTGTCTTCGCGTCCCGCGTTGTCTTCAAGCGTATCGACTGCCATCAAGCGCGCGTGGACGCTTTCCGGTCGCGAAGGATCGTAGTAGAACCAGAACTTTCCATCGGCTTTCTCTTCGACCACCACATCGAACTTGCCAAGACGAAAGCCCTTCATCGCGGCCTCGCGATCGAGAACAGCGGCGCGAAGCGAAGAGCGTCTGTCAGCGCCAGAACCACCGAGTTGAGCAGCGATCTGCTCCGCATTCTGGCCCGCAATCACCGCGACCGAGTTCTGATCCGCGGGCTTGTTGCGAAAGGCAATGCCAAGTCCAAGCGAGAGCAGCAATGGAAATCCAAATACCCAGAAGATCAGCTCCGGTTCGCGCTTCAGCTCCAGCAGTCGCACCCAGAGCAAATAGCGATAAGCGGTCCAACGTCCCGATCGACGCGGCTTTTGTGGCCCGCGCGACGGCGAGGATTCGGGCGAAGGTTGCGCGGGAGGATTCGGCGCAGTGATCTCTGTAGCCATTTATTCCTCCCTCAAGTGTCGTCCAGTAAGCCGAACGAATACGTCTTCGAGGCTCGCTCGACGCGTGCTCAGATGTTGCAGTTGCCCGCCTTGACCGTTCACCGCATCAAGCAGCGCGGGAATCGTCAGATGCGGCTCGCGCACATTCAGGCAGATCGTGCTGTCTTCATGGCGAACCGCTTCCACTCCTGGAAGCGCGCGCCAAACGTCGAGCGTTCCGTCGATCAGTTCGGCATGTGCGGAAGGCGTGTGATCGCCATTCGCGCCGCTCGCCTGGAATTCAACCACATGATGTCCACCAAGACGATCGATCAGCTCATCAGGCGTTCCTTCCGCGATAATCACGCCTTGATCGACGATGGCCAGCCGATCGCAAAGTCGTTCAGCTTCGTCCATGTAATGCGTCGTCAGCAGAACCGTTCCACCCTTCTTCTGGAAGGCGCGAATGATCTCCCACAGTTGCCGACGGCTCTGCGGATCGAGTCCAGTCGTCGGCTCGTCGAGAAAGAGGATGCGCGGATTGCCGACCAGCGCAGTCGCCACAGCCAACCGCTGTTTCTGACCACCCGAAAGCTTGCCGACCCAACTCTCCGACTTCTCGGTGAGTTGCAGGTCTTCCAGCACTTCCGCTGCGGCGCGCGGATTGTCATAGAAGCTGGCGAAGAGTTCGACCGTCTCACGCACCGTCAGCTTTTCGGTCAGCCGTGTCTCTTGCAGCGAAATGCCCAGCCACTCGCGCAGTTGCCGCGGATCATCGCTCCAGCTCTGCCCGAAGATGCGCACCTCACCCGAACTCGGAGCAAGCAAACCTTCCAGGATTTCGATGGTCGTGGTCTTCCCTGCACCGTTCGGACCAAGCAACCCAAAGCATTCGCCCGCCTCAATGCGCAGACTGATCCCGCGAACGGCTTCCACTTTGCCGTCATAGGTCTTGCGCAGGTTGGTGCACTCGATTGGAGTTGCCACCAGGGAATTCTAGCGTAGGTCAGCTTCGCGCTACGGAGCGGAATGTGAATGTTCTATGACAGGCTTTGCAGTGCCACCTTTCGCGTCTTGCCATAGGATCGCGTTGAGCAGTGTCCGCATCGGCCGCATCGGGCCTCGAGAAGTCCATGCGCGAGGACTCCTTCGCTCCCGGAGCTTTCTTGGGATTCACACGGTAGATCAGCCCGTTGCGCAGATTGCGGTCATCCGCTTGATACGGCAGTTGCGAGCCTGCGCCCGCAAGCAGCGGAACCATCAGTGGCGCGTGCGCGTCGAACAGGTTCATCGGTGGAAGTCCCAGCAGAGATTCCATCGTGTGCATCATGTTCACCGTCGTGTAGAAGTGATGATCGATCACCGGCTTCGCCGCCTGCGGCCCGTACTTGCTGATCTCCAGCGCAATCGACCGGTGCGCATCGACATGGTCAGCGCCATTCTGCGCATCGTCCTCGATGACGAAGATCGCCGTGTCATCCCAGTAAGAACTGTGCGACACCGCATCCACCACGCGTCCGACTGCCAGGTCATTGTCGGCAACCGAAGCCTGCGGCGTTGGCTTTCCAGGCCGCGTTCCGCCCGTGTGATCATCGGGCAAGTAGAGCAAGATGAACTGCGGCAACTCTCTGCCTGTTCCTCGCGCCTTCACGAACTCGTCGAACTCCCGCAGGAACTCGTCGGCGCGAAGCTGGTCCGGATAATCGATCTCGAAGTCCGGATAGAGCGGGTCGAAGTGATCGCGCTGCGCCGCTTTGGTTGCCCGAACGCTCTTCAGCCGAGGCACAGCCCAAGGCCATGGACTCGGCTCACCGCGCGGATTACCGACGTTCTGCGGCAAAGGCTCGCCATGCTTAATCTCCTCCGATTCGCACGTCCCCGCAACCGCCGACGGAGTTCCCTCCATCGGCGAACTCACGCGTTCGCTCTTGCACCACGTCAGCGCCATCATCTCGCCGTAGATGCGATAGCTGACCTTGTTCTTCGTCAGGTTGTCCCACAGATAACCAGTCGCGGGATCGTCGACGTCAGGAATGCCTTGCTCCAGCGGATACTCTTCCGCGATCTGGCCGCTGAAGTCGTAGCAGCGTTCCTTGCCGCGATAGGCGATCGGCCAGATCTTCTCGTTGTAGTCGGAGGTGATGGAAGCGTCCGACCAGATGTGGCCATCGCCGGAGACCTCGCCACTGTCATAGAAGTTATCGAGCACGCCGAACTGCAAGGCGAGTTTGTGCGCGTTGGGCGTGACATCTTCACCATACATGGTGAGCGAAGGATCGCCATCGCCAACCGACCGATTGTCGTAAGCAAGGTCGCCGAGGATCTGGTCGTAGGTGCGATTCTCCCTGAGGATGTAGATAACATGCTTGATCGGATTCTTGCCGGCTGAGAAGGCGAATTTGCCGGCATCGGCATTCAGGAGATTGTCTTCTTCCACCTGCTTCGTGTAGGCGGGAAGATTGCGCTCGATCTCCTCGACGGCAAGCCGCTGGATTGATCCACCGATCAACGTCGGAATATAAGGATGCGCATTGGGATGTAACTCCGTCTTGAGCGTTGAGGCCATGTTATTCGGCGTGCTGCCGGTACCTTTGGCGGTGGCAATCAGCAGATTGTCGCCAACGATGGCTAGAGCGCTCGGATACCATTCGGTGGGAATGAAGCCAAGGAACGAATCTGACTTGGGGGATTCGGTTGGCTTGGGTCTGGGTTCGTCGCTGAGATCGAATACGGCCACCGCGTCGAGCCCGGCAAGAGCGGCATAGAGTCTCTTGCCATCTGGTGACAACGCCATCGATTCGGGAGTATCGCCAGTGCGCGTCCATGTGTCGCGCAACCCGTAAATGCGTGAGATGGGAGCGCCATCGTTGCCGGTCAGATCGACGGATACGACGACGTCGGCGTTACTCAAAGCCACATAAAGCAGGTCCTCGTTGCGGCTGAGGAGCGTGATTGTGGGATGGGAACTCGGGCGATCGGGATCACCAGGTTTGTAGAGCTTGATCCAGCGATTGATCTTGCTCGCTTCGAGATCCAGTTCCGCGATCGCCGAACCGTTCCATGTGCTGACCCAAGCCTTGGTTCCCGCGCGATTGGCAATGACAGTGTAGGGAAAGGCGCTCGGCACGTACTTACTGTCACTCAGATCGAACGATTTCAGGGTCTGTCCCGAGGCGACATCGAGGAGGATAACGTTGTCAGAGAGATTGTCAGCGATCAGTAACCGATCACCGTTCGCGCTCCGCAACACCGCGAACCCCGCGGGATAAGGAGGGGCGGTCCCAGCGGGCGTCTTGCGGATTCCGTACGCAACCACTTTGCCTTCTGCCACTGGCTGCGGCGGAATCTTGATGAATCGTTCGGGCGCGACTTGACCATCCGCGAACTTGTACACCGCAATCCCATTGCCTGTACTTGTTGGCTCCTTGCCTTCAGGATCGGTGATCGATCCCATGGACGCGTAGAGGTGCTTGCCGTCGGTCGAGAATCCAATGCCAATGAAGTAACTCTGACGCGATGAAGTCGTATCGGCGACGAGGCGGTCGTCAGGAAAGTCGCGCAGTTGATTGGTATTGAGGTCGAGGATGCCGATTGACTGGCGCGCACCGCTCTCGATTGTGCCATAGCCCTGGTTCAACAGGGCAGCATAGCGCCCGTCCGGGCTGATTGCGATGGTCGCGGGGAAGCTGTTGGTGCGCGCGATGAAGCCGGGAACGGGCAGAGTGAGATTCTTGCTGGTCGGGAGGTGAATGACGCGCGAGCGCTGGTTCGCGGCGCGGGCGGTGACGAATACCATGATCGCGGACGAAATCGCGATGGCGAGTACGGCGGTGAGTTTCTTCACGAGCGGAGGCCTCGAATGGTTTGTACCATTCGTGGCGATCTCCGGGCAAACTCACCGCCATTCCGCGTTTCGACCCAAGAATAACCAGCACTTCAGAACTGGCATGCGGGGACGCAAACAAGTCCGCGAACTCAACAGCGCGAGTTCAACAGCGAGTTCAATAAAAGGAGAGCTCCGGCATGGGATAGTGCTTGCGATTCCTGGTCCACAACGCAGCCCCATTCAAGTGAGCCGCCGCCCCAATGAGCGCATCGCCCAGTTCCACGCCGTGACTCTTTCCATAACGACGAACGTACTCGCCAGCCTGACGGCCCGTTTCGTAGTCGATTGGAACGCAGAGAAGAGCGCGAAAGAAATTCGTCAGCGCCTCGTGTTCGCGCGGTCGCACGCCTGCCCACAATTCAGCCGACGTGATTGGCGAGTACAGGATTGGGCAGTCGGACTTTTCCAGTTCCCGCCATCTCGAGAGGACGGTGATATTTCGCTCGCGGCAGACCTCGATGACGATGTCGGAATCCACGAGGACGGTCACCGCTTCCTGAGCCCTTCACGTCGAGTATCGCGCCGCATACCGCGCACGTATTCTTCGGTCGAGTCGGGCAGGTCGGTGCGATCTTTCCAGATTCCGACAAGGCCTTCCATCGCTTTGCGGCGCTCCTCCAGATTGCCAAGGTAGCGATCACGTACGGCCTGGCGCACTAAATCGGAGATTGTCGTTCGCTGCTTCCTCGCACGCGTATGGAGGGCGTTCCAGAGATCGTCGTCCAGATAGAGTTGGGTGCGTCGCACGATGTATAGTATACATCACGCTTATATAATTTTGAGACGGTTACTTTGACACACTTAAAACCGCTTCAGTTGCGGGCTCTCCACTAAGCGGCTTCTTGATTCCTATCAACTCCACTGCCTTGGCGGCGATGTGTTCGGCTGAGACTTCGAACTCCTTGATCAACTCCCAGGGCGCGCCCGAGTCGCCGAAACGGTCCTTCACACCGATTGCGCCGGTGATCACGGGTAGACCATAGAGCTCGGCGGATTGCGTGATGACGCTGGCTACCGGCCACGCCAGCGCGCCGATCTGATGCTCTTCGGCGGTCAGCACGACACCCGTCTCGCGGGCTGCGCGAACGATCGCATCTTTATCGAGCGGCTTCAGCGTGTGCAGGTTGAGCACGCGAGTTTCGTAGCCAAAGTCCTGCTTCAGGATCCGCGCTGCGCGCATCGCTTCGGGAACCATCGGGCCACAGGCGGCAATCGTTAGATCCTCCGCTTCGTCGCGATATTCGGATTCGAGTTTGATTTCGAACGCCTCGATGAAGTTGGCGGCTTCCTTCCGCAGGCGAATTACGTTGGCCTTTCCGAAGACGAACGGCGTTTTTTCGTCGCTAACGATTGGCGTCGCTTCGCGCGCGAAGCGAATGTACTTTGGACCGACGTGCTTGAGCAGCAGATAATCGGTAGCCTTGCGCGTCTCGACCATGTCGCAGGGGACGACCACGTTCATGTTGGGCAATCCGCACATGGCGAAGCAGTCTTCGAGCGCTTGGTGTGTGGCGCCATCGGGTCCGACGCTGACGCCGCCGTGCGCGCCCGCGATCAGAACATTAAAGTTGCCGTAGCAGATCGAAGTGCGAATCTGATCGAGATTGCGGGCCGCCGCAAACGTCGCATACGTGCCGAAGACCGGTAGCTTCCCTTCTTTCGCCAGTCCGGCTGCGGCCGACGTAGCGGACTGCTCGGCGATGCCCATGCTGATCCAGCGATCCTTGCGCTCAGGATTCTTGGCATAGAACTCGCTGATGGTGATTGAGCCGGAGATATCGAGGCCGAAGCAGACTACCCGCGGGTCGTCGCCGTTGGCGGCGAGTGATTGTCCGAAGCCCAGGCGTGTCGGCTTCATCTGGACCTTCATATTCTCTGTGCTATTCCACCAGTAGTTGCGATGAAACTTCGGCATCTTGGCATCGAGCTTTTGTTCTACTTCTGCCTGATATTGCTTCGCATGGGCAAAGAGCTGGTCAACAGGAATCTGCCCTTCGAGACGCAGTTCCTTCAGGCCTTTGTTCATCTCTTCGAGATTGGGCGTCTTGCCATGCCATCCGGCGATGTCTTCCATGAAGCTCACCCCTTTGCCCTTCACGGTGTCGGCGATGATGACGGTCGGACGGCCGCAGCCAACTTTGGCCTTCTCCAGCGCTTCGACTACCTGGCGCATGTCGTGGCCATTAATGGTGATAACATCCCAGCCGAAACTCGCGTACTTTTCTTCGAGCGGCTCGACGTTCATTACATCTTTGACCCAGCCGTCGATCTGGAGACGGTTGCGGTCCACGATGCCGACGAGATTGTCGAGATTGAAGTGGCCGGCCTCCATGGCAGCTTCCCAGATCTGCCCCTCCTGCTGTTCGCCGTCTCCCATGATGCAGAAGACTCGGTGATTTTTCTTGTCAAGCCGGGCGGCAAGCGCGAGGCCGACGGCAATACTGAGCCCTTGGCCGAGCGAACCGGTGGAGACTTCGACACCCGGCAGCTTAAGCCAGTGCGGATGGCCCTGAAATGGCGAGTAGAGCTTACGGAGCAACGCGACATCTTCCTTCGGGCAGAAACCAGCGAAGGCTAGGCCAAGATAGAGGCTGGGCGCTTTGTGACCTGTGGACCAGATAATGCGATCCCGCTCGGGCCATTTCGGATTCTTGGGATCGTGGTTGGCCACGCGCAGGTAAAGCGCCGCAGCGATGTCCATGATGGAAAGCGTGCCACCGGCATGACCGGAACCAGCCGCGCACAGAGCTACGAGATCATAGCCGCGCATCAGGTTGGCCTGCTCTTTTAGTTCATCGATGCTGTAGTTGCGCAGAACTTCGCCGGTGGTCGAATTCTGAATAGACATAGAGTTGCTCCTTGGAAGGCGCCGGTTATGAGCCACGACTGTGGGCAAGGCGAAAAGCGGCGCATAGGCTTGCAAGTTGAGGCTAGCTGGCCATGTCGCAAGGGTCAGTGAGGAGGCTCACATCTGGGGGTGATGAATGTCAGAACGTACGCTCCGTTGTCATCCTGAGCGCAGCGAAGGATCTATGCACTTTGCGCGCGCTGCCGGGATGCAGAGATGCTTCGCTTCGCTCAGGATGACAATGCCAGGTGATAACCCCTTAAACCCGAAACGCTATTGAGGGTTACCGAGCCGATTTAAAAATGGCAAACATGGCACCCTGCGGGTCCCCGATGATCGACAATCGGCCAACGCCTTCCATAGTCATGGGCGGCATATATAGCTTGGCACCCATTTCTTTAGCCTTATTCGCGGTTAAGTCGACATCATCGACCATGAAGTAAGCTAGCCAGTGCGGAGGCACTCCGGGCTGCATGTACTTCGAGGGCGGCAGACCTCCAATGAAATGCTCGCCGTTCTTGATGTGCAAGTAGCCGGAGTCGTCCTTTTCGCCTCGTTCGAATTTCCAACCGAGCAGGCCGGAATAAAACTTCTGCGCGCGGTCGGTATCGGATGTACTCAGGTCTCCCCAGCAAAGCGTGCCATGAACGGAGTGAATTCCGATGCCCGCGTTCTTCTTCGGCTGCCAGAGGCAAAAGTATGCGCCCGTCGGATCCTGGATTACGGACATCCGACCGGCGTCCATGACGTCGAAGGGTCCCATAATCACTTTGCCGCCGAGTTGGGTGACCTTCTCCGAGGAGGCATCGACGTTGTCGACCTGGATGTAGAGGATCCAGTTCGGAGGAACATGCTGCGCGACCTGTTCGGGACGCAACGTGTAGGCGGCCGCTGCGTCGCGGCCCTCCAGCTTGAAAATCGTGTAGACATCATTTGGACCCATCGGCATGTCGTTCGGAGTCCAGCCAAAAAGGGCGCCGTAGAATTTCTTGGCAGCGGCCTGGTCTGAGGTAGCTAGTTCGATCCAGCAAAACGATCCGGCGGGGTGATGGTCGATGTGAGTCATGGCGGTCGAATTCTACACCAACTTGGTTCGTTGGATTGTCAACGGGAGGTGAACACAAAATAAACTGAAACGAACGCTGGACAGTTGCTAGACCAAAGACGTCCCTGACAAAGCCTCCACCGCGGCGTCCCGAAGAACAGGAGAGGGGGAACCAGCGGAATTCTGTATTCTTCGCGGCCTCTGCGGTTGAATCTATAGATTTTTTGCCGTCCAGCCTTCAATCCGAGCCAGCGCCTTATTCAGATTCTCCAGCGAATTGGCCACGCTGAAGCGAAGATAGCCTTCCCCATACTCTCCGAATGCTGTGCCTGACAAACAGGCAACTCCTGCTTCTTCCAGCAGCGCATCCGCCAGCTTCTTCGATGGCCAGCCGGTCTTTGTGATGTTCGGGAAGGTATAGAACGCACCCTTCGGCACGCGGCAGGAAAAGCCTTTGATCTTGTTCAGGCCGGCAACGAAAACGTCGCGGCGGTGCTTGAATTCGGCGTTCATCGCGTCAACCGAACTTTGATCGCCCTTTAGCGCTTCGATTCCAGCAACCTGGGTGAAGCTGGCAGTGCAGGAGTTCGAATTCGTCATCAGACGAGCGACCTGGGTCGCGAGATCGGCGCGCATCACGCCGTAACCCATGCGCCAGCCCGTCATGGCATAGGTTTTCGAAAATCCGTCCAGAATGATGGTGCGATCTTTGAATCCGGGTACGCTTGCGATCGAGAAGTCCTCGCCTTCGAAGATCAGGCGGCTATAGATTTCGTCAGAGAGCACCATGATATTTCGATCGCCGATTGCATCCGCGATGGCGAGAACGTCGTGCTTGGTCAACGTGCCGCCGGTGGGATTGTGCGGCGAGTTCAGAATGATGAGCCGGGTACGGTCGTTGATCAGCGATGCCAGTTCTTTGACATCGACCGAGAAATCGCGCTCTTCGCGCAACGGAATCGGAACAGCATGGCCACCGACGTAGTTGATCATCGATTCGTAAATTGGGAAGCCGGGGTTCGGATAGATAACCTCGTCTCCCTCGTCAATCAGCGCCAGGATCGTGAAGAAGATGATCGGTTTGCCACCAGGCACCACGACGACCTCGTCACTGGAGACTGTGATGTGGCGTGTGCGGCTAACGTAGTCGGCGATCGTCTGCCTCAGTTCGGGCAAGCCGGCCGACGGGCCATAGTGCGTCCAGCCCTTGCGAAGGGCGTTAACTCCCGCCTCGACGACATTCGCGGGCGTATCGAAATCGGGCTCGCCGATCTCAAGGTGGACGATCTCCTTGCCCTGTTTTTCGAGGGCGCGTGCGCGGTTGAGAACCTCGAATGCGGTTTCCGTGCCGAGCCGCGACATCCGGCGGGCAAGATGTAGTTCAAACTGAGTAGTTGGCATAATGGCGGTTGGCATTATATATCGCCTCAAAGGCTCGCTTGGCCCGATAGATATTCTATCTCTGATTAAAAAATCAGGCGCCACTTTGCGTCACCATGAAATGTGACGGTGCACCGGAGCCGGCGCTGTGCGCAGTGAATTTCACAAACATGTCTGTCCAAAAGCGGCAAGGAATAGGAGCCGGTTCGCGGCTATCTCGTCGCGTCGACCGCGGCCGCCGTTTTACCGGAAACCTCGTGCGGCAATTGACTTCTGATCTCCATGGGCAGCCGCGAGTCTTGCAGGATCTCACGCAGATGGCTGTGTGGGATGCCGCGCGCGAACGACAATGCGCTCGCCAACGAGAGGTGCTCCGTGCGTAGTAGTGCGACCTGCACATCGCGCCGGAAGGACCACCTCGCATGGTGTGACGTCGCCTCAACGAGTGCCTGAGCGCCCGTCTTCAGAACTGCCTGCACAACCTGCGCCTCTGCAAGGCGCGGGTTATCGAGGGCCGTCCGCATGATGCGCTCATCGCTGTCTAGCAGCAAAGCAGCTGCAACTCTTCCCGACGCGCGCCGCGCCATAGTCAAACGCTCCCCGGCGGTAATTGTTTTGAGCCGCGCAACCAGTACTTGTTCGGCGTTCGCCTTCACATCGGCTGCCACGCCGGATGAAAGCACGATCTTCATGAGATCAAATGTGTAGAGTTGGCGAATGAGCGGCAGCGAGACATGCCGGGGCGTATGCGAATGAGAGGCAATCGCCATCTTTACCTTTCGGTGGGTGAGTAGGAAGCGATTCCGGGCGATTTGCTCAATCACCTCGGACGGCAGATCTGAGCGCTTGAGTAGAGCCAGGGACTGGTCTGCATTGAGCGAAGGATCAGAAGCTGCCCGGAGCAGTTCTTCGCGTTCCTCTGACTGAGGTGAGGATTCAGGCGGCGCCTTCGGCTTTTCAACTTCCGCCATTCGAGAAACTCCCTGAATCCGATCTCATTCCATATCTAACGCGCACAGTCCGCGCCGGCTCTGCAGCGTGCCTAACACTTAATCCGATCTTTTATTCCACTCTTCCAAAGGCCGCACGGCGCGCCCGCGCCAGTGCTCCGGTTACAGGCTCAAAAAAGTCATCGAGCACACTTATTCCGGGGAAAGCGCTCTGAAGCTGATTGTAAAAAACACGGCGCACGTCTTCCGACTGACGAAAGACACTGCCGGTGATGGCCACCGGTACATGGGGAAGAACTGGTGAAATGCGCCGAAGGACGATTCCGGAGAGGGCGGCCAGTTCCGTTCCTGCGCGGGCGAGTAGTTCGCGCGCAACCAAATCGCCCGCCTCCGCGGCGCTGACCACAGTACGAAACAGGCGCGGGAACTCGGGAGGCGGATTCGCGTTCGCGTGCTGGATGAGCGCGTCGATGCTGTCGAGCTTCCAGTGCGCCAGAATCAGTGAGGTCAGAGCGGTCTCTCGTCCTTCATCGCGTGCTCGCAGGAGGGATGAAATCGCATGGCGGCCGATCCAGTGGCCCGAACCCTCGTCGGAGGCCGCAAATCCCCACCCGCCGGCGCGCGCCGTTCGGCCCGCGGCGTCACGGCCATACACGATCGAACCTGTGCCCGCGATGGCAATCACTCCCGGTCCGGCGCCGAATGCGGCTTCGAGGGCGATGGCGGCGTCGGTGGTAATCTCGACGCGAGCTGACGTTCTCATTTCGGCCTCCGTCAGAATGCTGCGAAGTTTCGCGGCAATCTCCGGCCTCGCGGCCCCCGCCGCGCCGATGCAGATCGCGTCGATCTGTTCGGGAGAGATTTTGGCAAAAGCGCACACCTGCCGCAGCACGGCGAGCAGCGATTCACGGGCCGACGCTTCTCCGAGCCGGACTATGTTGCATCCGCCGGACATGGCGGTCGCCAGCACCTCGCTGCCATTGCCCAGGAGGCATCGCGTTTTCGTTCCGCCGCCGTCAATGCCAATGTAGAAGCCCATCGCGCTAGTTCTAACACAGGTTCCCGCTGACTTTCGCTGTGGAACATGCTTCGGCAATGCTCGACAATTCAGGCAAGAACGGTCATTGCGAAGAAGGAGCCTGATTGGGATTGAATCGAATCGATCTGCTGATTATCGCGGCATATCTTACCGGGATTACGCTGTTCGGCTTGCGCTTCCGCAAGCGCCAGCGGACGATGCGCGATTACTTCCTGGCAGACCGCAATATCCCCTGGTGGGCGATTTCGTTGTCGATTGTTGCGGCCGAAACCAGCACGCTGACGATCATCAGCATTCCCGGCCTGGCCTACGACTCGAACATGACCTTCTTGCAGTGGGTGATGGGTTACATGGTCGGGCGAGTCATTATCAGTTTCGTCCTGCTGCCACAGTATTTTCGCGGCGACCTCTACACCGCGTACCAATTGATCGAACGCCGCTTCGGACCTGGACTGCGCAGCGTGACCGCCGGACTTTTTCTTCTAACTCGAGCGGCAGCTGAGGGCGTGCGCGTGTATGCGGTCTCTATCGTCGTTTCGATCGCGCTTGGGACTGGCGAGACGACCTCGATCGCAATCATCACGCTGCTGACGTTGATTTACACCTTCGAGGGCGGCCTCGCTGCAGTGATCTGGACGGACGTCGTGCAGACTTTCATTTATGTCGGCGGAACGCTGGTGGGGCTAGTCACGATCCTTCATTTAATTCCCGGCGGTTGGGATTCGGCGCAGACAGTCGCCACCAGCTTCCACAAGTTTCAGATGTTCGATTTTTCCTTCGGCAACATCGCCAAGCCTTACACGATCTGGGCGGGCATCATCGGGGGAGCGTTCTTTGTAACGGCCAGCCATGGCACTGACCAACTCATCGTACAAAGGCTGCTGGCGGCTCGCAATCAGCGCCAATCGGTGCTGGCGCTTTTGTCAAGCGGCATCACGATCTTCATACAGTTCGCGTTATTTCTTTTCGTCGGCGTGCTGCTCTTCGCTTACTATCGTGTGCCGGCGGCGGCATTTGGGCGACCCGACAGAATTTATCCGACATTCATCGTGAGCCGTATGCCGCACGGAATTTCCGGCCTTCTTATTGCCGCGATCCTGGCTGCTGCCATGTCGAACCTCAGCGCCGCGCTGAATTCTCTGTCGTCGAGCTCGATGATGGATTTTTATTTTCGTTTTCGTCCGGAGATGAGCGACGCCCGGCGCCTATGGCTAGCGCGCATGGCGACGGTCGCCTGGGCACTGATACTGTTCGGCCTCGCCATATTGGCGCTGCGTCACGGCGGACGTGTTGTCGAAGTCGGATTGCAGATTGCATCGATCGCTTATGGGGCCCTGCTCGGGGTGTTTCTCCTGGGAGTCCTGACTCGGCGCGCAAATCAGGGCGGGGCCATTGTCGGTCTGATTTGCGGCCTAGCCACTGAGCTGTATTTGTGGAGGATGACGCAGGTGGCCTTTACGTGGTGGGTACCAATTGGGACTTGTGTGACTTTTGCCGTAGGGTATGCTCTGAGCGTAACAATCTACGCAAAGAGATGAACCCCAATCACATCACTTCCGAGATCATCGGTGCAGCAATGAAGGTACATCGAAAACTCGGACCTGGGCTCCTTGGAGTCAGCATACGAGGCGTGCATGGAGTATGAGTTGACCAAGGCAGGGCTTCGGGTTGAGAGGCAAAAAGCAGTGCCTCTGGTCTGTGAAGCAATTAAGCTCGATTGTGGATTTCGCGCTGACCTTGTGGTGAATGGGCTGGTGGCCGTCGAACTCAAGTGCAAGGAGGCGCTTCATCCCGTCGACAGCGCCCAGCTCCTGTCCCACCTTCGTCTGCTGAACCTACCCCTAGGATTGCATATTAACTTTCACGTCGTGCTTCTCAAAGATGGATCCACCGGCTGGTTAACAACTATCGAGAGGAGGATTTTGCCGCTTAGACTGAGAGCAAAATCTTAAATCGCAGAGGCCGCAGAGAGATTCGCAGAGGTCGCTGAGAAGTTCTCTGCGCTCTCTGCGATCTTTCTCTGCGCGCTCTGCGGTTAAGATCTCTTGCTTGACTCAGCCACAAAGCATGACTCCTACTCCGTACTCTCCACGAGGTAGTTCGGAACTTGCCTCCAGGTCGCGCCCCGAGCTCGCCCGCGATCTCAAACTCTCGCACGCCGGAGCAATCGTAGTCGGCACCATCATCGGCAGCGGAATCTTTCTGGTTCCCCAGGAAATGATGCAGGCCGTCGGCTCGGCGCGTGTTGTCTATCTGGCTTGGCTGGTGGGCGGCGTACTCTCATTTTTCGGCGCTCTTACCTATGCGGAACTAGGCGCGATGAAACCGCAGGCCGGCGGCGAGTATGTCTACGTGCGCGATGCCTACGGGCCGCTGGCCGGATTTTTGTACGGTTGGACCTGGTTTCTGATCGCCAAGCCCGCCTCCATCGCAACGGTCACCACCGGCTTCGTTCGAACTCTCGCGACGTTCCCTGCTTTCCGCTTCTTCTCGAAAAATTGGTTTGCCACTCCTTCGGGTTCGTTTGCGATCACTTACGGCCAATTGGCCGCGATCGGCGCCGCGATTGGCGTGACATGGCTGAACTACATCGGGGTTCGCAAGGCAGGCGAGTTTCAGTTTTTTTTCACCTTGCTGAAGGTGGCGATCATCCTCGCCATCGTGTTCGTCGGTTTCACCTATAGCGGCGGGTCGTGGACGAATTTCTCGACCGAGTTCGCGGGAGCCAAAGGCGGCATTACCGGATTCTTTGCAGCACTGGTGGCTGCCCTCTGGGCCTACGACGGCTGGAATGATCTCAACATGGTCGCCGGAGAAATTCGTAATCCACAACGAAATATCCCGCTCTCGCTGATCTGGGGAGTCGCCACCGTCGGCCTGCTCTACGTGCTCGTCAATGCGGCAGTCCAATATGCGATGCCCGCTACGGCGATCGCGGCATCGGCGCGCCCCGCGGCGGACACGGTCACGCTCGCCCTCGGACACATCGGAGGCAGCCTGGTTTCAATCGGCATCGCGATCTCGATGCTCGTGACTTTGAACGGCACAACTATGAGCGGAGCCCGCGTCCCATTTGCGATGTCGCGCGACGGTTACTTCTTCCAGAGCATCGCCACCGTGCATCCTCGTTTCCGCACGCCGTCGGTCGCGCTGGTTGTGCAGTGCGCGCTATCCATCATCCTGTTATTGGGCGGTGGGAATTTTCGTCAGTTCTTCTCGCTGGCTATCTTCGCCGAATGGCTTTTCTACATGATCGCGGGCAGTACAGTGTTCGTCTTTCGCCGCCGCGAGCCTGGCATAGCGCGTCCCTATCGCGTTCTCGGCTATCCGGTGGTTCCGGCTATCTTCGTGATCGTTTCGGCGGTCCTCCTTTATTACACCTTCACCGACAACCTGCGCTACTCGGTGGAGGGCTGCGTGGCCATACTCGCGGGTGTTCCGATCTTCTACTTTTTCAAGAAGAAACGGGCCAGAAAACGAACGTAATGCGGTAACCACGACAAAGGCTAAAGACGGTTACCAAAGGACAGGCGCAGGCGACACGTTTACCCCCTCGTGAAACTCTCATAAGGTGAAGACTCCAAGCCCCGAGCCAACTCCCCGGCTGGGGATCCTCCATTGGAGTCAAGGGATGGCTACGGTCAATCGCGAGTTTCAACTCGGAATACTGCCCGACAAAAAGTGGGATTGGCGCACCTTTGCCGCCAGTTACGGGTTTGTGACGGCATGTGCAGCCCTTCTCTGCTTTTTTGGGATTCTTATGCCCGACACGCTCAAGGTTGCGATGAACTACCACGTGACCGAACTGGTGCCGCGCCCCGCGTTGAGGCCAGAGAGAATCCGCAAGATGCCCCCAAAGGTCCAGGCGAAGCTCCTCCCACCCGATCCGACGTTCAACGCTCCCAAGATCATCGTTCCGCGCGAGGCCATCACGCCCAAGGTGAAGCCGCAGGAGGTCGAGGCGCCCAAGGTTGCGATGAACAATTTCATGCCCGCCGCTCTCAAGATGACTTCGGGCGGCGCGCGACCCATGCTGATTCACACGGGAGAGTTTCAGGGTAGTTCAGTGGCGCCGACCGTGAATGCTCCGATTCAGAAAGTGCAGACTGGCGGCTTCGGCGATCCCAATGGATTGAAGCCGAGCGATAACGGGAAGCCAGGCGCCAAGCTCGTTGCCTCCGCAGCCGGCTCGTTTGACATGCCCGTTGGACCGGGCCAGGGCAATGGTTCGGGCGGCGCAAAAGGAATCAAGGGAACGGTGGCGAGCGCGAATTTCGGCGACGGTGTCGCCACTCCCGGGCGCGGCGATGGGCGCAGCGGCGGACAGGGCCATGCCGTGCAGACCTCGGGATTTGGAACTCAGGAAGTAGCGCAGAACTCAGGACACGTTCAGCGCATGGACAGCGGACCAAGCTCCACTGCGGTCGAGATCACCGATAAACCAAATCCTGTTTACACCGCGGAAGCGCGGGAGCTGAAGATCGAGGGCGAAGTGTTGCTGGAGGTTCTGTTTTCAGCGACCGGCCATCTTCAGGTAAACCGCGTAGTGCGCGGCCTTGGCCATGGACTCGATGAGGCCGCCGTCGCAGCTGCCAACAAAATGCGGTACAAGCCGGCCACCCGCAGCGGGCAGGCCGTGGACTCAACAGCAATTGTGCACGTGGTTTTTCAACTGGCCTATTGAAATGGAGAAAAGGGTTATGCGCACCAGAAACTTGATGGTTCTTGCTCTGCTGGCGATCGCGATAACGGCAGTGGCTCAAACGGCGTCCGCGCCACAGACTTCGTCCGCCGCGACCTCGGCGCAGGCCGCGCCCCAGGTGCAAAGCACCCTGCCTCCGCCTACCACGATGGATCAGGTGGTCGACCGGGCCATCATGCGCGAAAAGGAGCTCATCAAGTTCCTCTCGCCGCGCACGCCGGTCGTCGAAACCTATCTCCAGAACCTGCAGCAGGATCCGCAGTTGGGACCGATTCCCGAGGACGACCACTATTTCCTCGGCCGCATGGATCTGAGCGACTCGATCGACCGCTCCGACTATCTCAAGGATAAAGATAAGGACAAGGACGAGAGCATGGAGAAGCGCCTGCTCGGCGGCCTGACCAATAAATTCAAATTCCAGTATCAGGCGCTCGGCTTCTCGTGGATGATCTACGCCGACCGGAACGATTTCGATCGCCAGCACTATGACTTTCACTATGCGCGCCGCGAGTTCCTCGGCGATATTCGCTGCCTGGTGTTCGACGTCATGCCCAAGAAAGACGCGGGCCATGGACGGTTCGTTGGCCGCATCTGGGTTGAGGACCAGGATTTCAACATCGTGCGCCTGAACGGCACCTACAACCGGCCTTCGCGTAACACCTACTATTTCCACATGGACAGCTGGCGCCTGAACCTTATTCCCGGCTACTGGCTGCCTTCCTACATCTACAGCGAAGAAGGAAACTTCACTGCCGGCGCGAAAAACAAACTCGCATTCAAAGCGCAAACCCGTCTGTGGGGCTACAACTTGAAATCGACCAAGGCGGATGACGAACTCACGCAGATCCGGGTTGACAGCGTGAAGGACGACTCGCCCGACGCGCAGGATGCTTCTCCGCTGGCCGCCGAACGCGAATGGCAACAACAGGCGGAAGACAACGTCATCGAGCGCCTCGAGCGTTCCGGCCTGCTCGCTCCCGAAGGTGATGTCGACAAAGTGTTGCAAACCGTCGTCAACAATCTTCTGATCACGAACAACGTCGAGCTACCGCGCCCGGTCCGCACGCGCGTCCTCACCACGTCTCCGCTTGAGACCTTCAGCGTGGGGAACACGATCATCGTCAGCCGAGGCCTGATCGATGTGCTTCCCGATGAGGGCAGCCTGGCCATGGTGCTTTCGCATGAACTGGCGCATATCGTGCTCGGCCACAACCTCGGCAGTCAGTACGCCTTCAACGATCGCATGCTGTTCTCCGATGAAGGTACATTCCACAACCTTGGCTTCAAGCACATTCCCGAAGAGGAAACCGCCGCCGACAAGAAAGCAGTCGAGCTGCTGAAGGCATCGCCCTACGCCCAAAAACTGGAGACCGCGGGGCTGTTCCTGAAGGCTCTACAAGCGCGCACGCCGCAACTGTCGGCTCTCTTGCAAGCCCATCTCGGCAATGACATGGTCGAAAATGGCACGGTTACCCGCATGGCCGCTCTGGAAACCGGAGCGCCAGCACTTGACTGGAACAAGCTTGACCAGATCGCCGCACTTCCACTGGGCGGGCGCGTCAAGCTGAATCCGTGGGACAACAAAGTAGAAATGGTAAAGGCGCAGCCGGTCGCGATTACGTCCGCTCGCGACAAGATGCCCTTCGAAGTGACGCCATTCTACCCGCGTTTAACGCGATACAACACCAATGCCCCGGCGGGAACGGCCGCGCCAGCGACTACCGCTTCTAGCCAGACGACGCCTCCGGCAACCACTACGGCTGCTGATGCAGCGGCGGGCTCGTCACACTAGGATCGCCAAAAATCCAATCCGCTGGCGCAGCAATTACCGGTCATAGCACCGCCGCGCCAGTTCTCTCGAGTTGATGGAAGCGCAGGCTGAAGCCGGAAGGAATTCCGGCGTTCAGCCTGTGTCTTATTCAACCAGCCGTGGGCGGAGTGAACAACGCTGGCGTTGCGAGCGCTTCTTCCGGAATGCCGGCTTGGCGGCGTGCAATATGCAGTGCCCGGTCTCGCTGCTGACGGCGAGGTTTTCTTCGACAGTTTTTTCCGCCCGATGCCAACCCTTAGCCCTGATTCGCTGCTACCAGCCAAAGTTCTCTGACTCATCCTTCCATCCTGAGAAGGTGACAAAGTCCCGCGGGCGACATTATCGCTGAAGCCTCTGCACCCGCGACCTTTCTCTAATTGACGACTCACCCCATCCGGCGATATAGTGTCGGGCATATTTCAAACTGGGCGTGTGGGCGCCCGCAAACGTTCACCTCCGTATTTCCGAAGCGCTCTTGCAAGTGCCTGACGGAGGCAAGCAATGGAATTCTCTCGCCGGACTTTTATCAAGGGCACGGTCCTGGGCGGCGCCGCGTTCTCGACCCTGGGATTCGATCTCACGCCACTCCACGCGCAAACCCAGGGCCTCAAGATCTCCCGCGCCAGCGAGACCCGCAGCACATGTCCCTACTGCGCCGTGAGCTGCGGGGTCATCATCTACACCCTCGGCGACAAGGCGAAGAATGCCATCCCGCAGGTTGTGCACGTCGAGGGCGATCCCGATCATCCTATCAATCGTGGCACGCTTTGCCCCAAGGGCTCGTCGCTGGAGCAGGACATTCTGAATGAGCGCCGCATCCTCAAGCCACAGGTGCGCCGTCCCGGCGGCACCGACTGGGAAGACATTTCCTGGGATCAGGCCTATGAGGAACTCGCGCACTGGGTGAAGAAAACGCGCGACGAAACCTTCGTCGAGCAGGATGCGCAGGGCCATACCGTCAACCGCTGCGAAGGCATCTCCTTCATCGGCGGCTGCACCGACACCAACGAATTTAATTATCTCGCCGTCAAAAGTATGCGCAGCCTGGGGGTCTGCTACCTGGAAAACCAGGCCCGCGTTTGACACGGCCCAACGGTCTCCAGTTTGGGGCCCACCTTCGGACGCGGCGCAATGACGAACGGCTGGATCGACATCAAGAACACCGACATGATGTTGATCATGGGAGGCAACCCAGCCGAAAACCATCCCTGCGGTTTCAAATGGGCGGTTGAAGCCAAAGTTCACCGCAACGCCAAGACGATCGTCGTCGATCCCCGCCTTACGCGCACTGCGGCCAATGCCGACCTGTACTTACAAATCCGGGCTGGCGCCGACATCGCCTTCCTCGGCGGCGTAATCCGCTACGCCATCGAGAACAATCGCATCGCCAAGGAGTACCTGGTCAATTACACGAATGCTTCTTTCATAATCAAGGACGGGTTCAAGCTGCCCGAAGATGGCCTCTACTCAGGCTTCGACGCAGAGAAAAAGTCATACGACAAGAAGACCTGGAACTATGAGGAAGGCGGCGACCTCACCGGCAAACCCGTCACCGCATCGCCAGCCGAAAAAGCCGCGCCAGCGGCGACGCCGGGCGCTCCGCCACCTCCGCCTTTGCTTCCCGGCAAGGTAGCTTACGATCTTTCGCTGGAGCATCCGCGCTGCGTCTTCCAGTTGATGAAAAAGCAATATTCCCGCTATACGCCAGAGATCGTCGAGCGCATCACTGGCATCCCGAAAGATCAATTCCTCAAAGCCGCCGAGATGTACACATCCGTCCGCAAGGACGGCGACATGAAGAAAGTTTCGACCATTATTTACGCCGTCGGCTGGACGCAACACAGCTTCGGCGTCCAGATTATCCGTACCGCGGCCATGCTTCAATTGCTCCTGGGCAATGTCGGCCGCGCGGGTGGTGGAGTCAACGCTCTGCGCGGCCACTCCAACATTCAGGGGGCGACCGATATGGCTGGCCTCTTCGACAGCCTGCCCGGCTATCTAAAAGTGCCGACCCCGGCCGACGCGAACTTGGCAGCCTACCTCAAGCGAACCACGCCGACGTCCGCCAAACCCGATCCATGGGACTCGTTCAACTATTATTCGAACACTTCGAAATTTGCCGTCTCTCTCCTGAAGGCTCTTTACGGGCCTGCGGCCACCAAAGAAAACGAGTGGGCCTTCAACTATCTGCCCAAGGTCGATCGCAATTACTCATGGGTCAACCTCTGGAACGACATGTACGAAGGCAAAGTCAAAGGCATGTTCGCCTTCGGCATGAACGGAGTAATGATTGGTCCCGATTCAAACAAGAATATCGACGCCCTGAAAAAGGCCGACTGGCTTGCCGTCTGCGAAATCTATCCCGACGAAACCAGCGAATTCTGGCGCGCTCCCGGCATCACGGCCGACGATCAAAAGAAGATCAATACCACCGTCTACCGTCTACCAGGCGCGGGCTTCGCCGAGAAAGATGGAACCTTTGTCAATTCCGCGCGCTGGCTGCAATGGAAGTACGCCGCCGTTCCTCCCCCGGGACAAGCCCGCCTTGACCAGGAGATTCTGGCGACGATCTTCCTGAAAGTTCGCGATCTCTACAAAAAAGAGGGCGGCAAGTTCCCCGACCCGGTCGTCAACCTCTCGTGGACGTACACAAATCCTTACAACCCTTCGCTGGCCGAAGTGGCCAAGGAACTCAACGGCAAAGCGCTCGCCGATATCACCGACCCAAAGACCAACACGACGATTAAAGCCGGTCAGCAGCTTCCTGGTTTCGCATGGCTCAAAGATGACGGCACAACCATGTGCGGCAATTGGATCTACTCCGGCTCCTGGACCGAGGCAGGAGCGATGATGCAGCGCCGCGGCACGGAAGATCCTTCTGGCCTGGGCATCTATCCCAACTGGGGATGGTCGTGGCCGGCCAATCGCCGCGTCCTCTACAACCGGGCATCCTGTGATCTGGAGGGCAAACCTTGGGATCCCTCACGCCGCCAGGTCTGGTGGGATGAGGCCAAGCAGTCGTGGGTTGGCGTTGACGTTCCCGACTTCAAACCCGACTCGGCACCCAAAGATCACATGGGCCCGTTCATCATGAATCCTGAAGGCATCGGACGGTTGTTCGTGCCGCTCGGCCCCATGAACGACGGCCCGTTCCCGGAATTCTACGAACCGATCGAAAGCCCGATCGCCAATATCCTCCATCCCAATCAGTCCAACAATCCGGTCGTAAAGCGCTACAAGACCGACATGGATAAGTACGCGCCCGTCGGCGGTGATTACAACGTCATCTGCACCACATATCGCTTAACTGAGCACTATCACTATTGGACGAAAAATAATCCCATGAACGTGGAGCTGGTGCCCGAACCGTTCGTCGAGGTGCCGTTCGAACTAGCCGAGCGCATGAGTATCAAAGGCGGAGAACGGGTTAAGATCTCCAGTATTCGCGCGACCTACATCGCCAAGGCGATGGTGACGCGCCGAATCAAGCCCATGAAGATCGATGGCAAAGAAACATTTCAGATCGGCATTCCGATTCACTGGGGGTTTCGCGGGATCGCCGAAGATGAGGGCAAGACGGCGAAGACGCTGGCGAACCAGCTAACGCCCACGGTGACTGATCCAAACGCGTACACCCCGGAGTTCAAAGGATTCTTGGTAAAGATCGAAAAAATGTAGAGAGTCGTTCGTCGCTGGTGGTAGCTCGCAGCTCATAGCTCGGAGCCTTTAGGCAGGGGCAGTCAGCTCCGAGCTAAAAAGAATTTCAGGACGCATCCATGGCCGACCGCAAAACGCTGCAAGCCAATCAGATCTCGGGCCACTCCGGCGCTGGACCCGGTTATGGCGTACAGCGTGACTACGAGGTCTGCAAGCTCATCGATACCACCACCTGCATCGGCTGCAAGGCCTGCGAGGTCGCTTGCGTCGAGTGGAACGACATGCCGTTCCAGCCCACCACCTTCGACAACACCTACCAGACGATGCCGAAGACCAACTGGAATTTCTGGAACCTCATCAAGTTTAATGAACACCAGAATCCCGACGGTACGATCCAGTGGCTGATGCGCAAGGATCAGTGCATGCACTGCGCCGATCCCGGCTGCCTGCACGCCTGTCCCGCCGACGGCGCGATCGTCAAGTATGCCAACGGAATCGTCGACTTCAACCAGGAGAATTGCATTGGCTGCGAATACTGCGTCTCGGGTTGCCCTTTCGACATTCCGCGCTTCAACCCGATGACGAAGAAGGTCTATAAGTGCACTTTGTGCTCGGATCGCGTCGGCCAGGGCTTGGAACCGGCGTGCATCAAGGCGTGTCCGACGGGCTGCCTCAAGTTCGGCAGTAAGGATGACATGAAGTTCATCGCCAACGAGCGCGCGAACCAACTCAAAGAACATTTCGGATTTCAGAACGCCGGCGTGTACGATCCCGCTTCTGTTGGCGGTACCCATGTTATCTATGTATTGCACGACGCTACTGATCCGGAGCGCTATGGGGGTCTGCCGAAGAATCCGACCATTCCATGGAGCTATACGGTTTGGAAATGGCTTTTCAAGCCTGTGCTCGGCACGTTCGCGCTGTTCGGATTCCTCGGCGTGCTGGCGCACTATGTAACCGCTGGCCCGCGCTTGCCTCAACCGGAACCGCCTGAAAATAAGGGCGTTGGCGGTTCGACTGGAGATCCGACCCATGGCTAGTGGAGCGATTGAACGCTTCGATCACGAGGCGCGGCGGAAGTTCGAATCGAAGGGCCACACCACCGTCTATCGCGGCGAACTCCTTCGCCATCCGGTGTACACGCGATTCATCCACTGGTCGGTGGCTCTCTTCTTCTTCCTGGCGCTCTTTACTGGGTTTGGGATTTATCTGCCGTGGCTATTTCGGTGGTTCTCACCCATCTTTGGAGGAGGGCCTCTCAGCCGCCAGATGCATCCCTATTTTGGACTTGGGTTCGTATTCTTCTTCAGCTTGCAGGTGCTTAACTGGCTTGAGCCGATGCTTTGGGCGCCCGGCGACACGAACTGGATGCGTAACGTTCACAAGATAGTTAGCAACGAGGTGAAGATGGATCCGCCCGAGACCGGCTTCTTCAATGCCGGACAGAAAGTCATGTTCTGGGAGATCGTTGGCGGCTGTATCGTCTACCTCATCACGGGTACTATTTTGTGGGCTGGGGCGCGCACCTTTGGCGGAACCGCAGTGGCTATCTCCTACGTTCTGCACGACATATCGGCGCTCATCATGCTGGGGGGAATCTTCATCCACATCTACCAGAGCACCTTCGGGGAGCCGGGCACATTCCAGGCCATGATCCGGGGAGCGGTCAGTGAGGCTTGGGCCTGGACCTTCCATCCTGCGTGGTATAAAGAAGTTACGGGCCGCGATCCGGTCGAGGCCTGCGAAGAGGCGCGGCGGGAGATGGAAGCCAGGCGCTGATCGCCGTAGATTTTTGTGCTCCCCAGTTCCATTCCAACTACCTTTTTTCTTCAACTTGCGTTCCGTGGAGCATTCCTGAAAATGCTCCACGTGGAGCAATAGTTGACATTCCTGTACGTACATTTAGCGCGATTTTGGCGAAGGGAATACGAACAAAATAAAATTGGTTTATGAGGTGTCGTGAAGTGGGCGAAATCAGCGATTTTGGTTGGGCGGGATGTTTACTATCTGGTTATAGGGCTGGCTGCTCTTTAAGCTCACTGACTTGTGAAAATGCTGGGGTTAGCGGGGATGGCTTGTTCCTGATTTTAGAATGAAGGACTTACGGCTAAGTGTCCAGTAATATGGGACTTTCTCGTTTTCGTTAGCTTCCCTTTCCGAGTCTAATGGGGCTTCTGGGGCCGGATTTTGTCAAGTTGACAGGGCATGAGCTCTTCGACTCCGTAGCTGTTTCGCTTCGCGAAACGGCTACTGGGCTCAGGATGACACCGCTGCCCACCTATTATGACTACTTGCCGGCAGAACTGCGCGGAGTACCGTTGGAGGGAATTGCCGATTGCCGACTGAGGTGCACCTTGATATAGCGGGCGAGCGCATCGCGGTCCGCGAAGGAGACTTTGACGAACTGGATGCCGTTTCCCACCTGCGGATGATGAGTGACGACCTTGCCGGAGATTAATGGGATCTCGGATTCCAGCAGCTTAAGCTCGATGGAGGTGCCCATGGGCAGAGTGATCGGACTCTCGACATAACAGCCATCAACGCTGATATCCGTAGTGGATCCTCGAAATGGGAGTTTGCTGCCTTCGAAGTGAATTTCTACAGACAGGCTCAGGTTGTGGCGCTCCCGCTTCCTCTTTTCATAGCCCAGACGCAAACTACCCCAGTGCTGTCCTCTTACCTTGATCGGAAAGGACAGGTCCTTCATCAAAATAAAGTTGCCGCCACCCATGTCTCGACGGTAGGTCTGCAAGAGAAAGGACTCGGTATTACGTGCCGCTCGCAGTCCTGTGCGATCGTTGAATATGCGCCGGTTGCGGCAGTTGGCCTCATTCCAGACCGAATCGCTTCCCTGAGGCTTGGAATAGGCCCGGTTGTGCGTCGGAAGATACCCGTTGCGATCAACCGCAACGCAGAAGACGACCCGATTATCGAAGGCCAGCATCGACTCCTGAATGGGTGAGAGCAAGCGATCGGCCAATTCTGTGAATCGGGTTACAAACTGTTTCGGATTGGTTCCAGGGATGGGCTGATAGTTTTGGTCAAAAAGGTCCTTCAGGCTGATCTTTCCGCTTTCGACGGCCTGCTCAAAGGCCTCCGCTACCTTGGCGGAAGCTGCTGACAGAGCCCCGATGAACGGCGTATCGACGGTCTGGAAGCCAGCGCCAGCAACCAGGTTCATGACGCTCTCGGCATTCACCAGCGACCCTTCGACGCGTTCGCTGGCGTGACCGAGGTCGGCCGTCACTTTCTTGACGGTCTCGAAGAACTGGTCAATCTTCTGAATAACGTCCTGACAGAGATTCAGACTGTCGGTTACAGCCGAGACGATGGTAAACACTTTGCCCTCGACGGCGTTGACGGCCGAGTGGAAATGATCCAGTACGCCGTTAATAACCTGAACGCCGTCGTTTACCGCGTCCGCGACTTTGATGGCATCGCTGCTTTTGCCGATCAGCTGCGCAACATTTTCGGATAGCGAACCTACCGTTTCGTTAATCCCATCCGTGGCCGAGTCAGTCTCACGAGCCAGGCTCTTAACCTCGGAGGCCACGACTGCAAACCCCCGGCCAGCGTCGCCGGCATGAGCCGCCTCGATCGTCGCGTTCAAGGCGAGGAGATTTGTTTGACGGGCTATTGATTGAATATTCGCCGACATTCCGCGCACGCCGTTTAGAGAGGTACCCAATGTTCCCAGCCGGTTTTCGATGGCTTGAACGGACTCGACCATTTGCCGGATCTGGCTGAAGGCCGAGGTGACAGCCTCGATGGACTCGACGGATTTCGCGGACGCCTCAGTGGCGACCTGATTCGTCTCCCTGCCGGCAAGCTCGATTGCGCCCAGATCCCCCTGCAACCTGTCCGCCAAGCCACGGAGTTGGTCAAAAACGAGTTGCTGATGACCGACGAAACCTACTAAGTCCCGGATGTTACCGGTAATTCCGGCAATGTCGAGGCTGAGCACCTCGACAGTACTCAGGAGTTCCCTGGCGAACTCTTTTTCCTTCGCCTGTTCGAATATCGGAGTAGGTGCAGCCATACTGGCGTTCAGCGAATACCGTGACTTGCGAGATGGGAAGTGTACTTTTTGTCGGTGCCTTGAATGTGGGTAAGCAGCCAGTTCTTAAGAAAATTCAAGGTTTCAATGGAGAGGGTTGCGTTGGCGCCCTGCAGATATTTCTTTTGAATTTCGAGGACCTGATGAGTGAGATCGTCATGCGCGTTCTTATGAGCGGCCGCATCTGGATAGCTGGTTTTTGCAAAGAGCTGCTCCTCGTTGGCGAAGTGGACCTTGGTATAGTCGATGAGCCCAGCCAGCACCTTGGAGAGCGATTCTTTTCCTTTGCCATTTTGCACGGCATCGTAGAAGTCGTTCAGCAGTCCGACGAGTTTCTGATGTTCCTTGTCTATCGAGTCGATACCGACCGAGAGTCGGGTGTTCCACGCGATGAGCGGCATAGGCGACCTGTGCTCCTTAATCCAATTGAAAATTGGCTCGAGATGAGAAAGCAGTGACCGAGCGTCAGGTAGATGCAAGTCTCTCGCCAACCCGGAAGAGTCTCGACTGGTATCAATGCCTCTTAAGAACGGAAGTCACCCGTCGGAAAGACAGGTTTGGAGGAATGGGTCAAACCACGGCAGTGCGGTGGATCGCCTTGGTTTTCCGCCTATTCAGTGGAGCGCAGCCAATTTTGGAGACGCAGACCTTTGACGCGGGAGAATTCTCTTTCGTTGTCGGTGACAATCACGCAGGCGAGCGCTAGCGCTTGAGAAGCAATTAGCAAGTCGTTGCCACCGATTGGGGTGCCTGCCTGCCCCAGACGGGTACGCAGTAGTCCATAGCTCTTGTCTGCCGGGGGTTCGAAGGGCAGGACTTCCAGTGCGCCGAGCACTGCTTCTAACTGGGATGTAAGGCGCGGCGAGCCTTTCTTGTTGGCTCCGTAACGCAATTCCGCGGCAATGATGATGCTGGTACAGACATTCTTTTCGCCAACCTTGCGAATGTGACTGGCCACCGTTCCCTGCGGATGGCGAACGAGATCGGAAACGATGTTGGTGTCGAGAAGGTAGCGCATTAAAGCTTGACCGCATCAAGGGGAAGATCGGGGATGGGCGGGAAATCCTCGGGCAATGGCGCGAGCTTCGCCAACAGACCGAGCAGAGATTTGGTGGGAATGGGTTCGATGACGAGCCGATCGCCTTCCTTTCGCATGACGGCCTCGTCACCCGGAAACTCAAACTCACGGGGAATGCGCACGGCTTTGTTCCGTCCGTTGATAAAGACTTTAACGTGGCGTTCGGGGGCTGTTTTGGCGGACTGCGATGGCATATGTCTAGCATATGCTAAAGCGGTATATTTGTCCAGCTCCTTCCCCAAACGTTGGTGGGGGCTCAGTTTGCCATCGCATCAATCACCAAGGGCACGAAGGCGCACGAAGGAAGACCTTGAAACCTGCGCTCTTCGTGGTTCTACGTGACCTGGTTGGGCCTTTGGTTTCTCTATAGCGCGCCATGAAACTTAGGCACTCCCGAAGCGTTTCTATCCTTGACGGGGGTTCGACAGCGGAGGATAATTTGGGCCGCCGTCTGCCGCGAGTCTCCCGCGGCATCCAGCTTTACCATCCAGCAGCTCCGAGCGGGGTGTTCGCACCTCGTTGGTCTGAATTGTTTCAATCCTGAGGAGGAGTCATGAAGAGTCGCCGCGGAATGGGCTACGTTTGCCTATATCATTAGCCGCGCTAGTACTAGCGGTCCCGGTTTTGGCCGGAACCAAACCACTCCAACCGATCGTTATTCAACCCGACAAGGTTGCCGTTTCGCAGACGCTGCGCGATCTGGCCAAGGTAACGCCGCCGCCCGCATTCAATGGATGGATTGTGCGCAAGGAGCACGAGACTCCCAACCATATGACGCACATCTACAACCTGCCCGATCCTGTGATTCAGGATTCCTCCGAGCCTCAACCCGACCTGGCGATCACATTGGGCTTCAATTTCGACGGCATGAACGGACAACAAGCGGGAGGCGTGATTCCGCCTGACACCAATGGAGCGGTGGGAGACAATCAGTTCTTCCTGGTGACTAACTTCGCCTTCAACATCTACAACAAGACGACGGGCGCGCTTGAAGTGGGCCCGCTGCTCATCAATACGATCTGGGCGAATTTTGGCGGGCAGTGCCAACTCTACAATGGCGGCGATCCGGTTGTGCTTTATGACAAGATGGCGAACCGCTGGCTTCTGGAACAGCTGGAGTACACGACCAGCGACCAGATCTGCATTGCCGTTTCGCAGACCGACGACGCGACGGGAGCTTACAACCTTTACTCATACAGCTTTAGCGGCCTGCCGGATTATCCCAAGCTGGCGATTTGGCCGGACGCTTATTACCTGGCGTTTAATTTCTTTGGCCCCGGTGATGGAGAGCCCTGCGCTCTTGACCGCACCTCTATGCTCGCCGGCCAAACGGCGGCGATGATCTGTTTTAACCCAAATACCTCCGACATGGGGTTTCTGCCGTCCGACATCGATGGCGCCACATTGCCTCCGTCTGGCGCTCCTAACCATTACATCGAGCTGGGTAACTCGAATACCACGCTGAAGGAATATGACTTCCACGTGGACTTTAACAATCCGAAGAACTCGACCTTCACGGGGCCGAATACGCTTACGGTTCCGGCGTACACGCAACTGTGCGGCGGGGGCGACGGAGCCTGCGTTCCAGAGCCGTACGGTGGAGGTCTGCTGGATGCGCTGGGCGACCGCATGATGTTCCGCAACGCGTATCGCAACTTCGGCAGTCATGAGGCGCTGGTGTTTTCCCATTCCGTGGCTCCCGGTGCGGGCTCATCGGCGGTAGCGGCCGAGCGTTGGTATGAACTGCGCTCCACGCCTCCGGGCGGGAGTTTCTCGGTGTACCAGGCGGGCACGTACCAGAACGCAACCGACAACTACTGGATGGGCAGCGTGGCCATGGACAAGAATGGCGACATGGCGCTGGGCTTCAGCGTGGATAACGCGAAGAGCCTGGCTCCCAGCATCTGGTTTACGGGCCGCACGGCCAAGACAGCACTCAACAAGCTGGGGGGCAAGAAAGTGGCTCTCAAAGGCAAGACGGTGCAGGGTAACGTGAATCGTTGGGGCGATTACAGTTCGATGAGCGTCGATCCTACTGACGATTGCACGTTCTGGTATACACAGGAGTACTCGCACGGCGGATATAACTGGCAGTCGCATGTATTCTCGTTCAAGTTCAACACCTGTCAGTAAGTGCGATTGATGCAGGAAAGCGCCCTGGGCCTCGCGATTGTTCGAGGCCTGGGGATTTTTTTGGGGGGGAGGAATGACGAAACCATGAATTGGGCGGCTGGACTCCTCATTCGCGCGTAGTGAGGGCGGCGTGCGGGAACGCTGGTAGCATGTGCAAACGGGATGAAAATCACTTTGCCCAAGCCTACGTTGCGCGAGCTTAAGTTGGACGAGGCTAATCGGCACCGTGCGGTGGTGCTTGAGATCTGCGTGACTTCGGTGGAGTTTGCGATGGCCGCTGAGCGCGGCGGCGCGGATCGGATTGAACTTTGCAGCGATCTGGATTGTGGCGGGGTTACTCCGAGCCTCGCTCTGATGAAGGCGGCGCGAGAACGGCTGCGGATTCCTATTCACGTGTTGATTCGGCCGCGGGCGGGGGATTTTGTCTATTCGCCGCGGGAGTTTTTCGCGATGCGCGGGGCGATTCAAAGGGCTCATGAGCTGAGGATGGATGGCATCGTGGTGGGTATTCTGGATCGCGAATTTCGGGTTGATGTGGCGCGGACGCGCGAGCTTGTGGAACTGGCGCATCCGCTACCAGTGACGTTTCATCGGGCGTTCGACGAGACGGATTGCTCTGGCGCGTCGCTGGAGGCGGTGATTGAAACGGGAGCGACGCGGCTGCTTACTTCGGGGGGCTGCGCGAAGGCGACTGACGGGCGTTCGACGATCGCACGGCTGGTGAAGGCGGCGGGGGAGCGATTGAGCGTGATGGCGGGCGGCGGAATTACTCCGGCGAATGTGGTGCGCGTGATGCGGACTACTGGGGCGCGGGAGGTGCATGGGTCGCTGCTGACGGCTGGATTGCGGGCCGCACTGCGCGAGGAAGATGGCGAGGAGCGTAAGGTGCACCGGAGCGGGGCTTGCTGACGGAGCGGTATTACCGGCGCGTGCTTAAGGCGGCTTGCTTGCTGCGGTCACTGCGCGGTTATTGAAATTTAGAATGGTTGCTGGTTCGGAGCTTTAACCCTTTAACCCTTTAACCACCAAGGACACTAAGGTACAAGAAGGGAAACGTTGAATCTTCGGCGTTTTCTTGATTCGTTTGCAAACAAAAACGCCTCTCATCCCAAATAAAAACCCTCTCATCCGATGAGAGGGTTGCGAACTGGTTGGGAGAACCTACTACGCTGCGCGCACGACGTTGCCGGCTTGGAAGCCTTTCGGCCCTTTGAGCAGATCGAATTCGACCGTCTCGCCTTCGTTCAAGGTGCGGTAGCCGTTCTCCTGGATGGCGGAGAAATGCACAAACACATCCTCACCCGTGGAGCGCTGGATGAACCCGTAACCCTTCGCCCCGTTGAACCACTTCACAGTACCCTTCTCTCTCACAAAAAAACTCCTTTCGCCTCGATCGTAAGAATTATCCTGCGTCTCTTTGCTGTTGGTCCCGCAGGCTGGCGGAAGAAGAATCTTGGGCCAGAAAACAGGACGCCCCCTTAAAGGACGCTAGAATTTATCGGCCGCACGGGGAATGCGCAGCGCGCCAACAGAAACGGCTCCCCGCATTTCGTCAGGCAAATGCCCGCGACGAAACACCGTGGAGCCGCGAAGACGAAGGCGCGATATCGACTGCCCACACAGAAACGTGCACCGTGTTGCTGAATCGCCAGCGCGGAAGCGCCAACGAAGCCCCAGATAATAGCAGGAAGATGGCAATTGGCAAGAAGGAAATTTGCAAAACAAAGAAAGAGCTAAATTTTTGCGGGGAAGGGCGCGGGTTGTGACCGGCGGACGGGATTATGGGTTGTATGTACGAAAAGGCATGGATTGGGAAACGCGGGAATCGGTAACTGTTTGATAAGATTTGAGAAACTGTGACCTCCATCAGTCCTGTGCGGCCGTCCGACAAGGAAGGCGCGGCGGAATATCGCGCCGCGGCGAGACAGGGGCTCGTGAAATCGACGGCAGTCTATCTGCTGCGAACCGATGTGCACACCTTCGCATTTTCGGTGGCGGCGAATGCGATTCTCTCGCTGTTTCCATTTTTACTTTTGCTGATGACGCTGACCCGGCGCGTGTTCCGGTCGCAGGTGATGTCAGACGTTGTGGAGAGCCTTCTGCGCGACTCGCTGCCGACCGGGCAGGAGTTTGTGATCCGCAATCTGAATGCGCTGGTGGCGTCGCACCACCGGGCACAAATTTTTTCGCTGATCATGTTGCTGGTGAGTTCGACGGGAATTTTCATGCCACTGGAGGTGGCATTGAATAAGGTTTGGGGATTCGCGAATAACCGGTCGTATTTTGGGAATCAACTGATCGCGCTGGGGCTGGCTTTTGCGTGCGGATCGCTGACGCTGCTGTCGATTGGACTGACGGCGGGCAACGTGCATGTGCTGAAGACCGTGCTGCATGGCTATGCCAACTGGTACGTGCAGTGGGTGGGGTTCTTGACGATGAAGATGTTTTCGATCGGGGCGAGCATTGCGATCTTCTTTTTGATCTACTGGCTGCTGCCGAACGGGAAGGTGCGGGCGCAGGCGGTGCTGCCGGCGGCGGTGATTATGGGGTTGCTGTCGGAGGCGCTGAAGTACGTTTATATTTTTGCGCTGCCATTTTTGAATTTTGGCGAGGTGTACGGGCCGTTCGCGATTTCGGTGAGCCTGATGTTCTGGGCGTTTCTGTCGGGAATGTTGTTGCTGGCGGGAGCCCATTTGTCGGCGGAGAAGAGTCTGCGGAAGTTGTAATTGAAAGTTGATATGCGCGGTCCGGGGAGATCATGAATTCGAAGCAGACCGGAATACAGACCTGGAAGACGATGCCGCTGTCGTCTTCGGCGTATTTTTTTGCAGGCGTGTTCTGCCTGTTCGGAGCCTTGATTCTGGTCGCATCCAGCCCGCACTTCAGGGCACAGTCCGTCGCGGATATTTTTTGGACGGTCTTTCTGGCGGGAACTTTCGCGATCGTCTGGGCTTATGTGGCGACCCGGGGCAAGTACTGGATTTTTGCCATCCTGTTTCCTTTGCAGTTTTACGCCAATTACCTACTGGGAAAGCACAGCTCGCCTCATGCTTCGCTGGAGGGCAACCTTCCGGCGCTAAAGCAACGGCTGATGCTCGATGCCGGAGTGGAGATCGCTCTCATCATAGGCGCCTACACGTTGTTTCTTATCTTCTTCGGGCGCGAAGGCAACCGGTTCTTCAGAACACAAACCGAGGTGCGGCTGGCGGGAGAGATTCATCGTGCGCTGGTGCCGCAAAAACATGCGACGATCGGCGGCTTCGAGATGTTTGGCAGTTCGGTGCCGAGCAGCGAGGTTGGGGGAGATCTTTTTGACATCGTCGAGAGCGAAGGCGTCTGGCATGCCTATGTGGCCGATGTTTCGGGACACGGCGTGGCAGCGGGCATACTGATGTCGATGATCAAGAGCGCGGCCACCATGCAACTGACGAAGCTGCGAAGACCTGAGGATCTGCTGCGAGATTTGAACGATGTATTGCAGCCGGTGACGTCGCCGGCAAACTATCTGACGTTCGCATACGTGAGCGGGTGGGCGGGAGAGGAATTGAACTTTGCGTTGGCCGGACATTTGCCGATTCTGCACTACCAGCGAGAGAGTAAGACGGTGGCGGAACACTCCGATGGCAATCTGCCGATTGGGATGTTCAAAGACGCGACATTCGAGATCTCGAAGGTCAAGTTGGCGCCGGGCGATTTGCTGGCGCTGATCACGGACGGTTTCACGGAGGTATTCGACGCGGAGGAGCGCGAGAGCGGAATGGAAGAATTCAAGACGGCGCTGGCCGATTGCGCGGAGAAGCCGCTGCGCGAGATTTACGAGGAGTTGCGAGGGCGCAGCTTGAGATTTGGCAAACAGAGCGACGACCAGACGATGCTGCTGATACGAAGGCTGGGGTAGATCTTCCGACGATTGGATTCTGGCGCATAATGGTTATAACGATATGAGAAATCGGACACTCGTTTTTATGGTTTTTGCGGCGGCAATGCTCTTCTCGATGATGCGGGAATGGAGCGGGCCGGTTGGGTGTCCGCGGCTGACGGTTCATGCGCGTGCGGGCGTCGGTGGGCGCTGAGTTTGGTTATTTGCTCGTGGCGGGCAATCTCGGCAAGGTCTAAACTCCGAGGACACTAGGGTACACGAAGAAAACCTTTGCATTTGTTCCCGCTTACGGCTGCAGGGAACGCCTGCGCCACCCAAGAAATGGATTTTTCCGGAACGATACGGCTGAAGCGCGCCCCTTCAAAACTCATCTGTGAGATAGCTTCTCAGTGCTGCTTGTGGATTTTGCGGCGGATGTCTGGCCAGAATTCCTTGATCACGAAGGTGATGGTGTCATAGCCGACCTGCGATCCCCAGACGCTGGCGGTGTTTTTGAGGGTGCGGTCGCTGGCGATATAAGGGACGTTCATTCCTGGTACCGGGTGGTAGCCGGGATGGGGATGATAGCTGTAGGTGGAGACGGCGGAGGCGACAGCGGCGCCGAAGATTTCAGAATAGTTGAACTGGCTGTTGCCGGAGTCGGTGCGGGTGACGAAGGCGCGGCTGATGGCGTAGCCGGTGCGGTGCATGAAGGTTCCATGGCCGGATTGGAAGAAGCGCGGGTCCTCACGGAGCATGGAGGGAAAGATCGCGCCGACAAAGAAGTTCTCGATGGTGCCGTCGGCGAAATAGGCTCCATAGCGTTTGCCGTAACCTTCGGCACCCTGGCCGTATCCCTTCTCGCTGTCCTCGGCCTGGCTGACACCGGCGAGGGCGGCATACCAGACGAACTGGACGGGATCGAAGGCGCTACGGCCGACGAGCTTGAATTTTCCGCCTGCCGTGAGCGGAGGGACGTTGGCGGCGTTCTCTACGGTGAGGAAGTTGGGGAGAGCGAAAAAGAGGCGGTCGTTGGGCTTGGCGGCAGTGGCATCTTTGGATGCCTGGGCGTCTTTGGCTTTGTCTTGACCTTTGTCTTTGTCTGGGCCTTGGGTTTGGGTTTGATCTTTCGGCGCCTGAGCGGTGGGCTGCGCGGGGGCATTGGGGCTCTGGGAGGCAGGCGTGCTCGGGTCCGATGGGCTGGCGGTCGGCTGGGATGGTTGCTGGGAATCGGGGGCGGTTTGCGCGTGGCAAAAAGCAGCGGCCAGGAACAGGCATGCAATGACAAGATGGCAGTGCGAGCGAGGCGCTCGCCGGTTGATTTCAGGTTGAATGCGCTTCAATTTTTACGGGCTCCAATTGGATGATTTCAATACTTCTCCGGACGCGGATTCAACGGGTCGTCCGACGGATACGACGACTGGTCTCTCCCACTCTTTCCAGGGTAATTTCCAGGTCGCGTTCGCGCGCCAGTCGCGGAAACTTCTCTCCCCACTCTATCAGCAAGATGCTGTTGGGGGCGAGCAGGTCATCGAGGGCAAGGGTCTCGAGTTCGCGTTCGGTGTCGATGCGGTAAAGGTCGATGTGGTAAAGAGCGGCGCGGGGCGAGCGATATTCATGGATGAGGGTGAAGGTGGGGCTGGTCACGTCATCGGCGCGCGCGGCCTGGAAACCCTCGGCTATGCCTTTGACGAGGGTGGTCTTGCCAGCACCGAGATCGCCGCGAAGGAGGATGAGGAGCGGCGGCGAGAGTTCGGCGGCGAGGGCACGGCCGTAGGCGATGGTCTCGTCGGCGGAGTGGGTCTCGGTGGTTGCGGCGGTTGGCATCGAAGAGGTCAGTATAGCGGTTGAGTGTGCGCCACAGTCCTACCCCAGCGGCTGAAGCCGTTGGGGAAAATGTGGTTTTAATCGCAGCGCTGAAGCGCTGCGCCACCCAAAATCCGCACTACCCAAATCGTTGCTACTCAAATCCGCACTACCCAAAATCAAAGTGTTCCGCGTCTCCGAGGTTGTGCCCTTCCCGGTTCAGCGAGGCAGCCTAGACTTCTCCAACCGCGATCTCTTTTATGGGTTCAGGACGATCTTGCCGAACATCTGGCTCTTCCCCATGTACTCGTGGGCGGCGCGGACTTCGGAGAGCGGAAAAACGCGGTCGATTACCGGCTTGAGGCGTCCGGCGAAGACGTGGCCGAGGACTTCGTTGAGTTCGCTCATTGTGCCCATGTAGGAGCCGAGGAGCGAAAGCTGGCGCGAGAAGAGGAAGCGGAGATCGATGTCCACTTTGGAGCCGGTAGTTGCGCCACAAGTGACAAGCGTGCCGGCGGGCTTCAGGGAGCGAACACTCTCTGTCCAGGTGGCGGGGCCGACGTGTTCGATAACGATATCGACGCCTTCGCCTTTGGTGATGGTGCGGACCTCCTGCGAAATTTTTTGCTGGTAGTGATTGATGACGAAGTCGGCGCCGAGTTCGCGGGCACGCTCCATTTTGCGCTCGTCGCCAGCGGTGGTGATGACGCGGGCATGGAAGAGTTTGGCGATCTGAATGGCGGCGATGCCAACGCCGGAGTTAGCGCCGAGGATGAGAACGGTTTGGCCAGGGCGAATGGCGGCGCGCCCGGTGAGCATGTGCCAGGCGGTGACGAAGACGAGCGGAACGCTGGCAGCTTCGTTGAAGTCGAGCGAGTCGGGAATGGGGATGGCGTTGACTGCGGGAATGGCGAAGAGTTCGCAGTTGCCGCCATCGACGGCGTTGCCGAAGACGGTGAAGTGGCGGCATTGATTTTGCAATCCGGCGACGCACTTGGCACAGTGATTGCAGAAACTCATGGGCGCAACGAGGATGCGCTGGCCGACTTTGAGGTCGGTGACGTATTCGCCGACTTCGACGATTTCTCCGGCGCTATCGGTGCCGAGGATGTGCGGGAGATTGACGCCGGGGAGACCGGCGCGGACCCAGAGGTCGAGGTGATTGAGGGCGCAGGCACGGACGCGGATTAGGACCTGGTCTTTGCGGGGCGTGGGGTCGGGGACGGATTCGTAGTTGAGGACTTCCGGGCCACCGAACTGGTGAATGCGGACGGCTTTCATGGGCGCTCCAATATAATGACAGTTTCAAAATGTAACGCAGTTTCAAACTGGGAATTCGATAGTAACCGAAATGTACCAAAATCATGGTGATGGGCGGCACTGCGTTCGCCCATCTCGTTCGCTATTTTGACATTGGCACGCCGCGTTTGGAGGGGTGTTTCCAGTCGGTACTGGACACGGTTTGCCAAACCGGTGAGCGGTCATCAACTGCTGCGGTTCAACTCCGCCGCCCTCCGTGCGCTGCTCATCGACGTAATTCTTGACTTAAGGCTTTGGCGAACACATCATGAAGATGGTTTGGCAGACCGTGTAATCGAGTACCGACTGTTTATGCCAGTAGCCCCGGAGTGATGACCCGGGGCTTTTGATTTTCTTCTTCACGCTTCTTGTTCACGCCTTTCCCTTCATTTGACCCGCACTTGCGTGCCCACCCATAATTATCTGCATGGATCTGTATGAAGAGATCGTGCGTCTGCGCAAGGGCGGACGGCGCGGGGCGGTGGCGACGATTGTGAATGTGCGCGGATCGATTCCTTCGTTTAAGACCGCGAAGATGCTGGTGCGCGATGATGGGTCGATTGTGGGGACGATTGGCGGCGGGTGCGTGGAGGCCGAGGTTTGGCAGGCGGCGCGCGAGGTGATGGAGACAGAGCGGCCGCGGAGTTTGAACTTCGATTTGAATAAGGATCCGAAGAACGATACTGGGCTGGTGTGCGGCGGGACGCTGGAGATTTTTATTGAGCCGATCCTGCCTCCGGCGGAGCTTTTCATTTTTGGCGCTGGGCACGTGGCGACGAGTGTTTACCGGGTAGCGCGGATTGTTGGATTTGACGTGACGATCGTTGACGATCGCGAGAATTATGCGAATCGCGAGCGGTTTCCGGAGGCGCAGCAGGTGCTGGCCGAGGACTTTGACACCGCCATGGCGCAGATCGAACCGGGCGAGGCGTCTTACATTGTGATCGCAACGCGCGGGCATCGCGACGATATGCGGGTGTTACGGTGGGCGGTGCAGACTCCGGCGCGGTATGTGGGGATGATCGGGTCGAAACGGAAGACGGCGACGATATTCAAAGAACTGCGGGCGGAGGGGCTGGCGGCGGAGTTGTTTGAGCGGGTACATGCACCGATTGGGCTCGATATTGGAGCCCTGACGCCGGAGGAGATTGCGATTTCGATTATGGCGGAGCTGATCGCCAAGCGGCGGAACGTGGAGCGCGAATTGCCGCACATGAAGTGGTTCTCGCGGCGGAGTGCGGAAGTCGAGCCAAAAGAAAAGCTTTAACCGCCGAGACGCAGAGTTCGCAGAGAATCCTTGAGAACGATCCTATGGGCGACCGAGGATTCGGCGTCCGCTAGATGATTACTCATTTCAGTTTTTCTCGGCGTCTGCGCCTCGGCGGTCATGATTCTATTATGATTTTGTGATGCCGAAAGAAATTGAAATCAAGTTTCGGATTGGGGATCGGAGAGCGCTTGCGCGGGCGCTACGCGGCGCCGGTTTCAAGCTGGTTACGCGGTCTACCCATGAGATGAATTCGCTTTACGATGTGCCGGGGCAAAAGCTCCGCAAGCGCGGCGAGTTGCTGCGGCTGCGGAAATATAGCGATACGTTTGTGCTGACGCATAAGGCCAAGGGCAAGGCGGGACGGCACAAGGTGCGCACGGAACTCGAGACGCGGGTGGAAAACGGGACGCAGATGGATGCGATTTTGCGGGCGCTGGGATATGCGCCGACTTTTCGTTATGAGAAGTACCGCGCGGAGTGGAGCGACGGCGTTGGACATGCGGTGGTGGATGAGACTCCGATTGGAATCTTTGGCGAGTTGGAGGGACCGGCGCGGTGGATTGACTGTACGGCGCGCGCGCTGAAGATTGCGGGGGCTGATTACATTACACAGACCTATACGGAACTTTTTTTTGCGTGGAAACGCGCGACCGGAAGCGCGGCGACGGAGATGACTTTTGCGGCAGTCGGCGGGAAGGGTGGCAGGCATAGAGATGAGGCTTGGCATCGCCCCAGCATAAGGTGAAATCGCTTCCAAGAATTTTGCTGGCCCATGAGTCTCTGGGCCCTGCTCTGAGAATGCACTGAAGGAAGGGCAGGTGGGATCTTGTCGGGCCAGCGAGTGTCGCCCTCGGGTTTCTTGGGATGAAGATCTACCGGCCCTCCTTTTCAGTATCACTAGCGGGTGAGATGAGTTAAACTTTCGCGGTTTTGATAGCCACATCGATCAGAACTTCCGCCGCGCCTTTTCTCACCAACTAGAAGCGGTTTCGAGGCTAATCGAGAATGGAATCCAGAGTTGACTGTGGAATTCTGGCGCGCTTACTTCGAACGGTATCTTCAGGAAGCGTCTCAAACGATGAAACACGTAATCCGAACATTAAGCGCATTCCTGCTCTTACTCGCCGCGATCGTGCATGTCGCGAGTATCCTCTGCCGGGCCGAGCCGGAGACCCTGTTGACGAGCCATGTGCCCGACGCAGTTCTCAACGGGGAAGCAAGATTAGTCGGGCGGCTCCCCGCCACCCAAATCATTCATTTCGACATTGTTCTGGCTCTCCGCCATCCGGCGGAGTTGAAGGACTTTCTGAGAAAAGTCTACGATCCTGCCAGCCCATCGTACCGGCACTTCGTTGCGGTGCCAGAGTTCACTGCGAGATTTGGTCCCAGCCAGGAAGATTATGACGCCCTGATCGTGTTCGCCAAGGCCAGCGGCTTCAAGATGTTCAGCGGCTCGCGCGATTCTATGGACGTGCAGTTCACAGCTACGGTCGCGAATATCGAAAGAGCTTTCCATGTGAACATCGGCCTCTATCAGGATCCCCAGGAAAACCGTACCTTCTACTCTCCAGACCGCGAGCCCACCGCCGATCTGCCTATGCGGCTCTGGCACGTTACGGGTTTGGACAACTATTTGATACCGAAGCGTGCGCTCGTTCGTAGAGATCCCAAGGTGGAGGGCGAGGTCACGCAGGCAGAAACGGGCTCCTGTCCTGGACAGTCCTTCTGCGGCAGCGACATGCGAGCAGCCTATTACGGTGACACAGCTCTCACCGGCGCAGGCCAGAATATTGGGTTGTTCGAGGAACTTGGATTTGACATCCAGGACGTCAACACCTACTACCAGGGCGCGGGCCAGACCTATACCTTCAATGTCGTTGGTATTTCCGCGGATGGCACTAGCATCAATTGCTCTCGTAAGCAGCGTTGTAACGATTTGGAACAGACCCTTGACATCACTCAGGCGGGGGGCATGGCTCCCGGCGTCACCACTATCTACGTGTACGTAGGCTCGAGCGGTACCGCTATCTTGAGCGCCATGTCAACTGATACTCCGCTGCCTTTGAACTTGAGCTCTTCGTGGTACGACTTTGGCAGCGCCGAAGCAGACGATCCTTACTTCGAGAAGATGGCGGCGCAGGGCCAGACCTTCTTGCAAGCGTCCGGCGACAGCGGCGGATATACCGAACAGTCTCCATGGCCGATGAATTCTCAATACGTCATCCCGGTCGGCGGCACGAGTTTAACCACAACTGGACCGGGCGGCGCATGGGCTTCGGAAACCTACTGGTCTTTCGCCCATGAAGCCTGGGGTGGCGGCGGCTGGGGGACCAACGTTGATATCCCCTCCTGGCAGTTTGAGGCAGCCACTCTATGTGCCAATCAGGGAGGGGAATGTTCCACAACCTATCGGGACGTGCCCGACGTAGCCGCCAACGCGCAGTTCAGCTTCTACGTCTGCGCCAATCAAACTGGGTTGAAGGGATGTAATTCAAGGGAATATGGGGGAACCAGTTTTGCGGCTCCCATGTGGGCTGGATACATCGCTCTCGCCAATGAGCAAGCGGCTGCCAATAACGATCCGCCGGTTGGTTTTTTTGTTCCGTTCATTTATGCGCTGAATCTGGGCAACAGCGATGCCGATTTCCACGACATCACCAACAACGGCGGTGCCAGCACTTTTCCGTGCGTAGCCGGTTACAACATGTGCACCGGATGGGGCAGTCCGAACGGCGCCGCTCTGATCAATGCTTTGGCTCCTACCAGCCCGGATTTCACCTTGTTGGCGAATCCGAGCAGCGTGAGCGTTACGCAAGGCAGCCAGGTAAATACCTCCATCACCGTCACACCGCAGGACGACTTCACTGGCAGTGTCACTCTCTCTGCCTCAGGCCTGCCCAGTGGCGTGACGGCAAATTTCAACCCCAATCCTATTACCGGCAGCAGCACGCTAACCCTGACGGCCACTGACTCAGCAGCCACCGGAACCGTCACGGTCAAGATCCTGGGTACATCGGGTAATGTAACCGACAGCACACTGCTCGTCCTCTCCGTGAATCAACTGGTGCAGGATTTCACTCTTTCCGCTTCGCCCAGCTCAATTACCATCGCAAAGAGCGGTGCCAGCGGACAGAGTGCCATCACCATCACTCCAGTAGACGGATTCTCTGGCAACGTATCGTTAAGCGCTACGGGTTTGCCGGCCGGCGTAACCGCTTCGTTCAGTCCGAACCCGGCCACCTCCACTAGTACCATGACTCTGACGGCGAGCAAAACGGCGAAGGCAGGGACTGTAATGGTGACCGTCAAAGGGATCTCCGGCAGCCTGACCGCAACGACAACCATCACGTTGACGGTGGAAGCGCCGGCCAGTTTTACCCTGACGGCGTCACCGACTGGCCTGACGGTTGTGCAAGGCGGCAGCGGAGGCAGCACGATCACCATCAAGCCAACGGACGGCTTCGATCAGGAAGTGACTCTGACCGCTAGTGGAGTGCCGGATGGAGTAGCGGCGGCCTTCAGCCCGAATCCCGCCACTTCTACTAGCACGTTGACCGTGAACGTGGGCGAGGCGGCAGCCACCGGGAAGTCAACGATTACCATCACCGGCACAGCTGGAAGCCTGAGCAAGAAGACAACGGTCAAGCTCACGGTCACTGCGCCGTGAGCCTGAATAGAAAGATACCAGCTGAAGAAGGGCCGAGAAATCGGCCTCCTATATCTTAAGTTATATAAGATGCGCCCATGCCCGGTAGCTTCTGGAGTCTTGCCGTTGTAACCAGGGTGGCTGTTTGAAGAACTCTCATTGCCCCCCGTATCCCGGAGGTTTGCCTGTAAACGTAACCGGGATTTTTTACCGCCTGGAAGTATCCGTGTGCCTGACTGCTTCTCCTTAAAGGAGCGGAGTATCCTATCCTCAATCTCAGGAGAAGGTCTCGATGGCTCGAGTCCTCGTGTTCGTGTCCTCACCTACCTGTTTCTCGTTTTCTCACTTAGTTCTGTTTTTTATGTCCTCTGCATCCGCCATGGGATGAAAACGTCCTACGTCTTCGGACTTATGTGGTGTCCGGCGGCTGCGGGAATCTTGACCGGTTTCCTGACGAAAAGACCGTGGCGTGAGTTTGGTTGGGGTTTAGGAAAGGCGAGGTACCTGCTGGCAGGCCGGGCGATTCCGATGATCTATATATGGCCAGCCTATTTGCTGGTTTGGGTCACGGGTCAGCTTAGTGTTCGCTTGGATAAGGTTACGCTCAGGGAGCGTGTGGCCGGCGGTGCTGCTGCATGCCTCGCACAACGCAATCATCCAGGGATATCTTGACCCCCTGACCGTTGACCGGGGGCAGACCAGGTACTTTACGGGTGAGTTTGGCTGCGCGATGTTGCCGCTGGTTATTCTCTGTGCATGGATGGCATGGAAAGGAAGTGGTAAAGTGGAGCCGGGACAGACAGACGATTCTGTCGACCCCGCCTGTGTTATCAATTGAAGCTATGGGGCGATTGCGGAAATTTGTGCTGTCCGTTCACCCCTTTTAAACGCTTCGGCCTTCAAATTGGAATCTTTGCGAGTTGGAAGGGCCGGCGGCGGCGGTGGGAATTGGCACAGTGCGCTCCCAGTCAGAGGTGGACTGTATGAATGATGGCGCGGTGAGCTCACGAGTTTTCGGAGGAAATCCAGGAGAACCTGTGCCAGAGGTGGACCCTGAAGACCTCAAGATTCTTTGGGTAAAGCAGCAAGAACTTCAGGCGCGGCACCCCGGTCAGCAAATGGCGCTCGGTATGGATCTCGTTCGGCAGATTTGCAACCCCGGAGCAGACATTCCGGCTGTTGGTTACCGCGTGAGCATGTTGTGGCTTTTGAGTCAGATCGCGCCGGTGCAATTTGCGACGTTCATGAGGGATGGTCAGCTGATTGATACTGCCTTTCGCGCAGCAGCCAAGGTCCCGGTTAAATGGGTCGGGGAAGGGATTACGGACCAATCGCCATTCGATGTGGGGGAATTTCTGCGGCTTTGCAGCGAAACGTAAGCTGCCAGCAGATGACAGCAGTTTCATTCAAAGTGCGTATTTTGAGCGTCAAGGGTGTTACAACAGTTACTCGGACGGTAGCACCAGCCGTCCCGATGCGTGGCAATCCTTCTCGATTGAGTCGGTTTCCTTCTCGCTAAATATTCGCAAAATCTTTCCGTCTCGAAGTCTCACCGCGTAACCCCGATAGACTCCAGATTCCTTCCCACAGTCAGATGTTGGGTACACCTCTGCGACCAAGAACGCTACCTTCGAGTCTGGGGTCCAGTCCAGAAAGAACAGATTGTTGCCGCGAGACTCGCACCAGTGCTCGGTTTTGAAGCGTTCGGCAACTGCCGTCGGAACTCGGCTTTTTTCCACGCTGTTTCCGACGACCCGATATAGGTGGACGTGGTAGCCGCCAATCGCTCCCGCATCGCTGTAGGAGATGAAGAACTCCGACGAATCTGGCGACCAGCCGACCTCCACATTGCAAGACACATCAGGCAGGCCAAAATATGAGAGCGGGATCTTCCTACCAGTGACCCGGAATTTGCCGTTCTTTGTGAGTTGAACGGCTTTCATGGTGTCGGGCGAAGGTACAGTCGGCTGTTTCTCGAAATCGTCGAGCATGTAATGGCTGGACCTGCACGCGAATGAGTATGGGTCGTGCGCAACTCTTTGACCGAGCAGGTAATGTGGAACTAGCGCCATCACCATCACGAGCCAATACGAGACGCAAACGAATCTCTGCCGCATACCGCACAATGATAACGCTTCAATCAGGCGATGGCACAAGCTTGCGCCGTCTGTTCGCTGCCTTTAACTGCATCGACCTTCGGCGGCACCTTCGTTTGCTTGCCTGCATGAAAAACGCCGCAACCCACGCTGTCGCGCGCTAGTCAAGCGACGTGGGCCAGACGCGAATCTTCGGCGTGCTTGGCGTGCCAATGGCTTTCGTATCCGAGGGTGGCGAAGTAGATGGCCTGATCGAAGAAGGAATCCAGCAGGCGCAAGAGTTCGAAGCCGCCTAGAATTTCCAGCGGCTTTTCGCGCATGCCTTCGAGTTCCAGGAAATCCCACAGGTTTTCTTCGGTCATCATCAGCGCCCAGCAAACCGCGCTCAGGTGGACTCCCTGTTCGGCGCGGCGGCGGCCAACCAGAGTGTAGACACGTTCGATATCGGCTTCGGTCTTGGTTAACAGCCAGTCGCTGAGATTGCGGTAGACCTCGCGGGAGCGCTCGCGAATTTCATCCTTTGGGACTCTATGCAAATCTGCGGCGCGGTGAGAGCGTTCTAGTTTATGGATCAGACTTTCGGTGAGTTGCTCGGAATGGGATTCGATTAGACGAACCAGGCGAAGAGCGATCATGATGAACCTCCTCGACGTTCTGGTTTTATTGTAGTCCGATGAAAAGCGGGCGGCGGTGAAATCTGGCGTTGTAAAGGCGGACCTGGGCGATGCAGATCTTGGCGATGCGCGCCTAAAGCGGACAAGCATCGTCTCTACTTTGGCTTCCACTCTTTTTTATTTTCTCTCTCTTCGGATGCCTGAGTGGCTGCTTTGGCGGCGTCGCTCAGGTCGGCGGTCTCGGCGCAGTCGCCTTTGTCATCGTAGTCGCAGATGCGGCCGGGGTGGGACTGTTTGCACTTCTGGCAGAGTTCGGTGGCCATAGGGTTACCTCGGGTGCTTGAGGCATTGTATTCCAGTTTCGCCATTGCGCGGGCGAGAGCGCCCGAGCCAACACGATATCAAGCATCGAGAGAACGCCTTGCGGCGACTGTGATTGCAGATGAGCTTGTAGGGGTCCCCTCGGCTTCGCTCGGGGCAGGCTCTTCGACTCGTTCGGCTCGCTTGGCTTGCCTCACTTCGCTCAAGATGACACGTTAAGAAACCACACACTCCCAGGATGACACCGTTAAAAGGTCACACACCCTAAGGACGACCGTGGGGCATTCCGCGTCAGGCGCCGTGGCACTTCTTGTATTTCTTGCCGCTGCCACAGGGGCAAGGATCGTTGCGGCCGACTTTGTCTCCGGAGCGGACGACTTGCTGTACTTGCCGGTCGCCGGCGCCGGCCATGCGCGCTTGTTCGAGTTCGCGCTTCTTCTTGCGCTGGAAGGCTTCTTCGATCTCGTCGACGGAAGTGGTGACATGGCGGGGCCGACCGTTGCCGCCCTGGCCTCCGGTGATTACCGCGGGCGCGCTGGATTCGAGACCGGCTGCGGCTGGATCGGGTTGCGAGCGGGCAAGGAGATTTGGTTCGGCTGGACGCTCGAGAATCTGCATGAGGTAGAGATAGCGAACGGTCTCTTCCTGAAAGCGGCGCATCATGTCCTCGAACATGTCGAAGGATTCGCGCTTGTACTCGACGAGCGGATCGTGCTGGCCGTAGCCGCGCAGGCCGATACCCTCTTTGAGGTGATCCATCGAGAGCAGGTGGTCTTTCCACTGCGCGTCGATGACGCTGAGCATGATCATGCGCTCGTGATAGCGCATGGCTTCCGAGCCGATGAGTTTTTCTTTGGCGTCGTAGCGATTTTTGAGTTGCTGGAAGATGGCATCGCCGAGTTCGGCGCGGTTGAGATCCTCGGGCTTGAGGCCTTCGGCGTAAATGTCGACGCCGAAGCGGGTGAAGATGGCGTCCTTCAGGCCTTTCAGGTCCCAGTCGTTGAGGTGGGCCTTGGCGGGGCAGAATTGCTCGAGAATGTCGCCGAGGATGCCGGAGACGTAATCCTCGATGATGAGATCTTTCTGGTCGAGACCTTCGAGCAGACGGCGGCGCAGACCGTAGACGGCCTCGCGCTGCTTGTTCATGACGTCGTCGTATTCGAGGAGGTGTTTGCGGGCTTCAAAGTTCTGGCCTTCAACGGCTTTTTGCGCGGCCTCGATGCGGCGGGTGATCATGCGCGACTCGATGGGCACGCCTTCTTCCATACCGAGACGCTGGAGGAGGTTGGAGACCCATTCTTTCGCGAAGATGCGCATGAGGTCATCTTCGAGCGAGAGGTAGAAGCGCGAGGAGCCGGGATCGCCCTGGCGGCCGGCGCGTCCGCGAAGCTGGTTGTCGATGCGGCGAGCCTCGTGACGCTCGGTGCCGAAGATGTGCAGGCCGCCGGCGGCGATGACTTCCTGATGTTCACGATCCGTCTCGGCTTTGAAACGCGTGAATATTTCATTCCACTGATCGGTGGGGACCTCAAATTCGTTGCCGGCGTAATACCAAGTGGTGCGATTGGGATCGTCGGCCACATTCTCGATCTTGCCCTGCGCGGCGCGCACTGGCTGGGCCATTCCCTTTTTCACGCACTCCTGCTTGGCCATAAACTCGGGGTTGCCGCCGAGAAGGATGTCAGTGCCGCGGCCGGCCATGTTGGTGGCGATGGTGATCCTGCCTTTGCGTCCGGCCTGCGCGACAATTTCCGCTTCTTTCTCGTGGAACTTCGCGTTCAGCACAACGTGCTGCTTCAATCCCTTCTTGTTCAGCAACTCAGAAAGGCGCTCGGACTTTTCTATGGAGGTGGTGCCGACCAGCACGGGTTGGCCGCTGTCGTGGAGCCTTTGGATCTCGTCGGCAGCGGCGAAGTATTTTTCTTTCTCTGTGCGGTAAACGATGTCGGGATTTTCGATGCGCACGAGTGGACGATTGGTCGGGATGACCAGGACTTCAAGACGGTAGATGCTCTCGAATTCAGGCGCTTCGGTTTCCGCGGTACCGGTCATGCCGGCCAGCTTTTTATACATGCGGAAATAGTTCTGGAAGGTGATGGTGGCGAGGGTCTGATTCTCACGCTCGATCTTGACGTTTTCTTTGGCTTCGATGGCCTGATGGAGGCCGTCAGACCAACGACGTCCGGGCATGAGGCGGCCGGTGAATTCGTCGACGATGATGACTTCGCCGTCCTTGACTACGTATTCGACGTCTTTTTTGTAGAGGGCATGCGCTTTGACGGCGGTTTCGACGTGATGCTTGAGAGCCCAGTTCTCGGGGTCGGCGACGTTGCCGATGCCGAGCAGCTTTTCGACTTTCTCCCAGCCCTCGTCGGTGACGGTGATGCTGCGATGCTTTTCGTCGACGACAAAATCCTTGGTATAGATTTTGGGTTCGCCGGGCGCGGTGTCGATTTCTTCTCCCTGTTCGAGCTTGGGGATGATGCGATTGACCTTGTAATACTTGTCAGTGGACTCTTCGCTGGCACCGGAGATGATGAGCGGGGTGCGGGCCTCGTCGATCAGGATGGAATCGACTTCGTCGACGATGGCGAAGTTGTGCACGCGCTGGACGCAATCGCGCAAGTCAAACTTCATATTGTCGCGCAGGTAGTCGAAGCCGAATTCGTTATTAGTGCCGTAGGTGACATCGGCGGCATAGGCGGCACGACGCTCTTCGTCGTCGAGGTCATGAACGATGACACCGACGGTGAGGCCGAGGAAGCTATAGAGCTTGCCCATCCATTCAGAGTCGCGCTTGGCGAGATAGTCGTTGACGGTGACGACGTGGACGCCGCGTCCGCTGAGGGCGTTGAGGTAGACGGGAAGGGTAGCGACGAGCGTTTTGCCTTCGCCGGTCTTCATCTCGGCGATGGTGCCCTCGTGCAGGACCATGCCGCCGATCAGCTGCACGTCGAAGTGACGCATGTTAAGGACGCGGCGGCTGGCCTCGCGGGCGACGGCAAAGGCTTCTTCGAGGATTTCGTCGAGGGCCTGGGCGAGGACGCGGCCGCGCTCGACTTCGATTTCTTTCTGGCGGTCGTAGTCGATTTCGGGAGCTTCCCCGTCCGGGGCACCGGCTTCGGGTGCGACGGCGATCACGGCCATACGCTCCTGGATGCGGGCGCGGAACTCGTCGGTTTTGGCGCGGAGCTGGTCGTCGGAGAGCTTTTGCATCTCCGGCTCGAGCGCATTGATGGCAGCAACACGGGGGCGAAGGCGCTTGATCTCGCGTTCGTTCCGGGTGCCGAAGATCTTGCCAAAAAATTCGTTGATCAAATGCAGATTCCTTGGGCGGACACACGTCCGCGGGCTAATAAGAGCCTAGCATATTGGACGCGAAGGGAATGTGGACCGGTGCGTGCGAGCGCGCATCCCGGAAGTTGTTTTCGCAGAGGGGACTGGGACGATCCGCTTAGCGCTCATTCATTTCTTCGCGGGTGAACTTTCGACCGGCATCCACATGCCGCAAATCCTCCATTAATGCCCTGAATTCTTGCGCCGTCGTCCATCTTTCGGCCATTTCGTGCAGCCCTTCCCGAAGAAGATCGTCGAGCGCCACGTTTCGGCTGGCGGCCAATCTCGCGCCATGGCGATGTCCCATCCGCTCGCGTCAAACGTGATCCTTGTCATCGTCATCGGGTTACTCCACACGCAAAACCTCGGTGCGTCTAGTTTTCACCGGCGCTCTTTAGTATATTCACTCCGACCCGATGGCCACGTTTTATCAGCGCTTCCTGGAATCCGCCCGTAAGTTCCCCAACAACATTGCGCTTGAAATTCAGCGGGCGGAAACCGTCGAGCGGGTGACGTTTGCCGAGCTGTCGCACATGGCGGAGAGCGTTGGGAAATGGCTTTCGGGGCGAGTGGCGGCAGATGCGCGAGTGGCGATTCTGGCGGCGAATCATCCGCGGTGGGTGGCAGCTTACCTGGGAATCATCGCGTCGGGACGGGTGGCCGTGCCGCTGGATACGGCGTTCCACGGGGATCAGGTGCGAAAGCTTTTGCTGGATAGCGGGGCCTCCCTGCTCTTTTGCGATGCGAAACATCTGGCGGTGGGACTGGAGGCGGTGGAAGGAACGGGCGCGGGCCTGGTGATGACCTCGGCTGCCGAAGAGGTCATGGAGGTGCTGGGCGGCGGGGGGGTCGGCCAGGAGTCGCGTGGAGCGGTCGCGGCGAGCGAGCCAGAACCCGCTCGCCGGAAAGAGCGCGATGATTTGGGCGACGGGCCGCCTCCGTTTCGGGTTCGACTGGCGGGCGATCTGGATTCGATGTTTGCGGCGGGCGGGAGCGGATTCGAACCGGTGGTTCCACGCGAGGACAATCTTGCGGCGCTGCTGTATACGTCGGGAACGACGGCCGATCCGAAGGGCGTGATGCTGACGCATGCCAACCTGGTGGGTGAGGCCAATGCGGTTTTTGGAGTGGTGACGATTGGGCCGACGGATGCGCTGCTCGGGATTCTGCCGATGTTTCACGTGCTGGCGCAGATGGCGAATTTATTTTTGCCGCTGTTCAACGGGTCGCGCGTCGTCTATCTGGAAACACTGAATACGACTGAACTTCTGCGGGCCTTGCGGGAGCGCGATATCACGGCCTTTGCGGTGGTGCCCCAGTTTTTTTATCTGATTCACGAGAAGATTTTTAAAGAGATCGAGAAGGCGGGCAGTTTTACGCTGCGGATCGTACGGGCGCTGATGGCCGTCAATCGCGGACTGCGCAAGGTCGGCATCAACGCGGGCCCGGTTTTCTTCGGGAAAATTCATGCGACGTTTGGGGCGCGGATGCGGTATCTGGTGACGGGCGGTTCGAGATTTGATCCGAAGATTCAGCGTGATTTTTATTCGTTCGGGATCGATGTGCTGAATGCGTATGGGCTGACGGAGACTACGGGCGGGGCGTTTCTGAATCGTCCCGGAAAGATTGTGTTTGGGTCGGTGGGGCCGCCATTCCCCGGTGTCGAGGCGCGGATCGTGAATGAAGAAGTGATTGAGGAAGGCAAGCCGAAGGCGGGCGAGATTGCGATTCGCGGCGCGATTGTGATGAAGGGATATTGGAATCGGCCGGATGCGACGGCTGAGGTGTTGCGCGATGGATGGCTCTACACGGGCGATCTGGGCTACTTCGACGGGGGCGGAAATCTTTTTATTACCGGGCGGCGCAAGGAAGTGATCGTGCTCGCGAACGGGAAGAACATCTATCCCGAGGAGATCGAGACGCACTATTTGCAGTCGCCGCTGGTGAAAGAGATTTGCGTAATGGCGATGGAGGAGCGGCCGGGCGATCCGACTTCGGAGCGGCTGTACGGGGTAATCGTGCCGAATTTTGAGTTGCTGCGCGAGAAGAAGATTGTCAATACAAAGGAAGCGATACGGTTCGATGTCGAGGCGCTTTCGCACAAGATCGCGTCGACCAAGCGGCTGGGAAGTTACGACGTTTGGCAGGAAGATTTACCGCGAACCACGACGCGGAAGCTTAAGCGATTCGAGATCGAGAAGCGCGCGCGGGAACGACAGAAGAGTGGTGGAGGTGGGGCGGAGATTGGCGTTGAAAAGTCGCTGACCGATGAAGAGCGCGCGTGGCTGGAGCGCGAAGACGTGACGCGGGCGCTGGCGGTGGTGAAAGAGGCGGCGCGAAATCGGCTGGAAGTGATTCACCCGGGGCACAATCTTGAGCTTGATCTTGGACTCGATTCGATGCAGCGCGTGGAACTGTTGACTGCGCTGGAGCAGGCGATGGGCGGAGCAGTGCCAGAGGCCCAGTTGGCAGAGATTTATACGGTGCGCGATCTGGTGGATGCGGTAATGGCGAGCGCACAGCGCGCCGAAGGTGGCGAGAGAACGGCGGCACCGGCGTGGTCGACGATTCTGGATGAGCCGATGAGCGACCCGGAAGTTCTGGCTCTGGCGAAACCGGCTCTAGCGGCGGAGATCTTCTTTTTCACGCTGGGGCGGTTCATTCAGATGTTCGCGCTCGACCGGTTTGACTTTAAGGTGCGTGGTTTGGAGAACCTTCCGCAAGGCGGGCCGTACTTGCTCTGCTCGAATCATCAGAGTTACATCGATCCGTTATTGCTGGGGTCGGCGTTGCCGTGGCGGATCTTCCGTAACACGTTTGCGGTGGGGACCAGCGAGATCTTTGGCACGGGCTTCATGCGGTGGCTGGCGCGGCAGTTGCGGGTGGTGGTTCTCGATCCGGATGCAAATCTGGTTCCAGCGATGCGCGCGGGCGCATTTGGACTGAAGCATGGGCGCGTACTGGTTTTGTATCCCGAAGGGGAGCGGACGAACGATGGAAATTTGAGAATCTTCCGCAAAGGTGCGGCGATTCTTTCAATCCACACGCGAGCACCGATTGTACCGATTGCGATTGAGGGATTTTATGAGGCGTGGCCGCGGCATAAGAAATTCCCGACATTTGTGCCGCTCGAAATGACGATTGGAAGGCCGATGACACCTCCGCCAGCCGCCGAGGGCGGTGAAGCGACTTATGAGCGATTTACCGCGGATGTGAAGGCGCGAGTGGCGGAGATGTGGGAGGAGTTGCGGGAGAAGAGGCGGAGGGCAGTCCGTTAAAAATTGGCGTTTCAATTCAGTGGCGAAAAAGCTTGCCGCGCGCATCTCAGGGGCTGAAGCCCAAATCAAAACCAACGACGTATCGCAGCGGTGAACCGCTGCGCCACCCCAAGGCCGCAGTCATTGGCTTGTGTTCAGCTCTGCGATTCTGGTCTTGTAGATCGGTGCTGGGAGGCAGTCCAATCGCTCAGGCGTTGGCGCCACGGGCGCGGTCGCTGAAGGCTTTCGCGAATGCTTCGATTACGCCGGGATCGTACTTGGATCCGGCTCCGGCCATGATTTCTTCTTCGGCCTTCTGGGGCGAGAGTGGCTTGCCGTAGGCGCTGTTGGTGAGTTTCTGATAAGCGTCGGCGACGGCGAGAATGTGGGCCTCGATCGGAATGTTACTGGCGCGGGCTCCCTGGTCTTGAAGAATCTGTTCGGCAACGATGATGGGAACGACGCGGCGGACGGCGTTGCCGACCGACTCTGTGCGCGGATCTCCTTTACCCTTGCGAAAGCTGGCGACGACTTCGGCTTGAGTTACGTCGGCCGCCTTGTAGAGCGTGTCGTTACTGATGCCGAGTTCGCTTAGATCGCGCAAAAGAATCGCCGAGCGCAGCAGGTCCATGCGATCGGCGCCGAGGCCGAGCGTCTCGGCAATCTTGACGGCAACGTCAATCACGCGCTGACTTTCATTGTCGGTGCGTTTCTCGCTCACGATGACGTGCTGGAGGACGAGGAGCAGGCTGCTGAAGCTGTTGCGCAGGTCGTTGGTCATGGCCTGGGCGCGTTCATAGAGGGTACCCATGGCGTATCCGGTGACGGCGAGGATTCCGGCCCAGATGGCGAAATTAAAGAGACGTTCTTGGGGCAACGTGACCAGGTGACGTTTGGGGAGCAGACTGTTCAGATAGTCGAGCGACATCACGAGCAGGACGCAGCCGAAGGCGGTGAGCGTGGCGTGACGGCGTCCGAAAAAATAGGCCGAGTACATGGTCGGGAGAAAGTAGAAGCAGAGCGCCATGGGCAGCGACTGGGCAAAGGATTGGAGAGCCCCGGCAATCAAAAACAGCGACAGCAGGAGCGCGAGTTCTTTGGTTAATTTGCTCATCTTCATGACTTCACCCGTTGCTACGGCTTCACTCGTTGCGACCGCTTCACCAGTTGCTATCCGTTGACCTGTTACTGGCTCTTGACTGCACCCTTTACGTGCCGCGCTCCACACTGGTGAGAGGGGAGAGGCGGCTGTCGGCGAGCCGTGCGAGACATCAGAGCGAGGCATTCACACGAAGGCCTAGTCTTATGGTGGGACAACGGTGTTTGCAGCGAAAGTTACGGGCGTAATGGACGGTCGGGGATAAGCGGATTTACTTGGCGCGAGGGTGGGTCTGGTCGTAGACATCCATCATGTGCTTGACGGAGAGCTGGGTGTAGCGCTGGGTGGTGGCAAGGCGTTCATGGCCAAGGAGTTCCTGAATGGCGCGGAGATCGGCACCCTCTTCGAGCATGTGCGTCCCGAAGGCGTGACGGAGGGTGTGGGGATGGACGTCGGGCGACAGGCCTTTGGCGACGGCGATGCGCTTGACGATGCGGCCAACGCTGCGAGTGGTGAGGCGGCCGCCGCGCTGGTTGATGAGGAGCGCCGGCGTGGACTTTTTAGCCGTGACGAGAAGTTGCTGACGCCAGGGAAGGTAGTGGGCGAGCGCGGCGCGGACGGAGTCGCCGAAGGGGACGTAACGCTCTTTTTTTCCTTTGCCGCGAATGAGGATGGCTTCATTGCTGAGGCGGATATCGTCGAGATTGATGCCGACGAGTTCGGAGTTGCGGATGCCGCAACCGTAGAGCAGTTCAAGGAGAAGGTGATCACGCTCGGGGAAGGATGCGACCTCGGGCATTTTGCCGTCGAGCACGGAGTTAACCTCTTCGATAGTCGGAACCCGCGGGAGCTTCTTGGGGAGTCGCGGAGTGGAGACTAGCTTGGCCGGATTCTGCTCGACGATGCCCTCCTGGGCGAGCCAGCGGTAGAGCGAGCGAATGGCGGCTAGCGAGCGCGCGACCGAAGTCTTGCTTAGCCCCTTGTCGTAGAGATGGGAGAGGAAACCGCGGATGGAGATGTGGTCGACGAGTTTGGGGTCGCGCGATCCGATGTAGCCGGCAAAGACGTCGAGATCGCTGGTGTAGGCCTTGATGGTGTGAGGCGAGGCGTTGCGCTCGCGCAGATGACGGAGGAAGTCGTCAATGGCGAGTTCGACGATGGTACGGCGAGTTTGGGCGGATGCTGCTGCCATCTAGAAGCCTTTCACCACGGAGTTACGGAGACACGGAGAAAACCGCTACTGTTTGCTTTCTTCGCTCCGACCGGTTGTGACGAGATCCGATAGTCTCTTTCTCTTCGCCGCTAATGCCTTTCTCTGTGGCTCTTGGGTGAACTCATCCTCTTGCTTTCGCTCTTGGGTGATGCTTTGCGTAGACGCTCTTGAGGCGGTCTAGCGCTACGTGCGTGTAAATCTGCGTGGTCGAAATGTCGGAATGGCCGAGGATGGTTTGTACGGTGCGCAAATCGGCTCCGTTTTCGACCATGTGGGTAGCGCAAGAATGGCGCAGCATGTGCGGGCTGGAATGGCGTCCCGCGGCTTGCGAGGCCTTACCGACTAATTGCCAGAGGCGCTGGCGGCTGAGGCGACGGGCGCCGACTCCCAAGAACAAGAGAGCCGAGCTTTTTTTGTTTGCTAATACTCCTCGCCCGTCTTTCAAGTAGCGCTGTAAGGCGTGCTGGGCGGGCGCGCCGAGAGGGACCATGCGCTCTTTGTCACCTTTGCCGCGGACGATGAGGTAGCCGAGATCGAGTTTGAGGTCTTCGAGACGGGCGTTGGCGACCTCGGAGACGCGCAGACCGCCGGCGTAAAGGAGTTCAAGCATGGCGGAATCGCGCAGGGACATGGCTTGGGATCGGGCGCTCTGGGTGCGCACGGCGCTTATTTCGGCTCCAACTTGCGGCGCCTCGCTCTTCGAGCTTCCCTTCAGCATGGATTCCACTTCGTCGCGGCTTAGAGACTTGGGCAGGACCTTCCACTGCTTGGGCGAGTCGATGTTGAGGGTTGGGTCCTTGTCGATCTTGCCGTCGAGCAGGAGATAGCGGTAGAGATGGCGAACGGCGGAGAGCTTGCGGCCGACGGAGCGGCCGTCGAGCTGATTGGAAAAGAGCTCCTGAATGAAGTCGCGGACATCTCCGCGGCGGGCGCTGGTGAGGAGCGTCTTGCGGGCTTCGAGGAATTCAGCGAACTGAGCGAGGTCGCTGGTGTAGGCGGCGATGGTCAGCTTGGCCAGTCCGCGCTCGACCTGGAGATAGTCGAGAAAGCCGCGAAAGAATGGGGGCGTTGTCGAGCACTGAATTCAGTATCGGATGCTTGGATTTTGGCGGTGTTTACTAGTTGGTATCGACGACCCCTTACGAGCGGTCTCTTAGAGTAGAGACTTACCGACCAAAATTCTGCAGGTCTTTGAATAATAAAAGGTTAGAGATGAATTCCTAATGAATCAATGAGTTAGAGCGGTTCCCTCTTGGGCTAGCTCGATTTAAAAGTACCTTTCTGGACGTTCCAGAATGCGCCGCAGGCTATCAAGCTGGGACACTAAACCTAGGTAGCTGCGTTTAGCGTCTCCCTCAATTGCAAAGGACTCACTGCTGTTGGGTTGAACAACGATAATACCTCTCCACGAGACTTCGTACGAAACGATTTGAAACAGAAGGAGGGCGCGGTGTGAGTGAGTGTTTAAAAAGTTGGTGGTCTTGTCTGTCCAATTTCTCACGCTGTTGATCCACGCTGTTTGACCAGCGTAACCACTGAGTTTGAGATTACCGAGAGAGCATTGAATATGTTCTCCTTCGTCCAACAGATCAAAAAGAGTTGCTACGAGGCCATCTAGGCCCTCCCGTTGCTTTTGGTCCCTACGGTGCCGCGTGCTGTTCACGATCAACCTATAGGCGATCAGTAAAAAAATGCCCAGTTCTAGATCCTATCGACGGGTCCGTAGTCGGTAGATAGCAAGTACCAGTGATTGTGTTTAGCGTGTCCATGGGATGACTCCTCCAGATCGCATTTAAAGCCGACAGAAATCCAACAATTTAGGTTTCCAGAGTTCTCAGTGACACCTAAAGAGTTGTGGCCGGAGCCGTCATAGCTCATCGACCTGACGGCGGACATCAACGGCGTAGAGCGCGCCTTCGGGAGATTCTTCGTGCTTGAAATAGGCGAAGACGTCGCGGCCTTCGGCAAGATGTTCGCGGATGCGGGCGACCATCTTCTGGCGCTCTTCCGCGCTGTAGCTGGGCTTGCGGTAGCGGTAGTAGGCGAAGTCGGCGGTGAGGACGTCGGGGGTGTCCCGGTCTTCGGATTCGGCGACGCAGAGTGCGGCGTTGCGGGAGCGGAGAGTTTGCCAGGTAGGCGCGTCTTCTATTCGATTCTCATCCTCTTTCTTTACGTCGCCGGCCTTGCACTCGCCAAACCAGGACGGGTTGCGAAATTCGAAGGCGGCGCGGACGCCTCGGGGGATGGTTGCGAGGAACTCGGCAAGGACGGCCTGGTCGGCTTTGAAGTTGGGCGGAAGCTGGAAGAGGATGGGGCCGAGGCGCTTGGCGCGCTCCAGCGGCTCGAGGGTAGCGAGGAAGCGCTTGAGGAATTCTTCAGAGCTTTTGAGGCGCTTGATGTGGGTGAGAACCTGGTGGGCCTTGATGGTGAAGCGGAAGTGGTCGGGCGTGTCGGCCAGCCAGTTTTGGATGGTTGTTTCTTTGACGAGTTGGCGGAAGGTGAAGTTGACCTCGACCGTGTTGAGCTTGGTGGCGTAGAAGCTGAGGAATTTTTTCTGGGCGAGTTTTTCGGGATAGAAGGCGGGCTTCCAGGTTGGATACGCCCATCCGGAGGTGCCGACGTAGAGAGGCATGGCAGAAGATCGATTGCAGATTTTAGATTGCAGATTGCAGAAATAAAAACAAAACCAAGAACAACTTCCTTCTCCGCGGATTTTCGCGGATTAGTGAGTCACTTGAATTGTAATCGCTCGAAGGCGAGTGCCGTGGGAGGGCCAAACCCTCGCTGCATACGTCAGTGGTTCCCGCCCTTGCGAAAAACGGAAGGACGGGGCACCCATCGTTGTAGTGGTGTCCGCGATGAAGAGGCTGGGCCACCCGTTCCCGTAATACGAAAAGGTCAAATTTCACCCGACGTAGCGGCCGACGCTGCCGGAGCCTTAACGACATTCTCCATTTCCTCCAGCATTAATCTCAGTTTCTTGTAACCCTCGATGAGCCCTGAAGCGTCAATGCCCGCCTTCAATCGCGGGTCAACAAAATACTCTTGTAAGAATGCAATGTTGCTTTCGATTCTGGAGCGAAGAATCGCTACCAGCTCGCCTGGGTGCAACCGATTTTGATAGACCCGCCCTATCATTATGAGGGTGGAGAGTACCGTCATAATGCAGCAGGCAATGGCCGTGTCCACTTCGTTCTCCCATGGGGTGCCCCCTATCCGGATTGCTATCTGGGTGCGACCGGCCTTTTTACCGGTCTGTGTAACACGCTTTCGAAAGGCCTCAAATGTTCCATGTGTCCCAAGCTCGGTGAAGAAACCGTAAACGGGGTCGAACTTGGGCTTGCCGAGTTTTTTTCTGATCGCTCCCGGCGATAGCTCATTTATAACTTTTTGCTTGTCGCCGCTTCCCCAAACCTCGGCCCATTTCGGATGGCTGAAGAAGAAGTCGACCTTATCCAGCAGGTCGTGGACAGTGCGTAGGTGACTATAGGCCTGTGTCGTGTAGCGCCGTTCCGCGAGGTAAAAGGCGGTGGTCAATTCATCGACGGCCCAGTACAGCAGTCCTAAGGTTGCTACTTGGGCCACGCCGGATTGCGGCGACCGGGAGGCATCCCAAAGCAAATCTAGGATGGATTGATGGGCCTCAAGAAAAACAGCCCTCGCCGCCTCCACTATTGGGCGCGAAACGGGGTACGGCATCCCAAGCCTCTGAAGCAAGACCTGTGACCGATGATGCTCTCCCCTTGTGCCCGCGATCGCCCGGAGCATCCTTCTCTTGTTGGGGCCATCCGACACATTGTGCAATCCGATCTCAAACATTACTGCGATTTTCTTCAGCAGATTTTCAAAATGCGCATTCGCCTCAGGATCCATCGAGGCCTGGTTTGCAAATCCAAAATCGATAATTTCTCTGAACCTTGCGTGCAGCAAAGCAGGTTCGGCGGTTGCCTCACGCATTCGCTCCTCGACCAAGGCTTGAAAATCCTTAAGAGTGATGGTCATTGATCCATTGTAAGGGGCCCGTAGTCCTAGTGTTCGCCAGGCGGGTGGCCGGCCTTTGTTGCATTCGTTACGTCTCTCCTTTCGAAAGTGGTGCCCTCGCTCTTGCGCCTTTCGCAAGGGCGCGTATCGATGCCGCTGCCACCGGGTTCATTGGACACTAAATCGATTCCTTTTCAGTGGCGACGTTTTGCCTTTCGAGGCTTCGCACTTACTTTCTTAGCTTCTGCCGTTTTTTCCTCTGGCGCTCTCTTCTCTTCGCTCGATTTCGCCTCCAACCCGGACAATTTCGGCAGCTTCTGTTTCAGGGTCTGAACTTCGGCGAACAGGTCGCCCATCTTCTCCACTCTAGCGCGAGGACATCCTTCGACTCGAAGACCAGCAGGTTTGCGTCCTTCTTCTTTAGTGCTTGCTCTACTTCTTCCCATTTGATTGGAGTGGAGACGGTCGGGTGCTCGCGGGCTCTCAGGGAATAGACGGAGATGGTGGTTTTGTGCTGGTCGTTCTGGCTCCAGTCGACGAAGACTTTGTTGGTACGCACCGCTTTTTTCATGTCGGAGACTACGAGGTCGGGATGCTCGTGCTCGAGGAGGCGGGCGATCGCGTTGGCGAAGGTCTTGGTTTCTTCGTAACTCGTCTTTTCTTTGGAGGGGGTGTTGAGCGGGACGTAGATCTGCATGCCCTTTGAGCCGGAGGTTTTGGCGAAGCTCTGGAGGCCGAAGTGGTCGAAAATTTCTTTGACCCAGAGACCTACCTGGCAGCACTGCACGATGTTCGCGGGTGGACCGGGGTCGAGGTCGAAGACGATCATGGTGGGCGTCTCGATGTCGGCGCCTAGTGAGAGAGAGGGGTGGAGTTCGATGGAGGCTAAGTTGGCGATCCAGACTAGCGTCGGGAGATCGTTGGCCATTAAGTAGTGCATGGTGCGGTTGTTGCCCTCGCTCCAGACGGGAGTGGTTTGGACCCAGTCGGGACGATGCTTGGGAGCGTTTTTTTCGAAGAAAAATTCCTCGTTCACGCCGTTGGGATAACGCTTCATGGTGAGCGGGCGACCTTTGAGGTGCGGGATGAGGACGGGCGCGATGCGGACGATGTAGTCGACGACCTGACCTTTGGTAAAGCCGGTCGCGGGATAGAGGACCTTGTCGAGGTTGGTGAGGGTGAGTTGGCGGCCGGCGACTTCGACTATGTTGGGGGCAGGCATGGGTTCGTCCTTGGTCTTTCGTGCTTGATCTTTACTTGGTCCTTCGCTCTCCGCTATTCGCTATTCGCCGGTCGCTGTTCGCTACTCGCCATTCGCCGCTCGCTGGTCGCGGAACAGTATAGTTTGCCTTGCTTCGATTCGCATTCCGTGGCTTGCGGTTGGAGGTGGGGCGACGCATTTTGATTGGTCCGTGGTTTGACAACGATTCCCTGCTGCACTAACTTCGATTTTTGGGCCGTTGTTGTGGAGGATGGATGAAATTACACTACTCTGCTTTGAAATCTCTGCTTGCTTGTCTGGTTTTTCCTTTGATTCTTTGCTCGTTTTCGTTTGGTCAAGACCTCGCGTCGTTTGAGAAGCGCACTACCGTCAAGAAACTGGACAACGGATTGACGGTGATCATCTGCGAGAGGCCGGAGGCTCCAGTGTTCTCCTTCTTTACGCAGGTCGACGCGGGATCTGTGCAGGATCCGATGGGGGAGACTGGCCTGGCGCACATGTTCGAGCACATGGCGTTCAAGGGAACGGACACGATTGGCACGCGCGACTACGCGGACGAGAAAGTGGCGTTGGCCAAAGTGGAAGAAGCTTACGCGGCGTACATTCACGAGCGCGACAAGCCGGTGGGACGCGACGAGGCCAAGGTCAAGGAACTGCAGAAGGCATGGAAGGATGCGGTGGCCGCGGCAGACAAGTTCTCGGCTCCTTACAACAACGAGTTCGGGCAGATTGTGGAGTCGGAGGGCGGCGAAGGCCTGAACGCTTATACCGATTACGACGAGACGGCCTATCACTATTCGTTGCCGATCAACCGGCTGGAGCTTTGGGCGTATCTGGAGTCGGAACGGTTTCTGCATCCGGTGATGCGGCAGTTCTACGATGAGCGGAATGTGGTGATCGAGGAGCGGCGGATGCGAACGGACAGCAGTCCTCCGGGGCGGTTGTTCGAGCAGTTCCTGGAGGAGGCGTTTGCGGCGCATCCTTATCATCGGCCGACGATCGGCTGGATTTCGGATCTGAATACGTTCTCGGCGACGGATGCGAAGAACTTCTTTGACCGGTATTACGTTCCGGCGAACATGGTGGTTGCGGTGGTGGGAGACGTGAAGGCCTCGGAGGCGATGCCGGTGATCGAGAAGTACTTCTCGCGGATTCCGGGGAAACCGAAGCCGGATGAGTGGACGACGACGGAACCGCCGCAGAACTCGGAGCGGCGCGTGGTGCTGCATGAGCAGTCACAGCCGCTCTATGTAGAGGGCTATCATCGACCGGATTTCAGGAGCGCGGACGATCAGGTTTATGACGCGCTGGCGGATCTGATGTCGAACGGGCGAACTTCGCGGCTGTACCGGGCGCTGGTGCGCGACAAGCAGATCGCATCGGATGCAGAGGGATTTACGGGATTGCCGGGAAACAAGTATCCGCAGCTGTTTGCGTTTCTGGCCGTCCCTTTGCCGGGACACACGACACGCGAGGTAGGGGATGAAATTCACGCGGAGATCGAGCGGATCAAGAAGGAAGACATTTCGGACGACGAGCTGAAGATGATTAAGACAAGAGCGCGGGCGAACCTGATCCGGTCCCTGGGATCGAACGATGGATTGGCAACGGCGCTGGCGATGTATCAGACGCGCTATGGTGACTGGCGCGAGCTGTTCGGGTCGGTGGATCGGATTGAGAAGGTGACGAAGGCGGATATACGGCGGGTGGCGAACGCCACGTTTACGCAGGAGAACCGGACGGTGGGGATTATTGAGTTTGCTGGACCGCCTCCGAATGGAGCTCCGCCGAATGGCGCGGCTGCTCCGCAAGGAGGTGGACAGTGAAGCGCGCGCTGCTCTTCCCTATCGCGGTTCTTCTCCTGATGATTGGCCTGGGCGCGAACGTGCAACTGGGCGCGCAGCAATGGAAACAGATCCCGATTCCGAAGCTGCCTGAGTTCAATCCGCCGAAGCCGAAGCGTATACAACTGGCGAATGGCATGGTGATCTTTCTGCAAGAGGATCATGAGTTGCCGCTGATTGACGGGACGGCTCGCATTCGAGGAGGCGCACTGCGAGTTCCGGCGAACAAGGCCGGAATGATGGACGTTTATGGCGAGGCGTGGCGAACGGGCGGGACGAAGACGCAGACGGGCGATCAGTTGGACGACTTGCTGGAGCAGCGCGCGGCGAAGGTGGAAACGGGCGCAACTGGCGATTCGACGACCATCGGTTTCTCGTGCCTGAAGGAAGATTTCGCGGACGTGTTTCGTGTGTTCGACGATGTGCTGCGCAATCCGGAATTCCGGGCCGACAAGATCGAGATCGCGAAGAAGGGGGAATACGATTCGATTGCGCGGCGGAACGACGAGGCATCGCAGATTGCGGGGCGGGAAGCGGCGAAGCTCGCGTATGGGGCGGACAGTCCGTACGCGCGCGTGCCGGAATATGCGACGGTGGCGGCGGTGACGCGGCAGGATCTGGTTGAGTGGCATGCGACTTACGTTCATCCGAGCAACATCATCCTCGGAATCGTGGGCGATTTCGACACCTCGAAGATGGAGGCGAAGCTGCGCGAGACGTTCGAAGCCTGGCCTGCAGGAAAGGCGGTGAAGGACGAGGAGTTCGAACCGCATCCTGCGAAGCCTGGATATTATCTGGTGGAAAAGACGGATGTGAACCAGAGCAATATTCAAATGGTAGGGATCGGAACGACGCGCAGGAATCCGGATTACTACGCGATCTCGGTGTTTAACGAGGCCTTTGGCGGAGGGTTCTCGTCGCGGCTGTTCAGCGATATTCGCACGTCCAAGGGGCTCGCTTACGCGGTGGGCGGAGGAATTGGCGCGGGATGGGATCACAAGGGAATGACGCGAATGATGGTGATGACCAAGAGCGCGACGACGTTCGAGTCGATTGAGGCGATCGACGAGGAGATTGCGGCGCTGGGAAAGAATCCCATCAGCGAAGCTGAGATTGAGCGAGCGAAGGATGCGATCTTGAACGGATTTATTTTCCGGCTGGATTCGCCGGACAAGATTCTGCAGGAACAGATGGCGTATGAGTTTTATGGGTATCCGGCGACGTTCCTGGAAGATTTTCAAAGGGGCGTGAAAGCGGTGACTAAGACGGATGTGGCCAGGGTCGCAGAGAAATATCTGCACCGCGATCAGATGGCAGTGCTGGTGGTGGGAAACGCGGGGGAGTTCGATAAGGAGCCGGCATCCCTGGGGGCGGTACATAAGATCGACATCACGATTCCGGCGCCACCGCCGGGGTTGGTGCCGGAGTCGGGCGGGCAGTAGAGATTTTTTCGGCTGCGTAACTTGCGCCGCGAGACCGGATCAGTCCTCGAAAAGATCAACCACCAAGGCCACGAAAGTAAATCTCAAAATCGCTGGGCTGGTTGATCCTTCTTGTTCTTCGTCCTTGTTCCAGTCTTTGCGCTCTTAGTCTTTATCCCTATCTTCATCCTCATCCTCATCTTTATCTTTATTCTCGCGAACATCGACCATCACAAACTTTTCTCTGAAACTGAATCCCTACATTTGCACATATATGCCTTGACACGTATATGCCGTTTAGAGTATATACAAAGGCATGGAATCTGCCTTTGAGATCATTGCGGAGCCGAACCGGCGCGCGATCTTGAGTCTTCTGGTCTCATCCGAGCAGTCGGTGGGGGAGATGGAGCGTCAACTTCGTATGTCGCAGCCGACCGTGTCCAAGCATCTACGCGTGCTGCGCGAGGCCGGTTTCGTGGAGTCGACGGTGGACGCACAGCGCCGTCTCTACCGGCTGAAACCTGAACGGCTTGAAGAGGTGGACGCCTGGCTGGCACAGTTTCGCCGGTTCTGGTCGGCGCATGTCGATGCTCTCGAACGCCATCTTGACCGCATGGATCGGGATCAATCCATAGCCACACGAAGCAAGACCAAGGGGAAGACGGCGCGGTCCAAACGGCGAAGTGAAAAAGGAGAAACAAAATGAAAATCAAAGTGACTACCTTATATGTGGATGACCAAGACAAAGCTTTGCGTTTCTATACTGATGTGCTGGGTTTCAGCAAAAAGACCGATTTCAGCCAGGGTCCATTTCGCTGGCTGACTGTGGCCTCGCCCGAGGAACCGGACGGAACGGAGCTACAACTGGCGCTCAACAATAACCCCGCGGCCAAGGCCTATCAGGAGGCGATTTTTCAACAGAGCCAGCCCGCGGCCATGTTCTTTACAGATGACATCAAGGGCGACTATGAGCGCATTCGAGCGCGGGGCGCGGAGTTCACGATGCCGCCCACCGACGTGACCGGCTCGACCATTGCGATGCTGAAGGACACTTGCGGCAACCTCATTCAACTCACGCAGCTTGCGCACTGGTCGCGTTAAGGATAAAGATGACGAACGTGAGCGATCGCGAGCGGTACACACCGGGTCCGGCCAACATGGCGCGGATACAAAAGGACCGGGGACAAAACGGTGAAGAAAAGTGGACGCTCGTACTGGTTCGAGAACTGCGCCACTCACCGGAAAAGGTCTGGCAGGCGCTGACCGACCCGGAACAGTTGCGCGAGTGGGCACCTTTTGACGCCGATGGGAGCCTGAGCATAGCTGGAGCCAAAGTGAAGTTGACCACGGTGGGAGCGCCCGTGCCGCGCATCACAGAGACGACCGTAACGCGCGCCGAGGAGGCGGAAGTCCTGGAGTACAAGTGGGGTGACTTCGATATGCGCTGGCAACTCGAAGGCCTGGTTGAAGGAGGGACGCGGCTGACGCTGTGGGCCAACATCGGTCACCGTTTTATCGCGATGGGCGCTGCCGGGTGGCACATTTGTTTCGATGTGCTGGATCGGCTGCTTAGCGGAACACCGATCGGCCGCATGGTTGGGCCCGCGGCGATGAAGTTCGGCGGCTGGCACCAACTGCACGCCGAATATGCAAAGCAGTTCGGAGTTGAAACGATCAACTGGCCGCCAGCGGAAGGTCAAAAATCATGAATCGAGGAGGAGGTAAAACAATGCCCCAACCACCGAAGACGCAATAAGAAGGAGTTGTCACCAGAACAAAGTAAGAGACTACTCGACGTATTGAAAGTTCGCTTTGAGAAAAACATGAACCGCCATGAAGGACTTGAATGGTCTCAGGTACAAGCAAAGCTGGAAGCGAAAACCGAGAAACTCTGGTCGCTGAGTGAAATGGAAAGAACGGGCGGTGAGCCGGATGTGGTTGGACACGATAAAAAGACGGGCGAGTACATTTTTTATGATTGTTCAGCGGAGAGTCCAAAAGAGCGCAGAAGTCTTTGCTACGACCGTGACGCGCTGGACTCGAGGAAGGAACATAAACCAAAAGACAATGCTGTTGGCATGGCAGCGGCTATGGGCATTGAGTTATTGTCGGAAGAACAATATCGAGAACTGCAAAAACTTGGAGAGTTCGATACGAAGACCTCGAGTTGGGTGAAAACACCTGAGGATGTCAGAAAGCTCGGCGGCGCGCTGTTTTGCGATCGGCGCTTCAACACGGTTTTTGTGTATCACAATGGGGCGGAATCTTATTATGCGGGCCGGGCATTCCGTGGGTGGCTGAGGGTCTAGCGAGAGAAGTTTGCGAGTTAGGAGTGGCTGCGGTGGTATGTCAGCCCCGAGTGTTGTTGGGGCGATGTGGATCAGGACCGGACTCTAAGCGTATGCATGTTTTTGCGGCAATCGAGGCGCGTCAACGCAGCTCCTAGCCAAGTTTTTGCCTTGTATTTACTGGTAGGGCCGCACATTGAGGTGTGACGTTTCGGTCTTGACAGCGCTCCGGTCGTTCTTATAATGGATGCGCCTCGCCAAAGAGCTGGTCCCGCTCGTTGAGACGCAACGCCGGTCGAGGCGAAATCCCCCCAAAAGAGGTTCGTGCTTATGAGTGCTATCCGTGGCACCCTGACGCTCGTTGTGTTTTCTGCGCTGCTGCTTATCGCCGCTCGTGCGGCGCGCGCGCAAACCGAGACTCTGCTCTACAACTTCTGTTCTGAGCCAAATTGTGTGGACGGTGAGGGTCCTGCCTCCAGCCTTACTCGCGACGGGCCAGGTAACTTCTACGGGACTACCGCACTGGGCGGCACGAATATGTCTGGGACCGTCTTTGAGCTTTCTCCCAATGGGGCCGGCGGCTACACCGAGACTGTGCTGTACAGTTTTTGTTCGGTGCAGAACTGCGCGGATGGCAATGACCCAATGTCTACTCTGATTTTCGACAGTGCCGGAAATCTCTACGGGACGGCCTGCTCCGGTGGCGCCGACGGACAGGGCGTCACTTCAGCGTGCGGCGATGGCTTTGACGGATATGGCGTCGTGTTCGAGCTGAGCCCAGAGCCGCCCGGTGGTTGCCCAAGCGGCAGCAACCGAGGTAATGCCTGGTGCGAAACCGTCCTCCACAGTTTCACGTCAAGCCCCGACGGCGCGTCCCCATTCGCCGGGATCACCTGGGACCCTTCGGGCAACCTGTATGGCACTACTTATGGGGGAGGCAGCGGAATGGGGACGGTTTACGAATTGTCTCCGAACGGCAGTGGTGGATGGAATGAGTCTGTGCTCTACAGCTTTTGCGCGCAGCCGAGTTGCGCGGATGGCGCGCACCCCGACGGGCAGGTGCAAGCCTTGAATGGAAACCTTTACGCGACGAGCGAAAGTGGCGGCGCTTACGCGGCTGGCACTGTGTTCGGGCTAAGCCCCCAACCGGTCGGCGGGTGCCCCAGTGGCAGCTATCCCGGTAATGGTTGGTGCGAGGCCATTCTTCATGCTTTCGCGGGACACCCCACAGACGGCAACTCCCCCTCTGGCACTCCGGTGTTCGATAGCGCCGGAAATCTTTATGGCACGACCGTTTATGGCGGTATCGGGAGATGCGAATCGGTCCTAGGGTGCGGCACAGTTTGGAAGCTGGCTCCTTCCGGTGGAGAGTACACGGAGGAGGTTCTTCATTCCTTCATGTCCGGGCCCGGGCTCTTCGGATGCTGCTTTTCGATTCAAGCTCCCGACCTTCCCGGGGCTGGGGTTGTGCTCGATTCTTCGGGAAATATCTACGGCATGACCGAATACGGCGGCAACCCCTCATACTGCCAGGAAAAAGGCAAAAGAGCCGATCAACAAGGTTGCGGCGCGATGTTCGAACTCACAAGGCCCCCCAAAAGGGTCAAATATAAAACTGAGCTTGTGTGGATTTTCGGTTTGATGAACGGCGCTCATCCTGTGAGCAGCCTGATTGTTAATGGCGGCAATCTCTACGGAACGACTTACGATGGTGGCCTCGGCGACTTTTGTCCGTACCTTGAGGGCTGCGGGGTCGCGTTCGAGTTCACTCCGTAGGATTGCAAAGGTACTGAAAAGCCGCCACATTTTTTCTAACTGCTTTTCTAACTGCCGAAAATCACGAGGAAGCTCCAGCGGAGATGGGGACAAGGATATGCGAGGCGTTCTGACGTTAGCTGTACTATTCACGTTGTTGCTGGCTACTCTTCCATCGGCGCACGCTCAACCCGAAACCGTGCTCTACAACTTCTGTTCTCAGCCGAACTGTATAGACGGTGCGAACCCCGCGGCTAGCCTCACCCCTGACGGGGCGGGCAACTTCTATGGGACCACTCAACTGGGCGGCGCGAATATGTATGGTACGGTCTTCGAACTTTCTCCAAACGGTGTTGGCGGCTACAGCGAGACTGTCTTGTACAGCTTTTGTTCCCTGCAGAACTGCACAGATGGAGCATCTCCCGACTCCTATGTGACCTCCGACGGCTGCGGGAATCTCTATGGGACTACTTATTACGGAGGGCTCTTCGCATCTGGCTCCTATTCTGGATATGGCCTCGTGTTCGAGCTGAGTCCGGAGGCGGGCGGTGCTTGCCCAAGCGGCAGCAACAGCGGTAATGGCTGGTGCGAGACCGTGCTGTACAACTTCATGTCAACGCCCGACGGCGCTTTCCCGTTCTCCGGGCTCACTTGGGACTCGTACGGCAACCTCTATGGCACAACTTATGGCGGAGGCAGCGGAACGGGGGCGGTTTACGAGTTGTCGCCGAACGGCAAAGGCGGCTGGAGTGAGCAGATTATCTACGATAGCGGTGGTTATGCCGGGTTAACAATAGACGGCTCCGGCAATCTCTACGGGGCCGACGACGTGGCCAATGGCCATGTCTTCGAGCTGTCACCAAACGGAAGCGGGGCGTGGAGAGCGAACATCCTTCACACCTTCACCGCCAACCGCACCGACGGGTCGGATCCAGAAGGGACTCCTGTCCTCGACAGCGCCGGAAACATCTATGGCACGACGGTGAGTGGGGGCGCCCGAAAAGGTATGGGGACGGTTTGGAAGCTGACTCCCGCTCCAGGCGGAGAGTATACGGAGGAGATTCTTAGTTCCTTTATTTGGACGTATGGCTCCAATCCCAAGGGAACGGTGCTGCTCGACTCATCCGGGAATATCTACAGCACGACAGCATTCGGCATTCACAAATCTCCGTGCTACGACGGATGCGGCACCGTCTTCGAATTGGTGGCCGGCGGTTCCGGATACGAATGGGCACTGGTCTGGACTTTCAATGGTACAGACGGCGGTAACCCAGTTGACACCTTGATTCTGGACGGCGGCAATCTTTATGGGACGACGTACGGCGGCGGGACATCCAGCTACTGTCCGGGCGCCGGTGGTTGCGGCGTGGCGATCGAAGTTAATCCATTGGCTCGGGTGACAACGACTGGCCTCACTTCTTCGCCGAATCCATCCACTTATGGAGCGGCGGTGACCTTTACGGCAGTAGTCACTCCTGCGCCTCCAGATGGAGAAATGGTAACGTTTGAGCATGGGTTGAAGGTACTGGGAACGGCACCGTTGCACGGCGGTACGGCGACATTCACGACTTCGACGTTGCCCCCGGGCACGCCACACATCAAAGCGGTGTACGGCGGTGACCTGACGCTCGAAGGCAGCACTTCGAAGGGAGTGCAGCAGGTGGTGGAGAAGTAAACCGCCAAGGACTTCCTCCGGATTATCGCCTGAAGATTGACGCTCGGCATCGCGCGGCTTTTCTTCTGCATTGTGCGGAAGAAGGTAGAGACGTGAGGTTCAGGCGGCAAATTCAATTCAAGACGACGCCCATCAACCTCAACGTACTCGCTTGATAAAACTCGATTTCACCTCATGAGCGCGCCAGCGCCCGGCCTCAGCGGAATTTAAGCCACACACATATGTTTACTATCTAGACAAGCGCTCTAACACTCTCATTTTCCATGTCCCCCGGCATGATTGACACGGACGAGATTCTGCAATACTCTGAGGCGAATATATGGCGAACATCACGAAGACGCCGATGGAGTTTTTGCCCTTTGGTCAGGGGAATTGCGGAAAGGCGGCCAGCGTCCTCTCTACTGACGCCGTCTTAGTGAACGGGTTGGCGAACAGCGGCGCATGGGCGAACGACGACTCGTGGTTTGAGGGGCCGCGGACGCCTGAGAGTTCGCCGCCCCGGCTGATCGGAATTGCGCGAATGGCGGCGGATGGGGAGTCGCTGCGTGAAGGGCATAACGTTGAATATTTTTCGCTTGAGTCGCGCTCGTTGCTGAGCCGGGTGGTGAGCAATCGGAATCTGCCTTTTACGTGGGCAATTAATCCTTATCGCGGATGCGAGTTTGCCTGCAAGTATTGCTATGCGCGCTATACGCATGAGTTCATGGAATTGCGCGAGGGGGTGGATTTCGAGCGGAAGATTTTTGTGAAGCAACGGGCGGCGGAGTTGCTGTGGCATGAGTTGAAGAAGGTGAAGCGCGGGGAGCAGATTGCGATTGGGACGGCGACGGATCCTTATCAACCGGCAGAGCGTCGGTACGAGAGGACGCGGGCGATTCTGGAGGAGCTGGCTCGGCACGCGGGGCTGGAGATTGGGATTGTGACGAAGTCGAATCTGGTGACGCGGGACGCGGAGATTCTGCGGCGAGTGGCGGAGAAGAACGACGTTTTCGTCAACGTGACGGTGACGACGGTGGACGTGGAACTGGCGCGAAAATTGGAGCCGAGGGCGCCGCGTCCTGATTTGCGGCTGGAAGCGGTGCGGCAGTTGAACCTGGCGGGCGTACATGCGGGAGTAATTTGCGCGCCGGTTTTGCCGGAGATTACGGATAAGCCGCGAGACTTGGAGGCGCTCGTCAAGGCCGCGCGAGAGGCGGGAGCGAAATATATCTATGCGAATCCTTTGTTTTTGAAGCCTTGTTCGGGGGCGGTGTTTCTGCCGTTCTTGGAGCGGGAGTTCCCTGCCCTGGTGGAGGTTTATCGGGCGCGGTACAGGGACAGGGCATTTTTGCCGAAGGGATATGCGGAGCGGCTGTCACGGCTGATGCTGGCCTTGCGGGATAAGTACGGGTTCAGTTCTAGACATGGACGGACGAGTCAGAGGACACATGTGGCTGCGGACGAGCAGCTGGGGTTGTGGAGCTAGTGGTGACCGGTCGCCGACCATCGGTCACCGGTCGCCATTTTTCTTACCAGAGACCTGGAATTAGAGCTGGAACCCTCTTTTTGTAGTCTTCAAACTTCTGGCCGAAGGTCTGTTTTAAAAGACGCTCTTCTAAATGGACTCGGATGTAGGTTCCGAGTAAGAAAATGACGCAGCCGGCGAGGAGTGGCAGGATGGGTGACACGACCAGACCGGTGGCGATCAACATGCCGAACATGCCGGCGTAGATGGGATTGCGAACGTGGCGATAGGGCCCGTCCTGGATGAGGTCGTGATCTTCGACGATGCGAGCGGCTAGCGACCACTGCTTGCCGAGCTGGCGGGCGGCGGCGTTTACGAAGGCGGCGGAGAAAGCGGCGATGGAGAGCGCGAGGAGGGTGAGAATCCACGCGAGCGCCGGCCGCTGAAACCCAATCGGAGAACCGCGATGGAGGAGAAAGGGGAACCACCAGACGGCAAAGTATCCGACAGCCTGAAGGGCCATGCCGAGGTAGGAGGTGAGGTCGCGGCGGGCGGCTTGGATACGATCGTGCGGTCGCCGACGCAGCCAGAAGGTGAGGCCGAACCACCACCAACAGACGATCACTCCGTAGAAGGCGACCTTTGCGGCAGTGGATGCAGATGGCATGGATGGCGCGCCAGAAGATTGGAACTTTCGTAACTCTACACCACGCCAGGGGCTTTCCTATACTTGAGTCGGTTGTACAACATGGCAGCTTAACTTGCGAAGGCGTTAACCACCAGGGACACGAAGGAAACCTTGAAGCGAGCAGCCCTGGTGATACTTCGTGGTGGTGATTCGCGCCTTCTATTGCAGAGTGGTTAGGCGAGTACTTCCAGGGTGTTTATGAAGAGGATCCTCACGATGCGTTCCCGGATTATTCTCGCAATCTTCGCAGGAATTTTGTTCTCGTTCTGCGCGCTGGGATGGGCGCAAAGCGGGTCTCCGGATGCGCTGTTTCAGCGGGGACTGGACGCGATTACGGGCATAGGCGATACGAGCAATATTGCGGCGGGGATCGACTATTTCCGCCGGTCGGCGGATCTGGGTTATGGGCCGGCGCAAGTGGCGCTTGGGTATTACTACGAGATCGGGGTTATACCGGGGAACCAGGGACAGCCGTCGCTGGAGCTTTATAAAAAAGCCGCGCAGCGCGGGGATGTGCTAGCGGCGTGGATGCTGGGACGGCGGTACTACTTGGGGCTTGGAGTTGGCCAGGACGTGGAGGCCGCTAAGAAATGGTTTAAGATGGCGGCCGATCAGAATAGTGCTTACGGAGCGTACTATCTGGGCCGGGCGGTGGCGGAGAAGGATCCGGCGAAGGCGTTGGGGCTGTTCAAGATCGCGGCTGAGCAGGGATTGCCACAGGCGCAATATTTTTATGGCAAGGCCCTGAAGGATGGCGCGGGCGCGTCGCCCGACAAGTTCAATGGCTATGTTTGGCTGTTGATTGCGGCCGATGCGGGATATGAGGCGGCGGCTGACAGCCTGGGACAGATGCGCGGCGTGGGCGCGCTGAATGTTGACGAGATCAATCAGGCCGAGGCTAAGGCGAAAGGGATGGAACAGACGGTGGTACGGGCGATCTCGGCACGAGGGTGCTCGGGGTGGGAAGGTGAGTTTGCAGAGTTTCCGCCGCCACCGCCGCCTAATTTGCAGAATTATTGCCGGTAGGGTTTCAGTTCTCGGTTCTCAGTTCTCAATCCCTTTAGAACACCATTGCCCGCTAGAATTTGAGGGTGAACGATTCCCTACCGCGAATTCTTGAATCGTATACGGACTACAAGCCGCCTTTTGACGTTGTGCGAAGCGTACGGATTTTGCTGCGGACAGTCCCCGAAAAATATTTGAGAGGACTCGATTGCGTTGTGCTCAACAACTTCGAGAGTCTGCCGCGGCGCTCTCGGCTAGGAAAAGTTTGGTCGCGCAAGAGCAAACTGAAGAGGTCGGACGTTCGAGGCCTTTACCACCACAAATATCAAGGAAAGCCGCCGTGGATCGAAATCCATGTTGACAAGACATTGGATCGTTTGTCTTCATTACTATTCTGGCTGCCGCTGTTCCGGCACATTTTTCTCGGGAGGGTCCTCTATCACGAACTCGGCCACCACGTTCATAACTCTGTCCGGCCGGAGTATCGCGAGAAGGAAGATGTAGCGGAAGATTGGGGCGCCAAGTTCATGGCCAACTTCCTTAGGAAACAGTACTGGTATGCAGTTTGGCCCCTTGTAGTGGTAGGAAAAGTCCGGAGATGGAAGGCGCAGCGGCGAACTGAGGGCTGACGGCTGAGAGCTGGTTTTCCAGCACACCCCTTTGTGCCCCGTGTCACAGACCATGCGTACCGGGCGGGCGTAGTCCATAGATATGAACGCGGTTCTTTATTCCACGCGCGGAGGATTCATGGCTACCCTTACGGAAGAGAAATTGGACAAGCAATCGCAAGCGAAGCAGGCCGACCTGGCCGGACCTGGGATTGGCAACTACACGGAACTGGAGCGGGTGCTGCCCGACGATTACCGCTCGTTGCTGGACCGGCGCGATACGCAGAAGGCGATTTATCAGGTAAAGCGGTATATCTCGGACAATCTTTGCAAGGCGCTAAACCTGACGATGGTTGAGGTGCCGCTGATTGTCGACGTGGAGAGCGGCGTGAATGACATGCTGGACCGCGATGGATCGCGGACGCCGGTATCGTTCCACATTTCGAACGACCGCGGATTGCATCCGATCGACGCGCAGGTGGTACAGGCGGCGACGAAGTGGAAACGGGTCGCCTTGAAACAGTTTGATTGCAAGCCGGGCGAGGGCATTTGCACCGATATGCGCGCGGTGCGCAAGGATTATTTTCTGGATCATGACCACTCGGCCTATGTTGACCAGTGGGATTGGGAGCGGTCGATTCACAACGAAGATCGTCATGTGGCGTTCCTGAAAGAAGTAGTACGGAAGATCTGGAAGGTGATCACAGGCGCAGAGAAGTTTGCGCAGGATCTGTTCCCTGCCCTGCGCGACCCGCGATTCCCGAATCTGCCGGAGGAGCTGACGTTTTTGCATGCGGAAGAAATACTCGATATGTATCCGAACCTGCCGCGCAAGCAGCGCGAGACGGCGATACTGCAGAAGTATCCGGCAGTCTTCATTATTGGGATTGGCTGGCCGCTGAAGGATGGGTATCCGCATGAGAATCGGGCGGCGGATTATGACGATTGGATCACGGATACGAAGAAAGAAACGCACAAGGAGACGCATGGACTCAATGGCGACATCCTAGTGTGGAATTCGGTGACGAAACGGCGACACGAACTTTCGTCGATGGGCATTCGCGTAAATGCGGAGACGCTGCAGCGGCAGCTTGAGATGTCGAATCTGCTTGGCAATCTGCAGTTTCCGTATCATCAGGCGATCGTCAACAACGAACTGCCGCTTTCAGTTGGGGGCGGGATCGGACAGTCGCGGACGCTGATGCTACTGCTGCGCAAGGCGCATCTGGGTGAGGTCAGTGTGACGGTGTGGCCGAAGATCCTGAAACAGATCTGCGCGAAGAAGAATATTTTTGTGCTGGAGTAGAAACTGGTCTTGCAGTGAGTGAGGGACGGGTTTTGCCCGTCCCTCTTTTTTATGATTTTTCTTCGAGCCAATGCTCGCATCGAAGGGCAGGCCGCGGCATCCAACTCCATATGTATCATTACAATCCTGCAACCGCCCTGGAAGAACTGAACGAAGAGGCTATGCTGCCGAATCCGGTGCATATACGTGACATGATGCTGCGACATAAGCCAAACGCCGATGAAGCGTTGGAGCTAAACCGGATTTTTCTGGAGTATCAGAAATTTTTCGGGGAGACGCAGAAACTGGGCAAGGACATCCTGCGGCGACTGGCGAAGTAGCTGGATCGATCGAGCGGGCTTGATCTTCGGACCCGGCTTCTCGCAATCACTTCGCCTGATTGCCCTCGGTCGCGCGGTCGAGCCTTGCCAGATTGTTTTTCACCACCGCGACGTCATCCGGATCTCTGGCAAATTTCAGGTACTCACGCAGCTGCGCGGCGGTGTTGGCGCGATCGCCCTCAGCGGCGTAGATTTGCGCGAGCAAGAAATGGACACGGGGTTCGCTGTTCCTGATATCAATTTGCAAAGCTTTGAGCGCACTCTTCTCGGCTTCCACGAGGCGGTGGAGATTCAGGTTCGCCGTCGCGTTGTAGACATAGGCAACGGGATCGGTTGTGGGATCGAGTTCCAGCAAATGCGCGCTGAAGGTCAGAACCTCGTTCCATTTTTTCTGGCGCGCCGAGACGTCGGTGAGGCAGAGGTAAGCGGGCAGGTAAGTTTGACTGGCATTTAAGGATTTCGAGCAGGCATCCCGCGCCTCTTCCGGTTTCTGCTGAAGCTCGAGCAGCTGGCCGAGCAAGACCCATGCGGCGGCGTACTTGTTGTCCTGTTGGACGGCCTTGCGAAGGTGCTTCTCGGCATCTGCGATCTTCTTCTTGTGCAAAGCATCACAACCGCTCTGATATTCGGAACGTGGCTTCCAGGGAACCTGAAGATCCACGACACCGACCGTGGCGGCCGAAACCGAGTTCAGCGGCGGCAGGAAACAGGCGTATTCATTGGTCGCGATCGGTTTGCCGTTTCCATCGACAACGACGGCGGCTTGATCCAGGTCGAGCGACGAGGGGAGAGTTACCTGCGGCTGAGTGTTCGACGATGCGATCGGAGCAGGGGCATGTTTTCCCTGCCCGAAGAGAAGTGGCGCGTTCCCAAGCAGCGCGACGAAGAGCGACAAACATAGAAGAGAGAAGAAGCAGAGCGGGACACGCGATTTCGGGCTCATCTTGCACCTACCGATGTTGAACCCACACAGTCGAACCGGGACGGTTCGACGTACGCGTCAGAGACGCATTTCAGAAATCTTAGCCCGTTTTCGGCGGATCGTCTATACCATAAAATCCAACCCTTTTCGGATTCTTACCGGGACGGTGACGCAGAGAAAACGCCGGGTGACTGGGAAACGATCAACCACTAAGGGCACGAAGAATTGCGGACGGAGTGAGGCAGTGCGCAGCATTCTCAAAAACAACAAACCGGGATCTGGCTCCCGGTTCGGAGGAATTTGGTCTGACTCCTCGATCATGTCTGCCTAATTGTCCCGTGGCGGCGAGGGACGACCAGGCATAAACGGCTTCGTTTGGCGGACTCGCGTTTGACCGCCCGTTGGTCTGGCCATTCACCCTCCCCCCATCATTTACAATCAAGAATTCCACTCCTCACAGGGAACACAAACTATGCATCGGTGGTCTGAACTTTTTATTCCTACTTTGCGCGAGGCTCCGGCGGATGCGGAGGTCGCGAGCCATAAATTGCTGGTCCGGGCCGGGTATATACGGCAACTGGGCGCGGGCATTTATTCGTTTTTATTTCTGGGCAACCGCTCGACGCAGAAGATCATGGGGATCGTGCGCGAGGAGATGGACAAGATCGGGCAGGAATTTTATCTGCCGGCTCTGAATCCGCGCGAGATTTGGGAGGCGAGCGGCCGCTGGGCAGTAATGGGCGAGAACATGTTCCGCCTCAAGGATCGCAAGGGCGCGGATTTGTGTCTGGGCATGACGCATGAAGAGATCATGACGGACATCGCGCGGAAGGAGCTGCGCAGCTATAAGCAACTGCCGCAGATCTGGTATCAGATCCAGACGAAGTTTCGCGACGAGCCGCGGCCGAAGTCGGGCTTGTTGCGAGTGCGGCAGTTCATCATGAAGGACGCTTATTCATTCGATATCGATGCGGCGGGGCTGGATCTTTCGTATCAGAAGCATCATGAGACGTATTGCCGGATCTTCGATCGGTGCGGATTGAAGTATGTGGTGATCGATGCGCACTCGGGAGCGATGGGCGGATCGCAGTCGCAGGAGTTCATGGTGCGGACGCCGGCAGGCGAGGACCTGGTGGTGAGCTGCGAGGCTTGTGGATACGCGGCGAATCTGGAGAAGGCTACGTCGAAGCTGGCGCCAATTGTGGATTTGGCGACAGAAGGCGACGGCAAGCCGTTGCCGATTCACACGCCGGGGAAAGGTGCGATTGCGAACGTCGCTGAGTTTTTGGGAATCGCGGCGGAGCAGGATATCAAGACTGTGGCTTACATGGCTCAGAATCCCGGATCGAAGGGAGAAACCATCGAGCAGCCAGTCATCGTTTTTCTGCGCGGCGATCACAGCGTAAATGAGACGAAGCTGCTAACCCTGGTGAAGGCAGCAAATGTGCGGCCGATGCAGACCGAAGAGCTCGAGAGATACTTTCAGGGTCCGGCGGGATTCATTGGGCCCATTGGGCTGGTGGTGCGTCCGAATGAACTCCTGGGCGAGTGGGACGCGAAGAAACAGCCTGCGAATGCGCGAGCGGCGACGGTGGTGCTAGATAGCGCGCTGGTCGGCCGCGTCAATATGATCTGCGGCGCGAACCGGCTCGATTACCACCTGAAGAATGTGACGCCGGGAAAGGATTTCGAGTACACGATCGCTGCCGATGTTCGTAATGTGATGGTGGGCGAGGGCTGCCCGAGTTGCGGCTCGGCGCTGCGCATCGATACTGCGGTTGAGATCGGGCACATCTTCAAGCTGGGCTATAAGTATTCGCACTCCATGGGGGCGACGGTGCTCGATCACAATGGAAAGCAGATTGAGCCGATCATGGGAAGTTACGGAATCGGAATTGAACGTATTTTGACGGCGGCAGTGGAGCAGTCGAACGATGCGAACGGATTCTGGCTGGCACCTTCCATTGCGCCTTTCGATGTGGTGGTCGTCAGTACCAACAACGGGGACGAGAAGATCCGGACGGCGTCGGAGGACATTGCGAAGACGCTCGAGGGGGCTGGGTTCGATGTTTTGCTTGACGACCGGGACGAAAGACCCGGGGTGAAATTCAAGGACGCGGACCTGATCGGTATCCCCTTTAGAATCAATGTGGGAAAGAAGGTTACCGAAGATTTGGTGGAAGTGGTTCGCCGCTCGACTCTGGCACGAGAGGACGTTAAGATTTCAGCCATAAGCGAGCATCTGCGCGGATTAGGGCGCGCATAAGCCGGTCTACGGAAGTCGGACCGGTTGGGCGAATCGATTTATGGACACACTCAAACTGGTATTGACGTTCGGGATACTGATCGCGTTAGGTGTGGTGGGCATCAAGGTCATCCCGCCGTGCTATGCCAACTACGAGTTTGAGGACGCGATCAAGAACGACGCACTGCAGGCGACCTACACCTCGCGTTCGGCGGAAGACATTCGCACCACGGTGATCAAGCACGCGCAGGAATACGACATCGCTTTGACCCCGCAGCAAGTGCACGTCACGCGCAATGGCGGGATTGGGACGGGCGTGCTGGAGATTGATGCGCAGTACAGTGTGCCGCTGGAATTTCCGGGCTATACAACTTCGCTCGAATTTCATCCTTCGACTTCGAACAAGGGCGTGTTTTAAAGGCAGCTTTGAGCTACGAGCTTGAGGCTCATGGCTTCCATCATCATCCTTACCGCCGAAAGCTCTATTACTCTTGGTCACGTGCTCTACCGTCCTGATTCTCGCTGGCCCCTGCCACACGCTGTATCCCTCCTGACACGCATCTAAATGGATTGAAGCGGTCCATTGTGATTTAGAATTTGATCCAGTCTCACAAATCATGGGTGCAGAACGGTTTCGGATCTGGGCGCAGGAGATGGCGCTTTCGGACCGGGAAATGCATGGGGAATCGGGAAGCAACATAACTCTTTGGCTATCCGACTGAAAATTCCGAAGACAGGAGCGGCTGGGTCGCGCGGCAAAGGCCGCAAGGGGAAAGACCCGGTCGTTCACTACGCATTCATCGGATTCGTGTCACTGGCGCTGCTGATCAGCGGAGTTTTTGCCTACTGGTATGTAAAGTATGACCGCATCATCGAGCAGCGGTTTCGGGGGCCGGTGTTTGCGACCTCGGCGCGCATTTATGCCAGCCCGGTAGTGGTACGGGTGGGATCGAAGTATTCGGTCTCTGAGATTGCAGCCGAGTTGCGCCGCGCCGGATACAGCGAAAAAGACAACGAGTCGCCGCTGGGTGCCTATCACGCGCATGGGGGCAAGATCGAGGTGTTGCCGGGGCCGGAGTCTTATCACAGCCCGGAGCCGGCGACAATCACGGTGACGGATGGCGCGGTGAGCGAGATCAACAGCCGGTCGGCCGGCGATCTGGAGGCTTACGAGCTTGAGCCGGAGCCGGTGACATCGCTGTTTGACGCGGGACAGCGATCGAAGCGCGAACTCGTGAAGTACGACGAGATCCCAAAGATAATGGTGGAGGCGGTGACCTCGATCGAGGACCGGCGGTTTTTTCAGCACAGCGGGGTGAACTTCATTCGGCTGGGGGAAGCGGCGTGGATCGACTTCACGCACCAGCGGCACCAGCAAGGTGGATCGACGATCACGATGCAGCTGTCACGAGCGTTTTTTCTTACGCCGGAAAAAACGATGAAGCGCAAAGCGATCGAGATGCTGATCGCCGTGGAGCTGGAACAGAAATTCACCAAACAACAGATTTTCGAGTTCTATGCGAACGGCGTGGACCTTGGGCAGCGCGGGTCTTTCACCATCTCGGGGCTGGCCGAGGGCGCCCACTCTTACTTCAACAAAGACTTAAAAGACATCACGCTGCCGGAAGCCGCGCTGCTGGCGGGATTGATCCAGGCGCCCAGTTATCTTTCGCCTTATCGGCATCCGGAACGGGCACTGGAACGACGCAATACCGTGCTCGAAGCGATGGTTGAAACGGGCGCCATCACGCGCGCACAGGCCGACAAAGCGAAGGCCACGCCGTTGAAGCTTGCGCCTCCGAACGTGGAAGCTAGCGACGCACCGTACTTTGTCGACATGGTGCGCGATACCGTGCTCAGCAAGCTCAACGAGCGTGAGGTGAACGAACAGCAGTTCCGCATCTACACGACGCTTGATCCGGATTTGCAGCGCGAGGCGGCGGCGGCGGTGGAGTCGGGTATCAAGCTGGTCGACGAGCAGGTGACGAAATTGCGGACCAAGAGAATTAAGGTCGGCAAAGGAAAGTATGAGACCACGGTCGCTCCCGGGCCGCAGGCGCAGGTGGCTCTGATCGCCATGGATCCGCATACGGGCGAGATCAGGGCGCTGGTCGGCGGACGGAATTATGGGACGAGCCAGCTGAATCACGCGCTGTCGAAGCGGCCGACGGGATCGATCTTCAAGCCGTTTGTTTATGCGGCAGCGATGAACACGGCCATTGACGGAACGACGCCCGTGATCACGCCGGCGTCGATTGTGGCGGATCAGCCTTCAACGTTCGCCTACGGCGATCAGATCTACGAGCCGCGCAATTACAAAGAGGAATATCACGGCGACGTGACGCTGCGTTATGCGCTGGCGCTCTCGCTGAACAATGCGACAGTGAAACTGGCCGAGGAAGTTGGCTATGACAAGGTCGCGGACCTGGCGAAGGCGGCGGGCATCACGTCCGTTAAAGCGACCCCGGCGATGGCCCTGGGAGCGTATGACGCAACGCCCGTGGATATGACGGCGGCATATACGACCTTTGCCAATGGCGGTGTGCGGCTTTCGCCGCTGATCGTGAACTCGGTGCGCAACGCCAAAGGCGACGTGATCGTGAATTTTGACAGTGAGAAGAAGCAGGTGCTCGATCCGCGCGTGGCATTTGTGATGACCAACATGCTGGAAGGCGTGGTGAACTTTGGCACGGCCTACGGTGTACGACAGAAAGGTTTCACGGCTCCGGCGGCGGGAAAGACGGGGACGTCGCACGATGGGTGGTTTGCGGGGTACACGAGCAATCTGCTCTGCGTGGTGTGGGTGGGATATGACGATTACAGCGACATCCGGCTGAGCGGGGCGCAGACAGCGGCGCCAATCTGGGCTGAGTTCATGAAGAAAGCGGTGACGCTGCCGGAGTTTTCGGATGTGAAGGAGTTTAGGCAGCCGGATGGCGTGGTGGATGTCCAGCTCGATAAAGTCACCAACCGCTTGGCGACGCCAACCTGTCCCGACGACTACACGATCGCCTTCGTGGCCGGGACGGAGCCGCACGATACCTGCGATCAGCCGAGCAGCGTCCAGGGATTCTTCTCGCGGATCTTTGGCGGAGGGCCGGAGAAGGCGCTGCCGCCTCCGACGACCAATGGAGCGATGAGTGGTTCGACAATCAGTGGGAACCAGCGGCCAGCGGCCGGTGTCCAAGATCAGCAAGAGGCTAAGAAAAAGAAGGGCTTTTTCGGTAAGATAGCCGACGCTTTCCGTGGGGATAAGAAGGATGATGACAAAAACACGCCTCCGGCGTCTAAACCCGCGTCGAATGGCAATGCTCCTCCTCCGTGAGTAAGTGGGACTGAACGTCGCCGCTGGAAGGTCGCTGGGTTGATTCAGAGCTCCGGTTGAATGTCTGTAGATGTAACATCTCTGGCTGAAAATTGATTTCGGGAGGTCGCTATGCGGTCTTCACGTCGGGCAACGCTGTGGGGCGTTTGTCTCTCCGCTCTTTCACTCACCTTTTTGTTATTCCTAACCGCCGCCGTCCAGGCGCAGAACTCCGAACAAGTTGAAGTAGGACCTCCGCCGCTGCACCGGGTTGCCCCGCCCGCGGCGGAATCGAGCGCGCGGGAGCTCGAGGCGGTGGGAGACCAGCTGGAAGCGGATAAGAACTATCTGGATGCCATCGACTATTACGCGGCTGCGCTCAGGAAAGACCCGTCGAATGCTGTGCTGATGAATAAAGTCGGCATGTCAGAATTGCTGCTGCGCCGGTATAAAGAGGCCCGTAAAAGTTTTGATCGGGCGATCAAGGTGGATAAGAGCTACGCCAACGCCTATGCCAACATGGCGGTTGTTTATTATCAGGAGGCTAGTTACGCGAAGTCGATCAAGTATTACGATAAAGCGATCCAGTTGGATGATAGTCAGGCCGTCTTTTATAACAATCGCGCCGCGTCCGAGTTCGTGAAAAAGCAGTTCGAAAAGGCAATGGCAGATTACAACAAGGCTCTGCAGCTTGATCCTGAGATCTTTGAACGCGCAGCGCGGGGCGCCGGCGTGCAGGCGAAGCTGCCTTCGCCGGAAGATATTGCTCACTACGATTACGTGCTCGCCAAGCTGTTTGCGCGCAACGGATCGGCAGACCGTTCGTTGCACTACCTGAAAAAGGCGATGGAAGAGGGCTATCCGAAGATCAAGGACGTGTATAAGGACGCGGAGTTCAGCCAACTGAGGAAAGATCCGAGGTTTGCCGAGTTGATGGCTTCAAAAGTGGTAGTGGTACAGAATTAGCCACAAGCTTTTGGATAAGCCCGCCGGTGCTAAACTTTGGGGGTGAAGATGCGCTGGCTCTATCCGATAATTCTCGTTGCGTTCGTTTTTTCCGCCGCCGCTCAGGATCTCTCCCGTCCGGATGTTCCGGAGAAAATCAAGGCTCCTCCCGATGAAACGGTAGTCTTGCGGGCGCGCGGCATCGGCTCGCAAATCTATACCTGTCAGCAAGGAAGCGACGGCAAGTACGCGTGGACGCTGAAGGCTCCCGAGGCTGAGCTTCTGGATGCGCAGGGGAGCGTAATCGGGCGGCACTTTGCCGGGCCGACTTGGAAACACAACGATGGAAGCGAAGTGAAGGGCAAGGCGGTGGCACGGGTTGACGCGCCGGAGCCGAACTCGGTTCCGTGGCTTTTGGTGGCTGTGACCGATCATTCGGGAAATGGAATTTTAAGTCGGGTGACGAACATACAGCGCATTCACACGGGTGGCGGGCAGCCCATGGCGGGCGTAAATTGTGATGCGGGCAAGCTGGGCACGGAGATGAAGAGCAGCTACTCGGCCGAGTATGTTTTCTACGCGCCTCGGCGATAAGGACTTGCGGGGCAGGCAACGTAAGGACTGTAGATCCGTCCTAAAAATCTCTGGTAAGTTCGAAACTTTGGTGTGCATGGCGTGTTTGTTGTGACTACTACTCCTGAAAGCCAACGTGAGTAAGGAGAAGGACCCACCGGTCGCGAACCCGAGCACGCCCCAAGCAAGCAACCGGTGGGTTCAATTTCATATCCGCACATTTGACTGGTATAGGTCGCAAAAGCTCTCTTGAGCGTATTCCGCGATTACCCCTACGCTCTTCAGTCATCAACCGGTGTAATCAACGACGGCCTTTTTCCATTTCCCTTGCGCTTTCAGGATGTACTCAATCGCGTCGCGTGCAGCGCCGTCGCCACCGGCATGCGCGGTGACGTAGTGCGCTTCTGCCTTGACTTCGGGGCGCGCATTCTTGACGGCGATCGCGAGGCCGCACTTGCGCATGATCGGCAGATCGATGACGTCATCGCCGACGAAGGCGACCTCGGCGGCGGTAATGTTTTCTTTTTTCAGGATCTGGTCGAGGACTGCTGCTTTTTTCTGAATGCCCTGGTGTACGTGATCCATTTTGAGGTCACGGGCGCGAAGGGCGACAGTTTCCGAAATGCGCTTGGTGATCAAGCCGGTCTTGATTCCGGCGAGGCGAGCGAGGGAGATTGCCGCGCCGTCGTGGGCGTGGAAGCCCTTGGCTTCGATGAGGGTGGCGCTATGAAAGCCAAAGCCGCTCGGACCGGCTTGGTGAGTTGAGCGCTCCAAGAGCGTCGACGTGCCAGGTTCGTTGGCGCCTGCGGGCGCGGGGAATATCCAGATTTTGCCGTCGGTGAGGACGCCATCCACGTCGAAGAGGATGAGCTTGATTTTGCGGGCGCGAAGTTTGGACATGAAGGGCGATTCTAGCACTGTGGTGGGCTGGTCAGTCGTCGCCCATTCGCACATTGGATCGCGTGACTATATACGTAAGGGCGAACAATTTACGAAACTTCGCAATCCGTTTAGAATGGTCTCAATGTCGTCGCTTCCCTCCTCTCTTGCCTGGGCCCATCCACTCGTACAGGAGTGGTTTGTCTCGCGCTTTGGGACGCCCACCGAACCGCAGGAGCAGGGGTGGCCGCATATTCTGGCTGGGCACACGACGCTGATCGCCGCTCCTACCGGGTCGGGCAAAACGCTCGCGGCGTTCTTGGCTTGTATCGACCGGTTGGTGCGCAAGGCATTGGCCGGACATTTGAGCGACCGAACTGAAGTTCTTTATGTCTCTCCGCTGAAGGCGCTCGGCAACGATATTCAGAAGAACCTCGAGATTCCTCTGGGCGAAATTCTGCAAATGGCCTCGGAACGCGGCTTCCTGATGCCGGAGATTCGCACGGCGGTACGCACCGGCGACACGTTAGCGAAAGATCGACGGCTGATGCTGAAGCGGCCTCCGCACATTCTGGTAACAACCCCGGAGTCGCTTTACATATTGCTGACAGCGGAGAAAAGCCGTGCGGTGTTGCGCGACGTGGAGACGGTGATCGTCGATGAAATTCATGCGGTAGCCGACGACAAGCGCGGGGTGCATCTTTCGTTGTCGCTGGAACGATTGGAGGCGCTGACCGAGCGCGCTCCCGTACGCATCGGGCTTTCGGCTACGCAAAAGCCGATTGAGGAAGTCGCGCGCTTTCTGGCTGGAAATATCGATGAGCACAGGCTGCGGCGTGAGCCGGTGATTGTCGATGTTGGCCACAAACGAAAGATGGATTTGGGGGTTGAGGTTCCCGCGTCGGAGCTGGGGCCGGTGGCTTCGAATGAGATGTGGGACGAGATTTATAGCCGCATCGTCGAGCTGGTCAATTCGCATCGCTCGACTTTGGTGTTCGTGAATACGCGGCGGCTGGCGGAGCGGATGGCGCATCACCTGGGCGAGCGTCTGGGAGAAGAAAACGTCGCGGCACACCATGGAAGTTTGTCGCGGAAGTTGCGGCTTGAAGCGGAGCGCAAACTGAAAGAAGGACAAATCAAAGTTCTGGTGGCGACGGCTTCGCTCGAGCTGGGCATCGACGTCGGCACAGTGGATTTGGTGTGCCACATCAACTCGCCTCGATCGATCGCGGTGGCGCTGCAGCGGGTGGGACGCAGCGGCCACTGGCGCGGGGCGGTTCCGAAGGGACGATTCTTTGTTACTACGCGCGACGATCTGGCCGAATGCGCGGTGCTGGTACGGGCGATTGGGTCGGGCGATTTGGACCGTCTGATTTTTCCCGAGGGGTCTCTCGATGTGCTGGCACAGCAGATTGTGGCGTGCTGCGCGGTTGCGAGCGGCGGTCCGACTGCTGCCGATGGGACTCCTGAGAACGGGTGGGATGAGGACGAGCTATTCGCGCTGATCAAGCGCGCATATCCGTATCGCAACCTTTCGCGAGCGGCGTTTGATTCCGTTGTTGACATGTTGTCCGAGGGCATTGCGGCGCAGCGCGGGCGATATGGCGCCTACCTGCATCATGACAGTATTAATCGCAAGCTGCGGGCGCGACGAGGTGCGCGACTGGCCGCGATTACCAGCGGCGGAGCGATTCCGGACAACGCTCTGTTTACGGTGGTTGCCGAGCCCGATGGCTCGGTGGTGGGAACGGTCGATGAGGATTTTGCAGTCGAAAGCACGGCGGGCGAAGTCATGCTGCTAGGAAATACCTCGTGGCGAATTCGGCGGATCGAAGGCAGGTCGTCGCGGATTCTGGTGGAAGATGCGCATGGACAGCCGCCGGGCATTCCGTTCTGGCGCGGCGAAGCTCCGGCGCGCACCGAAGAACTTTCAAAGCAACTCGGGCAGCTGAGGCAGGACATCAGCGACCGGCTGAGGGGCGTTGCGCCGGTTGAGGGCTGGCGGCACCTGCCGGTGGTTGCAGACACCGCGGCATGGCTGGGAACCGAGTGCGGGCTCGATCCATCGGGCGCGGAACAGTTGATTCAGTACGTGATCGAAGGACGCGCTGTGCTGGGCGAGGTGCCGACGCAGACGACGATTATTGCGGAGCGATTTTTTGACGAGGGTGGCGGGATGCAGCTTGTCATCCATGCGCCGTTCGGCGGACGGATTAATAAGGCCTGGGGACTAGCGCTGCGCAAACGCTTTTGCCGCGGATTCAATTTTGAGTTGCAGGCGGCAGCGACTGACAACGGGCTGAATATTGCGCTGGCCGAGCAACACAGCTTTCCATTGGCGGATGTTTTTCAGTTTTTGCATTCGGAGACGATGGCGCCGATTCTGGAGCAGGCGGCGCTCGCTTCGCCGATTTTTGGCACGCGCTGGCGATGGGATGCGACGCGGGCGTTGGCTTTACTGCGATTTCAGGGCGGCAAGAAAGTTCCTCCGCAAATTCAGCGCATTCGCTCGGACGATTTGCTGGCCTCGGTTTTCCCGGATGTGGCGGCTTGCTTCGAGAACATTGAGGGCGACATCAAGATCCCCGATCATCCGCTGGTCTCCGAAGTGATGAAGGATGTATTGACCGAGGCACTCGACAGCGATGGCTTGCGCGATGTGCTGCGTGGAATTGAGGACGGACGGATTCGATGCGTGGCGGTGGATACGCCGGTACCATCGCAATTTTCGCATGAAATTTTGAATGCGAATCCGTATGCGTATCTGGACGATGCTCCGCTGGAGGAGCGGCGCGCGCGTGCGGTCGAGATGCGCCGGGTGCTGCCCGCTTCCGTGCTCGAGGAAGTTGGCGCGCTGGATCCAGCAGCGATTGCGCAGGTGCAGCGCGAGGCTTGGCCCGATGTGCGTGACGCGGATGAGTTGCACGATGTGCTGCATACGTTGGTGGCGGTGGCTGAAGGCAGTTCCTGGTTCCCAGTTCTCAGTTCTCATGAAAGCGGGTCAACGGTCACTGGTTGCCGGTCACCGGAAGAGTTAGTCGCTGGTAGTTCGCGGCCCGTGGCTGGTTGGCGACCCTTCTTCGAACGTTTGATTGCTGAGCGGCGGGCGCTTGTTGCGGAGGATGCGGGGCGAACCTATTGGGTCGCCGCTGAACGGGCAGAGATGTTTGCCGCTCTGCATCCAGGGGCTGCCGGCACGGTCGCATACGCACAGTTGGCTGACAAGACCGTCGCCCTACCTGCGCCGTCATTATCTCTCGCCGATGCGGCGCTGGCATCGGTGCAAGGATGGATGACGCATCTAGGACCTACCACAGCTTCCGAGATCGGAGAGCTGATTGGAGTTGCAGCGGCGGAAGTTGAGAAGGCATTGCTGCGGGTTGAGGCTAGCGGCGCGATTTTGCGGGGGAAGTTCCGGCCTCAGGGGCTGAAGTCCCAAGCGTTCGAGCGGCTTGATGGCACAGCTGGAGCCATGCCCTTCCCTTTCAATCCACCCCATTTCGCCACAGCTCCGGCGGGTTCCTCTGATGAGTCCGACATAGACGACCGTGCGCGGACAGGAGGGTCCGCGCTACGCGAACCAGAGATTGAGTGGTGCGAACGGCGATTGCTGGCTCGGATTCATCGGCTCACGGTCGCTACGTTGCGCAAGCAGATCGAGCCGGTTACGGCTTCGCAGTTCATGAACTGGCTTTTGCGCTGGCAACATATCGCTCCGGAATCGCAGGTGCGCGGCGAGCATGGCACTTTGGAAGTCCTGCGACAGTTGCAAGGGTTCGAGGTGCCTGCGAATACGTGGGAGCGGTTTGTTCTGGGACGGAGGATTTCAGATTACGAGCCTGCCCATCTTGACCAGCTTTGCCTGGCGGGAGTGGTGGGGTGGGGGCGGTTGTCGCCGCATCCGGTGATGTTGGAGTCGAATGCGGCCAATGGGAACGGAGTTCGTTCTCAACCGGGCAACGACGTTGTTGACGACGGACCCGCGCCCGCGGGTACACGGGTGCGGCGCGTGATTCCCACGCGGGTGGCTCCGATTGCATTTTTTGTGCGTGAAGAATCGGACTGGATGACAGCGCATCCCGCGCACAAAGACGATTCAGAGATGTCGTTCTTGAGTCCGGTGGCACGCGAGTTGTATGAGCTGATGAAGCAACGCGGAGCGCTGTTTTTTCCGGACATGGTGCGGGCGACCGGCAGACTTAAGGCGGAAGTTGAAACTGGATTATGGGAGTTGGTTGCGGTTGGACTCGTGACGGCCGACGGATTTGAAAATCTGCGAACGCTGGTTGCTCCGAAGACGTCTCCCGCGAGCGTGCCGGGATCGCCCAGTTGGAAGATGGCCGGCTTCGGAAAACCGCGCCGGCCGCGGCATGCGGCGGGCCGATGGTCGTTGCTGCACATGGACGACACGGAGTGTGCGGCCCGCAGTCGAAGCGGAGCGGAGCGCGACCGCAGCGTTGAATCGTGCTGCTGGATGCTGCTGCGGCGCTATGGCGTTGTGTTTCGCGATCTGCTGGCGCGTGAGACAAATCTGCCGCGCTGGCGTGAATTGCAGATCGCCTTTCGGCGGCTGGAAGATCGCGGCGAGGTACGCGGCGGGCGATTTATCGATGGATTCCAGGGCGAGCAGTTTGCGCTCCCGGTGGCGGTCGAGTCGCTGAGAGCGAATCGCAAGCTGCCAATGAATGGTGAGCGCGTGGTGATTGCGGCCGCCGATCCGCTGAATCTTGTCGGCATTGTTATTCCGGGCGAGCGCATTCCCGCGATCTCCGGACGTAGCGTGACGTTTCGCGACGGCGTTTTTGAGCCGGAAGAAACGATGCTGGCGGCGGCTGAATTCAGCCAGCATGGTTGAAATCAGCCAGCCCGATTTTCGCAACTTTTTCTCCCCTTACGAGTTCAAATGAGTAGGCGTTCAGAAAGAAACGAAAGGCTGGACGGCCTCGGAATCCGCGCTGATTGAGCGTTTTGAAGACACGGATTCCGCACAAGGGGGTCGTTATGAAGCACCTGAGATATTTGGCGATGTTGACGGTTTTGATGGTTCCACTGGCGCTTACTCAGGCCGCGCAAGCACAGGTGGGAGTGGGCATCGGCATCGGGGTTGGACCGGGGTATGTGGGGCCGGCTCCGGTTTGTGAGTATGGATACTATTCCTATTATCCGTATGCGTGCGCTCCGTATGGATACTACGGTCCAAGCTGGTTCGCGAATGGAATCTTCATCGGCGCCGGCCCGTGGTATCACGGCGGCTGGGGCTGGGGACACGGATATTATGGTCGCGGGTTCTACGGCGGACATGGGTATGTCGGCCGCGGCTATGAAGGCCGTGGATTCGAAGGCGGGCATGGTTTCGCCGGCGGACGCGGCGCAGTTGGCGGGTTCCATGGTGGTAGCGGATTTCATGGTGGTGGCGGATCCCACGGTGGTGGTGGGTTCCATGGTGGCGGTGGATCCCATGGCGGAGGTGGACGCCGGTAACGTTATTCGGTACTTTAAGACGATAAGAGGCTGGCAGCGATGCCAGCCTCTTTGTTTTTTCCGCGATCTGCAATCGCGGAAAACGTCGCGAGCCCGTGTTTATCGCGGAAAAGACGTTTGGCCGAATCTTGCTATGGGCTGACGCCACCGGTGTGGCAGTCGGTGCAGGTCACGGCGGTCATATCGCCCAGATCCACTGGATGCTTGAACTGGACGCCGGGCAGCGAGGCAAGGTTCACGGTTTTCTCCTCCTCGACGAGGACGGTGTGGCAGAGGTTGCAGTTCTTAGGGATGACTTTGCCTTCGGGACTGACGTGGTTGTCGTCGTGGCAGCGAAAGCAGCCGTTGAAGTAGAGGTGGCCGATATTGTTGGGATGAGTGCGCCAGTCGACCTTCATTTCCGGGAAAAACGTCAGCTTGTAGATGTGCTGGACTTCATCGATGGCGCCATGAATCTCAGGCTGCTTGGTCTTGCTGAGGTCGGGGTACTTGGTGGCATAGAAATCGCCAATGGTTTTGGCGATGCCCTCCATCGCGGCACCGGTCGTGTCGTACTTGCCGGTGAGCGCGGCGACGGCTTGCTGCTTGAGGAAGGGCAGCGAGATATCGAGGCGGTGAGCGGTGATGGAGCGATCCACGGAGAGTTCGGGGGAAGTGTAGATGTGGGTGGGGCGGTTGTGGCAATCGACGCAATCCATGCGGCGCTTGCTGGCTTTGGCGATCTGGTCCCTGGTGAGTTTGGAGTCCTTTGCGTAATACTCCGTGACGGCGCCCTGCGCGTTCTTGACGCGCACGTAAGCGATGACCTGGCGTTCCTCATCGGAGGCGACGTAGGTGACTTCATTGGCGGGGTCGACGTGCCAGTGGATGCCCTCAGGCTCGCCGGAGGAGGGATCACCGCCGCCGGTCTTGATGAGGAGGCGGATTTGCAGAGGGGTGTTTTTTTCATCACTGTCGTAGTGGTTAAAGACCTTGAGCTGGGCTCCGAAAAACTTCTTGGGCCAGTGGCAGGTTTCGCAGGTTTCCGCGGCGGGGCGCAGGTTTTGGACGGGAGTTGGAATGGGCCGGGGAAAGGTATTGAGCGCGGTCTTGAAAACCTGGCGAGCGCCGGATAGTTTCGACTTGACGTACCAGGTGGCGCCGGCGCCGACGTGGCAATCGACGCAGGCCACACGGGCGTGGGGAGACTGCTGGTAGGCGACGAACTCGGGATTCATAACCGAATGGCAAAGCTGCCCGCAGAACCCGACGGAGTCGGTGAAGTTGTAGGCCTTGTAACTGCCGACGACGCTCAGGCCGACAAAGACGATGATGAAGGCGAGGAAAAGAGCGACCGCGCCACGCTGCGAAGGGTCGGAGAAATCAAGACGGAAGTAAGAGGCGGCGCCGGCCGCTTCCAGGCGCTTACGCCGGGTATAGACAGCTCCGAAGATGGTAAGCAGCAATCCCAGGGCGAGAAATGCGGGCGCGACCATGTAGGCGAGGATGCCGACGTAAGGACTGGAATGCTCGGAGGTCAGATCGATGAAGAAAAGGAAGAGAATATTGCCGAGGGCGACGATGGCAAGAGCGAGGCCGATGATGGAGATGGGATTCGCAATGAGAGCGCGAATGCGGGCGGCTCCCGATGGGCGGGGCGAGGCGGACGAATCAGGCATGATAAGAGCTGTCCTCCAAAATGTGTCGGGAACTCCAACTTATAACAGATATCAGCCGGCGCGGAGGCACCGGGTTATTGCTGGCCGTCCCCTCGGGGACTGCGATCCAGTTCTCGATGGTTGACCCACCGCGGAAGCGGCAGGCGAAAGTGCCTCATTTGCGAGCGACCGGCTCGGACTCGTCATCGGATTCTGATGAGCCGGACTTTTCCTCCTGGGCGCGTTCTTCGTTACGAGCCGCGAGCAGCGTCTCGCTGTCCAAGCCATGCTCTTCCTCATAATGGTGTTCGGAGACCCTGCCATCCCACCATGCCCAGTTCATCGGATAGGCATCGGGATCGAGAAATACCTGATAGAAGTGCCACACAATGATGGCGAGCGTAGCCAGGATGGCTTCGTAGAAGTGGATGGCGGTGGCAACATCCAGCCACCAGCGGGCGAAGAGGTGAGCGACCTGGACTTTAGCCCAGAGCGCGATGCCGGTAGCAGCCATGACAAAGACGCCCCATACCAGCGCCCAGTACTCAGCTTTCTCCGCGTAGGTAAAGCGCTTGAACTCGGGCTTTTTTCCGCCGAGGCCGAGATAGTAGCGCATGACGCCGATCACGTCGAAGGCGTCTTTCGGCTCCGGGAGAAGATCGAGAACGAGTTTGCGGCCATCGCGGGTTAAGGCAGTGTAAAGCAGGTGATAGACGCCGGCGCCGATCATGATTACGCCAGCGATGCGGTGAATGGTGCCGCGCACCCGCTCGCCCATGCCGGGAATTAAGGAGAGGAAGGACTCGGGATACTTGAGGGCAAAACCGGTGATGACCAGCGTGAAAAACGAGATCAGCAGAGTCAAGTGCTGCCAGCGCTGGTTGGGATTCATGCGGGTGACGGTGCGGGGATAGGCGTTGCGGCGGAGGATGGCCTTGCGGCGCCAAATGATCAGATTGTGAAGGACCATGCCACCGATGACGGTAAAAATCATCAGCAGATAGAAGCTGCGAATCCAGCGGACAGCTTTGCTGCCGATGTCGGCGGAAAGCGGAGCGTCGACGTGAACCTTGCCCAGCGTGAATTTCTCAGTGACGCCGGGATGGCATTGACCGCAGGTCCTGACCAGGTTTGCCGGATTGATCGTAGAGCGGGGATCGCTGGATGGGAGAATGTTGTGGACGCCATGGCAACTGGCGCAGTTGGCCACGATCTGCGAACCTCGTTCGGAAGCAAGGCCGTGATAGCTGGCCAGATAGGTGGATTCGCGAGAACCCGCGATGCCAAACTCCTGCGCGAGACGGACGCCTTCGTGGCAGCGCGCGCAGGTGGCCTTGGCGAGGTTTTGGGCGTTGACGGGAGAGTTCGGGTCGAGATGCGATTTGATGGAGTGGATGCCGTGGCAATCGGTGCACACCGGAGCCAGCGAATTGCCGCGCGTGATGGCCTGTCCGTGGATGCTCTGCATGAATTCGGTCTTGACCGATTCATGGCAATTACCGCAGGTGGCGGGAACGTTGAACTTGAAGATGGAAGACTTATCGTTGCTGGCGGGGAGGATTTTGTGCACGCCGTGGCAGTCGGTACAAACGGCGGCCTTGGTGGATCCATTGGCCACCGCGCGCCCGTGCACGCTCTGCTGATAGGACAGATACTCCTGAGTACTCTGGCCGGCCCCCGCCATCACGAACTTCTGCCCGTGGCACGTGCCGCAGGTGTTGGGAATGTTGTTGTGATGAACGGGAGACTTGGGATCGTCGGCGGCTAGAATCTGGTGCGGACTGCCGTGGCAGGCGAGGCAAGTGGGGGCCTGCTTGTCGCCCTCCTTGCGGGCGACGGCGTGAACACCTTGCTGGTATTCGTGGACCGCGTCGTCGTGGCAAGTGGCGCACTGCTGGGGGACGAGGTTAGAGGCCGGCTGGACTTCGTGGGTTTTGCCGTGGCAACTGGCGCAAGCGTCTTTGCCCAAGATGGAGTGGACGCTCTGCGGAACCTGCGCGACTTCATCGGCGTGGCACGAGGCGCAGGTTGGCATCTTCATGTTCTTCGGATGGGGATACTCTTTGACGCCCTCGTGGCAGGTGGCGCAGCCGAGTTCGCCGTGCACGCTAGCCTTGTGCTTGGCGGGATCGACGTGGAGGCTCTTGCCTTTATCGGACTTCATGCCGGGATCGCCGTGGCAGGCGAGGCAGTCCTGGTCGGCAGCCAGGACGGGCAATACGCAGAGCAGAGTAAGCGCCAGAGTGAGGCCGAGGAGCGATCCGAGTTTTCTTCCTGCCGTCATATTGACGACTCCTTTTAGCGATACGCGAACAACATCGCGTAGATGATCCACACAACGACGCTGAAACCAATGCTCAGGGCGATCCACGCGAAGGCGCGAATCGTACGCACTACGATTTCTGGTTGCGGCTCTTCCATGTACGACTCGAGTTGTCCGCTTTCTACCAGAGCCTTGTACTCGAGCGGCTTGTCACGCTTGAGTTCGGCGAGGGGCATGTGGCCGGTGAAGACGGTCGTATCCATGGGGAACTTTTCGGGACGCAGGTGCGTGTTGAAGAAGTGCACCGTGAAGATGAAGCCGGTGGCGAGCAAGGCCTCGTCGCTGTGGATAATGGTGGCGACGTTGATGAAAGAGCCGGGCAGCAACCGCGTAAAGAAGACTGGGAACCAGAGCGTGAGCCCGGTGCTTCCGATCACAGCGATTCCCCAGAACACGGCGAAGTAATCGAATTTCTCCCAATAGGTCCAGCGGCCGTACTGCGGGCGCTGGCCCACGCCGACAAACCACTTCATGGTGGCGATGAACTGGTCAAGATCCTGGCGATTGAGCATCATGGAATCGGGGCCAAAGATCAGGCCCAGCCACGTCTTCTTCTCTCTCTTCTTCATCTGAATGAGGCTGTAGATATGGGCAGTGAATACGCCAAACATCAGGACGGCGGCGGTGCGATGAATGTAGCCAGCCGTCTGAAATCCGCCGAAGAAGCGGGAGACGATCGCGGCCCACCTAGTATAGGAAAACTTCAGCGTCATTCCAGTGGTGGCCAGGCTGATGAAGCTGACAATCATGCAGGCGTGAAGGGCGCGCTGGAGACGAGTAAAACGGACAAACTCGCGATCCGGGCGAGGCGGTGCGGGAAGATGGGTTTGGGCGGAGAGTTGTGCGCTCTGATGCCTCAGTTCGAGATCAGTCGGCATGGTTTCCATCCTTGCCAGCGGGGGTGCCACCGGCTCTCTCCGCGTCCTCGCGAGCCTCTTCGGCGCGCAGTTCGCGCCGCATCTGTACAGCTTTCGGGAGCCAGAGCAAAGTGTGAATTCCTCCAAAAACGAAGGTAGAAACCAGTAGCGTGGTCATGCCCCAGAAGGTCCAGAAGAGGAAGGGATATTTCTTCGGATCGTGGTGCGTGGCATGCGTCAAGTAGCCGGCAAAACGGCGCGTCGCGTTGGAGTGGCATTTCTGGCAGGTCGCAACGACGTTGGCGCGACTGAGATGCGAGCGCGGATCGGTGACGCGCAGGATGTCGTGCGAGCCATGGCAGTCAAAACACTTGGCGGTGTTGGTGTAGCCAAGGCGGGAAACCTTGCCGTGATAGGTCTCGAAATAGGTTTTGGCAATCTCGCCGTGGCAACGGCCGCAGGTCGTCATGATGTCGAGCTTGAAGCCGGCCTCGTCAGTGCGGCGAATGGAGTGGGCGGTGTGGCAGTCGTTGCAGACAGGGAGTGGTTTGTCGGTCTTAGTCACGGTGGCGGAATGGACGCTCTGCACGAACTGCTCCTGGATTCCGTGATGGCAGGCACCACAGGTAGCAGGCACATTTTTCGGATTCACGGTGGAATCAGGATCGGTGCGGGGCAGAATCAAGTGCGCGGTGTGGCAACTGGTGCAAGTCGCGGTGACCGTCAAACCGGACTTTGTGAGGCCCTTGCCGTGGATGCTCTCGGAATAGTGCTGGATGATTTCGTGCTGCGGTCCGGTGTAGCGCACAGCGGCCTTCTGGCCTTCGCGATGACAGCCGCCGCAAAGTGTGGGCACGTTGGTGGGGAAACTGACGGATTCGGGATCGTGCTTGCCGAGCACATGGTGGCTGCCGTGACAGTCCTTGCAGTTGGGGGCGTTCTTGTCGCCGGCGGCCTGGAGTTGACCGTGACGGCTGCGCTGATATTGCTGGCCGACTTCCTCGTGGCACTTACTGCACTCGACCGGATGCGTGATGGTTTCGCAGGGGCGGACGCGGGAGGCGTTGACCTCGGAGTGGCACTGGCTGCAAGCAACCTTGGCGTGGCGGGAGCCAGCGACATCGTTCACCTGCACAAACATGGCGCGGCCGTCGGCGGCTTTGAGAGTTTGACTGGCGTGGCAGCGCATGCAATCGGCGTCGGCCATGCCCTGGGTGTAGAAGACATTGCGAATCTTGTGGGGCTGATGGCAATCGATGCAAGCGGGCAGAACATTGGCTTCCTTCTGCCAGAGTTCGCCCCGAATCGTCTTGCGGTGCACCTGTTCGATTTCAGCGTGGCACTTGGTGCAGGTGGCCGCGATGTTGTGACGATTGATGGAAGACTTTGGATCGGTGTGCGGCAGGATGTTGTGCGGGGTGTGGCAGGAGACGCAGGTGGCGGCAACGATCAGACCCTTCTTGAGTACAGCCTCGCCGTGGATGCTCTCGGAGTAATTCTCGAGAATGTTGTGTTGGTCGATGTTGCGATTCATCTGCACGGGCGTACCTTCGCGGTGGCAGCGTCCACAGACGAAGGGAACTTTCAGAGGAGCGACAGCGGAATTCTTGTCTTTAACCGGGAGGATATCGTGATTGCCATGGCAGTCCACGCAATGGGGCGCCAGTGCGTCGCCGCGGGCAATCGCCTTGCCGTGGAGTGAGTTGGAGTGCTGCTTGAATTCGTCCGTGTGGCAAGTGCCGCACTCCACTCTCTTGAGTGGTACCTCGTGGGGCAGCTCCTTGCCTTCAAGATCAGCATGACAGTTGGTGCAGGAGAGCGAACCGTGGACCGAGGACTTGAACTTCCTCCCATCGACGAAGCGTGAGATTGTCTTTCCCGACTTCGTGGTGGTGAGGGTCTTGTCGCCATGGCAGGCGAGGCAGTCGTCATTGGAGATATCGGCCGCGGGGGCGGCTCCGCAGGCAGCAAGCAGGAGGAAGAAGGCGGCCCAGGCTATCCTGTTAATCACATTACGGAAAAAGCGCGCATGGCGCGGGGCTTGGGGAGCCCAGATGTTTGCCCAGACGGCCATGCGAAATGCCTCCTCGGGAGGAAATAGCTGTTGAATAACACAACATCTTGCGGGCAGGAGGTACATAGAGGCAGTGAGTCACCGCACCTGCTTCGGTGATTTGAGTCACAAAGGGATGTACAGAGAACACGCTGCAGCGCCGCGAGCCGCCCACCATCTGCAAAAATGACGCCGAAGGACACGTCCGGCCCTGAATTGCCCGCGACCTTCCCTTTCGCACCCGGAACGCTCAATGAGTCGGCGCGGGATGAGTATGGCTTTGGCGTGTGCGGACCAAGCCCACGGAACGGACGCGGTCGTAGGCGACATGAAGGTCTTCGCTAAGAAGATGAACGACTTGCATGCAGACCTCGCCGTGCTCGCGGAGGAAGTGAAGCAAATCGCGGCGGCGAATCTGGGCGACCTGCACGCTCTCCATCACCTCGGCCGTCACCTCGTAGGTGGCATCAGAAAGAACGGCAGTCAGGCCGAGCACCTCCCCGACGTGGGCAGTGCGGAGCGTCAGACGGCGACCACTTTCGGAACACACGGTGAGGCGCACCCGTCCCGAGCAAAGCAGGTAAACGCTGCGGGCGGGCTGGCCTTCGCGAAAGAGCACGGTTCCGCGTGGCCAGGATTCCAGAGACTTGATTCCGTCGAATTGCTGGAGAGCATCTGGCTCGAGATCACAAAACACGCCATCCGAGCGCTGCGTGCAATCAAGGCAGCTCTGCGACATATAAATTGTCTCCTGATGCGGTGATACGCGGTTACGGGGGAAAAAACGGTGATAGCAGTCACCGGAAATCGTGATAGCTGCCACAGAGGAGGCGGTTCATTCCCCGTTGCAGGCAGTTCCTATCCCGTAGTCGCAAGCGAGCGGAGAGCGGCTTTGTTGCGGATGACCAGAGTGGAGCCCTTGGTTTGAAGGATCTGACGTTTTTTTAGATCGGCGAAGAGGCGAGTCACGGTCTCGCGCGAGGTACCGATCATCTGCGCGATCTCTTCGTGGGTAAGAGCCAGCTTTACACGCGGCTCCTGCTTCTGCGACTCACCGTTGCGCGAACTCCACTCCATGAGGAGCTTGGCCAGCTTCTCAGCGGCGGAATGCGAGAGGCCGAGGGAGCGCACTTCGTGGCAGGCAACATTGTATTTCTCGCTCAATTGTTCGGCGACTTTGAAGCAGGCATCGCTGTGCTCCCGGAGGAATCGGAGAAAATCGTCACGCTTGACGAAATTAACCTGGCAGGGATCGATGGTTTCGGCGGTCAGTTCGTAAGCCTTGCCGGAGACGGCGGCGCTCAGGCCGAGAACTTCGCCAGGCTCGGCGATCTTGAGAATGAGGGTCTTGCCGTCGCTGGCGCAGATGGAAAGCTTTACGCGTCCTTTGCAGAGCACAAAAATGCCGCGCGGAGCCTGCCCCTCGACAAAGAGGACGGCGCCCTTGGGATAGGCGGTGGCGTATTTGATGCTCTCGAAGGATTGCAGAGCGGCGGTCGGCAGGTCGCAGAAGAGCCGGTCAGCGCGCATCTTGCAGGTCAGGCAGCTTTCGATGATGTCCAGTCCGTATGGCGAGAGCATCTCACACCCCTTTGTGATACTGCCGGGCAATACGCCCTATCTTGGTGTGACAAATATCACGCCTTCAGTGTGCGACCGGGGTTAACTTGGGGCGGTGATAGGTGGCACAGGTGGGTGTGATGTCAATCACAGGGGAGTAACCAGCACCCGCGTTCCGAATAGCCAGTAATCGCTCTCGGTGATTTCAACCTATTAACCACGATGGCACGGAGAACTAAAGCAAACCTACGGTTGGCAATAACGTTGACTTTTTCAGGCTTTAGCCAGGTTGCTCCATGGCTCCGTGTTGCAGACTCCGATCAGTGCGCTGCGCTAATTTCGGTAGTGTGCTAATGCAAAATAGGGCACTACCCCAATTTCTATTTGCTGGAAGTAGCGCGACTTTCAGGGCATACTAGGGAGCAGTCCCCCGAAATCCATCGAGCCCCAAGGATCTTTTGCCGTGCCCGCGTTTCAAGACGAGAAGAACTCCGAGATCCACCTGGAACGATCCCATTTGCAGCGCACCTCATTAGGGCGCCCGCGCGAGAACACATTGCCGGCGGCGGAAATCGAAGCACAGCGCAAGCGCATGCTGATTGCACTCGGGATCCTTCTATTGGCGCTGGTGGCCGTGATCATTAAGGACTGGGATTTCTGGTTTCCGACCAAGGGAGAATCGCCACAGGCGGTGGCGCTGCGCAAGGCGAAGGCAATCGTGGAGAGCCCGAGCGCGCCAGCGCCCGTAGTGCACGAACAGAAAAGGCCCGTGAGAAGCGATGCGCCCGTAGTTCCGTTGACAGCGACTACCGAGCGGACCGCTCTGCCGCCTTTACAGGTTGAGGTCGTGGCAGGCAATCGCAGTGTGAATGTGCCGGCCAAGAATGCCGCGATCCACGTGGACGTGGCGTCCGGGGCGACCGGCGCCAGCGTGACGGCTCCGCCAGGGATTGCCCCGGGCGCGTCACATGGCGGAGTGAGGGTATCGCGCGAGGCGGCGCAGAGCGTGGACGTGAGCGTGCCGCCCGACTATCCACTGCTGGCGCGGCAGATGAAGGTGCAGGGTGTGGTCAGCCTGCAGGCTCTGATCGCACGGGATGGGACGATTCAGGAACTACAGATTCTAAGTGGACCGGAGATTCTGGCCACGGCGGCGCGCGAGGCCGTAAAGCAGTGGCACTTTAAGCCTTATCTCCAGAACGGGCAGCCGGTAGAGACGCAGGCACGGATTACGGTGAACTTTACGATTTCGACGAATTAGCTTGCCGTAGAGTAGGGCGAAAATTCATCTCCGCGCATTTGGCGCGACCCGCGCGCGGATTCTCCTGGCTCGCAACTCACCCCCAAAATTTAAACGGGCGCCCGAGATCCTTTCGAATCTCGGGCGCCCGGGCAGCCCTCCCCCAGAACTGCTCAAAATGAATGTAAGACTCTGACTGGTTTTAGAAAATAGCCCGCGGGTGCCAGCCAATTCCACCAAAGTGCCAGAGACGTAGTTCTATTACAAACCACTCAAACTACTAGTGTTTACCCACTGGCGAATGCGCTCGAGATAGGCGGGCCACGAGGCTGCCATGGGCAGAGAAAGTGTCTCCCCAAACTCGAAATTCGCGCCCGTCACGGTGAGCAGCGAGGCGGGCGGCTCTGCCTGAAAATAGCGCCAGGCAAGTTCGAGCAACGAGGAGGGCGTCAGATCATGGCTCATCGCGCCCGGCTGGAAGTAGGGGTCGCGCAGAATCTCCGCATAACGGACTTCGCCGGGTACCCCGGTGCGGGACGCGTCGAGAAAGAGCACACGCGAAGCTCCTGAAATGGGCTCGGCCAGTTCGGGGGTGAGTTGCTGCATCGCGATGACAGAAATTTCCGGAAAAGAGAACTCCCTTTCCATAGCCACGGCGGCGAGATAGCCGGCGGCGTCATCCGAGCGAAGCGGGTTGCCATACCCGATAATGAGCGATGACATGGGATCGGTATTCTGCCGCCCTGATACTACACGGCAGGAATCAACTACGGCTGGACAAGCAAGGGGCAGCATCCCGCACAAACGTCTTAACCACTGAGAGGCTTCTTGCGTCTAAGGTATGGGGATGGGACATGTTCCGCTTGCAGTCGCAGGTATAATTAGTAATTACGCCATTCTCAGCACGCCGTCATCAGGAGGAGCAAATGGATTCGCGCGAAAGCGCTTTTTGGGCCCGTCTCAAAGCCAACCGCTGGGCCTACACGCTTACGATTTTAGCCACGCTGTCCCTGGGAATTCTGATTGGCACCGTGATTTCCTACGGGGTCAAGGGCAAAGAGGGACAGAAGTCCTCCGATGCGACGCCGCTCACCGTGCCCGCGCCCCAACAGCTTTCCAACGCGTTCGCGCAGATTTCCAAGCAATTGGAGCCCAGCGTCGTCAACATCAACACCGAATCGACCATCAAGAACCCGCATCACAGACGGGGGAACGCGCGTCCCAACCCGGACGAGGATCAGGGGGACCAGGGCGGCGGCGACGATAGCCCGTTTCAGGATTTTTTCGATAAATTTTTTGGTGGCCAGGGTGGACCGGACACGGGCACGATCCGGCAGCGCTCGCTCGGGTCGGGTGTGATTGTTGATCCCAAGGGCTACATTGTCACCAACCGGCACGTGGTCGAGAAAGCCGATCGAATTCGCGTGAAGATGCTGGGCGAACCGGAAGGCGCTCCCGGCCATGACGCAAAACTCATCGGCATGGACCAGGAGACAGATCTAGCCGTGATCAAGATCGACGTCGATCATGCGCTGCCAGCGGCCAAGATCGGCAACTCGGATGGCATGCAGGTGGGTGATTGGGTGCTGGCGATCGGCAGTCCATTTGGATTGCAGGAGACCGTGACGGCGGGCATTGTTTCGGCCAAGGGGCGCAACATCGTTCCCAACCGGCAGTTCCAGTCATTTATTCAGACTGACGCGGCGATCAATCCCGGCAACTCGGGCGGACCGCTCGTCAACATGGCGGGCGAGGTGATCGGCATCAACACGGCGATTTTAACGGAGACGAGCTCGTATGCGGGCGTTGGCTTCGCCATGCCGTCGAACACGGTGGCCTCGGTTTACAACCAGCTGATTGGGCCAGATCATCGCGTGGCTCGCGGATCGATCGGCATCGAGTTCGCGGCGCAGCCGAATCCGGCAATCGCGCGCATTTATGGCGCGGGCGTGACGGTTTCGAATGTGGTCTCCGGCAGCCCGGCGGAACAGGCGGGACTGAAGATCGGGGACACCATCACAGCTGTCGACGGCAAGGAGCTAAAGAGCGGCGACGATCTGGTGGGCGATATCGCGTCGCGCAGGCCGGGCAGCAAGGCGAAGCTCGACTTTGTCCGCAATGGCAAGAAGCAGGAGACGACGGTGACCATTGCCGACCGCTCCAAGCTGTTCGCTTCGCGCCTGGGCGAGGAAGATGAGAATCAGGGTGAGGAAGAACCCAAGCCCAGCAAGATGGGCCTCACCGTTCACGGCATTACCAGCGATATGGCGGACCGGCTTGGCATCGCCATGGGTAAAGGCGTGGTGGTGCAGGATGTTAAGCAGGGATCGTTCGCCGAGGATCTTGGCTTGAATCGCGGCGACGTGATCCTGGAGGTCAACAAGCAACCCGTGAATAGTCCCGACGATTTCGCGAAGATCGAATCGTCGCTCAAGAGCGGGCAGGATGTAGTGTTCCTGGTGCGGCCGCGCGGATCGCGGGCGCAGGATGGAACCATTTTCCTGGCGGGGACACTTCCGTAACCGAGTGATGCACCGGCGAGACTGGCATACAGTTCCCTTTTGGGGGACGATCAAGTAGGCTGTCTGGCCGGCTTTTTGTTGTTTGCGGTGGCGGCCGTGGTGGGAACGGCCGCGAACGCGAATCATGCGGGATCGAATTCCAAGTCGGGGATGGAGACGAGCTGCGCTTTGCGGCTTGTTGGGCATAGCGCTCGGCGGAGGCGCGCTGGCGGCTACTTCTGTTTCAGGCGCGACCGCGACTCCGGGCACGCCCGCGACGCCAGCAACGACGGGATCAAAGCACACTAAAGGCGCGGCAACCGGCACGCCGGGCACAGCGGTCCACAAGAGCTCGGCGCACTCATCGAGTAGGCACGCGAGCGCGAGCAAAACGGCTGCGAGCAAGAGTTCGTCTCACAGGGCTTCATCTCACCGGACTAAAACGCAGACATCGAGCGCTCGCGGCAAGAAAGGCTCCAAGAATTCCCGTACTGCAAAGAAGCGCGGGCAACAGGCGATCGATCACGACCGCGCGACGGCCATCCAGGAAGCGTTAATTCGTGAACATTATTTGCAGGGAGAGCCTTCGGGGACGTGGGATGCCGCCACGCAGGCGGCGATGCAGAAGTATCAGGCAGACCAGGGGTGGCAGTCGAAGACGACGCCGGACTCGCGGGCACTAATCAAGTTGGGATTGGGACCGAGCAAGGACCACTTGCTAAACCCGGAGAGCGCGATGACCTCATCACCGGCGACGGGGGATCCGAAGACCGCAGCCAAGCCGGATCGGCCACAGAATAGCCTTCCCCAGCAGTAAGCATTCCGACGAGTCAACTCGTCGAACCTCCAAACATTACGCTTCAAAGCTACAAGCCATGAGAGGTGCGGTCGTCTCCTGTGATTGCTAATCCATCGCTTACTCCATCACCGGCCGCGGAGAATACGGAACCGGCTGCCCTTTTACGATTGCTCCCGGATTGCCTTCGACCAAAGCCTCGGCGCATTCCGCGCCCACAATCTCGGCAGCCACATCGCGCGCCTCCGACAGAATTGGAACGCGACGCTTGGTGTCATGCGCGTCTGTGGCCAGAACGTGAATGGCCGAGCGATCGAGCAGCCAGCGCGCCACGATCTCGGGACGCTCACCCCAGAAGCCGGTGAGAGACGAAGCAGTTACCTGGATCAGGCAGCCCTGTTCGGCGTATTCTAGAATGCGCTTCGGGGTCTGCTGGAGAATCGGATTGCGCTCCGGGTGAGTGAGGATCGGCGTGAGACCACGATCGCCCAGACGGCTGAAACACTCGGCGAGGTTGTTCGGAATACTGTAGTTGCTCAACTCGATCAGCAGATAGTTCGTACTGCCGATGGTGTAGGTGTGCGGCGCGACGAGCACGCGCTCGAGATTTTCGTAAGAGAGATGAAAGTCGCAGCCCAGGCTGAATTCGAGCGATGGGCCAACGCGCGTACGCAGCTCGTCAAGGAGTTCGGAGAGATAGTCACGCTCGTAGAGATAGCGATGGTTGGCGTGCGGTGTGGCGACAGTATGGGTGATGCCATCGGCCGCCGCCATGCGGCACATTTCTACCGCCATCTCCCAGGACTTGGGGCCGTCATCAACCTCGGGCAGGATGTGGCAATGGATATCGATCATGCGAACGTGGATTGAATCCTATCTAGTTTAAATCGCCCGACGGGACCGCGACAGCCGCGCACTTTTGTATGCGGCCTCGAATGCTGTCTCATTCCTCACGTTCAGCCGCGCGGTGGCGGATCCAGAGGAAATAAAGAACCGCCGCGGCGGCGATCACAATCGCAATGTTCACCCTTGCCAGCAGCCGAAGCAGGTGATCCCAATGGCGCCCGAAGAGGTAGCCGACCCCGGCGATCAGTGCGACCCATGCAGCCGCACCCAGCAGGTTGAAGAAGAAAAACGGCCGCCACCGCATCCGCAGCACTCCGGCGAGCGGGCCGACGACCATGCGAAGTCCGAAGATGAAGCGCGCGAAGAAAACGGTGACGGCCCCGTAGTGCTCGATGAGCGCTTCGCCGCGAGAGAGCGCGGCCGGGGAGAGGTGAAAGAAGCCCTGGAAGCGCTCGATCAGCGGGCGTCCGCCATGGTAGCCGAGGGCGTAGCCTAGAACGCCTCCTAAAGCGCCGGAGCAAGCTCCGACCACAATGATCCATCCCAGATGAAGCCGGTGTTCGGAATAGGCAAGAAAGCTGGCCAGCAGGAGCGTGCTCTCGGCAGGCACCGGGATGCCTGCGTGCTCGACAAGCAACGCGATGGCGATGGCCCAGTATCCATAATTGGCGATGAATCGCGAAGATGGTGAGCACGTGCACGCGTGTGTAGAGAGTAGCAGAAGGATACGTTAGAAAAGATTGCAAAGCACAAATTGGGAACTTCAAACTCAATTGCGCGAGAATTTATGTTGACCGTGGAAGACGAAAGTTTGTTCTCAACTTCCACGATCCAAATCTGACATCTGCAATCGATCCGCGCGCTAACCTGCAAGATAATCAATCAGCACGTGATTAAATTGCGCGGCTGATTCTTCATAGGGCAAATGCCCCACTCCCTCAAAAGCCACCAGGCGCGCGTCCCTAAAGTTCTGGCGCAGGCGGTCGGCGGAGGCGAAGTGAACTGCACGATCCTTTGTTCCCCACATGAGGAGTGTGGGATAGTCGCGGATTTTCGGCAGTGTCGATTCGAGATCGACGAGATCGGATGTCCAAGACTTCAGAATATTCGAGGCGTGGCGGAAGCCGTGATTGTAACGGACCGGGATGCGATATCCGGCGAGCGAGTCGGGAGGAATTTTGTCGCCGCCGCTGAAGAGGCGGCGAAGCCAGAGATAGTCGAGCGCCCGCCAGCGTTCGATGGTGTTGCGAAACACGAGCGCGCCGAGCGGCGTAACCAAAAACGGCGCGAGCCGCTTGCCATGCGGCGACCACGGATTGACCGACGCAACCAGGATCAGCCGTCCGATTTGCGGCCGGCCGCGATCCGCCGCAATGGCTGCGGCGATCATAGAAACCGCGCCCCCGTGCGATGTGCCCAGCAGGTCGAACTCGGCGAGTCCCAGCGCGTCGGCAAATTCAAGCACGCGCTCGGCAGTGCCGCGGACCGTGCAGTCCATGCCCTCAACCGCATGCGAAAGGCCAGCGCCAAGATTGTCGATGGCATAGACGGTGGCGTGCGGCGCCAGCGCGGGCATCGTGAAACGCCACGAAAACGAATAGCCCAGCAGACCGTGGACAAGGATGAGCGGGCGTCCGGCTCCAGTTTTCAGGTAACGCATGCGTCCAGCGCGCAAGCTGATCCAACACTCCTCGATGCCCGGCTCTGGAGTCCATAATTCGTGAAGCGCGCGACCGGCAAGTGTTAGTTGTTCTGTTGAATGGTCAATTCGCGCGGCGGACTGCGTTGTGGAGGGTTGTTCTGGTGCGGCTTTTTGTGTCTTGATGGGCAACGTTTTTCCAGGCTGGCGGTTCTTACCAAGTGAGTGATATCGCCTCTGTCGCTTTGGTGGGAGCCGCGGTTTGGCTCCCACTGCTTTTTGTAGAGGATTGCCTTGTCAGGGTATGCCCCGACTGTCCATTTTACGCTTCGATCGTGCGCCGGACTCGATGGGCGCCAGGCCAGTTCACAGCGGCGACTCACACCGGTCCGCAATCTCCCGTTCCTGTTTTTCTTTTGGGAGCATGACCTTGATGACGCGCTTGTTCTGATCGTACGTGGCGTGGGCCTTGCCCGGGCTCTCGATCAGCCAAAACCAGTGTGGCGCATTCTGTACGACTTGGTTGCATACCTTGGCAATCTGCGGATCTAGCAGAGGAACACTCCAGGTCAGGAGGTCGCTCGGATCGCTCCAGGCGACGATTTGGGGCACGGGCTTGTGCGCGTTCTGGCGAAGATCACTCCAGGTTTTGAGATGGGTTATCAAGTTGCCATTCCCGGTGATATCGAGGTTGGCCAGTTCGAGCAGCCGGACTTGGTTCGCCAGGAAATATGCTTTCGAAGTGTTGGCAAGAACGTAATCGAACTCGGCCTGCCACTTGGGCGCGGTCGTCGAGTCGGCCTCTTTGAGGTCAAGGGCGGAGAACATCAGATAGCTGCCGAGGCTATGCGACACGATGACGAACTCCTGTTTCGGCGCGGGAATGACGTTTTCGCCGCGCGATCCGTCGGCCGCAACCTTAACCGATTTCCGCACCAGTTCGCCAATACCCTCAAGGAACAGAGGTCGCATCGGACCGACGGCCAACACGGCATCGGCAAAGCCCCAGTCAAGCACGAAAGTTTTTAGTGCGCGGTTCAGGACCGCACCTTTTGGCGGAAGCGCGTTGAGTTGCTGCACGTTGCTCAGAAACGGATATGTTCGGAAACGGCCGGGATTTTTCTGCGGGTTCGGATCGGGCGTAGCGGGCAGCGAGCAAATACGCAGGTAGGTTTTGTTGGGGCCGGCGAGGTCGGCGTCTTCGCCGATAATCTGTCGGCACTTGGCGGCAAAGACGAGCGGCCACCAGTTGATCTCGTCGAGATAGATGGTGGGGGCGTCACCACGGCGCGTGAGTTTGTAGTGATCGACATAGGGAACCGAGGCGTTCCATTCTTCCGATGCGCCGTTCGCGTCCACCTTCCAGAGCGACTGGCCGAGATACCGCAGGCTGGGCGGGGCAGAGTTTAGCGCAAAGTCCCCGGCATCGGCATAGTCCGTGCCGTCGAACTCGCCTTCGGTGGTGGTGCAATCGCGTAGAAACTTGCAGATGCTCTTGCGGAGGTCAGCCGAGGCCGAACCGCCCGGCCCGCTGGCGCCCATTCCGTGAACGTAGAGAATGTGGAGCTGCGTGTTTTCGGTATTCACGCGCTTGATGGAATCTGTCAGCGAAGGGGCGGGCTTCGATTTTACGGTTGGCGGGGCCTGACACCATGAGAGGGCGGCCGCACAAAGCAGGATTCCAGCGATCGCGCGGGAGTAAGTTGAACAAGACATGATGATTCTCCAAGATGGGCAAAGGATAACCGTGGATTCATCGAGTTAATAAGTGCTAAGCCGGAATACATACTGGTTGATGAGTTCCAGCGAGAGGGTGAGGGCGCTAGTCCTCGCGCAACTTTGACGGAATCGCTTTTGGGTTTTCTGGATCGAGCCCTGCCGCCGTCATGATCGCGCGGCCCAGCTCTTCCGGCGTAACCAAGAAGTCGGACGATGCGGATCTGGCGGGCGCCGGAATCGACTCTTCGGGATCAGGCGCCACAAAACGGTAGCCGCGACCGACCACCGTCTGCAGATATCGCGGTTCGCCAGCGTCGTCGCCGAGCGCCCGGCGAATCTTGCGGATTGCGGTGTTGATGCCTTGATCGACATCGACAAACACATCCTTGCTCCACAGCGCTGCGGCAATCTGCTCCCGGGTCACGAGTTGGCCTTTATTTTCCACCAGGAACATCAGGAGTTGGAGCGGCAGCCCTTCCAGGCGCAGTGGCTTGCCTTGGCAAGAGAGCTGAAAGCGGGCAAAGTCGAGTTGAAACTCGCCAAAGCAGAACTTCTTGTCGGACACTGCAGCACTCCCCTGCGCGGTTTCTAGAGGTGAAACGGGTATTTGAGATTTTGGTATGGCGGGATGGACGTGTCAAGCGGAGCTGCGAGGTCGAGGTCACCGGTCACAGTCACAGGTCGCACATGAAAAAGCCTAAAGCTGAACGGCACACATTGAGCCCGTGGACCTTGATCCCGATAGCGCCCCAAGCTTATGGCCTCTGACTCGGCGACCCCTGACTACCGACCGGTGATCTGTGACCTGTTTTTTCCCTTCAGATCAATTCATCTCGCTTCAGACCGCCTCCATGGACCTTTTAGGGAAGCGGAGGCATTATGGGCTCACTTGCACGGTTTGCCCATCGGCTCCTTGTAAGAGTTCGGTGGGACCAGTAAGTGGGAGGTTCGGGAGACGGGGAAGGCTCCAGAACCTCCCAATTCTAAAAAGGGTTTGGGCACGTCCAATTTCCGCAGTTTTCGCCCGCCAGACACAGCCGCCAGTTTTCCTCGATATATCCATCCAACTCCCAAGCCCACTTCCCTTTCCAGCCATGGTCTGAGAGATCCAGAGCATCTCGTTCATCCGTAAAGCCATACGACACATTCCAAATATCATAGCCAGCGCACACGCAAATCCGTATAATGGGCGGAAGTTATTCGTGGCGCAGCACTTGTGGCAGGTGCAAGAAATTGGACGGTGGCAGTGAAAGTGCTTTCTGAGAGTCGGAGAACTCCGCATTCAGGTGCATCTAAGCTGGTGCTCGCTGACGCGCTCCTGCTCCCAGCTCAGTCTATGAACCGCGAATTTCAGGCCCGCTTCACGGTAATTGTGCTCGGGCTCTTCACTATCGCGGCCATCGTATTTGCCGGATTCAACTACAAACAGGAACATCAGACGGCGATTCCCGATGACGGAGTCTGGTGGCTGGAAAAAAGCGGCCAAGTAGTGGCCGACCGGCTTGACCCGACGGGTCCGGCGGCGCTAGCGGGCGTTCGCCACGGCGATGTCGTGGTCAGCATCAATAATCATCCGGTTACGACTTCGGGCGCCATCGAACGGCAACTCTACGATTCGGGCGTATATTCGAAGGCCACCTACTCCTTGCTGCGCGGCGGCGTTCCTTTGGATGTCGAGGTCGTCCTGGTGCCGGCCGAACGCTCAATGAACGACTGGCTTCGCCTGATCGCGTTGATCTATCTCGGCATCGGGCTGTATGTTTTGTTGCGCCGGTGGACGGCGGTCGGTTCGCTCCACTTTTACATCTTCTGTCTTGTCTCGTTCATTTTCTATTCGCTCCATTTCACCGGCAAGCTCAACACTTTTGACTGGATTACGTTCTGGTCGAACGAGGTCGCTTGGCTGCTCCAGCCGGCTTTATTTCTGCATTTCGTGCTTACCTTTCCGGAGCGGCGACCGTTCATCGGTAAGCATCGCTGGTCAATCGCCGCGCTCTATGTTCCCGGCGTGGTGCTGCTCGCTGTGCAGATTATTACGCTGCAATTCTTCGCCGCCAGCGCGCGCCTGTTGTGGAATTTAAATCGCGTCCATTGGGCCTATCTGACAGTTTTCTTTGTATCAGCAGCGGTCGTTTTGTGGCGCAACTACCGGCAGGCCGCCACGCCGATCCTGCGTCAGCAGTTGAAGTGGATCATGCGCGGGACGGTGCTGGCGATTACGCCCTTCACCGTGTTCTACGTGCTGCCCTATTTGTTTGGCATGATGCCGTCGCCGGCGATGAAGGTCACAGTGCTTTCGCTCGGCCTGCTGCCGCTGACGTTTGGCTATGCCATCGTCCGCTACCGGTTGATGGACGTCGACCTGATCTTCAAGCGCGGCATGGCCTACACGCTGGCTGCCGCGGCAATTGCCGGCGGATATTTTGCGGTCGTCGGCGGCATCGCCGAACTCGTACATACTCGCGTGCCAAGCGCCGGACCGCTCGGCCTGATGGTCGCAATCGTCGTCACGGCGCTCCTCTTCGATCCGGTGCGCAAGTTCATTCAGGAGAAGCTCGACCAGTTCTTCTACCGCACTCGCTACGACTACCGGCGAACGCTAGTGGAATTCGGCCGCGAGCTGAGTTCCGAGACCGATCTGGACAAGATGCTGTCATCACTGGTCGACAGACTATCGCACACGCTGATGGTCGATCGCCTCGCCATCTTCCTCGGCAACGCGGACTCGTCTCGATTCGAACTGGCGAAGGCATTTGGGTTGGGCGCAGTCGGTGGAGTGGATCTGAGCTTCCTAGCGAAGCCGCGGGTGGAAGACGCGGCCGGCCACATCTTTTTCGAGAACACACGCCAGTTGCCGCGCGAAAATCAGGCCGCGCGGGAGGCGATCTCGCGCCTCGACCTGAACTATTACATTCCCTGCCACGCGCGACAGAAGACAATTGCGTTCCTCGGCCTCGGCAAGACCATGGAAGGCGACTTCCTGACCAGCGAAGACGTCGAACTGCTCGAAACGCTCGCGGGATACATTGCGATTGCCATTCAGAATGCCCGCCTCTACGCGTCGCTGGAGCAGAAGGTCACCGAGTACGAGCGTCTGAAGGATTTCAACGAGAACATTGTTGAGTCGATCAACGTCGGCGTGCTCGCCGTCGACCTCCAAGACCGCATTGAGTCCTGGAACTCGCAGATGGAAGTCATGTACGCCAAGCCGCGCTGGCAGGTCGTAGGGCGCTCGCTCAGTGAGGTACTGCCGGCGTCATTCGTCGAAGAGTTCTACCGGGTGCGGCAGAACCCCGGCATTCACAATCTTTATAAGTTCCGGCTTGCGACGCCGACGGGTGAGTCGCGCGTGGTGAATGTCGCGATCGCACCGCTGGTGACGCGCAAGTTCAATGTGGTCGGGCGGCTCGTCATAATGGACGACATCACCGAACGCATTGAACTTGAAGTGCAGCTCACGCAGGCCGACAAGCTGTCATCGATTGGACTTTTGGCAGCCGGAGTGGCGCACGAAGTCAACACGCCGCTGGCGGTAATCTCGTCTTACACGCAGATGCTGGCCAAGCAGTTGCAGAGCGATCCGCAGAAAGCCGGCCTGCTCGACAAGATCACCAAGCAGACCTTCCGCGCCTCGGAGATTGTTAATAACCTTCTGAATTTCTCGCGTACCACCGGCACGGAATTTAACGAGATCAGCCTGAACAAGGTCATCGCTGATACGCTCGCCCTGCTCGAACACCAGTTCAAGGTCGCTCATGTTCGGGTGCAGACAGATTTGTACGAACAGTTGCCGGCGATTCAGGGCAACGCTGGCCGTTTGCAACAGGTCTTCCTAAATTTATTCCTGAATGCCAAGGACGCAATGGCGAGCAATGGCGGCGTACTTAACATAGCTACGCAGAACGGCGAATTCGTTAGCGTGCGCGTCAGCGACACCGGTTCCGGGATCGCGCAGGAACATATTCATCGCATCTACGACCCATTTTTCACGACCAAGACCACCCCCGCGGAAGGCCAGAATCGCGGCACCGGGCTTGGACTTTCGGTCTCCTACGGAATCATCCAGGAACACGCCGGCCACATTCGCGTGGAGAGCCGACCCGGAGAAGGAACAACATTCACCCTTGATTTCCCAATGGTCAGGAAGGTAGCTCATGCCGTCTGAAGTCGCAGTCATGCCGCGCCGTTACACCCCCGAAGGTTCATCGCAAAACATGGGGCAAGGCTCCGGGCAGGGCGCCGGAAAAATTCTCATCATCGATGACGAACTCGCCATTCGCGAGTCCCTCGAGACCCTTCTGTCACTCGAAGGCTATGACGTCACGGTCGCGGGAAGCGCGCGCGAGGGCATGGGACAGATCGGCGAGCGCACCTTTGACGTTGTGCTTCTCGACCTCGCCCTTCCCGACAAAAGCGGGATGGATTTGCTGCCCGAGATTCGCGCCCTGCATCCCGAGCAAGCGGTGATCATGATTACGGCTTACGGTACGGTGGAAAACGCCGTGTCCGCCATGCAGTCGGGCGCCACAAATTTCATCCAGAAGCCGTGGGATAACGAAAAGCTCCTCGCCGACGTGCGCAGCGCCGTAGCGCGGCAAAAAGCCGAAGAAGAGAATATCCAGCTCAAGCGTGCGCTCAAGCAGCGCTACAACTTTGAAAATATCGTCGGTAAGAGCGAGCCGATGCTGAAGATATTCGACCTGGTCGCTCAGGTCGCGCCCAGCCGCTCCACGGTACTGCTGCAAGGCGAGAGCGGCACGGGCAAAGAGCTGATCGCGAAGGCGATTCACTTGAACTCGCCGCGCCGCGACCGGTCGTTCGTGCCGGTCAATTCCGGCTCCACGCCGCCGGACCTGCTGGAATCGACTTTATTCGGCCACGTCAAAGGGGCATTCACCAGCGCTGTCGCATCCAAGAAAGGCCTCTTCGAGGTTGCTGACCGAGGCACACTTTTTCTTGACGAAATCGGCACCATGAGCATGGACACGCAATCAAAGATTCTCCGCGTGCTCCAGGATAAAAAGTTCATGCACCTCGGCGGCGTGCAGGAGTTGCAAGCCGATGTGCGCATCATCGCTGCCACCAACGTCGATCTGCGGCAGATGGTGCGCGAGGGAAAATTCCGCGAAGATTTGTTCTACCGGCTGAACGTAATCACGCTTGACCTGCCGCCATTGCGCCAGCGTAGAGAGGATATTCCGCTGCTGGTCGATCATTTCCTCAAGAAGTATTCGGAAGAGAACGAACTCTCGCGCCGCCACATGAGTACGGAAGCGCTGCGCCCACTGGTCGGCTATTCGTGGCCCGGCAACGTCCGTGAACTCGAAAACACCATCGAACGCGCTGTGGTCCTGTCATCCGACTCGATGATCGGAATCGATCTGCTCCCCGATCACATCGCGGGCCGGGGTGACACGGTTCCGCGGGTCGAGGCGAATACAGGCGCTACTCTATTCAGCATCATGGAAGACTGCGAGCGCCGCATCATCATTGACATGCTGGAAAAATGCGGCTGGAACCAGACCGAGGCGGCCGAGCGTTTCCACGTTCCACTGTCAACCCTGAATCAGAAGATCAAGCGCCTGGCCATCGAGATCAAGAAAAAGAATAACCATCGGGACGAGCGGGCGATTTAGTATCAGGCCGATCGGGTGATCGGTCCATCGGACGACTTGAAAATCCTTAGAGCAGCGCCTGATTCTCCAATGAACAAATCAGGCTGGCTTCATATGACCCGACGAGCCGATCCCCCGATGACCCGATCCCTCAGCTCTGCTATAGTTCCGAGAATAGTTTTCTCGTTCACCCATGGCGCTTGAACTCGAACTAACTTCACCTATCGATTTCGCCAAAGATTTCGTGCTGTCGGTGCAGGAGTACATCCGGCTGTCAGCGCAATCGGTCGCGAACTTCTTCCGCCGCCCACTCTACATGGGAGACATGCTCCAGCAGGCCGACCTGATCGGTTTCGGCTCGCTGCCCATCGTCGTGCTGACCGGCCTTTCCGTGGGCGCGCTGCTCGCTTTGAATTCGGCCAGTACGCTCCAGCGTTTCGGTGGCGTCACGCTGATCGGCCAACTCGTTTCGCTCGGCATGGTAACTGAGCTCGGCCCGCTTATCACCGGCCTGATGGTCGCAGGCCGCAACGCCTCCGGCATGGCCAGCGAACTCGGCTCCATGATCGTAACCGAGCAGATCGACGCCATGCGCGCGCTCGGCACCGACCCCACCAAAAAACTCATCACTCCCCGCGTCGGCGCGACCGCCTTCATGCTGTTTTTCCTTACGATCATCGCCGACCTGCTCGGCCTGGCCGGCGGTTGGGCCGTCGCGCATCTTCTTTTTGGACTCGATTCAAATCAATACTGGACGACCGCCTGGCAGATTCTGGTTTTCCGCGATGTGTTCAGCGGCCTGCTCAAGCCGGTGCTCTTCGGCTTCATCATTGCGACCGTCGGCTGCTACTACGGAATGTCGACGCGCGGCGGCACGCAGGGTGTGGGACGCTCGACCACGCAAGCGGTGGTCGCCTCATCCGTGCTGATTCTGGTCGTCGATTTCTTTGTCACTAAACTGATTTTTGCAATCTTCGGTGTGCGGTAGTGGGTGCCCGGTAACACATGTCGACTCCTGTTCTACCCATCGAACAATCCGTGGCGGCTACCGGCGACAAGTCTGGCTACGCCATCGAATTCGAAAATGTCTGTCTCGCCTTCGACGAAAAGGTCGTGCTCGACGGCATCTCGTTTCGCCTGCAGCATGGCGAGACCAAGGCGCTGTTCGGCGTAGCGGGCTCGGGCAAGAGCGTTCTGCTCAAGCTGGCTATCGGTTTGATGCGGCCCGATAGCGGGCGCATCACTGTGCTCGGCGAAGACGTCACGGCCATGAGCGAACAGGAACTCTTCAAGCTGCGCGGACGCGTGGGCATCGTGTTTCAGGAAAGCGCGCTTTTCGATTCGCTCAAGGTTTGGGAGAACGTTGCGTTCCGCCTGATGGAAGAAAAAATCCCCTTCGACGAGGTCGAACGCAGGGTGCGCGAGTCGCTGCGATTCGTCGAACTCGAACGCACGTATGACATGTTTCCCTCAGAGCTATCTGGCGGCATGCGTCGGCGGGTAGCCATTGCGCGCGCAATCATCTCGCATCCCGAGGTAATTCTCTATGACTCGCCGACCGGCGGCCTCGATCCCGTAACCTCGAACACGATCGTCGAACTGATCATGAAGCAGCGCGACGTCTACAAAACCAGCGCGCTGCTCGTGACGCATCGTCTGCAGGACGCCTTCACCATGGCCAGCCATGAATTCGATTTGAAATCGAACAAGATGGTACCGATTCCCAAAGGCGAGCGCGGCCAGGTCCAGATGAGTTTTCTTATTCTGCGCGAGGGCAAAATAATTTTCGACGGCGACGCGCACGAACTGGCCACCTCGCGCGACGAGTACATCCGCGAATACATCTCATAAGGCTCAATTCACCACGGAGTCACAGAGCCACAGAGAAAGCAAAAGTCCCTACTCGCCTTTCTCTGTGCTTCTGTGACTCTGTGGTGAGATTGGCTTCTTGCGCGACTCCTTCGCTGGCGCCTCACCCGGCAGTCCCACCGGATTCTCGTGGGTCCGCTCGCGGAAGCCGCCTTTCATACCGGTAGCCAGGCCAATGGTCGACTCGCCGAATTTATCGCGCAGATGATCTGCCGCCGCAAGCACTTTCTGCCAACGATCATTTCTCGGAGGTCCATCGCGCGCCGGCTCCAGTAGTTCAAGCTGGCCCGGAGATGCCTTGGGATCGTCTTCGAAGTTCGACGTCTGCACGCCCAGCAACCGCACCGGTGCGCCTTTCCTCCAGTTCCGTAAGAATAGCCGCCGCACGTGCTCGAAAATTTCGCGGTCGATCTGCGTTGGCCGATCCAGCGATTGTGCGCGTGTAATCGTTGTGAAATCCTTGTAGCGCAGCTTGAGTTGAATGGTGAGCGCAAAATATCCGTCCTCACGCAATCGGCGCCCCACCATTTCGCTCAAGCGCATCAATGTCGACTGCAATCGCTCCAGGTCGCCGGTATCTTCATCGAATGTGTGTTCATGACTGATAGACTTCGGATCGGTGCGCTCGCCGACCGCCGCGTCAAACCAGCCGCCAGCATCTTCTCCGCGCGACTTGCCTGCGAGCGCGAGGCCCCACTTGCCAAATCGTTCATCCAACTCTTTCTCGTCTAACTTCGCCAGATCGCCAATTTGCCGGATCCCCATGTCGTGCAGATTTTTTTCCATCACCTTGCCGACTCCGGGGATGTCGCCGACATCAAGGGGCGCCAGAAATTTCGCCTCTTCGCCCGGCAGCGCCCAAAGCACGCCGTTCGGCTTCGCTTTTGCTGATGAGATCTTCGCAACCAGCCGGGACGTGCCGATACCAATTGAACAGTTGAGCTGAGTTTTTGATTTCATCTCGCCGTGCAGACGATGCGCCGAGCGCAGTGGCGGCCCGTGCAAGCGCTCGGTGCCGGTCATGTCGAGATAGGCCTCATCGACCGACGCCATTTCAACGAGCGGAGAAAAATGTCCCAGCACTTCGTGCACGCGCCCGGAATATTCCCGATAACGCTCCGGATGTCCGTTCACGAAAACGGCCTGAGGGCAAAGTTTGGCTGCCGTGCGCAACGGCATAGCGGAATGCACACCAAACGTGCGCGCCGCGTATGAAGCCGCTGAAACCACCCCACGCTCATCGCGCTGTCCGCCAACCACGACAGGCTTGCCCTTCAGCGACGGATCGTAAAGCTCTTCGACTGACACGAAGAACGCATCCATGTCGACATGGAAGATGGTGCGCGGATTCAGGGCGTCAGATGATTGGGCCATCGGGTGATCGGACCCGGCAAATGAGATAGAACCTTCGCCGAAGTTTCGCCTGCCGAATCGATTCTAACTCAGACTCTGGCGCCGACGCCCCGCACATCTCGTCGAGGGTTCACCCGTGTCAAACCATGAGTCGATCGGCCTTTTCGGCTGGGGCGAGCGACGCTCGCAGTTGCCGCACCTTCTCGTAGACCTTCCCGTACTCTCGCGCCGAGGCTCCCCAGGAAAAGTCGCGTGTCATGCCATTGCGCATGAGCGTCTGCCACGAGGCCTGATCCCGAAACGCGCCCAGCGCCTGCTTGATGGTCAACAGCAGCGACTCTCCGGAGTAGTCTGAGAACTTGAAGCCAGTCCCCTTCCCGCTGCGCGGATCCCACGGCTCAATCGTGTCGTCGAGGCCGCCGGTTGCGCGCACGATTGGCACCGTGCCGTACTTTAGACTGTAAATCTGATTAAGGCCGCAGGGCTCGTAACGCGACGGCATCAGGAACATGTCTGCCCCGGCTTCGATCTTGTGCGCGATGGCGTTGTCATACGCCACTTTCACTGCGATCTTGTTCGGGAATTGCTTGTTTAGGCGCAGGAACATCTCTTCGTAGAGCTTGTCGCCGGTGCCGAGCGCAACCACGATCATTTCTTCGCGAGCGAGCCGGTCCATGATTTGCGCGATCAGGTCAAAGCCTTTTTGCGCGGCAAAGCGCGAGACGACACCGATCACCGGAATCTTGGCATCGCTACTCACGATGCCAAATGCATTCAGCAGATCCTTCTTGCACTTCTGTTTGCCGCTCAAATCCTGCGGCGAGTATTTCGCCGCGATGAACTTGTCGGTTTGCGGACTCCACTCGTCGTAATCGACGCCGTTTAAGATTCCGCTCACGGTCGCCGCGCGATTGCGCAGCACGCCCTCGAGGCCAAAACCATACTCCGTCGTCTGAATTTCCTGACTGTACTTTTTACTGACAGTGGTAACAAAGTCCGAGTAAACGAGCGCGCCTTTCAGAAAATTCACCTGTCCGAAAAATTCCATCTTTGAAATCGTGAACAGGTCCCACGGCAACATCAGCAGCGGCAAAATATCTGGCGGAAACAGCCCCTGGTAGCCCATGTTGTGGATGGTGAAAACGGTGCCGACCTCTCGAAATGCCGGATCCTCCGCGTAAAGCGTGCGCAGCATGATCGGCACCAGCGCCGATTGCCAGTCGTGGCAATGAAAAACCTGCGGAACGCCCAGGATCTTCGAGGCCTCCAATACCGCGCGCGAGAAGAGAGCGAAGCGTTCCGCATTATCGGGATAATCGGCCGCCGAAGTTCCATAGAGGGCATCGCGATCGAAATATGGCGGATAGTCGACAAAATAGAACTTAACGCCGGACGAGGCACCCGCGGTCACGACCGAAGCGAAACGGTACTTATCATCGAACGGAACCGTAACGCTGGCGACCACCGTCACAGGATCGGCGAGTTTGGTCTGGCGATAGCGCGGCAGGTAGACGCTTACCTCATGCCCCAGATTGGCCAGGGCGCGCGGCAGGGCGCCGACAACGTCAGCCAAGCCGCCAGTTTTCGAATAAGGAACGCACTCCGATGCCACGAAGGCGATATGCATAAAAAATGAAAGCTCCCCACACAAAAAACGGATTTGGCCCGCTCAGGCTATGATTGTTCGGGCCTTTTGAATTGGTAATTTGTAATTTCTAATTGTAATTAAACTGCGGTTGCGCGTTCGTGCGATTGCCAATTACAAATTACCAATCACAAATCGCTTTCAGTCTAAGGCCGCAAACAGAGAGGGTCAAACGTGCCGAAGGTGGTTGCCGCAAAGAAGACGCGCAAGCCCGCGCTTGGACAGCATTTCCTGGCTAGCGATGTGGCGGCTATCCGCATCGTGGAAGCGCTAGGCGATCTGACTGGCGCGACCGTGCTCGAAATCGGCCCGGGCCGTGGCGCCATTACCGAAATGCTGGCGCGCAAAGCAAAGCGCCTGATCGCCATCGAACTCGACCGTGTCCTTTCCGCGCAGTTGCGTTTGAAGTTCGGTCTTTATCCGAATGTGGAGATTATCGAAGGCGACATCCTCAAGATCGAGCTCGACACCGTCTTCGGTCCGAAGCCGGGTGTGTTGCGACCGGGTATCGAGTACCGCCCCGAACCAGCGCGTGTCGTCGGCAACCTGCCCTACTACATCACCTCCGAAATTCTGCTGCGCCTCTTCGAGTATCACCGTTACTTTTCGACCATCGTCATCATGGTGCAAAAAGAGGTCGCCGACCGTCTGGCCGCGACGCCCGGAAGCCGCGACTATGGCCTGCTTTCGGCGACCGCGCAGCTCTATGGACGGGTCGAAAGATTATTCACTCTCCCGCCAGGCGCATTTTCGCCGCCACCGAACGTCCATTCGAGCGTAGTGCGGATTGCCATCAAGCCACAAATTGCGGCGCTCCAGGTCGACGAGACAAGTTTCATAGCGTTTTTGAAATTAAGTTTCGGGCAGAAGCGAAAAACGCTCTGGAATAACTTGAAGGGGCGCTACGATGAAGCGATGCTGCGCGCTGCGCTGGCGAAAGCCGGTGTCAAACCCGCGGTTCGGGCCGAAGCGCTGCCGCTCGAAACGAGTGCCGCACTTTTTCGCGCGCTGCGGGATGCAAACAGCTAACCCGATTGCGATGCTGGATTCTTAACGCTCGATTGTGAATGATCGATTGCGAATCACACTTGCAAACGCGCGATAATATTCCTAGCTCTTGAGGCGGCCACTGATTTCCGCAGGCAAGGGTGCAGCCAGGTTTTTCGCCTTCGCCAGGAGGCCGCTCATGACCATCGCCGTTCGATCTCCGGCCGTCGCGGGCAGATTTTATCCCGAGCGTCCCGATCGCCTGCTCAGTGAGATTCATCAATACACTTCTCCGCCGCGGCCCCGCGCATCAGCCATCGGTTGCGTCGTCCCCCATGCGGGCTATATGTACTCCGGCCATGTCGCGGGGGCCGTCTTTGCGCAGCTCGAAATTCCCGAGCACTGCATCGTCCTCTGCCCCAACCACACCGGCCGTGGAGTTCCGCTCTCCATCATGACGGCAACCGCGTGGCAAACTCCACTTGGCGAGGTCGCGCCCGCCACCGATCTAGCCGCGCAACTGCTGCAAACGTTTCCTCAACTCCAGGAAGACAGCGCTGCTCATCGCGGCGAACACGCCATTGAAGTCCAGTTGCCGTTTTTGCAGGCGCAGCAGAAAAACCTGCACATCGTTCCGGTCGCGGTGGGAACAGGCGAACTTCGTTCTCTCCGGCTACTCGGCGAAGCCATCGCCTCGGTAATCGGCGATCATGATGACCGCAACGTTCTCATCGTCGCCTCCAGCGACATGAATCACTACGAGTCCGATGAAATCACTCGCGTCAAAGATAAGAAAGCTATCGACCAGGTACTTGCGCTCGATGCGCGCGGGCTGTGGGAGTTGGTGATGCGCGAAGACATCAGCATGTGCGGATTCGGCCCAACGGTCGCCATGCTCACAGCCGCAAAAATCCTGGGTGGAACCAAAGCAAACCTAGTCCGCTACGCAACCTCCGGCGACATCTCGGGCGATCGTGATGCCGTGGTCGGCTACGCGGGAATCGTGGTCGAGTAAGCACCCCACACGGCAAACAGTTTTTTAGCGTCTGCCCGGTGCCTGCAGCAACTGCTGAGCCCTGGCCCGCGCCACGTTCATCACAGAGCGGTCCGCAACAATCTTCTCCAGGATCGGCTGAATCGCCGCCACCTCCACCAACCCGTTGTCTTGGGCCATCTCCTGCATGCGTTTGAGTTCTTCATCGAGCGCCAGCTTCTGGTAGCGATGGTCGTAGTCCAGCCGATGCCCGAATTCAAGCGTGGCAGAAAGATTCTGAAAGAGCCCTGTCAGTTCTCGCGCCGCTGGATCGCTGGCGTAATTGAAGGTTGCCTCACCGCTTGAGCCAGCGTCCTTATAGGTCAACGTCTTCTTGCCGGTGAAGGCCAGATTCTTCTGATGGCTGTCCAGGTCGCGCTCAAAATTTCCCACTCCCCGCGCCAGCCGAAAGATCTTGGCCCGCATCTCGTCCGACAAGGCGAAATCAAGTTCAAAGCTGTCCGTCTCTTCCGACTCGCGCGAGATTCGCCCGGTTGATTGATAGTGCGCCGGTCCTTCGGCAGGAATTCGAATTGCGTAGTGCTCCGGCTGAGACTTCGGGAAATCAAGCGTGAAGGTCACGATGGGACCACCGACGCTCAACTTGCTACTATCCTCCCCGGACTCCGGAGCAGGTGTCTGCGCACAAACCAGGGAGGAAAAGACAAACAGGGAGACAATGCCGATCGCACACCGCATAGGCCGCAGTAATCATTGAGGAAGCAGCCGAGCGGTGTCAAGCTGGTTACGACAGAAAGAGCCATTAAACAAAAGCCGCCCAGGTGGGCGGCCCGCCTGCAGGAACTCAAGACTCTACTTACATGTCGCCGTGTAGCCCACGCTCGTGGTACCCGTCATATAAATCTGCCCGGAGACGACGCCATTGTTATTGATTCCACCCACCAGCTCAAACTTCGCACCGTCATAGACGATGCTCTCGAAACTTCCGTTCTCGTAGATAAAGGCGAAGGCCTTGTCCGCAGAAATGCGGTTCCCGACGATGGTTCCCACGTTGTTGATTCCAGTCAGCTCGCTGCCGTATTTCGAGCCCGGATAGTTGATAGTCGTGAAATTTCCGTTCTGCCACAGGAACCCCGAACTCACCGTCCCGGTCATCGACGATCCAACCACCGCATTGTTGTCATTGACCGCCATCGGATACGTGACAGCGCCCTTCGGGTAGGCAATCTTTGTGTAGTTTTGGTTGACCAGCAAAAATCCGTTGGCCGACCCGCTGCCACCGTAACTGCCCGTCAGCGCGCCCACATGATTGACCCCGAATACCCAGGTATTAGCGGCGCCCGGATAATCGATCTCGGTGAAGTTCCCATTCACCAGCGTCAAACCGTGTACTTTGGCCTTGCTATCCATGAACGAGCCCGAACTCGTGCCGGTCGCATTTTGCTGGTAAAGCCACGTCATGCTCGACTTCGGAGCGGTGTAGACCGTGAAATCTCCGCTTTGCGAGCGCATGAAGCCGACCATATTTTGCGTCTTGTTGTCGATGAGCTGTCCGACAACTGTTCCGTCATCCGCAATCCCTTCAACGTCATTCAGCGTGTAGCCGGAGGGAGCGTCGAATGTAATGAACGTGCATGATGCTTTGTTCGCCGCATGGACAGCCGGGACAAGCAGACACACCAGAGCTGCAAGCATGGTTGGGCGGAGGGCCATGAAAGCTCCTAACTTATCAGGATTGCGTGAAAGCCCGCTCATCGCAGGCTCCACCAGCATAACGTGAGAGTAAGCGAAACAATGTGAGCGATGTACTAACGAGTGTTCAATAGGGAAACAGGCGTTGGGACGAAGGCATGTAAGCATATGGGACAGGGACGGCGGTAACGAAGAACATCAGTCACTTCTCAGCCAACGACGGAACGAGAATGGTTGTGATTGGTCTTGGGAGATTACCGCGCGGCTCGGCGGGCTAAGCCAGCGTTTTGCAGTTCCAGGGTCGCCGCCGTGTGCAGATGACAGATGGCAATCGCCAGCGCGTCGGCCGCGTCCGGAGGCTCGGGAATCTCTTCCAGTTGGAGCAGCCGCGCCACCATCTGCTGCACCTGGTGCTTCTCGGCCCTGCCATACCCAACCACCGCGGACTTGATCGAAAGCGGGGAATACTCGGCCACATCGAGTCCCGCGGTAGCGGCCGTGAGCATGGCTACTCCGCGCACTTGCCCCAGTTTCAAAGCTGACTTGACATTCACCGCGTAGAAGACGTCCTCAAGGGCGACGCGATCGGGACGATGCAGTGCGATCAATTCCTCGAGGCCGCGCGCAATCCGCGAGAGGCGTACCGGCATGGCGTCGCGCGGAGAAACCCTGATCGCCCCGCAGGTGACGCAAACCAGGCGGTCGCTGCCGGAGCCGGAATTAGCGTGGCCGGAGCTACCAGCACTCGACCCAACAGGGCGAGGTGAACTAAGCAGACTGGCACTCTTCCGGCCGTCATCGCTGAGCAGGTCGACGATGCCGTACCCCGTATATTCCGTCCCACAGTCGATTCCCAGAACGCGCATGCTGAATCGAGTGTAAATCCCCGCACGATTCTTTGGCCTGTGATTTGTCTGGAGGTGAATCGCGGAGCGAGACGGCTTAGCCGCTACTCCCGCGGCCCGCCAGAGTCACCTCTTGTCTCGACCGCACTATGCACGTCAAACCGCCGCATCGGCACGCAGGTCGTGTATCCCGCGGGGTCAACCGCATCCGAACCCCTCCAGCGCCGCTTAACGCGATAGGTCCGCATATAAGCGCAAGAGTTGTCCGATGGATTCGCCTGATCGGAATTCAGATTGAGAATCATCCGATCCGCAGCCCCGCTCGCCACCGGAGCGGCGATCCAACCTGAATCCGTCGGGGTCACTTTCGCGGCCGCTAAGGTCTCGACCTTCGCCTGCTGCGCATATCCAAGGCTCACGATGCAAATGGAGAAGAGAAACCAGAGGCCCGGGGTCTTCATACCCATTCCTCCCACGCTTCCAAGTCGAGCGCCAGCCGCGCGGTGAACTTGCTGCACGACGCGCCCTGATCATCTAGACGTTCGTTAAATGTAAACGTCACCCAGGCCGTCGGCGTTCAACCCGCCTTCGGCCAGTCTCGCGCCTTGATCGCAACTCGGACAATGATGCCTGCGTATAGCCCCTGTCATAGCGTGCGCCGTCTTAAGAATTACGTGCAACCGCTCGGCGCACTCCGGCTCAGCCACTTGCTCATCGAGCAATTCGCATTGCCCGATAATGACACATAGCTTATTGATCAGGTTGTGGTTAAACGAACAATGCTGGCCCGGTAGAACTTGTACTTTACCGTTCATGGCACTCGGAAAACTCAAGTCTTTCTCCCACGAGCACCAGTCTGCCCGCAATTGCCCCCCCCGAAAGTGATCGCGGTCACACAACGCGCCAAACCCCCACCTTGGTAACCTCCGGGTTTAAGTTATTGGCAAATCCGCGACGCCCAATCTGCGCGCAAGCGACTGCCCGACGCAGCCTTTAACCTCAAAATCCCGTGATAACCTGAAGTACGAACTCATATTTCAGGAGCAGGCAATGAAGATCGGGATGTTAACCGGCGGCGGAGATTGCCCCGGCTTGAATGCAGTCATCCGGGCGGTAGTCCGCAAGGGCACTTTTCACTATAACGACGAGTTTTTGGGGTTCATGGAGGGCTGGCGCGGTCTGGTCGACGGCAAAACCATGGCGCTCGATCTTTCCACGGTCGGTGGCATTCTTCCCCGCGGCGGCACCATTCTTCGCACCTCGCGCACCAATCCCGCCAAACACCCCGATGGCCTCGACCATTGCCTCCAGAACCTGAAGAAGCACGCGTGCGACGCGCTCATCGCCATTGGCGGCGATGACACACTCTCCGTCGCGCAAAAGCTCTTCGCCAACGGCATGAAGGTCGTCGGCGTTCCCAAGACTATCGACAACGACCTAGCTGGCACGGACTTCACCTTTGGGTTCGATACCGCGGTCAACGTCGCAACCAATGCCATTGACCGTGTGCATACCACCGCCGAGGCTCACAATCGCGTCATCGTCGTCGAAGTCATGGGGCGCGACTCGGGCTGGATAGCCGCCTACAGCGGCATCGGCGGAGGCGCCGATGTCATCCTCGTCCCCGAGGTTCCCTTCGATATCGACCAGGTCGCCGAACTCATTCGCCAGCGTCATGCCCGCGGACGCTATTTCAGCATTGTGGTCGCCGCCGAGGGTGCTAAGTTTGCCGGCGGAGGCACGGAGCCACAGAGCGGCACCCCAGTTCTTCAGGACGTAGGCCGCGACGAATTCGGCCACCTTCGCCTAGGCGGAATCGGCGAAGTTCTTGCGCGCGAAATCGAAAAGCGCACGGGCTTCGAGACCCGATCCGTCGTCCTCGGGCACATCCAGCGCGGCGGTTCGCCCAGTGCATTCGACCGCGTCCTCGCCACCCGCTACGGCCTCGGTGCCATCGACATGGTGCATCGCGGCGAGTTCGGCCACATGGCCGCCCTCCGCGGCAACAAAATCGTCTCGATTCCTCTCGCCGAAGCCATCGCCTCCAACCGCAAGCTCGATCAGGAGATTCTAGATGCCACCTTCGGCATCCTCGACAAGCTGGAGGAGAAGGAAGAAAAAAGAGCGTAGCGGAATCGGCTAGCTGACGCGACCATGCAGGCCAGCGTGGGCCAGCATCCGCAGGGGGTTCCAAGCCGATTTCCCGCAATCTACTGATTCCGAACAGGCTCCGCCGCTTCGAACAATGCTTGGGAGGTCCCGGCCCTTTCGGTATACTAAAAGGATTATCCGCCCGAGGTTTTTCACCGTTGGTCGGACAGCCACCGCAATGAAGCCCACATTTACACTCGGTATCGAAGAGGAATACCAGACCGTCGACCCGGAAACCCGGGATCTACGTTCGCACATTCACGCCGAGATCATCGAGAAGGGCAGGCTCTTGCTTCAGGAGCGCGTCAAAGCCGAGATGCATCAGTCGGTCGTCGAGGTCGGTACCTCGGTCTGCGCCAACATCAAAGACGCAAAGGAAGAGCTAAAAAAACTGCGCCGCCACATGATTCGCCTGTCCCGCGAAAATGGACTGCGCCTCGCTTCCGCCGCCACCCACCCCTTTGCCGACTGGCGCGTGCAAGAGGTCTATCCCGACGATCGCTATAAAAATATCGTCGAAGACATGCAACTCGTGGCCCGCGCCAATCTCATCTTCGGACTCCACGTGCACGTCGGCATTGAAGACCGCGAGACCGCGATTCACATGATGAATCATGCGCGTTATTTTGTCCCGCATCTGCTCGCGCTCTCGACCAACTCGCCCTTCTGGCTCGGTATGAATACCGGCCTCAAGTCATATCGCTGTAAAGTTTTCGACAAGTTTCCCCGCACCAACATGCCGGATTTTTTTCCGAGCTGGGGCGAATACGAAAACTACGTCAAGCTGCTCATCAAGACCAATTCCATCGATAACGCCAAAAAAATCTGGTGGGACATACGCCCGCATCCATTCTTCAACACCATCGAATTCCGCGTATGCGACATCCCCATGCGCGTCGATGAGACGATCGCGCTCGCCGCGCTCATTCAGGCCACGGTGGTCAAGCTCTACAAGCTGCACGAGTCCAACCAGGGGTTCCGCCTCTACCGGCGTTCGCTGCTCATGGAAAATAAATGGCGCGCAGCGCGCTATGGCATCAACGGCAAGCTCATCGATTTTGGCAAGCAGATGGAGGTTCCGGAACGCGAGCTGATCGAGGAATATCTGGCCTTCGTCGACGACGTGCTCGATGAACTCGGGTCGCGCGAAGAGGTCGAATACATCCGCACCATCATGAAAAACGGCACGGGCGCGGATCGCCAGCTACAGGTTTTTCAGGATACCGGCGACATGAAAGCGGTGATGGACTACATCATCGAAGAGACGCAAGTAGGCGTAGGCGAAGACGATGAAGAGGAATTACCCGAAGCTGAAGCGGTCTGAGGCAAGAACGCGAGCTTAGTCGTCCTCGATCGTATATAAGTCCGATCGTATATAAAATCAATAGTTGGGTTTAGCCGCTGAGGCGATTCATAACATCTAACTTACGAGACGAACGCATTTGGCAAACGCAAACGGAAATTCCAACGGCCATTCCCCCCGCAATCTAACCGCCCTCTCTTTTGACCCGCAGCTCACGCCGGGCGCGCGCAACGCGGTCCGCGTTTGCCTGCGCATCCAGCCAAACGAGCGTGTCACCGTCATCACCGACGAAGCCAGCCTGGAAATCGCCGCCGCCATCGCTCACGAACTCGAGGCAGTCGGCGTCGAGTATCACCCCTGGGTCCTCGAAGACGTGGCCCAGCGTCCGCTCAAAGACCTGCCGCCCGTAATTGGCGACGATCTCGCGAAGAGCCAGGTCAGCATCTTCGCCGTTCACGCGCAGATGAACGAACTCAAATCGCGCATGACCATGACAGCCATCGTCAACCGGCAGAAAATCCGCCACGCCCACATGGTCAACATCAACAAGCAGATCATGCTCGAAGGCATGCGCGCCGATTTCCAGAAGGTCGACCGCTTGAGCGCGAAAGTAGTCGAGCACGTTCGCACCGCGAAAAAGATTCGCGCCACCACGCCCTCCGGCACCGATCTCACCGCCGACATGAATCCGAATTACAAGTGGATCAAGACCAGTGGCATTATCAGCACAGAAAAATGGGGCAATCTGCCGGGAGGCGAGATCTTCACCACGCCGGGCGAGGTCAATGGAACTTTTGTGATCGATGGCGTCGTCGGCGATTATCTCTGCGCCAAGTTTGGCGACCTGAAATCAACTCCGCTCACGATTCAGGTAAAAAAGAACCGCCTGGTTTCAGCCCAATCCTGCAACAAAGAACTCAAGGACGATTTCTGGGCCTACACCCACACCGACGAAAACAGCGACCGCGTTGGCGAATTCGCCATCGGCACCAACATCGAACTCAAAGACGTTATCGGCCAAATTCTGCAGGACGAAAAATTCCCCGGCATCCACATCGCCTTCGGCAATCCTTACGGAGAGCACACCGGCGCCGACTGGTTCTCATCCACGCACATCGATGTAGTGGGCCGCAAATTCGACATCTGGGCTGACGACGAACAAATTATGTCCAACGGCAAGTTCTTGATCGAGGTGTAGCGTAGCGGCCCAGCCCGGCCATGGCGAGTCCCGCCAGTCGAGTCGATTGACGCCATCTGAAAGTCGGACATCGACATTAATCCGGGCTTTTTTGCCAGGCGACTCGACGCGGATCTTCGAACAGACGTGCGGTAACGGCCCCGAAAATAAATCCGCCAACGTGCGCCAGGTACGCCACGCCGCCGGATTGCACCTGTGCCACCGCGCCCGCATGGAATAGCTGAGTAACAAACCAGAACCCAATCAACAATCCAGCAGGAATGTACGTGACATGCACGAATACAAAAATGAATAACAGAGAGCGTATCCGATCATGCGGGTAAGTAACCAGAAACGCCCCCATCACTGCAGCAATCGCACCGCTCGCGCCCAGGTTTGGTACAGTCGAATGTGGGTCGGCCGCGATCTGTGCAAGCATGGCCACTAGCCCGCCGCACAAGTAGAAAACGAAATATCGTCCCAGGCCCATCGCGTCTTCGATCTCTGGGGCAAAGGCCCAAAGGAAGACCATGTTGCCGATGATGTGCGACCAACTGCCATGCATGAACATCGCCGTCAGGATCGTGATCCAGTGCTGGCCGGAAGTAATCTGCGAAGGAATCGCCGACCACTGCAGCACGAATGCGTCGCCGCGCATCAACTCAAGCACAAAAACGATCGCATTCACCAGGATGATGAATGCCGTAACCACAGGAATGCGTGCCGGACGTCGAGACGAATCGGTTAAAGGAATCAAACCTCCCATGGGTTCTCCTCTTCTCACCGCGCTAAACGAAGGGTTTCAAGAGGCATAACTATCCTGAAGCGTCGAGCGAACCTCTTGCCGCGCCAGTTCTGGCAGATGTTGCGGCAAATCTGCTAGGCAGCCAACTTCGGTGCGATCGCGTCCGCGGCCTTGCGGACTGTCAGCGACAGCATGACGCGGGTAATGCCGCTGATAATCATGCTGATACCAACCAGTGTGCCGATCGCCCATGCTGAACTCGACGGCCATTGCACGTAGATCAGCAGGCCCAGGAGCAGCGTGATAATCCCATCGAAAAGGAACCAACTGGAGCCCTGCACCTCGCGCACCTTGAAGAACAGGGCGACGTTCAGGATGCCCTCAATCAGAAACAGCGAAGCCAGGACTAAAGTGAGCGAAGCCACACCAAGCGCGGGATGGGCGATAAGGTAGCCGCCAAAGCAAACATACGCCAGCCCGATCAACAGTCTCCAGATCACACTGCCCGCTTCGCGTTTCTGAAAAGCGACACTCAAGTGGAGCACGCCCGCCAGAACGATAAGCCAGGCAACAAATACATTGACCGCGACGGCGGCCAGAAACGGCATTCCTACCGCCAGCATACCCAGGATGATCAGAGAAACGCCCCACAAGATGGACACCGTCGAAGCATGCTGCACGATGCCAGCCGGAGTTGGTTGTTCCATAGAGCCTCCTCAAAGAAAGGACTGAGTTTACCCAAAGAAATGAGAACGTATCCTGAGGTGGCCGGACCGGAGCGATACCATATCCCCTTTTTCTCTCCTGCGCCTGCACCCCACACCCCGCGTATGCGCCTATCATAGCGCCAGCTTCCCCCGGATGTCGAAGAGGCACCCATCGTCCCCAGCGATAGTAGATAATGTGCTAAATCCCATGATCCCCTCTTACCGTCAGCACTTTAACACCAACTTCACCGACGAAAAGTATGAGCGCCTCCGCCACGAGATGGCCGCGCGCTGCGGAATGGAAGTTCCCTTCGCCCTGTGCGAGACTCCGTGTTTTTTCCCGGACGGTCTGGTCAAGCATATGGCCGAAGACGGAAAAGCCCTGATTCATCAACTTGTCGACAATCCCCAATACCGCGAGCGTTCCGAAGCCTCCATCCCGGCGACCTTTCGAGTGACAAACGAAGCCTCGCATCCGATGTTCATTCAGGTTGACTTCGGCCTCGTAAGAGACGCCGCCGGCGAGCTCCACCCAAAGCTAGTCGAGCTGCAGGCCTTCCCTTCTCTCTATGCTTATCAGCCCGTGCTATCGCAAGCCTACATCGACGTCTTCGGTCTCGATCCCAACCTCAAATATTTCCTCGACGGCCTCGACGGTGCGTCATACAGGATTCTGCTCGACGACGCTATCGTTGCGGGACACGATCCCGCCAATGTCATCCTCATGGAAATTCATCCCGACTCGCAAAAAACACGTCCGGATTTTCTGTTAACCGAAAAGTTACTAGGCATCCGGACCGTCTGCATCACGAAAATTCGCAAGCAGGCCCGCCACCTCTCCTATGAGGAAAATGGAAAGCAGATCCCGATCGAGCGCATCTACAATCGCACCATCGTCGACGAACTCGAGCGCAAAGGCGTGGCGCTGCCCTTCGACTTCCGCGACGATCTCGACGTTGAATGGGCCGGCCATCCCAACTGGTATTTCCGCATCAGCAAATATTCCATTCCCTACCTCAAGCATCCGTCCGTTCCGCGTACCTGGTTTCTCGATCAACTCAGCGAAGTTCCGGCCGATCTGGAAAACTTCGTGCTCAAGCCTCTCTATTCGTTCGCCGGCCTCGGAGTGAAGATCGCTCCCACGCGCGCCGACATTGACGCTATCCCCGCCGAAAAACGCGGCGAATACATTCTGCAAGAGCGCGTAAACTTTACCCCGGTCGTCGAAACCCCGTACGGGCGAACTAAGGTAGAGCTGCGCATCATGTACGTCTGGCTTGAAGAATTGCGGCCAGTCCTGACCATCGTGCGCATGGGGCGCGGCCAGATGATGGGCGTCGATCACAACAAGAACATGAAGTGGGTAGGCTCCTCCGCCGCGCTCATCGGATGAAGTGCGCTAGGCTCTCCGCTCTCGGCCGCAAGCTGGCTTGGCTCTCAAGTTCCTTTCCGCTGATTCCCGCGGATTTGCGCGGACCGTTGAAGGGGAATCCATCCGCATAAATCCGTGTCGATCAGCGAAAACGAACCACCAGCCCCGGGGCCGGCAGCCCAATGCCGAAAACCGTTCTCCTAATGTGCAAACCCTTGCGCAACCCAGCGTCAATATTAGGTTTCCGCCTTGCTTTTGCTGCACGCACCCGTCATGATTAGCCACGGCCTGGTTCGGCCTGAACACACGCATCAAGGTAACTTCCGACAGGAGCGAGAATGAGACGGTTTATTTCAGTTTGCAGGTTCGTGGGGGTTGCAACCGTGGGAGTGGCTGTTTTTGCGGCAATGGCGGCCTCTCCGGCAGCCGCGCAGCAACGCGTCGAAGGGGTCTTCAACGGACACAGAATTGTTTATCCGGCTTCGAGTATTCCGCAGGCTGGTCATCATCACACCAATTACTTTTTTGTCGATTCCGATAAGCCACAGGGCGGCCCGGGCTCGGGCGTGGAAACTCCAGGATCGGTCGCGTGCGTTTACGAGTTAGTTACACAGACTCCCGGATGCAATCCGGCGACCGCGACAGCAGTGCCGACGGGCGGATGGGGCGCCATCGCCATCGTCGACGCTGGCTACTTTCCAACCGCAGCCAGCGATCTGGCGCAGTTCTCAACTTACTACGGAATTCCGCAAGCTGACTTCGAGCAGGTCTGGCCGGGCACGAAGCAGCCCGAGGTCGAGTCTGGATGGGAGGTTGAGGAAGCGCTCGACATCGAGTGGGCGCATGCCATGGCTCCGCAGGCCAAGCTGTATCTGGTCGTCTCGAAACTCTGCAACGTTGGAACGTGCGCAACCGATCCTTTCTGGAACGCGGTATCGCTGGCCACCAAACTGGTCAAGGAAGCCGGTGGCGGCGTGGTCAGCATGAGCTGGGGCGATCCGGAATGGAGCACCGAGACCTCGCAAGACAAGCTTTTTAAGAACAAGAGTGTCGTCTACTTCGCGGCGGCGGGCGATGGAGGGCTGGGTGTAAGTATCTATCCCGGGTCGTCGCCGAACGTGGTATCGGTCGGCGGAACCTACTTCAACCGCGACCAGCACGGCAACTTCGTCAGCGAGCAGTGGTACACGGACGGCGGCGGTGGCGACCTCAGTCCGTATGAGCCACGCCCGGCTTACCAGAACGGCGTGCAGGCCATCGTCGGCTCGCACCGCGGCTATCCGGACATCTCGTCGGACTTCTGCTGCGCGGGTATCGTGGTGGAGGGCGGGTGGTACTCGGTGGGGGGGACTAGCTGGGCTTCGCCTACCATGGCGGGAATTGTGAACGCTGCGGGCAACAAGGCCAAGGGCAGCGTGGCCGAGCTCACTATGATTTATAACGAGTTAGCTAACCCGACCGAATACGCCGACTACTTCAACGACATCACGCTGGGTGGTCCGGAGTGTGTGGTCGGCTTCGATCAGTGCACGGGCGTGGGGTCGGTTAAGACCTACGCGGGCAAGTAGTTCCCTGCCCCACCCTCCCCTTTTCAACTCCGGGTCCCGGGCTTCCGGGACCCGGAATTTTTTGCTTTTCGGGGAAATGCTCCACGTGGAGCAATAGTTGACATTCCTGTACGTACATTTGCAGGATTTCGGCGAATGAAACGCGAATAAAATAAATGCGGTTTTTGAGGTGCCGTAAAAACACCTTGTTGGGGATTTTTGGTGGGCGCGGTGTTTACTCTCTGGTCCTGGGGGCACTGCTTTCTGAGCTATTGGGATCATGGGGTTAGCGGTTCACTGGGGTTCGGCTATTGATGGGGAAGGACTTCGATCGACCTATTGATTGGTAAGGAGTTAGGTGCTGGCCGGCGGTTTTATGGGGGTGGGCGCGGAGTGATTTCTGTCAAGTTGACAGGGTATGCAGGCCGGGCGAGTTTTTGAGGTGCGCCGGAGCGGCTTCGTGAGGATACTCGCAGGGGACGAGATTACACTTAAACTAAATGCTCAACCGGGGCCATGCCTACACCAGCATCATCGGCAGCAAACACCATGGGCAAACCCTGCTCTACCATTTGGCGAGCCTTTACTCCCACTCAACCCGACAAGCCTGGCAACACAGACTGAACAACGGAGAAGTCGCCCTCAGCGGCGTCACCGCCTCCGGAAGCGAATCGGTCACTGTAGGCCAAACCCTCGTCTGGAACCGTCCACCGTGGATCGAGCCAGACTCGCCTCTGCACTTCGAAGTCCTGTTTGAAGATCCCCATCTGCTGGCCGTCAACAAACCCAGCGGACTGCCCACGCTCCCCGCCGGCGGCTTCATGGAATGCACCCTGCTGCGCCTGGTGCAAAGGCAAACCCCGAGCGCTAACCCTGTCCACCGGTTGGGCCGAGGCACTTCCGGCATTGTCCTCTTCGCCAAAACACCGCAGGCAGCCGCCAAACTATCCGCAAACTGGAACACACCCAGAATTCAAAAAATCTACCGGGCGCTGGCGCAAGGCATTGCACAGCAAGACGCCTACGAAATCCTCACCCCCATCGGACTCGTACCGCACCCGCGCATCGGCTCGGTGTGGGCCGCCAACCCTAACGGCAAACCGTCAAAGTCATTGGCGAAGGTGATCTCACGGGCGCCAGGCAGCACGGCGTCCAGCAGCACGGCGTCGATCAGAACATCAGGCAGGGCGACCAGCACCACAACCTTTGAGGTCACGCTGAATTCGGGACGCCCTCACCAAATCAGGATCCATCTGGCATCCATCGGACATCCTCTGGTAGGCGATCCTCTGTACGGCTCGACCGGCCAGCCTCTTGAAAATCTTCCCGGCCTCCCCGGCGATGGAGGATATTTCCTGCACGCCCAATTTCTGAATTTCCAACACCCCATCACCGGAGAACAAATCAATCTTGAGGCAGCGTTGCCGGGCGCATTCTCAGGGCAGCTGTAGGATCAGGGCGGGAGGCAAATCAAAGCAATTCGGCGACAGATGGATGTGACCCCAATGAAAAAATGGCGACAGACGGAACGTTTCGCAGTTTTTCGGCAATGGAAATTGGTGAATGTCGCGTCTGTCCCCACATTTCCTCCGTCTGTATGAATGCATAAGTGAAATGAAGAAGGGTTCTCGAAGCGGCTACGATGCTGAGACCGGCGAGCAAAGCGCCGGCTCAGAAAGCTCACTTGGAGAACCCCATGAATACCCCTCACTATATCGGATTCGACGTTCACAAGAAAACGATCAGTTTCTGCGTCAAGACGGCGGCAGGCGACATTGTGGAAGAAGGCGTAGTGGTGGCGCAGCGCCCGGCGCTGCAGCATTGGGCTGGGGCGCGGCGGCAACCGTGGCAGGGAGCGCTGGAGGCCACCCTGTTCAGCGGCTGGATCTACGACACGCTGCAGCCGTACAGCGAGCAGTTGGAGATGGCGCATCCCGCGAAGATGAAAGCCATCAGCGCGGGCAAGAAGAAAAGCGACAGCATCGATGCCCGCACCATCGCCGATCTGGTGCGCTGCAATCTTTTGCCCGCCTGCTATGTGGCCGCGCCGCGCATCCGCGAGCTGCGCCGCTTGCTGCGCTACCGCAGCCTGGTGGTGAGCGAAGCGGTGCGCATGAAAAACAAGATGGCCGGACTGCTGATGGAGACCGGCGCCGTTTACGTGAAGGAGAAGCTGCACGGCAAGAAATACTTTGCCAGTCTGCTGGAAGAACTGGAAGAGGTGCCGGAGTCGGTGCTCGATCTGCTGCGTACGAGTCGAGGCGCGCTGGAGATGTTCGAGACGACGCAGCGCCGGCTGGTGCGCGAGTTACTCGCCGACCCCGAACTGGGGCAGCGGGTGGAGCGATTGATGAGCATTCCCGCGGTAGGGCAAATCACGGCCCTCACCTGGGCGCTGGAGATCGGCGACCCGCACCGCTTTCGCTCCGGCTCCGAGGCCATGAGTTACTGCGGGCTGACGGCTGCCTTGAAGTCTTCGGCGGGCAAGCAGCAACGCGGGCCGATTTCGAAACAGCGCAACCACTGGCTGCAAAGCACGCTGATCGAAGCGGCCAAGCTGGCGCCACGCTGGAATCCGCAACTGGCGGCGCTACACGCCCGCGAGTTGGAACGCGGACATCGCAACCGGGCCACGCTGGCGGTGGCGCGCAAACTGGTTACCTATCTGCTGGCGGTCGACAAAAGCGGGCAGAGCTTTCAGCTGCGGGCGCTCTTGCCCGAGGACGGAGCGGAGAAGGAAGGGGCGCAGAAAATCAAAACCGCCTAAGAAGGAAAAACCTTAAAACCAACGGCGATCGACCGGCCGTTTCTCGCCATTTTGGGGACTGGGCAGAGGAGCCTCGGCTCCCGATGCTCCTGACCGTCTGTATCGAGACCGGCCGGCAAACCCTAACTCATACTTCGTGGACCGGGTTTCACTTCGGTTCCCGCAAATGGATGTCTGGCCAGGCTGCCGCCTTGGCCGCGCGAAACGATCGCTGGCAGTCGTCTAACTTAGCCGCTGTATCCGCGCTTCGAGAGTGGTCTCTTCCAAGTGAACGGAGACCTCCGTCTCCTCTTGACTTTTACTTATCATGGATGTCCCCACATTACACAGCCCCGTGCCTTGCATAGCACGCTTGGGCCATTCCTTGAACCGTGCGTTAATGTATTATCAGCCGTCCGAAACTCCCTAATAAGGACAGTCTAGGTCGCTTCGAGGGGGAGCAACCTACTCCGATTAAAGGAACAGAAATGCTACATTGGTGCCCCTACGTCCTTGCCTCTTCACCGTTGGTGTCGTTTCCGCGGCAATTTTCGAGCCCCCGCCGACACCCCATCCGAGTGCCGCTACTTCCTCGGAAACCAAACCGATGCAGCATGAAGAACATTGCCTGTGTCTCCATGATTATGGCGTGTTCACTCGCTGTATTCGCTAAGGACAGGACGACGTTCCAAATCGAAGTTCTTGGAACCGATGCTTGGCGGAGAGATGTTGCCATTCACCACGCGGCTACGAACGGTACTTCGAATACTAACTGTGACACGAACGGCAGCGTTAATACCACCACCGTCGGCGACTACTCAAACGGCAGTGTCAATGCAACGACGAACTGCACGACGACTACGACTCCGGGAACTCCCGCATACGTGACGCATAGGAGCATTCAGCAGGAGTCGGTCCACGCGGTTTTCCCTAACGCTCAACACGTAATACTGTGGTGTCAGGCAGGATTCCGCAAGTGCGCTAACTTAGCGCCGGGCGCCTACACAGTCGAGCCCAACGGCGATAAAGCCGTGCGAATCTACGTGTACAGTATCGTTTCTCATAAATTGATGGGCAAAATGAAGTACCGAGTAATCGGCAGCTGGTAGATGTCTCGCGAAAGGGAAAGTAAAGGACCGGCTCTGAGTTGATCGACTTTCGCGCTACCAGCGGCATTTCTTGACGCAAACAGGGCGCACAGACGCTCGGCACAGGAGACCGGGTATGCGTTTCATACACCCATTCTTGCTCGCGATAGCGACCCTGGCGCTAGCCAAGACGATCGCGCTTTGCCAAGCTGGCGATGAAGCAAAGAAAATCTATAACTCCTCTCAGGATTCAGTATTCCTCGTCTACCTGAACGACAGCAGCGGCGCCCCGAGCGCACTCGGGAGCGCGTTCCTCGTCGCCCCTCGACTTTTGGTTACGAATGCCCACGTTGCCGATGCTGGAAGCCCCGTACTCGCTGTCGGCCCCGTTCGCCTTCCGCTTAAGATTCTTCGCACGGACGAAAAAAATGATTTGGCACTGCTATCAGTGGACGTTGACCTGACCTCAAGGCCTCTGCAACTCGCCTCAGCTGCGGTATCACCCGGCGAAGAAGTTTTCGCGATTGGAAACCCAGAGGGATTGGAGAAAACAATTAGTCAGGGGATTATTTCTGGTTTGCGTAAGCGGGGTGACCGCGATCTATTGCAGGTCACAAGTCCTATTTCTCACGGGTCGTCAGGGGGCCCGATCCTCAACGCAAAAGGGGAGGTGGTCGGAGTAGCAGTTGGAATGCTGGAGGACGGTCAAAACCTGAATTTCGCGGTTCCGGTTGCGTACGTCAGAGCAATTCTCGAGCAAAAAGCTGACGCCGCTACTGCATCGAATGTGGATGGAAGCTTGAGCGACGCGAAGGATATATTCAGTAAAAGGGCACAGGCTGAATACTCTGGAGATCCTTCGTCTGAATACCAGCAGCAAACGCGGAAACTCCGTGAATTGATGGAAGCAATTGTGGCCTCCACCAGTAGGGAAGACGCTCTAACGGAAATGGCTTGCTTAGGCACTAAGGCCACTGAACTAAGTGACACCGGAATCAAGGCCGCAAGAAAGCTGGTAAGCGAAAAGCCATCCTCGGAACATCGCGCCTTGTTGTCCTACGTACTCTATGACCGCGCCAGCGATGAAGGCCTCAAGTCCGAATTCGCGCAAAAAGACAGCGAAGTCCAGCTGCAAGCGAACGCAGCTCGCGACAAATATTTGTCTGAAGCGAGTCGTGAGGCAGCCGATTCCGCCAGAACAGCAAAGGGACAGGGGCTCCTGATTGCTAATTTTGTACTCGGCAATGCTAAGAGAGACCACGAGGAGTATTCGGAGGCTATTTCCTTGCATTCCCTCGTAGCAGGTGGGAGTCCAAGCTTGTGTGGCAATGATCTTGCCAAGTTGGCAATTACTAGTCTGATCTATGAAAACGACAGCGCGAAGCGACCTGATGATGCTGAGAAATGGTTCAGGCGCTACGCGAGCCTCTATGAGCCAGCGGCATACGAATGGGATTCCGAAGGTGACCGAAGAGCCTCTGCTAACGACCACGCGGGTGCTGCCGGCGCTTATGAGAAAGCTGCCGCGGGCAGCAGTTATTATGGATACGATTATTGCTTTGCGGCAAGAGAGAGCTTCTTCCAGCCGATTACGAATGAAGACGGCGTCCTAGCCGACGGAAGAAAGTGCGTGGAAGCCTCAGTTCAAGCCACGAAAGAAAACGAGAAATACTTCAAGTCCACGATGCCATTTGTTTACAAAATAATGGCGGGGGTGCTTGAGGGAAGGGGGGTTTACCAGTCGGCATTGGAATACATTAAAGAGTCGATTGCCGCGAATCCAGAAGACCCATTCGCCTTCGACACCGAAGCAAGCATATTTGCAGATCTTGAACGAAACTCCGAATGCATCGCGGCAGCGCAATCAGCGGTAAGAGTATCTGATGGGAAGTATCCTTTCATGAACTTTCGTCTGGGATACTGCTATTTTGCCGCAGGGGATTTCAGTCGTGCGGCATCGGCATTCCGCCTTGCTGCTGAGAGCGATAAGAACGATGCGGCCTCCGCATTCAACCTCGGACTGAGTCTGTCACGGCAGGGATTTGAGGCCGATGCGAATCATTGGTTCCGCGAAGCTTTAGGCAGAAAGCCAGACGATGAACTCCGCGCCAAAATCCTGAGTGCATTGAAGTAGGCGGGTGGCCCAGCCTTCACGGCCTCGATGTTGTTCCTTTCCCGTTTGCTGCGAGAAATCCATTACAATCACTCGCGAAAGCAGAGGCCACTGTCATGCGTCAGTTTCTACTCATAATTACGCTGGTTACCGCTGTGACGTTCTCGGTGTTCGCAACCGCCGCTGAGACGCCCGACTTCTCTGGTACCTGGGTTCTGAACGTCGCAAAGAGCACGCTCGCGAAGGACAGCCCGACGAAATCCGAGACCATCGTCATTGAAAACAAGAGGTCGGCAATTGTTTTCCACTACAAAACCGACGGCAAGAAGTCGACGGAAACCTACACCCCGGATGGAAAGAAACGCGCTTCGATGAAAATGTCGTCAGGTCAACTGAATTCGAGCGCGAGCTGGCACGACTCGGTGCTTGTCATCGAATCCACGCTGGATATAAAAATCCCTAACGCCACCGTCGTTGTTACGGGACTTAAACCCGTCATCGATACATGGAGACTGACGGCGGAAGGTCGAACTCTGACTCACGACGCAGACGACCACAAAGAGATTTACGTCTACGAGAAGCAATAGACGCCGGAAAACGTGGGACAGACGGGAAGTACCCTGAGTATTTGCTTAGAGAGTAAAGGAAAATTAGTGTAATGTCCCGTCTGTCCCCACATTTAAACTCCAACCGCTTACTTCGCCTGCACTATGCCCGCAATAACTTCGGCAATCTTGTCCAGTATCTGGTTCCAGCCCTCCATTTGACCGCTGTTTTTCGCGCTCTCCATGGGTTCATTTCCAATGAAGGTGAGTTTCGTCCGGCCGTTTCCGAGATCCTCAAAGAGGGTCACGTCGTATGCACCGTCGATCGCCTCATGTTCTATTCCTAATTGCGCGGGCTCAATCTTGTTTCCCTGCGAGTCGGAAAAGTACATGGAGGAAACGATCTTCTCCAGGGGAACAATCTCGTGGTATTCACCCGCATTCCAGAACTCCTGCCCATCGGGCGTTCTCATGCAGCAGAGAAATTTTCCTCCCACGCGAAAATCCATCTGGCAAACCGGCGAAGTAAAACCCTTCGGCCCCCACCACTGCATCACGTACTTCGGGTCTGTCCACGCCTTCCAAACCAATTCGCGTGGGGCATCGAAAACTCTTGTGATCACCATCCGCTCAATTTCGCTAACCGTGTTTTTTGTCATGGATGCCCTCCTCTTTCTTCATTTGATTCACCACCACATCCAGCTTGTCGAAACTCTCTTCCCAGAATCGGCGATAGCTGATCGCCCAGTCGCTGACCCTCTTGATCGCCGCCGGCCGGAGCGTGCACACACTCTCTCGTCCACGCTTCCTCTTGATCACGATCCGCGCCCGCACCAGGTAGGCGATATGTTTTGAAATCATCTGCTGCGAAAGTGCAAACGGTTCCGTCAATCGATGCACCGAGGCAGGCCCATGCGAGAGCCGTTCGATCATTGCCCGGCGGGTTGGATCAGACAAAGCCGCGAAGGTGGTATCTAATCTATCCACAACCACATGGTAGTGGATTGTCCGGCAATGTCAAGGGGGCATTTGCGATCATTGATTTCTGTTAAAAACAGGCCGTGCAGAGGGTCTGGTCGTCGATAGCCGTCAAAACTTTGGTTGGGTGCGCGAATCGTGGAATCCCACCCATGCGCAGAGAACGCGTGAGGATGGGGCACACTCGGCGGGAATGGTGCATGCAAAGATCGATTGACGCTTCGTCTGTATTTCTGCAATTATGGAAATATGCCGAGCGCGATCGTGAAGCCGGGCGAACAGGTTGCCAAATTTGCCGACCAGCTTGCGGCGATGGGATCGGAGCCGCGGCTCCGCATTATGCAGTTGCTCTTGTCGGCCCACCCCGAAGGCATGGTCGTGAATGAGATTCAGGAAGAGCTGGAGATTCCGAATTCCACGCTCTCTCACCATCTGGACAAGCTCAAGGGCGAGGAGCTGGTTGAAGTCCGCCGCGAGAGCACATTCCTGCGCTATACCGCCAATACCGAAGCGCTGCAGAAATTGCTGCAATTTTTGTATGCCGAGTGCTGCACTCGAAATAAAGCGGTCAAGCCGGAGCAGATCGTTCGACTTTGCAGGTAGAGGGAATCGGAGGTTGGAGAGGAATTCAGCGGTGGAGAGAAATTCAGAAGGTAGAGAATCCAGCAGGCGGCGCGTAATTCAGAAGGTGGAGGAATTCATGAGCACAACGGACATCAAAGAAGTTGTCAAGGAAAAATATGGCCAAGCCGCTCTGCGCGTGAAGAGTGGCGGGAGCTCTTGTTGCGGCGCGACTGCGAGCAGCGGTGGTTGCGATCCAATTACTTCGAATCTGTATGACAGCGCACAGGCGGGACAGATTCCGGAGGAGGCGCTGCTGGCCTCGCTGGGCTGCGGGAATCCGACGGCTCTGGCGCGGTTGAGCGCGGGTGAGACGGTTCTGGATCTCGGCTCGGGCGGGGGCATCGATGTGCTGCTTTCCGCGAAACGCGTGGGGCCGACGGGAAAGGCCTACGGGCTCGACATGACGGATGAGATGCTGGCGCTGGCGAACGAAAACAAGCGCAAGTCGGGAATCGAAAACGTCGAGTTCCTGAGGGGCGAGATCGAGCACATTCCGCTGCCGGATAACTCGGTGGACGTCATCATTTCGAATTGCGTGATCAACCTTTCGGCGGACAAAGACCGGGTGCTGCGCGAGGCCCTGCGAGTGCTGAAGCCAGGCGGGCGTCTGGCGGTATCGGACGTGGTGACGCGGGGCGAGATGCTGCCTGAGATCCGCAAGAATGTGTTGTTTTGGGTGGGCTGCGTGGCGGGCGCTCTGGAGGAGAACGAATACCGGGGCAAACTGGCGTCGGCGGGATTTGAACAGATTGAGATTGAGCCGACCAGAGTTTACCGGATCGAAGACGCGCGCGAATTTCTTTCGGGACAGAACATCGACGTGGACGCGATTGCAGAGCAGGTGGACGGCAAGTTTATGAGCGCATTTGTGCGGGCGGTGAAGCCGCTGGCAAGTAAGAGCTGCTGCGGACCGACCTGCTGCGCGTAAGTGAAATATGCCGACAGAGTCTCCAGGACAGAATCCGGCAAAACATTCAGGACAATCTCCTGCGGACTCTCCTGTGGGCTCTCCTGGTCACCATAACGTGCTGTTCCTGTGTACGGGAAACTCGGCGCGCTCGATCATGGCTGAGGCGATCATGAATTACAAAGGGCGGCCGAACTTTACCGCTTATAGCGCGGGGAGTAAGCCTGCGGGCGCGGTGCGGCGGGAGGCGATGGCAGAGATCGAAAAAGCTCACCTGCCGACCGCCGGCCTGCGAAGCAAGAGTTGGGATGAGTTCGCAAAGCCGGACGCACCGAAGCTGGATTTTGTGTTCACGGTGTGCGACAACGCCGCGAAAGAGATTTGCCCCATTTGGCCGGGCCAGCCGATGACGGCGCATTGGGGCGTTCCCGATCCGGCGGCGGTTGAGGGTACGGCGGAGGAGATCGGCCGCGCCTATCGCGACGCTTTCTTGACGCTGGAACGGCGCATCGGCCTTTTCCTTAGCCTGCCGCTCGCTACCATCGGCAAGCTGGCGATCAAGCACGAGATCGACAGGATCGGGCAAAGATGAGATTCGAACTGCGCGCCCGATTGACGGCTGAGTTTTTGGGCACGGCATTTCTGGTGGCCGCCGTGGTGGGCTCGGGAATTATGGGTGAGAGGCTCGCGGGCGGCAACGTGGCGATTGCTTTGCTAGCCAACACGATTGCGACGGGCGCGGCCTTGGTCGCCCTCATTCTGACGTTTGGACCAATTTCCGGCGCACACTTGAACCCAGCCGTCACGCTCTCCGAGGCGATGGAGAGGCGCGTCTCGTGGCCGGAAGCAGGGCAATACATGGTTCTGCAATTTGCGGGAGGAGTTGCGGGAACGATCATGGCGCATCTGATGTTTGGATTGCGGTGGTATTCATTCTCCGGCCATGCGCGGAATGGATGGGCGATCGTGCTGAGCGAGTTTGTGGCGACGTTTGGACTGCTGTCGGTGATTTTGGGCTGCTCGCGGCTGCGCCCCGGAGCGGTGCCGTACGCGGTTGGAAGCTACATCACGGCGGCCTACTGGTTTACGGCGTCAACCTCGTTTGCAAACCCGGCGGTCACGATTGCGCGGGCTGTGTCGGATACCTTCGCGGGGATTCGGCCGTCGGATGTTCCGCTATTTATTGCAGCACAAATCGCTGGCGCCCTGGTCGCGACCTTGCTGTCCCGGTGGCTCATGCGTGAAAGTGTTTGCGTGAAACAGGTTCCTGTGTCGGTTTGCCATGTGACCGTCGATCGATGTGGCACTGAATGACACCCACAGGTCTCTGATCGCTTAGCGAGGGCGGAACGCCACAAGCGGAAGTTGCCTTACCAGTCGAAGGCGATCGGATTCGGATCCACGGTATTTCCAGCCCAGCAGTGCGCTTAACACGCTGCGGACGATGGGCGCCAGAAAGCGATTTTGTCGTTCGTATTTCTGGAGCACGGCGGCAGCTTCATGCTCGCCCAGGAAGCGATGGACGGCAGCGAAGCTCCGATCGCCGAGGACAATATCTTCCTCCGAATTGGCCTGGATGTTACGGAGCCAGTCGGAATTTGGCCCAAAGCCGCTCATGACCACGGCCTCGGGAATTTCCTGGTGATAGTCCATGACCTCAAGCACCGTCTGATGGCGCAGCCCGGTGTGCCGGCCGATATGGGTCAGGAGCAGAAAGCGGTGCCCAAGAACACGTCCGAGATGCCAGCGATAGAGATAAGCCGGAGCGTGGAAAAGATAGCGGAGTGATCGTGATTTAATCGCCGACATCGGAGTGGCCCGCCTTTTTATTAGACAAGACCCCTTACGGAAAAGATGCAGGCCAGCGCAACATCGCTTTCCTTCGGTCAGGTTATAAATCAGACCGCAAGGATCCTGGATGTAGCATCTCGGGAAGTCCGGCTCGTCTTTTACTATCTTGCAGTGCTTCTTTTTGAGGCGCCCCTTGGCTTCCGTGACGGTCTTTCTGCGCGTCAGATTTTTCTTCAATGGATCGGTCTGTTGGCTTGGCTTCACTGGGTTCGTTTCACGCCGCTCCATTCGAGATAAGAGTTCCAGTCAGATTGGCCGGGCATGCGCATCTGAAACTTACCTGACATCACTCCACTTTTCAGCTCATACATGAGGCGGAATTGAGGCCCGGGCAGAGTGACGTCGGAAAGGAAGATGGCGGTTGTCGCGTCCGGAGTTGAGACGCTGTAGTGGATGACGTGCCCCTCGTTATCGAAATAGATTGCCTTGAGCGGCTGACCGGGAGCGTCTTGATAGATGTAGAAGAGGTCGCCATGTTCGCAGTCGAAATTGGCGGGCGCCTTGCATCCTGGATCGCTGGTGCTGTGGCGGGCGAGGATGTGATCGCGAAGTTCGCTTCGGAAGGTGTAGGAGCCAGTCGCAGTAACGGCTTTGCCGCTGGTCTTCCCTTCTCCGGTGCGGGCTTCTCCGGTGCGGGCTTCCCAGGTGCCTTGCAGAAAGGCAAGCGGCTTCCAGGGATCTGATTGAGGCGCGGGCGTGTTTTGCGCGGCGGCTTGCAGCACCGCGAGTGGCAGGGCTACGAGAATCAGAAGGAGCGTTTTAGCAGTTCTTTTCATAGGTCTTTTTTTTCAGGTGCGAGTCTCTCGGTGCGAGTCTCTTTCGGGTGCGAGGGCAATCACGCAGCCGTCGCTCGATCCTTCCGATGTAGTAGGCCGAGTGCAAAAAGGTCCGCGGCGAACCGCGGACCTTGGCTTCCAGGATGCAGACTTGAAGTTACTCGACCCCGGCGAGAGCCTGGTTTAGGCCGGCTATATCTGCGCCCAGATTCTTGCCGTCGGTGCCCATATTGATGTAAGGGCTGCCGGGTTGGAGCGTGTAGTCTCCACCGTTGCCGCCGTTGTAGTTTGCGAAGTCTACGTCAGCGGGGCTGGCGGCGAAAAAATTATTGGCGGGCCAGGACGCTGGCGAGAATTGCGAGGGATCGGAGACGATGGCGTTGGTGTTGAAGGTGTAAGGCACGAAGCAGTTGTTCAGGCTGTTGAGGGGAACTCCGGTATGGGCGCAACTGGTGCGGCCAAAACCGATGTTCCAGACGGGGAAACTGCCGACGCTGGCGATGTTGTTGGTGAAGACGAGTCCATACATCGCGGGATTCGACATAAGGTTGCCGAGCATCAGGAGGCCGCCCTGAGGGTCGGGAAAGCCGGTGATGTGATTGATGGTGATGGTGTTCACCGGATTGGTGGGCCACTGGTTGGCGACTAAGAACAACGAGCCCTCGCCGACGTATTTCTGGCTGATGTCATCCATGACAACGTCGTGAATGCTGAAGCGGGTTCCGATGAGGGCGGGCGCGCCGCCATCCCCCAAGCCGTGGCCGGAAAGGGCGGTGGCGATCACGATGCCTCCGGAGGCGTGAATGATGTGGGTGTAGCGGACGGTGACGTCGGTGACGGCGCAGATGGGACAGACGTTATTGCCCGAGCGGGTGTGCTGGTTCTTGGGATTGAGGAGGGTGGCGAAACCGGACTCGCCGAAACCGCCCCAGACGTTCTCCATCAGGTTGCTGTCGATGAGGACGCGGATGGCATTCTTGAGTTCGAGGTGGTGGCGCACGATGAAGGGATTGCCGCCGCTTCCGCCCTGGAAGGGTGAACTGCCGGGCATCCATTGCCATGGCTTGAAGAAGTGATTGAATTGGATGGTGATGTCGGTGGGCGTGGTGGTAGCGGCGCCGCCACCGAACATGACGGCTTGACCAGAGGATTCGAGGAAGTTGTCCTGGATCTTGTAGACGCCGTCCTGGTAATTGCCCATGCCGCCACCGATGGCGTGCGCTTCGATGCACGAGCCGGTGCGCGAAGTGCAGTGGAAATCGCTGAAGTAGGAATCGACGATGGCCACGTTATTGGTGCCGGAGAGGCCGATGCCGCTCGCGGTGTCGTCGGCGGTGGTGCCGTGGACCCAACTGCGATCGACGATGATGGAACTTGCGGAGCCGCCTTTTTCAACCGAAATCAAGATCGGAGCGCCCTTGGTACCGGCCGGGCGCGTCAGTTCCAAGCCGAGCAGGCGGTAGTGGTTCGCTCCGTTACGCAGGATAATCGGTCCATTCGCGGTCTTGGAGACGAACCGGGTGAGCACATTCTGGGGATTGCCGCAGGGATATTGAGGCCGGCCTTCGAGGGACACGACGCCCGCATAACAAGGAGTGACGCGCGTGCCTTCGGCGGGAAGAGCGCTATCGGGTGAATTGGTGCGAATGATAATCCAATGATTATTGTCGCAGGCGAGGGCGGGCAATTTGAAATCTCCGGTGAAGGTTGCAGCGGCCTGTAACTGGATCACGGTGCCGCACTGGGCGCTATCGAGGGCGGACTGAAGGTTATCACCGGTATTGACGTTGATGACCGCACCGCCGGCGGGGGTTTGCGCCATTGAACTGTTGACGGTTGCGATGGGCAGTTGCGCGGGGCCGTCGTAGCCACCGAGTTGGGCAAAGAGGCATGCGGAGAGTGCTGGAATCAGAAGAAGCAAGAGACTGAAACGGTGAGACATGACTGACCTCCTGAGGTGGCCTGGCCAGAACGCGGCCACTATAGCACGATTTGAGCGGGTGACAAGGTTTTTGGGCGGGCATGGTTGCGAGGAATTTGTGGGCCGCGGGCCAGCTATTTAACCGGGCGCGCGTTAACCGGGCGCGTGGCGATCACGCCGCCACTTAACTGGCGATCAAATCCGGAACTGGTTGGGGCGCGGGGAAACGCTCCGCAATGGTGGGGCGCAGGAGATCATCACGACCCTGAGTGGGAGGAGGCGCGAGCTTGTGTCCCAGGCGAATGAAAGGTCGCTCGATAAAACGGTAACTCGCCCAGGCGCAAAGAAAAATCATGAGTATGTTCAGCGGAAATTGTTGAAATATCGCCAGACCTGATCCAGCCTGAGGAAGAGAAAACAATTGTTGCCACAAATACAGACTGTAGGAGAGCCGGCCGATCCACTTCATTGGCGGCCATTCCAGTAGCGCGCGGATCGGCAAGTTGTTCCCATAAACTGTGCCGGTCACGACCAGCGCGAGAAGACCGGATTCGAAGATGGAGTAAGTGCGGGCTCCTTCGACGAAATAGATGAACTGAACACCCAGGTATGACGCCACAGCCGTCCACCACATCCAGGGTTTGAATCGTTGCGAGAACATCGATCGCGGGGCGTCGTCCTCAAGGATGAGAGCGGCCAGACAGCCGAGCAGGAGGGCATCAAGTCTGACGTCGGTTCGGCAGCCGAAGAGCAGTCCTGGGATCAAGCGGTTGAACCAATGGTGATGCAAATCCAAAGTGCGCCAGATCGCGACAGAGCACGCCAGAGTCAACGCGACCCACCGGGCTCTTTTTCTGGCGAACAAGACGAGGGTTGCGGGCCAGATCAGGTAAAAGTGCTCCTCGACGGCCAGGGACCAGTCGTGGACGGGTATCCGCCCCAACCGCGCGTGATCCATGAAGCGGGAAGGTAGTTCCGAAAGAAAAAAACGGAACTCCACCACTCCCGGGCACTCACCGCGATTACTCCGAGCAAAGCGAGCACACCGATAACGAACAGGTAGAAGCCCAGGAGGCAGATGCGGCAAGCGCAACGGATATCGAAGCCACGCAGACTGATTTGGCCGAAAGCTCTGCGCTCTTCGAGCAGACGGGAACAAATCAGAAACCCACTGATGGCAAAGAACAGACTGACGCCGTTGGGTCCAGTATTAGAGAACGCAAAGAGCGTGGGGTGGTACCTC
>CAWJFC010000016.1:0-501561 GCA_963841945.1 uncultured Acidobacteriaceae bacterium
TGGGGCGCTTCGCCGTGGCGGAAGGCGTGAAGGGCGATGCCGAATGAGCCGGCGATCACGCGCAGCGATTTGAGGAGCCCGGCGAGGCCTGCGGTCGCGATGGCACCGACGGCGATGAGCCGCACGTAACTGCGGTAGATGTCGGAGGCCGCCATGTGGGAAATGGGAAGGGTGGCGGGATAGACCGTGGTATCGCCCATGTGGCTGCCGATGAACCAGATCAGCGGGACGAGCACGAAGTTCACCAGAATGCCGCCAGCACAAAAAATCATGGCGATGCGCAGGCCCATGACGTAGCCGAGTCCGAGGATGAAGCCGACGGCGTCAAAATTGAAGACCATGCGGCCGCGATCGGCGAGCGAGCGGACTACGGGAACGAACTGGAAGTTCAGATACTCCTTCCAGACATGGAAAGTAGTGACGAAGAAGTCGTAAACGGCGGCGATGAGGGTGGCCTGGAGCAGCAACTGGGCCTGCGACCCTCCTTTTTCTCCAGTGACGAGGACCTCGGTAATAGCGGTGGCCTCAGGAAAGGGGAACTTGCCGTGCATTTCGCGCACGAAGTAGCGGCGAAGCGGAATAAGAAAGAGGACGCCGAGGCAGCCGCCGGTCAGACAGATGAAGACGGTCTGGGCCGGATGCGGGTCGAGGTGAAGGATGTAGAGCGCGGGCAGGGTGAAGACGGCCCCAGCCACGACGGCGGCAGAGGCACCACCCATGCCGGTGATGATCATGTTCTCAAGCACGGTGGAGCGCCGCGAGTAGGCGCGCGCAAGGCCGATGGCGAGGATGGAGATGGGGATGGCCGCCTCCATGCCCTGGCCGACCTTAAGGGTGGAGTAGGCCGAGGCGACGGTGAAGATCACACAGAGAAACGTACCCCACAGGACCGCGCGCCAGGTGACTTCCGGCGGCGCAGAGGTGGCGGGGACGAGCGGCAGGTAGAGTTCGCCGTCTTTTAATGGCTGGTAGGCATTTGCGGGAAGGGACTTGGTTTCGAGTTCGGTCATGCTCGGCCTCGTAAAACTTCTTTTCCGCGGATTCACGCGGATTCACACGGATGAGACTTAACCTCTTTATCTTGATTTGCGTTCATCCGAGGAATCAGCAGACTTGGCGGTTATCTTTATCCTGTTTCGCTGGTCATGATGAAGAGCGGCTTCATTTCGAAACTTTTGTAGTGCGGACGCAGACGCTGGATATTGTAGTGCTCTTTCACATTGACTGTCTTCTTGCTGGCCGTGACCACGTCGATGGGCATGTTATCGTAGCGGCCGTTTTTCAGCACGACGAGTCGACCGTAGATGCGGCCGAGGATGAGGTCGAGCGCGAGATTGCCGTAGGCCATGGGAACGATGGAGTCGATGGCATCGGGATCGCCGCCGCGCACGAGGTAGCCGAGCTTCTGGTTGATGATGTCGATGGATTTGCCGTTGTTGAATTTCTTTGAGATTTCCTTGAGCTGCTCGGAGACGATGTCGCCGATGCCGCCGAGTTTTTTGTGGCCGTAGGCGTCGGTGGTTTCGCCGGAAAAGACCATGTCACCGCCCTCGAACATCGCACCTTCCGAGACGAGGACAACGGAATAGCGGCTGGGATTTTTGCTGCGATCGGCGACGAGAAGTTCGGTGAGTTGCTCGATGTTGAACTTGTGTTCGGGGATGACGCAGCGGTTGGCGGCTCCGGCCATGGTGGGGAGCATGGCAGTGTATCCGGCGTAGCGTCCAAAGACTTCGAGGACGAGGAAGCGCTCATGGGAGCCGGCGGAGGTGCGCAGGCTGTTGGCCATCTGAATGGTGCGGGTGACGCAGGTGCTGAAGCCGATACAGTAGTCGGTGCCGGGGACGTCGTTGTCCATGGTTTTCGGAATGGCGACGACCTTGACGCCCTCCTGATCGAGGCGGACGCCGTAGCTGAGCGTGTCATCGCCGCCGATGGGGATGAGGTAATCGATGCCGAGCCAGTCGAGAGTTTTCAGGACCTCAGGAGTGAGGTCGTTTTTCTCGGCGTTGAAGCTGGCTTGCAGATGGGCGGGAACGTTGGCTTTGCTGACCTTGCTGGGGTTGGTGCGCGAGGTGTGGAGGAATGTGCCGCCAGTGCGTCCGGCACGGTTAACGACGTCTTCGGAGAGCAATTGGAAGTTGTTGGTGTTGTCGGCGTCCTTGTCGCGAATGATGTCGACGAGACCGCCCCAACCGCGGCGCAGTCCGATGACCTGGTAGCCTTCGCGAATGGCGCGGATGGTGACGGCGCGGATGGCGGGATTGAGGCCGGGAACATCGCCTCCACCGGTGAGAATTCCGAGAACACCTTTTTTCGTGCTGACTGCTGGCATCATGCCCTCCAAAGAAGATGATCAATGCGGATGATACAGGGAGCTAGGACGGGGCTCACGTTCGGTGGTGACAAAAGTTCGTCGGACGGGCCGAATTGGGGTATGAGGGGCGGGGGTCACCGGGCGCCGGTCTTTGGTCTTTGGTCTTTGGTCTTTGGTCCCGGGTCACCGGTCACCGGTCGCCGGGTCGCTCTAGCAGGCTGCGGAAACAGTCGGTGCTGGGCGAGCGTTCTCGCCTCAGCGGCTAAAGCCGTATTCAAAGCAAGGCAGATATCGCAGCGCTAAAAGCGCTGCGCCACCCAAAATCTGCACCACCCAAAATCGAGCGCGACGCGACTTTTTCCGCAGGCTGCTAGAGCCAAAGCAGCGGGATGAGGCCGGCTATCGTTAAGGCAACCATGAGCGCCAGACTTTGAATGCCGGTTTTTCGGTCGGCGAGACAGTAGGAATAAATTCCTTTGACGAGGTTGTTGCTGGCGGCGGCGATCAGGACGGCCGCTGCCGCGATTTTTAGCGGGGTGAGCGCGCCTGCGGCCTGCGTCATCCCCATGACGAAAGGAGTCACATCGGTGACGCCCATGAGGGCTGCCAGCGTGTTGATGCCAGCCTTGCCAAGGTACCTCGCGGCCAACTGGGTGGCGACTAACATGATAAGAAAGACCAGCGCGAAGAGAAAAGCGGCGGTTAGCTCCAGCGGATTGTTGGGCTCGAATTCGCGCTTGATTTGCGAATCGGCCGGGTCGGGGCGCCGGGACCAGAACCATCCGAAGGCGGTGAAGGCGAGGGCAAGAACGATAAAGGTGGGCAACAACATCGCCGCGAGCTGCCGGTTAAAGAGCGCAACCAGTGCGGCCAGCCGAAGGTAGGTGACGCCCGAGGCGATCAGGATACTGCCGGAAAACAGGTGCGGGCGATCTTCGCGGGCGGCGCGGCGAGAGAGAGCGATCGTCGTCACGGTTGACGAGTAGGCGCCTCCAAGGAACGCGGTGAGAACAACTCCGCCACTCTGTTTGGTAACTTTTTGCAGGATATAGCTGCCGTACGAAATCGTGCTTACGGCAACGACGACCAGCCAGGTCTTGAAGGGATTGATATGGAACGGGCCAAACTGCTGGTTGGGCAGAGCCGGGAGAATCACCGCCGAGAGCAAGAGAAACTTGGCGAAGGTGAGGATCTCTTCCGGCGCGGCTCGAGTGGCCAGCTTTTCGAGAACCGTTTTTAGCTCGAGGAATAGGAGGCTGGCGACGCTGAGAGTGGTGGCAATCCAGAGATGGTCATAGCAGACGAGCGCGCCGACGAGGTAGGTGGCGAGTCCGGACATTTCTGTCGTTACGCCGGCCGTTTGGGTCGTCGAAAGTTTGTGCCAGTAGGAGACGAGAAGAAACGCGCCGACGACCATGAAGCCGAGTGTGACCGGCAGTAGTTGAGGGCCGGAGACGAGGGCTAGCGAGAAGCCGATGAGGCCGATGAGCGGGAAGGTGCGCACTCCGCCGAAGAAATAGGAGCCGGCGGCGAGCTTGTGCTCTTCGCGTTCGAGACCGATGAGAAATGAGAGAAAGAGTACGAGGAGAATCTTGCCGGCTTCGGGCGGCAACCAGTGGTAGAACTCCACGTGGGTCTGGGCTCCTTTTGATTCGCGTGCTGAATCTGCGGGGGATTCTTACATAAGGACGGGAAATTTAACAGGGCAAGTCCGAGAGCAGAAAAACTGGTTCTGGGTAACACAAGGATGGTTGATTTTCTGAGATGCACAGACGGTGCGCAGGGGTCGGTTGCGCGACGAAATCGCCGCAACCGATTGAGGCGTATCGCGCGTCAAAGCAAGAGCATCTAAGGATGCAGGACAAGTGTGAGAAGTGGGATCCGTGCCGGGTCCTATGGCTAGCTGTATCAAGGCCGCTCTTGAAGGAGGTAGGCGATGAAGCAGAGGAGTTTTTTGGCTTTTTTTGTGGCTTTAGGGATGGTGGCTCTGGTGGTGTGCGCGGGAAGCACTGTTGCAGGGGCGCAGCAGTCGCCGGTGGCGAACGGAGTTCCAGTGCAGATGGTGGTGACGGCGGAGGCGCACAAAGGATCGGAAGTTCCGGCCATCTCGGCCAATGACGTGATGGTGATGGAGGGAAAGGATCGCGATCCCGTCACGGATTGGGTGCCGGCGCGCGGGGAGCATGCGGGGTTGGAGTTGTATATCCTGCTCGATGACAGCGGCGCGCAAAGCATTTCGCTGCAGTTCAACGACATTCGCAAATTCATCGACGAGCAACCGCCTTCCACACAGATTGGCGTGGCCTACATGCAGAATGGCATCGCGCGAGTGGCCCAGGATCTTACGAACGATCACGCGCTGGCCGATAAAGCGCTGCGGATTCCGCTGGGGATTCGGGGCGCGAATGCGAGCCCGTACTTCGCCTTCAACGATCTGATGAAGCGCTGGCCGAAGAGCACCAACCGCCGGGAGGTGTTGATGGTCTCCGACGGTATCGATTATTACTACGGGAGTGGCGATCTGCTTGACCCTTATTTGTCGGAAGCCATCGACGCAGCGCAGAAGGGCGGCGTGATCGTGTCGGCGATCTATAGCCCCGGCGTGGGGCATGTTGGACACAGTTACTGGATGACGTATTGGGGACAAATGTATCTGGCGGAACTGGCCGAAAGGACCGGAGGCGAGGCCTATTACATCGGAATGATGGGTCCTCCAGTGGACTTCACGCCCTATCTGAGCGATCTGGCGACTCGATTGAATCATCAGTTCATTCTGTCGTTCCAGGCCAAACCCGAAAAGAAGGCGGGGCTGCGAAAAGTGAAAGTGCGCACCGAGCTTCCGAAGGTCGATCTGGTGTCGGCCGGTCAGGTTTACGTGCCGGCGGCGCCGGAATAGCGGAGTGGCGAGGCAGGGCGCGGGGCCGGCTCGGAAGGTTAAGCGGTAGCTTCGAGTGCAGGATCTTCGAGAGCCGGATCAGCGATCACTTCGGTTTGGAATTCGCTGTTTGATTGTGCGCGCGGAGCCAGACTTCGGCTTGCTGGCGGGCAGCCGAGACTTGAGGTTGCGTCATGCGGGCGGCCAGATCCTGAAGGCGGAACTTGCTGTTTTCGTCGCCCTGGGCGAGCGCGAGAACTGACCAAGTGTAGGCCTTGGAGAAATCCTGCGGGACCCCGCGTCCGGCCTCGTAATATGCGCCGAGCGTGGATTGCGCATTGACATATCCCTGTTCCGCTGCGCGCTCGAACCACTGCACGGCGATGGCGTCGTCTTTCGGTACACCGTCGCCATTGTGATAGAGAATTCCGAGCTGCCACTCGGCGTCGGCATCACCCTGCTCGGCGAGTTTGCGCACATCGTCTGGGGAGAGCGCGTGACCACGGCGGTCGACCGCAACGGGCGGAGTGGCGGCTTGTGCAGCTTGGGCCGGCCGCAGCCAATGTTGCTCAATGGTTGGAGCCAGCAGGTAGCCGAGGGCCATGGCAGCGACGGCGATTGCCGAGACGAGCAGGACGAGATGAGAAGTTGGAACTCGCCGGAGCGTGTTGGGCGCGGGCTTGGGCAAGTCTTCGGTCTCGTAAAAGGCTGCGGGCTGGTTCTGTTGGGACCCTGCGGGGTCGTGACGGATTTCTAACTCTACTGGCTCTGCAACTGCGATCGACTCGCGGGCGGGTGCGATCTCGGGTTTTGTTTCTGCCGACGCGTCGATTGCCGCCGGCTCATCTTCATCCCGTTCGGAGTCATGCTGTTCGGATTCATGCCGTTCGGAGGGGATGGCGAGGGTCGCGGCGGGCGGTGCTGCGCTTCTTTCGCTGCTGTCGTTGCTCTTGCTCTTGCCATTGCCCTCGATCGCGGACTCCTTATTAAGGTTGTTTTCGTTCTCGCCGCGCGGGACGAGTTCGGCCAGCCGCTCCAGAACTGTCTCGTGCGTACTGGCGAAACTGTGCGGATAGGGCGAGAAGATTTCGATAAGGCCGACGACGCGGAAGTCGGCAAAGATTGGGGCGGCCATGAAAGACCCAATGCCCAGGGCGCGGCAGATTTCCGGATCGACGCGGGGATCGCTTTCAGTGTCTGCGCAGGAGACGATGGCGCCGGTGCGCAGGCATTCGCCGGAGAGTCCGCTCTTTACGTCGACTTCAGAACCCGGCGGGGGCGCCGGAACGCCGACAGAAGCGCGGCAGATGATCTTTTCTTCGACGGGCGAGTCTTGACGGGCAGGTCTTCGACGGGCACGTCTCCGACGGGCGAGTCTGCGGCGAACCGATCTGCGGCGCGAAGTGCCAGCGCCGCGCCGGAGGCGCCCGTGAGCGCGGCCGCATGTTCGGTGATCCGTTGCAATGCCTCGGCAAAGCCGGCAGCGGTTTGATAATCCCCGCGCTGAGCTTGTTGCCGTGCGTCCTCAGCCTCTGCACTCTCGGCTCGATCCAGAATTTCTCTTATTTGCCGGCGCACATCATCGAGTGCAAGCAGGATTTCGGTGCGATCTTGAATCGCGGAGGGACCGGCCGGGCTGGCGTGCCATCTCGGGATTGGATCTGGATCGCTCATCGGCCTAAATGTTGGTTGGGACAGCTCCCTCTGCGCGCCAAGAAACGGCGCTACCGACGCGCGCGATTCCTGCACGGGACGTGGAGGCGGCACGCTTTGTTCAGATGCGGTCTGGCGGAAGCCGTGCTGCTCAGGGACCCGGTTCGGGGGCCATGTTTCTTGCGGGGGAACGAGCGGTTGCGCGGCCCACTCCGCTTGCCGCGTGTGGCGATGAAGCTCAAGCTGCCGCAGGCGGGCGGTGTAATTGGTGGAGGCGACGAGCAGGTTGGCGAAGAGCCACTCTTTCAAAGCGCGCCGCGAAGGATCGGGGAGGAACGAGAAGCGAATTCCGGCGCGGCCGGTGGAGTCGGTCCACATCACCTGGCCGCTGCCGTGAACGTACTGCCGGGTTTCAGGCAGGTCGAGGCAGAGGCTGACGGCTCGGCTGACTTCCAACTGATCCGACTTGTGCAGGCCCGCCGGGATGGCGGTTTGCACGGCGAAGCCATGTTCATTGAGGTCGAGCAGTTCGCTCAGATCGACGACCGAGCCGGATTGCGGCGTGTTGAAGCTGACGTAAACAGGCGTGTGCAGCCTCTGCCGCGTGGTGCGGCGACGTTCATTATGAAGACGAGGCGCGCCTGGATCCGGCATTCTGAGAGTGCTCCGATCCATGGAATCAACATATTACCCCAGTATGGAAGACGACGCAGCAATATGTATTTCCGGTCTAAGGGCCGACTGGGATTGACGGGAACGAAGCGGGCCAAAGGGGGCGCGGGATCAGAGGTTTGCGGCGAAGGCGCGAAGTTCGGGCTGCTGCGCGGCAATGTAGGCGTCGGGGATAGCGGCGATGCGATCGAGGGAGTCGGCAAGAGCGACCGGGAATTGCGAGGTCAGCAGATTGATATCGAGTTGCAGGTCGCGGTCACTGTAAGTCCGAAAGATGACGAGCGAGCCGCAAAGGCGGTTGGCGGTGGAGACAAGATCAAGCGTCAACTTCCAAGAAGGCTCGGCGGAGATTGCCATCATGCGGGGAAACTTGCTCCAGTGGATGCGCTGGTTCGCGTCCATGAAGTGCGGGGCGAGAGGCGATGCCTGCAACTCGAAGCCGTCGAAATCATTGGTCTCGAAGGCTGCGACCAGGATGCTGCGCAGTTGATCGAAACTCTCCGCCGCTTTGAGTTCCTCGACAGCGCGGCGGACCGCGAGATTGTTGATGACGATCTGGCGCTGCTCGATAGTGCGCTGGGCCACGCGGCGCAGTTCGCCGAACTCCAGATAATTGAGATGCTGAACGCCCAGCCAGATACCGGTTCCGACGACCGCGAGCACCAGACCGAGAGTGCTGCCGGTGGGCCAGAGAAGGAACAGGCTCAGCATGGCAAAGATCGCGGAGACGGCGTAGAGAACGATGACGACCTGCCGGTGGGACAAACCCATCTGCAGAAGTTTGTGATGGATGTGTTCGCGATCGGCGGTGAAAATGGGACGGCCGCTGATGAGACGACGAATGACGGACAGCAGAGTTTCGAGAATCGGCAAACCGAACGACACGACTGGAATGGCGACAGCGACGAAGGTTGGAGCTTTTTCGGCGCCCGCCAGAGCCAGCGCGCTGAGCATGAAGCCGATGAACAGGCTGCCCGAATCACCGAGAAAAATTGTTGCCGGGTTGAAGTTGAAGCGGAGAAAACCGAGAATCGCGCCGGCGAGCGTGACACTCATCAGCGAGCAAAGCCATGACTGATTGACCAGGGCGACGACGAAAAACACGAGAGTCGAAAATAGCGCCGAGCCCGCTGCCAGGCCATCAAGGCCATCGATGAGATTGAAGGCGTTGGTGACGGCCAAGACCCAGAGAACGGTGAGCGGCAAGCCGAGGAACCATGGCAAGGTGTGCGGAAAAATCAGAGGCAGATCGAGAACGCGCATGCCGCCGGCGAAGAGCATGGCCGCGGCAATGGCCTGCACAACGAACTTGAGGTAGGGGCCGGCGCCGCGCAGATCGTCATAAATGCCGAGCGCGAAGATCAGGCACGCCGGAAGATAGATGCGGAAGAGAGTTGTGGGAACGACGCCCCCGGCGAGACGCGGAAAGATGAGAGCCAAGCTCAGCCAGAGAATCAGGGTAAAGGAGAAGGCGAGAAATATGGCCACCCCACCGAGACGTGGGCGGGCGGTTTCGTGAAGATGACGCCCACCCTGCGGGGCGAAAACCCAGCCGCGGCGGGTGGCAATATCGCGAACCTCGCGCGTCGCCAAGAAGGAGAGCACGAGCGAAAATGCGAACAATCCAAAAAACAGCAGCGTCAATCGAACGTTCCTTCCGGCTGAAACTGCCAGTCATTTCGAGCCAGGGGTGTGGGAATCGCCGATCTACGTCCGAACGCTTCCCCTCAATTGCGGCGCTGGACGCTTGAATTGAACTTTGTCGGGAATATAACGTTGCAGCGGATCAGGGGCAATAGCGAACGGGTTTCCGGCTGTTGATTCTTCCGCGCCGGGGTATCCACGATGACAAGTCATGTTTGCCGGACGATGGCGTTTCACATGCTAAACTCGTCGCAACTCAGGAGCTTGTATGTCAGCGCTGAATCGGATCCTGCTGCGAAGGTCGCAGGTTGTTGTGCTTGCTTTGTGCTATGTGGGTCTGTCTTCGCACGTGGCGACTGCGCAAACTGGCGTGCAAGCGGCGTCCGCTGGGGGGAGTCAGGCATCGAGTGGGGTAAAGGATGAATCCGCTTCTCATCCTCTGGTCGCGAATTCGGGCGCGAAATTGGGGATCGGAGATCTGATTGAAGTAGCTGTGTTTGGCATACCCGATCTCCAGACCAAAACGCGGATCAGCGGATCGGGAGATATTTATCTGCCGCTGATCGACTACGTTCACGTCGCCGACCTTACGACGGACGAAGCGCAGGAACTGATCCAAAAGCGGCTCGAGGACGGGGGCTTTGTGCGTGGGCCGCATGTTTCGGTGTTCATCGACGAAGCGCAGTCGCAGGCCATTACGATGGTTGGCGAACTGGCGCATCCCGGGCCTTACACCATTTCGGGCAACCGTACGCTTTATGACATGATCTCAGCCGCGGGCGGCCTGAGCGACAAAGCGGGCCGGCTGGTAACCATCATTCATCGCGACGATCCTGACCATAAAATCGAAATGCAACTCTCGGCCAACTTAGCGGAAGACACGAAAAACAATGTCGATGTAGAGCCGGGAGACACGATCATCGTTTCGCGCGCGGGCATCGTCTACGTCGTGGGAGACGTGCAACATCCCTCCGGATTTCTGATCGAGGACAGCGCGCTGACTGTGCTGAAAGCGCTGGCGCTGGCGGGTGGCAGCAATCGCACGGCCTCGTTGAACAAGACCAAGATCCTGAGACAGACGCCGAATGGAGTGCATGAAATTGCGGTTCCGATGAAGAAGATTCTTTACGCCAAGGCGGCGGACGTGCCACTGGAAAAGGGCGACGTTCTGTTCGTGCCGGGCAGTTCGGCGAAGGCGGCGGCGTATCGAACGGCGGATGCGGCAGTGTCGCTATCAACGGCGATCGGCGTGGTTGCCGTCCACTAAGCGGCGCTTTAACCTTACGCAGAGTGTGATGCCAGGCGGCGTTTGAGATTACGCCGCTGCGGTTCGCGCCAGTTCTTCCGTGCCAGTTCCCGTTAAATCTTTGAGCACTGTGATGTAGTCATGTGCCGTCTGCTGGCGAGAAAAGTTTGCGAGAACATGTCTGCGCCCGTTGGAACCCATTCTCTTGCAATCTTCGGGGTGGAGCGCGAGTGTGCAAATGGCTTGCGTGAGGGCGGCGGGGTCCTCAGGCGGAACGAACACTCCGGCGCGCGCGTCATCGATAATCTTGCGGGCCTGTCCGTCAACCGCGACCAGCGCGGCGCGCTCGCACGCCATGTACTCGAGCAGTTTGGTGGGAATAACCGTTTTGAAGAGATCGGTTTTCCTGAGCATCACGAGGCACGCGTCCGCCGCGGAAATCAGGGCGGGAATGCTTTGCCGCGGTTGTTCGCCCAGAAATTTGACATTGCTGAGGCCGCGCGCAGCGGCGATGTCCATGATGCGCTGCTTTTCCGCGCCTTCCCCGATAAGAAGAAACAGGCAATCTGGCAAAGCGGTGCGCAGTTGTTCCGCGGCGCTGAGAAGAGTCTCCAGACCATGAGCCATTCCCATGGTGCCGATGTAGCAGATGAGGAAGCGGCCATCGGCGTGGATACCCTCGCGCCTGAGTTCTTCTCTGACGGCGACGGCGGCGGGATCGGAACGGAAGAGGTCCGTCTCGACGCCATTTTCGACGATCGAAATATTGGCGGCAGACAAATGCCAGTGCTGGATGAGGTGCTCTTTGAAAGCGGGCGTGACGACGACGATGCGATCGGCGCGGCGATAGAGGAAGCCGGCGATTGCTCCGAGTGCGCGATGCAGCAGTGTGCCCTCGCCACCGGCTCCCACAGCGGCCAGCGACTCTGGCCAGAGGTCGCGGACTTCGAAGACAAATGGAACTCGCTTGCAGCGAGCGAGCCACCACGCCGAGAACGCAACCAGTAATTGTGGCGAGGTACCGATCACCACGTCCGGCCTGGTTAAAAACAAACCACGGACGGCCGACGAAAAAAAGAACGACGCGTAAGAGCGAATGCGCTCATGCGCCTTGCGGTTCGGGAGCGGCCAAAGCCACGTGCGAACGACGCGAACGCCATCGACGACGTCGGTGTGAGACAGGCGGCGCAAGCGAGCGCGCCACTCCGGCGGGACGATTCCGGTTGGATGATTGGGGAATCCTGTGAGGATGGTGACATCGTGCCCCATGCGCACCCAGTGCCGCGATAGCTCGGCGGCACGCGCCGCCGGCGCGCCCATCTCCGGAGGAAAATATTGCGAGACGTAGAGAATCTTCACGGCGGAAGTTTCGTTAACTTATCTCGCGAACTAGACGAAGCGTACACGAGGCGAGCGGCGGGTTACAGGGCGACTCGCGGCGGCGGACCATAGTCACCAACAGAGGCTTCCATCGCGAGATTGTCCTGGGCGCGAGTTGGGACCCAGGGGTCGGGACACCAGGGAAGTTAGGACTCGACCATCAGTAGTGCAGCAGCTTGAACATGCACTTCTCGACCAGCGCGCGAGTACGATTTGGGCGCCGGCGAGAGTAGTCTTCCCAGCGCGCCGCGACATCCGAGAAGCGGCGATCGCCCGTCAAATTTGCCATCACATGCAATTGCACGATGTGAAGCCGGTGGTAGAAGGGGCTTGCCAGCATCTTGAGGCGCGTTCCCGATTGTTCATAGAGCGACCAGTAGCCGGTGTCATAGGAAGAGAGATTACGCAGCAAAGTTGAGACGCCACCGTCGAAGAGTTTTTTTGCCGATTCATCGCCGCAGGCGAGCCACAAATCAAACACGCCCCACAGCGCCCACATGAATCCATTCAGAATGTGGGTGGGTGGATCAACGAGATACTCCTCGATCCATAGATCTCCGTTTGCGTCTTCGAAGAGAACGCCACCCTCGCAAATCGGCCTGGTGAGCGTGGCAAAGGCTGTTTCTGCGGCATGCAGATATGTTTCGGTTCCCGTCTCGGCGTGTGCGCGCAGCAGAAGCGAAATGCCCTGGCCCTGCGCGAGTCCCGAATACCATGGCGCGCGCAGCGTGCTGCGATACTCCCAATCAAAGTGATGGTTCCACACCCAGAGACCGTGCGCGTTCCGCTCAAGATTGGCGACGAGCCAGTCAGCGGACTTAAGAGTCTTCGCTAATCGCGTGGCATCGCTCGTCTCACAATAACGGTTATAGTTTGCGAGTCCCCACTGCGCGATCGCAATCGGATTGTATTGCAGCCCAATCGCGCCCCGGTAGTCGAGCATGGGAATTCCACCAGGATCGTGGGCTCCCGCGTAATCGGCTTTCTCGCGGAACGTCATGTAATAGAGACCAAGGCGGCGATTCGCATCGATGGCGTCGGGAACGACTGGCGCGCTCAACTCCGGAGTTTCATGCCAGAAAGTTAGCTGACTGCGACCGGAGCCGAGATACGCGGGCACAATGCGGCGATAGTACTGCCAGCGCGCAGCCGCGCCTGCGGCGAAAGGTCGCTTGGGCTGCACGTCCGCCGTGATTACTCGAGATCCCATAGCGTCGTGACCAGATCGTCCTGCTCGACCGCGACAGTAGTTGCGGCCAGGAAATTTGTTGTGTTTTCGCCGTCCGGCAACAGCGCGTTGCCGTACTGAAAGTAGCGCATCGGCCAGTTATCTTTTTGCCACCGGGCCAGCACGCGCCAGTCAAGCTGATCAGCGGAGCCGACGATGTGCACCTCGCGGCTTCGATTTCGCACGCTCGGCTCGACCATGGTGGAAAAGAAAAGTGCGTGGCCGACGCGGCATCCGAAGATCGAAGAGCTTGGCAGACTCGCGATCTCGTGGACGCCACCTGAACGGTCCACGCGCAGGATGTGATTTTCCTCGAATGGTGTGTCGGTCGAGAGATAGAGCGCGTCAGGCATGGGGATTGCCGCAACGGCGCGGGCTTGCTGGCGGCCGGCGAAGATAACTTCCATTGAGCGGAGATCGCAGCTTGCACGCAGCACTTTGCACTCATCGCCTTCGTCGCCGGTCAGGATCCACAGGCAATCTGCCCAGCGGTCGTAAACGATGTTGTGCACATGGCGAATCGCGCCGGCTGGGAATGTGTAGGCAACATGCCAGCTTTCGCCGCGATCGGCCGACGAATAAATGTGAACCTCGCTGCGTTCGCGATTGTCGAAATATTCGCCCCAGTAGACGGTTCCGCTCGGGACGGCGGTGATGTGCAGCGGGCGCGTGCCGCGGAGAAGCTTGTGCGTCATGCGGAATTCAGCACTGGCCGGGGAGCACGTCAGGATCGCGCCTGGCACGGCTGCAATGAAAGTGCAGTCGTCATTGAATTGCCGGTGCGCGATTTCCATTCCGGTCGCGCCGGCCGGTCCGCTCAGGACGGCAAGCGCGTGAAAACCGTCGCGCATGAGGCGATAGCTGAGATTTGAACGCGAGGTTAAATTTCTCCACCATGGGGGACGGAAGGTCGCAACCTGCTTCCATTGCCGGTCACTCGCGCGACGAGCGTGGCTTGACGGCGCCTTCCAGCAAACGAGTTCGTAACCGCGAGATCCGTAGAGCACCTCGCCATTCCACGCAAGCACTCGAATGCCGCGCCAGGCATGGGCTCTCCGAAGACTTAATGCCGACGCCGCGACGGTTGCAACTGCGCTTTGAGCCATGCCGTACTCTCAATCCTCAGACATCAGTCGTAATGCTCGTTCGAACGGAGTGCGAGCCACGGACTCATTGTTCGATCTTGCGAGCAAGCAGTGAGCCGATGGCGAGCACATCCATTTTCGTTCTCTGAAAGCAATCAATCGCCTGTTGAGGCGTGCAGACAATTGGTTCGTTCTCGTTAAAACTGGTGTTCAGGATGACCGGGATGCCAGTCTTTTTGCGGAATGTCTGGATCAGATCGTAATACAAAGGATTCTCATCGCGGGTCACAGTTTGCAGGCGTCCAGTATCGTCCACATGATTTACCGCGCTCAGGCTTTCTCTTTTTTCTGCGCGCACCTTGTAGACGTGCAGCATGTAGGGCGAGGGATGGGTGTGCTCAAAGTATTCATCCTGGGCCTCGGCAAGAATCGCGGGCGCAAACGGACGAAACCACTCGCGGTGCTTAATGCGCGCGTTCAATACGTCTTTCATGCCGGGCAATCCGGGATGAGCAACGATGGAGCGATTGCCGAGCGCGCGCGGGCCCCATTCCATGCGGCCCTGGAACCAGCCGACCACGTTGCCGCGCGCCATTTCGCCGGCAACGGCGTCGAGCAGCGGGTCGCGCTCCAGGCGCAGATATTTGACGTGCGCCGATTTGAGCGCACACTCAACCTGGGAGTCGGAAAATTCAGAACCGAGATAGGCATGATTCATCTGCGTCTGTCGCGGTTGCTGAAGAATCGCATGGTAAGTATGCAGCGCGGCGCCGATCGCCAGCCCTTCATCGCCGGCGGCCGGCTGAATCCATGTGCGGCGAAAGGGCGTACGCGAAAAAACCTTGCCGTTAGCCACGCTGTTGAGTGCGCAGCCTCCGGCCATCGCGAGATTCTCTTCCGGCACAAGTTTATGCAGTGTGTTCAAAGCGTGGAAGAAAACCTCTTCAAACGTGTACTGCATGGCATAGGCGAGATCCATGTCGCGCTGTGTGATTTCTGCGTTCGGATCGCGCGGCGGTCCGAAGAGCGTTTCCATCTTGTCGCTGAAATGACGCGCCAGCTGGACTGTTCCGTCCGGCAGCACATGCATGCCCTGATCGCTGCCGAGCGGTTTGAAGTAGCTCAGGTCGAGATGAAAGCTTCCATTCTTCAGCGGCACGATTTTGCGGATCTCGTCGACGTAGGTGTCTTTGCCATAGGGCGCGAGGCCCATAACCTTGCCTTCGTCGCCATATTTTTTGTATCCGATGAAATCACACACCATGGTGTAAAACGTGCCCAGCGAATGCGGCAGAAAAATACGCTCGAGCACATGGATGTCGCGCCCCTCGCAGCGCGCCATCATGGTCGAAACGAAATCGCCGGAGCCGTCATAGCTGAAACCGGCAGCTCGCTCCCATGGTGAGCAGTAATATGCGCTGGCAATGTGGGCGAGATGGTGCTCGACGTGATGTTCCGCGAACTTCAGTTCTTTCGGATCGTACTCGAGCGCCTGCGCCAGCAGCGTGCGCACGTCGCGCATCGACTCCTTACGCTGGCGCATTTTGATGAAGTTCAGAATCTTTGCGGGATTCGCCATCGCGTACTGAACTTTTTTGGTGAGATGCGCGTCACTATCCTGGCCGACGGCGACGTGCTGCACGTCGGTGAGTTTGGCGCCCGCGGCATCCAGACAAGCCTTTATGGCGAGGGCAGGAAATCCGCCGTAGTGTTTTTGACGGTTGAGCCGCTCTTCCGCAACCGCAAAAAGAATTTTTCCGTCTTCAACGATCGCGGCGGACGCATCGGCGTGAAACATATTCAGGCCAAGAATCAGCATGAGATGCTCGCTTTTTCGAGTCCACTTGCGTTTTCCAGGTTGGGATCGCCTGCCTGGAGCCGAGTTCCGAGGGCCGAGATCATAAATTCTTTAACGTTGACAGGGAGCGACTGCCCGGTGAGGCAGGCGTTTTGCAGCCGGAGAGTGGCCAGAGTCGAGCCGACGATTTGTTCGAATGGGATGGGCGGCGGAATTACTCCCTGCGCAGACTCCGCGAATAAACGCATCTCGGTCTGGTGGCCTTTGTCTTGTTTCCAGCGCGCGCGCGCGATTTTTTTTCTACCATTGCGAACCAGTTCGAGGCGGCGAAAATCTTCGAGGATGGCGACCGACGATCCGCCTAGTATTTCAAGGCGCTCTTTGGAAGCGGACTTGTCGCCATTGGCCATGTAAGTAATCGTGCCCACGCTTCCGTTCGCAAACTTTAGCGTGGCGACGATGTTGTCCATGCTGTACTGCCCGGGATTGCCGAGGCTTTCGGCGCGCACCTCGACTGGCGCCATGCCCGTAAGGAAGCAGAGGAAATCGACGAAATGGCAGAGCTCGCCCAGAATGCGACCTCCGCCAATTTCCGGGTCGTTGACCCAATGATCGGCGGGAATGAAGCCGGCATTGACGCGATAGTGCATCGAGAGCGGCTCGTGAATGGGCGACAGAAATTCCTTCAGATCCGCAGCCATAGGCGCAAAGCGACGATTGAAACCGACCAGCAAAAGCGGTGCGCCGGGAGGCTTGCGATCCGGCCGGGTCATTGCGTAGACGATGGATTCGAGTTCGGACTCTGTCAGGCAAAGCGGCTTCTCGCAGAAAACGGCTTTTTTCGCATTGAGCGCGGCGAGCACCTGGCGGGCGTGGAGATGATGACGCGTTGCGATTACCACCGCGCCGATTGCCGGATCGTTCAGCAGCTTGTCTTCCGAACTTGAGCAATACGAGAAACCGAATTTCTGCGCCGCGCTGCGGCTACGCGGACCGGTCGCGTTGCACACACCCACGAGAGAAATGTTGGGAAGGGCTTTCAGAGCGGGCAGGAGCACACTTTGGGCAAAAGCTCCCGCGCCGAGCACGCCGAAGCCAACCGCAGTTTTATCGGAGCGACGGGAAGGGAGAAGCGCCGGGCGCGGTCCGATCGTTGACGAAACTGCTGGCAGCGAGTCGAGCGGATCATCGTTCTGCGGCTTCGCGCCGGGATAGGTCAACACCACGCCGAGAAACGGTTCCCTCGCGCGGCCAAGAATCAGATCATAAGCGCGAGTGGCTTCATCGAAGCGAAAACGATGCGTGATGAGCGAGGCGAGGTTGAGCCTGCGCTCCGCGATGAATTGCAGAAACGCTTCCAGGTTGCGCGTCTCCGTCCAGCGCACATGCCCAATGGGATAATCGCGGCCCTTTTGTTCGTAGGCGGCGTCGTAGCGCCCCGGCCCATACGAGCGCGACACGCGGAACGTCAGCTCCTTTTCGTAATACAGCTTGCGCTCCAGTTCCATGCCGACGGTTCCGACCGCGACTATGTTGGCGCGATCGCGCGCCACTTCGGCGGCGAGGTTCACCGGCCCGCTGGTAGCAGTTTCCGCGGTGATGAGCACGGCGTCCATGCCAACGCCGCCAGTTTTTTGAAAACAGAGATCGCGGAAATCGAGGTCTCTCGTGCGAACAGCTTCGGCGCCATTCTGGATTGCCAGTTCGGCACGCTGTTCGACCAGGTCCATCCCGAGGACTCGACAGCCGGCAATTTTCAGGAGCTGTACCGTAATCTGGCCGAGCAATCCGAGACCGATGACGGCCACCGTTTCGCCGAGCGCGACCTGGGCGGTGCGGATGCCGTGCAAGCAAATGGCGCCGACAGTCGCAAACGCCGCTTCGTCAAACGAGACGTTCCCGTTCTCCGGAATTTTTGCGAGCAGCAGGCGCGGCACGCAGGCAAGCTCGCCATGAACTGCATATCCTGCTCCGGCGCAAGCGACACGATCGCCGACTCTGATATCTGAGATTCCGTCAGCGACCGCGACCACGGTTCCAGCACTGCTGTAGCCGACCGATTGTGGCTGCGCTAGGCGTGAACGCACCGCACCGAGCGTCGCCGCGACACCATCGCGCTGAAGTTTGGCCATGACGTCGCGAACAAGGTCGGGGCGCGACCTGGCTTTGGCAATAAGATTTTTGCGGGCGAATTCGGCGGAGGCGCGCTCCGTACCCGCCGACACGAGCGATGCCGCGGTACGGACGAGCACACAACCGGGCAGCAATTGTGGCGCGGGAACTTCGGTGACCGTAAGATCACCCGACCGAGCATCCTGGAGTAATTGCTTCATGCGGGGATTGGCTCCGATGTTGCCGGTCGCGGCGCAAGCATCTCCTCGGGCGCAATTCGCGCCGACGATTTTTCCGCGAACGCGCGCGCGCCGCCGTCGACGAAGAGCTGCATCCAGATTTCGAGAGTGAGCAGTTGCCAGATTTGCATCGACCAGTCTTCCCGACCGCGACGGTGCTCCTCGACATAACTGCGAACCTCCGCGGGACGAAAGAGCCCACGACGGCGGACCTGCGACTCGGAAAGAAGATCGTCGACGAGCGGGCGCAAATCGCGGGTGAGCCAATCATCGACCGGGGCGGCGAATCCGGCTTTTGGCTGGCGCAAGACTTCAGGCGGCAACATGCCACGCATCGCCTCGCGAAAAATGTATTTGGTCGTGGGACGCCACTTCCCTTTCAATTTCAAGCCGGGATTCACGTTCCACGCGACAAATTCGGCGAAGTGGCGATCGAGGAATGGAACACGAACCTCGGCTGAGGAGGCCATGCTCATCTTGTCGTTGTAGGTCAGGTTGAGCGTGGGCATGAAAATTTTCGTATCCAGGTAGAGCATCTGGTTGAGGAGATCGGCATGGCGCACGCGGTCAAATGCCGCGCGATGGCGCGCGGTAGCGCCCGCAGCATGGGCTTCAAAGGCCTCGGATGAAAGAATTTCGGGCGCGAACAGATGACGCTGTTGATGCATGTCAAGGTACGTGCAATTCCGGATGAAGGCCTCTTCGGGGCTCAGGGGCACGCTGCGAGCCATCTTTTTGGCTAAGCGGACCGGACCTTTGAGGGGAGTGCCGCGCAAACTCGGAAGCGCGAGCATCGCCTTCTCGACCGCCGTTCGCGCGGCAGATGGAATTCGCCGATATTGCGTGGCCCAAGCCTGTGCAACGTGCTTGCGATATCCCGCAAAGAGTTCATCGCCGCCCACGCCCGAGAGCAGAACAGTCGCCTGTTTTCGAGCCTCGCGGCAAACAAGATAAGCGGTGATCAGCGCGGGATCCGCGGTTGGCTCGTCCATGTGCCAGGCGAGTTCGGGCAGAAGATTCACGACGTCCGGTTCGACCACGATCTCGCGATGCTCGCACCCCAAAGCCCGCGCCAGACGCCGGGCAACGGCGGGGTCGTCGAGCGCCGTCTCTCCTACTCGCGATTTTTTGGGAAAGGTGATCGTGTATGTTTTCACCGTCTGCTTGCGAGCCATGGCGGCAACGATGCTTGACGAATCGAGACCGGCGCTTAAGAACGCCGCAATCGGAACGTCGCTGACCATCTGCTGTTCGACCGAGGCGCAGAAACGCTCGCGAATTTCCTCTTCCAGTTCGGGCTGAGTTCGCTCAAACGCATAGCCGGCAGGAGGAAACGTCAGATCCCAGTACTGCACTGTTTTGAATTCGCCCTGGTGCCACACCGCGTAATGGCCAGCTTCGAGTTTGCGAATTCCCTCGAACATGGTTCGCGGATCGGGCACCCACAGAAATGTCAGATACTGATGCAGGGCCTCCATGTCGATGGACGCCTCGATGCCGGGCACTTCGAGCAGCGCTTTGATCTCCGAGGCGAAGGCAAGTTTGCCACCGCGCTCCGCGTAGTAGAGCGGTTTGATTCCGAAATGATCGCGTGCCAGGAAGAGTTTTGGCGAAGCGCCGCGCAGATCACAGATCGCGAAGGCGAACATGCCGTTGAGGCGATTCAGGCAATCGACGCCGTGCTCTTCGTAAAGGTGAATGATCGTCTCGGTGTCGGTATGCGAACGAAAGCGATGTCCCTTCGCTTCCAGTCCGCGGCGCAGTTCGGCGAAGTTGTAAATCTCCCCGTTAAATGTGATCCAGACGGAGCCGTCTTCGTTAGCCATCGGCATGTGGCCGCCGGGAGAGAGGTCGAGGATGGCGAGACGACGGCTGCCCAGGCCAATATAAGTGCCATCACCGAAATGCCGCTGCCAGAGCCCGGAGTCGTCGGGACCGCGATGCCGCTGGAGGGCCGTCATGCGCGCCAGGGCTTCCGCGTCACCGCAATTCACGAGGCCGCTAATGCCGCACATGGCTCAGGCCGCCGTCCTTGACGCGCGAAGCTCATAGATCTTGGCCTTGATGTGAAAGAACTGGACGCCCTGGAAACCGCAGTAAATCAGGCCCGCCACACCATCCAAGAAACCAAAACGCATGAAATATTTGTAGAGAAAGAAAAACACGGGCGAACCCGGCATCTCGAGGAAGCGGCGGCGCAGCCACCGCCGGCGCTCGGCCTGGGTTCCCCAAAACGCAGGCTGAATCTCTTCGTTTCGGTTGCCATCGAGCCAGACGCGCGCCTCCCAATTGGAATACTCGTTGTGCTTTCTGATATAGCGATCGAGGGATTCGACGTTATGGTGAATGAGGGGATAGTGCAGTGGCCGCGCCGGGCCATCAACAATGACGTGTTCATGCACCTCCATATCCGCCATGTTCTCGTCCTGATCGTGCAGGCGACACTCAAAGTGTCCGCGCCCCCTGCGAAATAATGAGAGCTTCCGGAAACTCGCTCCGCTGTGCCGCAACCGGCGGCCGAGGAAATGCATTTCGAGCGCGATGTAATAGCCGTCGAAATGAGGATCCCGGATAGCTTGCTGAATTTCAGCGCTGAGTTCGGGCGTGAGCACCTCATCCGCGTCGAGGAGCAGAACCCAGTCATAGGCGAGAGGAAGAGTGTCCATCGCCCACTGCCGCTTCTTCGGCCAGCCACCGGGATAGTGAAACTGCCTGACCGTCGCGCCGTAGGAGCGCGCGATAGAGGCGGTATTGTCGGTGCTTTGTGAATCCACCACGTACACTTCACCGACATCGCCAAGCGCCGCCAGGCAGCGCGCGAGGTTGTGCGCCTCGTTGCGCACGGCGATGATGACGCTCACGGGGAGCGTGGGCAAAGGTCGGCTCACGCTGGAGATTTCAGGCTCGATTCCAGTTTCGATCACATGTGTCTCGGCGAAGGTTGCCTTCATCTTAACCATCCGGCCTTGTGAATTACATGGGAAACGCTATGCTAGTATCCATTTCGGAACTATGCAGAAATTGCCCACTGCGCAATTGAAACGCGAAGTCCAGGAGTTCTGGAATGCCGAACCTTGCGGTTCACGATATCTAGGCTCGCAACAGGATTTCGAAGCGCATGCCCGCGCGCGCTATGCGCTGGAGCCTTATATCCGCGCTTTTGCGGGATTTGAACAGGCGTCCGGAAAGCGCGTGCTCGAAGTGGGCGTAGGAATGGGAGCGGACTACCTTGAGTGGTTGAAGGCGGGAGCCGAGGCCACCGGGGTTGACCTGTCGAGCGCCTCGCTCACCCGGGCGCAGCAACGCTGCGAATTGGCGGGCTATGCGGCTGATCTGCACCAAGCCGACGCCGAACATCTGCCCTTCCCCGACAATACCTTCGATATCGTCTATTCCTACGGCGTGATGCACCACAGCCCCGACCCGGCCCAGTGTATTCGCGAGGCACGGCGCGTTTTGCGACCGGGAGGCGTGCTGCGCATCATGATCTATCACCATCCCTCGCTCACCGGGTTTATGCTTTGGCTGCGCTACGGATGGCTGCGCGCGAAGCCGCTACGCAAGGCGGTTTACGATCATCTGGAAAGCCCCGGAACGAATTCCTACACGAAAGACGAGGCGCGAAAGCTGCTCGATGGATTTGAAGAAATCAGGTTCGCGCAAGAATTCGGTCCCGGGGATCTGCTTCTGAATGAGCCCTCAGCGCGGTTCCAAGGCGCGCTATACCGCTTGATCTGGAGGCTGTACCCGCGAACTCTGGTGCGGCGTGTGGGGCGGAAGTTTGGGCTTTTTCTTCTGATCTCAGCGAAGAAGCCGGGCATTCCCGCGATTGCCGTCAGAGATTCTGTTCGCACCAGCGATTGAGCACGAAGAGCGACCAGGGACGCGACCACGATGTCTCGCCAGCGAGAAAGCGGTTCCAGACCGCCTTTGCGGCGCTGGAACTAACGAAGGCTTGTGCGGCGCTCTCTTTCACGAATGTACTCTCGACCATCGGCTTCATTTCCCCGCGCAGCCATCGCTCAAAAGGCAGCGTGAATCCGCGCTTCGGGCGATTCACGATCTCGCGGGGCAATTCGACACCCAGACTTTGCAGCAACAGCGGTTTGGGCACGCCGTTCCGCAGCTTACGGCCGCCCGGAATTCGGAAGCAGGCTTCGACGAGGCTGCGATCCAGAAATGGCACGCGCAATTCCAGGCCGTGAGCCATGCTCATGAAGTCCGAGTCGCGCAGCAGCGTGTTCCGCATGTACCAGTGCGCTTCAAGGTAAGAGACGCGGTTGATAGGATCGAGATTTTCGCTTTCAGAAATTGAGGGCTCCAGTTGAGCCGCCAATTCAAGTTCGGCAATTTCGGAATCTCCCCCGTATAACGCGAGGCGTTCCGATGGAGCAAAAAGATTTCGCGCTACGAAATAAGGGTGCTGCCCGGCATTCTCGTTTTCGACAAGGCCGCTCGCGAGCCCGGAGATTTTGCGCCGCCGGTCGCTCGCGTCCGCGCCAACCGCCATGGCGGCCGCTAGCGGACGGCGCATCAGCGAGGGCAGGTTGGTGAAGCCAGCGGAAAGCCGCTCCAGGCGCGGCACATCGCGAAAGGTCGAATAGCCGGCAAACATCTCGTCCGCGCCCAGGCCGGTGAGCGCAACCTTGACACCCGCCGCCCGCGCTTGCGACGAGACCAGAAAAGTATTGATCCCATCGATGGTCGGCTGATCCATGGCGCGCAATGCGTCGGGTATGGCGGAAAGGGCATCCTGCTGAGAAACCATAAGTTCGTGGTGATCGCTGTTGAAACGGCGCGCCACCATCGTGGAATACGTTGCCTCGTTGAACTCAGCTTCTTCGAAGGCCAGCGAAAAGGTCGCGGCGCGCACACCGGCGCTGTGCATGATGGCAACAAGCGCCGATGAATCGATGCCTCCGGAGAGAAAGACTCCCACTGGAACATCGCTGACGAGGTGCGAGAGCACACCGTCACGCAGGAAGGATGAAAGCTCAGGGTCTGGATCGCGGTTGCCGGACTTCTGCAGTTCATGCGATGGGGATTGTGCCCGCGAGTCCGTCGTCGCCGACAGCGCGCCCCAATATTCGCGGCTGTCGAGATTGCCGTTCGCAAAAGACGCGACATGTCCCGCGGGCACCGCGGAGACTCCTTCAATTATCGTCCGCGGCTCATACACGGAACCAAACGCGAGGAAGCTGTACACGCCATTCGCGTCGATCTTGCGCGGCACGAGGCCAGTCCGAAGCAAGGCGCGAATTTCCGACGCAAACAGAAAACATTTTTCTGATTCGTAAATATAGAGCGGCTTGATCCCCATGGGATCGCGCACCAGAAGCAGGGTTTGGCGCGAAGCGTCCCAGATGGCGAATGCGAACATTCCCCGCAAGCGGTCGAACGACTCGGCGCCCCACATGCGATAGGCGGCCAGAATCACCTCGGTATCGGAGTGACTATGAAAGCGATTGCCGGCGGCTTCGAGCTGGTGGCGCAGATCGCGGAAGTTGTAGATTTCGCCGTTAAAGACGATCCAGTTGCCGGTTGCCGCGTCCTGCATGGGCTGGTGGCCCTGCGGCGAAAGATCGATGATGGACAAACGGGTGTGCGCGAAACCAATCTCGCAGCTTCCGTCAACGCCGGCATTAATGACGGCGATGCCGGAATCGTCGGGGCCGCGATGAGAGAGCGCGCGGACCGCATTTTCCATGACGCCGCGCGGAATGTGTCCGTCCTTCGCGACGATGCCGAAGATCCCACACATAGGGCGGGGTTACTTGAATGCCTCTACGTACAAGGAGTGCGGAAGATCGTGCGAATCGCCGGGCTGGTATGCGGGAACACTTTCGCGATAGAGACGGCTCGTTCCCTCGGCGGATTTTTCCACGTCGCGAAAGCCGGACTTCCTCAGCACTTCATTCATATAGGTGAAATCAAAGGCGGTGCGGTGTTGGCCGTCGCAGAAAACAAAATTCGAAAATCTTCCGCCAAGCGAGTCGAAATGGCGGGGAAACAAATCGAACCAGGCGCTGCGCTCCAGGCTATAAGCCTTGATCGCGCTTTCGAGATTGGGCACGATCAGGCGAACACCACCACCCGGTTTCAGAACTCGCAGGCACTCACGCAGCAGCATGTCGAGTTCGTCGCTATAAAAATGCTCGAACATGTGAGTGGAGTAGATGGAATCCACCGAATTTGAGGCGAAGGGCAGGCCGTTTCTCACATCCAGCCAAAGATCGAGCTTGTTAAATAGATTGCCATCGATATTGAGAAAGCCCGCCAGGTACTTCGGTCCGCAGCCGAGGTGCAGGTGGGTCGAGCGATTCGGCAGCCATCCACGAAAGAGATAGCGATGCAACAGATAGTTCGGAAGGGTAGCTTTCGAGATGCCCCAAAAGGCGATGTCTTTATAGCGTTGGTGAAGCACCCACTCCTCCAGCGGCAGTGCCCCGATTATAGTGCACGATCCTGTGCATGGAGTACGGCTGCTTGCCGATAGAGTGTTGCCAAGTTGTGCGCCTGGTGAGCGAGAGTCAGCCCATTCAAAATCGTTTGCCTAGCCGACGCGCCGATTTGCAAAGCTCTATCCGGCGACCGCAAGAGAGCTTCGAGCCCGTGGGACAGTTCGTCGAGACTGTCAGGAGAGATCAGCCACCCATTTTTCTGATGTTCGATCAGTTCTTCGATTCCCTGTTCCCTGCACGCGATCACCGGCTTGGAGCAGGCCATGGCTTCGAGATACACACATCCGAGTCCCTCGCTGCGGCTCGGCAGAGCAAACACGGTGCAATTTCGCATCGCACTCGCCACCGCCAGGCGGGACTGCCTGCCGGCAAAGCGGACGCGCTCGCCAATTCCAAGCTCGCGGGCGAGGGCTTCGAGGCTGGCTCGCTCGGGCCCCTCGCCGATCACATGGCATCGCAACTGTGGAAAAGAGCTTGCCAGGCGATGGACGGCCCGCAGCACGAGGTGCTGACCCTTGCCGGCAATCAGGTTCCCCACGACCAGAATTTCTGGCGAGGAATTATTTCGGTGGTCAGACGCGGCAGAGCCGGATGGAGGAGACTCCGGCGAAAACAAATCGCAATCTGTGCCGTTATAGACGACCGCGCCGCGAACGGCACCGGGCATTCCATCGTTCAAAATTTGCTGCACTCGGTGGCTGACGCAAACGACCGTGTTCGCATCTTCATAGACCTTGATCGAGACACGCCGCCTCCACAGAGCTGGAGCGCCTTCGAGAAAACAAGTGTTGAAAACGTCCAAACCATGGACGGTCACAAAATATGGAAGGCGCAGACGCCGCGCAAGAAGAGACGCTGCATGGCCACAGGGCAACGCAGCATGGGCGTGGATTGCATCGATGGGGCGCTTTTTGTGAAGATCGGCTACCGTTCGCATCAGCCGCGCGTAAAGAAAGAGCCCGGCGGTCGGCAAGCCAATCGTTCCCGGGATCTGCGGGTAACGAAGCCAGTGCGCGGGAGCTTCGGGGATCGGATGCCGCGGGTTGTAGATAGGGCTGACCGCGATCACGCTCGAAGCAACACCCAACTTTGCCAGAACATCGAGAGGCTCTTTCACAAAGCAGCCCCCAACCTCGTTTTCGCGCGACGGGAAAAAGGGTGTCAGGGTGAGAATGTGAAGAGGGGTTTGGCCGGGCCGTTGGCCGGACTCGCGCGGCAGCGAGTCCGTCGATTTCAAATTTAATTCCATTGCTTGCGCCGTGCGCTGATTAGTTCCGCCGCCAGTCCGAGCAGCCGTGACACATGGGCCTGCCAACTGAAATCCTTCGACCGACGCACTCCGTCACACGCCAAACTCCTTGCCAGGTCGGGCGATTCCCCGAGTTTAACGACACACTCGGCCAGTTCCTCGGGCGAAAATCGAGAAAAGTACACGGCCGCGTCGCCGCAAATCTCGCGATGGACAGGGAGTTCCGAGGCAACGACCGGGAGCCCGCTCGACATCGCCTCAACCAGCGGGTGTGCGAACGACTCGGTGTAGGCGGGCGTCACGTAGATGTGGCACGAACGATATAAATGGTGGAGCGAGCGGTAGGGAACGCTTCCGAGTTCAATGATGTCGCAGTGGCCACGCAGGCGATCGAGCAACGCCGACGTGGCCACGGTTCGATAGCTTCCCGGATTTCCTGCGGTATCAGGTTGCGATGCCAGCCGGCAGGTCAGATAGAGTTTGGCTCTTCTGTTCTTCATCCGCCGCTGCAGAATGGGCATGGCGCGAAATAAAGTTTCAAAGTTGCGGTAATAGTTGTAGTGACTCACAAAGAGCAGGCGCAATGCATCTTGGCCATCTGCAAGCTGTTTTTGAATTTCGTCAGAGAGCGGCGCGCCGTCGTGCGTAAACGCTTCCGCATCAAATCCGTGATGAATGGCTCGGACGTATTTTCCGCTCCACTGGTTGAGCTCTGCCGCAAAAGCTTCACTGGGAGCGACCGTAACATCGGCGGAGCGTATCGATTGGCGCGCCAGCCAGCCTTTGGCTAGAGTATCAATCCAGATTGCATAGTCACCACGAGCGCGGACATCGCGAAGAAAATCGGACGAAGTATAAAGCGAATTTCGAGAGAGCAAAATTTGCGGCACCGGCGAATTCCAGAGCGCAAAGTTGCCGGCAGAAAGGAGAACTTCGGCGCCGCTGCGCAGGATGAAGGCGCGGATTGCAGTCTGCTCACGAAACCAGCGGCGAAGCGCGCTGTCGGAGCAAGGCATGGCGACGAACGACACATTGGCGGCCGGCTCGAACTCGGCGCGCAGCGCGGGATTCAGTAACACAGTGGCGTGAACGTCATCTCTTTGGGCGAGCTGCGGAATTATGTTTCGCAGATAAGTCAGGCCGCCGCCGGCACTCGCCGCCAGACCATTGATGAAAAGCCGAATCATCGATGCGACGCAGCCGCGCTCAACGCCACCGGCATGGCCGCTCGCCGGGGAAAGACGGTCACGTTGGAGGTCACCGCGGCCGCCGGCTTCAGATCAGCCAACAGGAATGCAAATATCCAGAAATACACACAGGGATAAGCTCCCACCGCGAAGAGCCAATCTTCGAAGCTGGCATGAATCAGTCCCGCCGCGAGCACCATGGCCACCGGGACCGCGTAGTTCCGGAATTCGCAAGTTCTTCTCATCCACGCGAACACGCTGGCAGTATTTGAGGCGGTAATCCAGAGCAGAGCCAAAAATGGCAGAACGCCCGCGAGTCCCACCCATTCTGCGATGGTCATGTAGCTACTGCCATGTTCACGCACGGTTTCCGCGCTCGAGGCAAACCTGCCAAATGCGAGTCCGGGATCCTCGCCGGTTGGGCTAGTGCCATAGCCAGTACCGAACCACGGGCGCTCTTTGATCGAGGAGATCGATTTCTCCCACGGACTCGACCGCGAGCCGAGCAGGCCTTTGTCCTTGTGGCCCTTGTAGAGAACGACGTCGCTAAGTGTCTCGGTCGCTTTTTCCAAAACCAGCGGAGCCACCATGCCCGTGAGCGCAACCGCTACCAGCACGAGCGCCGCAATTTTTGCCAGCAGGCGATACTGGCGCAAGCTGATGCAAAACAGCAGCGTCACGACGATCATGGAGATAATGCCAGCTCGTGCCAGGCTAAAGATCGTGAGATACACGCAGAGCAACAGGACGGCCAGTCTTCGGAACCTGGTGGCAGGACCTTCGCTGATGAACCACCCCCAGAGGAGAATCGGAAAAATCCCGACACTCATGGAAGCGCCCAGGGAGTTCGGGTTGCCCCAAATGCTCTCGCCCATGCCGAGATAGCAGACGGCCGTAACGTAGACGACGATCTCGCAGGCGAGGATCAGGCCGCGAAAGAAGCGTTCCTCACGCCCGATCACGGCGAGCCGCGCGCCCGAACTGCAATATAGAAACAAAAGGGTGAGACTAATAGCCTTAAAAGACGCCATCTGTACGTACGACGAAACAGTGGCGGAAACGAAGGCCGCCCCAATGCAGAAGAATGCCAGCAGATGAATCGTTCGAAAACTGCGGCGCGGCTCTCTCATCCACACGATGTAGCCGACGATGGTACCGGCCGTGAGCACGAACCAGCGGCCGCCCGTCCATGCATCCTGTAAAGGAAGATGCATTCCAGCCCAAAGAAACGCGATCATCAACATGGCATAAAATCGCTGATCGTATTTCCAGAGGCTGGCCAAAACGATTTCAATCAGCAAAATCGCGCCCAGGAACGAGATGCTGCCGAAGTAGTGAAGATGCGATATAACCGCGTATAAAACCAGCAGGCCACCGAGCGCCAGGCCGGCCCCTTGCCAAAGTTTTAGCCGGCCATCCATTGCAATTCACTCGCCTCCGCCAATGCCGCGGACGCCAGGCCGTTTGCGCAGGCTTCCGGAGAGTAGTTCTGAATTCGTTCGAGACTTCGAGCACGCATTTTTTGAGTGAGCTCGCGATTTTGTATCAGGAGATCGAGGGCGGCGCTTAGTTCCTTCGGACTCCGCCGCGGCACGACATATCCGTTCCAGCCGTTCTCGACCAGGTCGCTCGCGCAGCCGGCGACGTTGGTCACGATGATGGGAAGCCCGCACGCCATCGCTTCATTCACCACCAGCCCCCACGGATCGCTGTGCGTCGGCAGAATGAGCGCCGCAGCGAGCGCATAAACTCCGGCTAGTTCTTCGCGGTGCAGAAATCCGGTGAAACACACATTCCCAAGCTGAACGTCTTGTGCGCGACGTTGTAGCTGCGCTCGCGTGGGCCCATCGCCTGCGATCACCAGCCCAACCTCGGATCGAACTTCGCTTGCCAGGGCGGCGTAGGCATCGAGCAGATCGAATACTCCTTTTTCGGCAACCAGCCGGCCCGCAAAAAGAAAAAAACGCTCGGGCAGCGCGAGTCGGTCTCGGAACTTGCTCGACGCCGCGCGAATGGTAGCGGCCTGTGCCCGATACCATCCGTTGTCCACTGCGTTGGGGGCAACGCCAATTTTTTCGTCATCCACGCCCATCGATTGCAGATACTCTCGCGATGCCTTGCCGGGCACAACAAAGCGATCGCAGCGCGAAACAAAGTAGCTCTTCAGGTATTCCACCGCTCCGCGACCCGAGCGGGCGTCGTGCCGGTTGCTCTCCGACCACAAGATCACTTCAGATCGATGCTTCTTCGCCCACCATAGCGCTTCCCACGAGGCAAGATAGTTGTAGCCGCCGCATAGGATCGCTTCCGGATCAGATCTTTCCAGGCAGGAACGCAATTTCCAGTTCAGCAGCAGATTGCTCTTGCCGGCGCGAAGCCGGGCCGAAGGCAACACCTCGTAAGAAAAGGAAATTTCGTCTTTGTACACGCGCCACTGCCTGAGCCCCGTGTCCGTCTCGGAGAGAAACACGACGTGCAGGCTGATCCGTTCGTCACGCGCGAGCGCATTAAACACAGGAATACGATAGGGTGAGATGATCTCCGAAAGAATCAACACTCGCCGCTTGTTGGTTGGCATTCCGCTTGGAGGTTGCTGCCCGTTATTCTAGCGGTTCGGCTTTAGGAAATTCGTTATCGCCGATGGTTCGGGCAATCGTTCTAGCGATGGCTCTGGCGCTCGCCTACCGCGCGGTGAAAGGCCTCGGACCACTGCTCAGCCACGGCGTCCCAGTCGAAATTGGCGGCGTGCACGACTGCCGCGGCCGACATTTGCCGCCGCAAATCGGCGTCCGCAATCAAGCGGGAGAGGGCTTCGCTCAACTGATCATCAGAGCCGGCTAGCAATCCTGTGACGCCATCCATCACGTAGTCGGGGCGATAGGAATTCCGTGCGACGGAAGGCAGACCGCAAGCCGCCGCTTGACCTAAAACCTGCGGATGCCCTTCAATCTCGCTGGGATGGAACAACACTTGAGCCTGCCGCATCTCCTCGCCCAGTTGCGTGGCGTTTAAGTGGCCGAGGAAGCGAACGTTATGGCACCTGAGTTCGAGCGCCAATTGCCGGCATGCGGGTTGTTCCTCTCCTGTTCCCGCGAACCGGAACTCCCACTCGGGAAATCGCGCGGCCGCGTGAATCATGAGGTCCGCGCGTTTGTATTTGCGAAATGAGCCCACAAACAAGATTCGTTTACTTCGCTCGCGGCCTTCGGTTGAAGCGGCGAAGTAGTAGCGGCGGTCGATGCCGTCATAGATCGTCCGCACATTGCTGCCGCCAAGTTGCTCGGTCATCGCCGTCATGTAGCGGCTGTTTCCCGCCACGACATCGGCTTCGCGAATGGCGCGGAAGATGAGAGGGCGACGATCTTTTTCCAGTCCCCCGGAGACGACGTAAGTTACAAGCGCCGTTTTCAGCGAAAGGCGGCGGCGAAGAAAGAGAAATGCCCGATCCAGCGGGCCTTCTCGTGGAAAAAAATAAACATCCGGAACGTGTGTGATGAGATGCCACAGGACTCGCGGAGCGTTCGCGCGCTTATTCCAGGGGACGATCATGCTATTTGGTCGGCCAGCGATGCGCGGGTCAGGCGGGCTCGAGCCGAGCATTATCACCCGAAACCGGGCTGGATCAAGGCGCGAGACAACTTCCTTTACCGTCAAATTCTGGGCATTCGTGTTGTCGTCATTTGCGAATGACGGTGTGAAGACGGTAATCATGGCCGGTGTAAGAGAACGGTCGAAAATGTTCGCCAAAGTTGTTACCGAGATTTTGACTGCAAATCGCCTCGCAAACTGCGCAACCGGGCCTTCAATCGGAATTCCTCGCGCGCGCCATTCGAGGCTCTCTCCATATGCAGGCGCGCTGCCCGCAGGAGTTGCACGCGGATCTCTTTCCGAGCGCCGGGCGCTAGCGGCCGCTGCTCCTCAGGATCAGCTTCGAGATCGTATAGTTCCTCAATCGCACCCGCTTCCATTCGCATGACGAGCTTGTGCCCGCCCTTGCGAACGCTGAGCAATCGAGGCCCCATCCGATCTCTATTGCGAAGTGGATTGGTGCAGCCATAGATACACTCGGTGACGGCGCAATTCTTGTTTGATTGGTCCTGAAACGCTTCATCCGGCCGCGATTGATCTTGTAAGAGACTCTGCGAGATGCTCACTCCCTGAAAACTCGCCGGCGATGGCACATCGAGAATCTCAAGGAGCGTGGGCGCCAGATGCAAATGGCTAAACGTCGCCGAGCGCTTTTTGCCCGCGAAACCGGGAACACGAATCATCAAGGGAACGCGCGCGATCTCTTCGCGCAAAGCCATGGGAGCGTGATAGCGGCGTCCATGATCTAGGAATTCCTCGCCGTGGTCCGCGGTTAGCGCAAGCACGCAATCGTCCCACAGGGCCAATCGTCGAAGCTGCGAAACAAGCCGTCCAATCTGCGCGTCCGCGGCGCGAATGCCCGCGTCATACAAGTCAATGACAGAGTTCTTTTTTTTCGAGAGCCGAGCTGGACCGAGATCGGAGCGATTCCAGAATTCGTTCAGATAACGCGCGCGTTCCGGCGAAATGTCCTTCCCGGTGAATTCGTGGTATGCGGCCGCCGAGGGGTAATAGGGTGAATGCGGATCCATGAGATGCAGCCAAAGAAAAAATGGACGCCCATCGATCGACGGAAGCCACGCCGACGCGCGATCGACAATTTCTTCCGCCGAAGGAAATTTTTGGAGGGAATCGATGCTTTCGACGTGCAGCGCCGCAACGCGCATGCAATATTGAAAATAGAGTTCGTCGTAAAGTGGGCCCAGCCCGAGCACGTGGGCCGTGCGCTTGAGCGATCGGTTGACCCTGGCTCGCGTGGACGAATTCTCCGAGCGCGGCGATGCGATGCCATCTGCGCCATTGGCCGAGGACGCCCCAAAATCCAGACCATCGTCGAATGCCTCGAATCCCTGGTCATAGCCGAAGCGCGAAGAAATGTAGGGATTCGCCGCTGAAAATGCGGCTGTCGCATAGCCCGCCTTGCGAAGGGCGGTTGCCACCGCGTTCTCGCCCGGCGCGAGTCCGATCATGTCTCGCCCCAGCGCCAGCGGCATGCGCGACGCGAGAATGCCGGGCAGCGAGTAATAGGTCGGCGCACCCGTCACCACGGCTTCGGAAAAAACAAAGGACTCGCCCGCGAGGGTATCGAGAAACGGAGTGGTGGGCCGCGAATAACCGTAAAAGCCGCAATGGTCGGCCCGGAGGCAGTCGACCGTGATCAGCACCAGCGACTTTTTCTTCCTATTCATCTTGAGGTCTTCGCTCCGCAGATCATGCGCTCCCACACACGCCGGCTTCAATCCTCTTCCCTTGCGCGGCAAACGATCCCTCGGACGCGATCTGGAACAACTCCGCATCGTTCACAAAAAGTAGTTTCGGCCATCTTTTTTCGACAGCGGTCAGAAATTCGCCGAGCAGGGCAAGCGTCGGACCCCGGAAATTCCGAATGCTCGAATGGAAATTGATCGAATGAATGGAAACTACCGCCGGCAATCCTTGACTGAAGCACTCTTCAGCTTCGCCGACAAGTTTTTCTAAATCCACGCGCGCGGTCGCCGGCTCCATTTCAATGGTCCTGAAGGTGTGCAGCATCCCCCGCTCATCGAAAAAAGGCGCTTTGCGCTCGCCGGGTCCGTTCTGTGAAACGCGAATCCCTGAGTTGAACCAGGCCGCGCACGTATCCGTATTCGCACGATAGCCCGGCGCGCACGCGCTGAACGGCGCTACTCCAAAAAGCGCGCGATAAATTTCGGCTGCCCGGCCAATCGCCAAATGCTGCGCGTCTGGCGGCAAAAATCGGCGGTCCGGCTCCAGATCGGCGTCCCAATATTCATAGCCGATCCATGGCATGCGTCTGTAAATGTAGGGCGTGTGCGCCCTCCACATTTTGCGGATCAGGTCGGCACGCTCACCGCCCTGTTTCAATTCTCTTGCCACTGCTGTCGAGCAGAGATGAGTCAGACCATGCAATGCCGGAAAAAACACACCGTCGTCGATGCCGCGCCGATAGGCTTCGAACAAGTGCGGCCGCCGCCATCGGCCGGGCAGCCCCTCGCTGATGGGTACAAGCGGAATTTCGTTTTCTGCAAATTCGGCGGCCCGGTCAAAATCAACGTTGGCTGTAATGAAGTTCATGACAATCGATGGATTCCGGCCTGCCGAGTCGCGGTGTCTTCTCAGCAAATCCCCAAGAGCCGTCACATCCTCGGAGGTCTCCAGGCTATAGAAGTCGTAGGGCGATTCGCCGAGATCGATACCCTCCGCTCGCAATTCCTCGAACCCTTCGCGATCATGGACACCAACACGACCCCAATCGTCACTTTGCAGGAGCAGCAACGGGCGATCGAATCTCAAGCCGCGAGCCGGCATCATGGTTCGTTCGAGGATTCGTGCAAGCCGCGTAATCATTGAATCATTCTTTCGTTCAACCTTGTCTGGCTTATCTCATTATTGTCCGGCTCATCGTTTCGTGTTTCATTTTCGAGCCCACACACTGAAGTTCGCGGCGAATGCGTCGTTCGTGCCGAACCCTTCGAGCAGGAATCCCAACGAATTCAAGCACGGCACAATCGTCCATTGCAGCACGGGCACCAACGCTCGGGGCCGGGCAAACGACACGACGAAAACATTCAGCGTGCGCAGCAATCCCACGAGACTGTTGCCTTCGGCGGTCACCTCGACCGTCTCGAAATCCCGGAGCAGAAAGCGCAGCGCCCGCGGAAGAAATCGCCAGCATTCATTCTCGTGATCCCGCAAGAAAATGGCCGGCGCGCTCACGAAGGCAAATCCGTCCTTGCGCAACACCCGCCACAACTCGCGCGCCGCCCGTTGCGGTTCGGCGAAATACTCCAGAACCTGCGTACAAATCACGAGGTCGAATTGCTCATCCCGAAAAGGCAACGCCTCTCCGGAAGCAACCGCACTCACGAGCGGCGTAAATTCCAGATCGACCGCAACATACCGTCCGATGCGCGTGCCCAGCAGTTCGCGATATGGCTGCAGCCGGCCGCCCACGTCAAGAACACAAATGTTCTTCTCCGGCAATCGGCCGATTCCGCTTTCAAATATCGCCCGCCGTTGCCGCAGGACGAGCCAGTTTGGATTTCTCAACGATGGATATAAACGGCTGCGGCCCTGACGAACCGTCTCGTCCACTGTTGGCGTTGGCGGCATGAAATGCTAGATGTACCCCAGGTCCCGTAAACGCTGATCGAGAAGCGCTTGCTCCTCGCGATCAAGCACCTCGGCGTCGGCGCCGTCCTGGACCAATTCGCGCAGAACGAATTCCAAAAGCGCTTCCAGGCTCTTAAATTGCGCGGCGGATTGCGCAGTAAATTTTCGTTCGGCCTCGGCGCACAGTTCCTCTGGCAAACTGATTTGTCTCGGCGCGGGCATCGAGTCATTCGTCATGGGTCATTGGTCATTCGTCATTGGGAAAAAGCCGAAGGTCTTCCGACCGAAATAAGCAGGCGCCGCTGAATCGCATTCACAATCATACGATCATCGCTGTCGAGACCGACCAGCAGCGACAGTCCGCAGAACGCGGCATAGGCCGCCACTAACCCGGCGGCAATTGCAATCCATTCTGGATGAACGCTCGCGCTGAGGGCTCGAATGCCGAGTACCGCAGCCACGCTCGCGGCTGCGGGCAGCAGCAGTCGTAAATAAGTCCGGTTATACGGTGAAATTTGCAGCGCCGCTCGCACCTCGCGCAAACTCAGATAGTTGGTGATCGCGTTGCTCATTGCCGCCGCCATCGCAACTCCTACAATGCCAAAAGGCCGAACCAGCGCGGCGGTTGCGACAACCACAAACACGGCCATGATTGCCTGCACCCGGATCAAGCGCCGCTGATTGCCTGACATGAGCAGCAGGTAGCCTACCGATCCGACTCCCGCATTGATCGTTTGCCCTACCGTTCCCAGAATCAGGACGATCCATCCCGCTTCGAATGCGGGCCCGAACAATCGCATAAGCGGCTTGGCATCGACCACCATGACGCACGCCAGCGGTAGTGTCAGCCCTAAAATCCATTTCGTCAAAGTCTGGTAAAGCCGCCCCAGCAGCGCCTTCTCACCGCGCGCGTACAGGCCGGCAATGGTGGGAGAAAAAATCTGGTTGACTGACTGCAATACCACCGGGACGAAAGCGACGAGCGCGCCGGCAATCGCGTAAATCCCGACTTGCCGCACGTCAAGAAAAATGCCGAGCATGATCTTGTCGGCTTGCGACAGCACAAACTCCAGCATGCTTACGCCGAAAACCGCCGCTGAAAACCAGTACACCTCCGATTCAATTTTCCCTGTCTCAATCGCGAAACTACGCGCTGCGCCCGGTGTTAGCCGCCACGCGGCCGCGACCAGTAGAACGAGAACGATGACGCCGCTGGCAACTTGCGCCAGCACATAGCCACGGAGTCCCATGCCGAGGGTAAGAAACAGAACGCCGAAAATGATATTCAGCGGACTGCTGATGAAGTTTGTAATGACTGTGCGCAGCGCCACATCTTTGTATCCCGCCAGTACTTGCCCAAGAAATCCGGTGAGGCCGGATAAAACGAGCACACTCGCGAAGAGCCCGAAATAGCCCGCCAGGTCGACAGAGTGGTAGATGTTACGCGCCAGCCACGGCCCCGAAAAGATCATCACGGCCGCCAGCAACGCATTTGCTGACGCCAGCAAAACCAGGGCGTGCCGAAAAAACGCGTGCAGCCGGCCGTATTGTCCCGTCGCCGAATATGCCGCCACAAAGCGCGCGGCAGTCTGCGGAAGGCCCAGCCCATTAAAAAGTCCAAAGAATCCGACCAGCGTCATCCCGAGCGCATAAACTCCCAGCGCACCCGCGCCCAGCACCCTCGCAACATAGATCTTGAAGAAATATCCGGCCGCCGCCGTGAACAGCGTGCCCAGAAAAAACACGGCGGAGTGCCGCGAAATCTGCCCCATCTCGCTGCGAAAGCGCGCTTCTCGGACGGCTGCGGGCGGCGCAAGAGGCAAGCCTTCCGCAGTGTCCGCCGCAATCATCGCTGTGTTCGAAACACTCACAAAGTCGCCTCACACTCTGTGCCAGATGGTCGTTCTGCCAGATTATCGCAAAGCATCCGTGATAGCCCCGTGAAAAGTGGAGGCAGGAACCGCGAGAATGAATGCTGTTTCAGCGTCCGCAAACGGCGCGCCGCAAGCCCTCTGCGCTAGAACGCGCTCGCCATGCGCAGTGATTGGGCGGTGGATTGCGAGCCAGCGACCGGTCGCAACAATAAGTCGGCGAGCGCTTGGGGAGACATCGGCTGCGAAAGACGAGCTGCAAGATCCGGCGGCGGCAACGATTCGGGCAGCATAACCGGAATTTGAAGCAAGTCATCCGCGGAATCCAGGATCCGCCCCACCCCAAAGCGCGAATAATGCTGCGTATAACCCGAATACGGATGCCTCAACCATCCGAACAGAAAAACGGGAATTCCAGCCGACGCGCATTCGCACGCCACGGTCGACTCCATCGTTAACGCGCACCACGTCTGGCTGAGAATGTCTGTGGAGAGGGGCGTATCGACGATACGCACAAGTTCGCGATCCGCTTCTGAAATGCTCGCGCGAACCATCCTCTGGCGCTGCGCCATCGTTTCAAATGGATGGAGCTTCAACACTACAGTTTTGCCGGCTTGCCGCGCCACCGCGCACAGGCGAGGCAGAATCTCGCGATAGATCGCCTCGGCACGACCGAAGTCAGCCTCGTACGGCTCGGTGAAGAAAACAATCCAAGGTGCATCTCTTCTCCAAAGGCCGGCGGTCTCGGCGCGCGTGCTCGCCGCTCCCACGCGAATCATTTGCGGATCGACACTGCAAACGCGCTGCAGGAAATCGCGCTCCATCTCGCCTTGTGCCAAATATGCAGAAAACTCCGGGACCTTAAACGCCATGCGAAAATCGAGCGCGCCATGATGGCAGGCAACCGCCGGAACATGGCGCCGGGCGGCCAGAATCAAGGGAATGCGTGTATAGGGATTCGAATCATCCGCGCTCAGGCAGCCAACCACGCAGTAGTTCTCGAACACCCGATTCCATGCATCGCGAAAAGAAACTCCACGGCGGAGAAATGCCAGTCCCTGCTTTACTATCCCGAGCCGCACGGCAAGATCGAATTCCGCACGCTCGCCAAGCGATCGTTCAAGCTGCGCCCAACGATCTTCCAGTTCCTGCAATTCGTTCCTATCGCATCTTCCATCAGCAAACGCAGCCAGAGATGCCGTCTGGACATTGGCGGGCACTCGCGCCACCGCTCCCGATTCGCGCGCCACCACCAGCAGAAATTCCTGATCAGGCAAAAGCCGCGCATAACTTAAAACCGTCTTGCTCACGTTCGAATACGCGGTTGGCAGCAACACAACAGGCGCAGACGAGCGCACAGCCACGGGCGCGAACATCCTGCGCCATCGGTAGTGCGAATCGAATTTGTCATGCGCGACCTGGCGAATCTGGTCGAGGCTCAGATTCCGCGCCGCTGTTCTGTAACGCGCAAGGCGGTTGCATACGCGCGCGTCCAGCCGCGACTGGAGAACCTCGAGCGGGAGTCCTAATCGCGTGCGCACACCGTTTGCAATCAGCGACGGCCGGCTCGCCGTCAGCGTACACTCGCGGCCAAGTTTTCCCGCCAGCCGCGCGGCCAGCCGCAGATCCTGCAGGTCGGGATGCAGAGACAATCCGATGACGTCCCACCAGTCGATCCCAAACCGATCGACCACGCGACCCATCCCGCCCGCGAACAACTCCCGCCAAGCTCGCGCATCCTCGACGCCAAGAGCAAGATCATAGATGCTGGAGATTGGACAGCCGAGCGCCGCACCGCGTTCTTCATAAAACGCTCTTGGCGCCCTCGCCAGATCGACAATCCAGTCCCAGCGCCGGTTCTTCCACGCCCCGTCGAAATCGTCTTCTGGATGTAAAAGCAAAACTCGCATGGCTTAAGGATTATGAACTATGGATTCGCGTCCGATCACTTCCCCACCAGATCCCACTGCAAAGGTGTACCGCGATCGATATCGCAGGACGCGCGCCGACCGATCACATCCTCTAAATGGCGCGGGTGCAGTCCGGCAGCCGGGCGAATCGACCGTACATTCGATTTCGTAAATACATCTCCCCGCTTTACGTGTTCGACCACAAACAACGAGCGCCTGAATTGCAGGCCGCTCGCCTCCCGCGCTCCGGCTCCAAACTGCACGGACCCGAGCGCCTTCTCGGCGACTCGCACCGACTCAACCATCGCCTTGAATTCCTGCGGCTCGAGCGAAAACGCGCCGTCGGGGCCGCCATCCGCACGGCTCAGGCACAGGTGTTTCTCGATGATGCAAGCTCCCAGCGCCATCGCCGCCACCGGCGCTGCGATTCCCATGGTGTGATCGGAAAGTCCGGCGGGGCAGTCAAACCGCCTCGCGAGTTCCGGAATTGTCCGCAAGTTCGCCTCTTCCGGTGGCGCGGGATAGGCGCTCGTACACTTCAACAATGCAATCTGGCTCGCGCCGGCGCCGCGCGCGGCTTGGACAGCTTCTTCTATCTCGCTCTCGCTCGCCATGCCCGTCGACATAATGAGCGGCTTTCCGGTTCGCGCCATCTTTCGAATGAGTCCGATATCCACCAACTCAAACGAAGCCAACTTGTGCACCGGAACATTCATGTCTTCGAGGAAATCCACCGCACTATCGTCAAACGCGCTCGAGAATAATTGCAGTCCCAGGTCGTCCGCCGCCTGTTTCAGTTTCGGCTGCCACTCCCAGGGCGTGTACGCCTCCTGATACAAGCCGTAAAGAGTCCGACCATCCCAGAGCGTCCCACCGCCGACCCGAAAGCACTCTTTGTCACTACGCAGGGTGATCGTGTCCGCGGTGTAGGTCTGCAACTTGACGGCGTCCGCGCCGGCGTCCTTCGCCGCACCGATGATGCGAACCGCCTGTTCAAAGTTCTGGTTATGATTTCCGGAAAGTTCGGCAACGATGTAAGTGGGACGCCCGCCGCCGATCTGCCGTGTGCCGATTGTGATCTCAGGCGGCACAGGCACCCACTTTGCATTGCCATGAGAAAAACAGCGCTGGCTGCCCGGTGATCGTTTCGGTTCCAAGCTGCCGAAACCCGCTCTTCCGGAATAAGCGAACGGATGCCTCATTCGATGGTTTGACCTGAGCGTCGATTCTGTTCACCGCATGTTCGCGGATCAGCGCTCGCATGGAAAAAGAGATCAGCGCGGCTCCCCAGCCTGCTCCACGAAAGTCGGGGGCAACGCTCACCGAAAGCATGGCTCTCTCGCCCCGGATTTGAAAGCGAACCTGGCCGACCGCTGCCCCCGCCTCCGTTTCACCGATATAGAGGACGGATTGAGAGTCGCGAAGGCGCTCGGCAAACCAGCTTGTGTGCTCTTGCCATGAGATGGGTGCCGGGTGAAACGAGACGGCGCGAGTAACTGGGTCATTCGCCCAATCGAAAAGCAATCGGCAATCGTTTTCGCGAGCATGCCGCAGTCGCAACTCGCGGTCCATCAGCGCTCCACACACCCTTTCCGCGCCCAGCCCATCCACCAGTTCGCGCCCCTTCCTGGACATCGCATCCCGCCGGTCGCGGGAGTCGAGTAACGCTCGAAACTCGCCGAGAAATTTCGCCTGACTGAACTCCTCTGTCGTACCGGAGTGAACCGCGGCTCCAGATTGCGCCAGGCTCTCCGCTGCCTGGCGCTGATTTTCCGCGGCGACGAGCAACAAGGCAGGCACTCCGAAGAAGCAGAGCTCGAGGACAGTGCCGCCTGCGGCTGCAACAGCAATGTCTGCCCAAGCCATCAATGCCGGCATGTCCTGCGCGTCCTGGACGATCCGAATTCGGGATGAGCTTTGTTCTGCCGCGCGCCGTACGGCGGCAGCATGCGGATTCGCGCTGCCGATCGCAACCACTACTTCGAGGCCGTCGTCTTGAGCTTTTGTCAGATCCGACAGGCTCATCAGGATTCGGGAGCTGACATTCCTGGCGTCGCTGCCACCCATGGTGACCAGAACCTTGCTCGCGCGCGGTGGAATCTCCCGCTTCCAGGAAATCCAGGGTAGAAATTCACCGCGCAACAACGCGTAGGAGGGACCGAGCAGCAACTTTGTCTCGGAGTCCCTCTGCGCATACATGTCGGGTCTGGCATATGAATTCTGGTTCAGCACCCAGCGGGCAGAATAATGGCTGGCGTGCCCATAATCGTCCAGAAAAAGCGTCGGGACGCCCGCATGTTTCAGCAGCGTCTGCTCTCGGGTATCAAAACCGTAGCCGTCAAGCACAACAGCGGACGGATGGGAACTGCGAAAGAGTTCTTCAATTGCGCTGCCAAAGCTTCGTCCTTCCCGCAGAACATCGACCTGGAAACCCTCGTGTTGAATGCGCGCCACAAGCCCAGTCGAGTCTTCTCTAACCGTGAATGCGACGGTTCCGCCCGCTCGTTTCCAAGCCTGGCCGAGTGCCAGACATCGCATGACGTGACCGGTACCGACCTGGACTCCGCTCTCCGCGAAGACCGCGAGTGTAGCCGACTGTTCCAATCGAGATCTCCAACTGATTATCCGCGCACGCGAAACACAGGCTGAATCATCTCTCCTTCGAGATATTGTTCCGGATCCCGGTCGCTCAGCCACTTTGCCACTGTCTTGCAAACCTCGGCATAAACTTTCAGCGTCTTCTCAATCGCGAGCGGATCGTGGGCGGCCGTCACATTGTGCGTCGCCAGCAGCAGTAGCCCGCGCTTAACGCACTCTTGGGTAAACAGGCTTCGCACAAGAAAACTGTCTTTGCCTTCCTCGTCAAGAAACTTGATCAGCGACCAGAAGGGATAACCGATACACCGGATGCGCTCTTGCAGCCCGGCTTCTTTGGCGAGCGCATTCAGCGCATCTTTCAGCACTCTTCCATTGGCCTCGATCTGCGCGAGAGCCGGAGTCGTTTCCAGAACATCCAGAACCTTCATTGCCGCCGCCATCGAAGCGAGTTCGCCTCCGAAGGTGAAGCTGAAGAATATGTCTTTGAAAATATTCATGACGTCAGCGCGGCCAACCACGCAGGAGATCGGGAAGCCATTGCCCATCGCTTTGCCGAAGCACGCCATGTCGGGCGTCACACCAAATTTTTTCTGGGCGCCACCCAATCCGAAATGAAAGCCGGTGCAGATTTCGTCAAAAATCAGCAGGGCGCCATGCCGGTGAGCCAGATCTTTCACGCCCTCCAGAAAACCCGCTGCCGGCGGCATGAAGTTCACCGGCTCCATGATCACCGCAGCGAATTCTGCCGGACGCTCTTCCAGCAACTTCTGCAGCGATCCGAGATCGTTGTACACAAAGGGATGCGTAAGGGCGCGCACGGCTCCCGGCACGCCCACATTTCGCGTCGTGCTCCCGATATACCAATCTTGCCAGCCGTGATATCCGCAGCACGCGATGCGATCGCGTCCGGTAAGTGCGCGTGCGGCGCGCACCGCGCCGGAGGTCGCGTCCGATCCATTTTTTCCGAAGCGCACCTTCTCCGCGCAGGGAATAATCCGGATCAAGCGCTCGGCCAGTTCCACCTCGAGCGGATGGGGCAGCGAAAAACTATGCCCTTGCGCAAGTTGCTCCGCGACCGCCGCATTCACGCCTTCATGCGCATAGCCAAGAATATTCGGCAGCAGTCCCTGGATGTAATCGATGTATTCGTTGCCGTCGACGTCCCACACGCGATAGCCCTTGCCTTTGGCCAGAAATATTGGCGCGACGCCGCGCACATGCTGGTTCGATCCTTTGCTGAAAGTCTGCGAACATCCAGGAATCACCTGCTCGGTCCGTTCGAGCCACGCCAGCGATTTCGTAATCGGCCGCGGCCGCGCCGCCATGGCGTGAGCTTCCTGGAAGAGGCTCTTGTAATATCCGCGATTGGAGACGATTTCTGAATTCATTTTCTCGAGGCCAGGATTTTTTTCGAGCAGCTCAAGAACATCCTGCATGCCGAATTTTTCTTTTCCGCGCATGGCTCGGTAGACGGCGCGAATGAACTCGAGATCTTCTACTTCGTCCACCGTCCAGCGATAGTGCTGATACAACGAGAGCGAGTCGCACTCAACGTTGGCAGTCCTGAATTTTCCCATCCGCAGATAGGGCGTCACATGCTCGCGTTCCGAACTTTGCGTCGCCTCATGCCATGCGCGCTCGAGCGCCGAAAACGAGAAGACTTCCGTGTCCAGGCCATCCGGATAGGTGCGCACCATGAAGTTCGCGGCGTAATCGACATCGCCGCGCTGGAAGCGCCGTACCACACGGTCGATCACCTCGGGGTCGATCAGGGGGCAATCCGCCGTGATGCGCACAACCTGCGCCGCTTTCTCCGCGCGCGCCGCCATGTAATAGCGGTCGAGCACGTCATCCTCGCTGCCGCGGTAACAGGTCACGCCGTTTTCGTTGCACATGGCTTCAATGGCGTCATCCGCGGGCGCCGTCGAAGTCGCTACAACCACGCGATCCACCAGGCAAGCCCGCTTCACACGCTCCACCACATGCCACAACATCGGGCGCCCTTCAATTTCAGCGAGACTCTTTCCCGGCAGCCGGGACGAACCCATGCGCGCCTGGACGACGACCACCACAGGTCCCGCAACGTTTTCGCTCGTCCAGTTCAATTTTTGCGGCAGTCCTTCCGTGGAAGATCTCTTCGCCGCCTCCACCACCCGAATCACGTCGCGTCCCTGCTCGAGATCGACCAGCGGCCCCGTTCCGCTGCCAAGCGATTTCAGAAAGTGGCGCATCTCGGTCACGTACATGTCATTGATTTCGAATTTGTAGGGAATGGTCTGCCAGGCCCCGTCTTGCGCGGAGAACCAGCGCACCTCCTGCGAAGTGAAATCCCACAGCGCCGTTCCCGATTCCCCAACAATCTTGCAGGTGCGGGTGTAGGAACGCTGCACGAAATCGATATGAAGCTCGGCGCGCCGCCGATCCGCGAAGGTCAGATAAATCCACGCCGAATCCTCAACGTCCAATTCCAGGCTCGAGAGATGCTCGGCGCGGCAACTCACTTCCGTCGGCCAGCCCATCATCCAGCAGATGTAATCCAGTTCGTGCGAGCCATCGAGAATGATGCCGCCACCCAGATCCCGGCGTGCGCTGTAGCTCTCGCGATAGTTCTGCCACGGCCGCCAGTCTGGCAGATACTGCCCGGCCTCGACGTTCATCCAAAGCACGCGGCCGATTTTTCCGGAGTCGACGAGTTCTTTCAGAATCAGCAGTCCTGGGTGAAAACGCAGGTTGTATCCGACCTGCACGTTGCGGTCATGCCGCCGCGCCTCGGCGATCAGCACCTGTACGCCGCCCGATTCGTGCGACAACGGCTTTTCGATAAAGACGTGAGATCCAGCCTGCAACGCGGCCAGAGCCTCATCCACGTGACACACCGGCGGGGTGCAAATCAGCGTCAGATCGGGCTTGAATTTTTTCAGCGCCTCGCGATAGTCGGAAAACCATTCCCCCTCGGCCGCTTCGCTGCATTGCTTCAATGCTTCCGGATTCGTGTCGCAGAAAGCCAACTGCCGCAATCCGAGAGATTTCAGATTCCCGGCATGCCTCCGGCCGATCGAACCGCATCCGACCACCAACCCCCGATAATCCTTCCAGTCCGCCATATCATCCGTGCCGTTGCGCAAGTTCTCCCCGATCTTGTTCCCGTACTTGATCTTTTTTCCTCGTATAGTGGGCTATCACTTTTTGAACGGCGCGAATGACATCCGCGATATCCTGCTCCGTCATGGCATGAAACATGGGCAAACTGATCAGCCGTTCATAAGCGTCCTCGGCCACCGGACAACTCCCCTTGCGCGAGACCGCCGGAAAATGCTCGCGATAATACGGATGCCGGTGAACCGGAATGTAGTGAACGTTCACTCCAATATTTTCCGCCCGGAGAGCGCGAAAAACTTCCTCGCGATCCACGAAGAGTGAATCCAGATTCAGCCGAATCGGATAAAGATGCCACGCTGGATTCACATCGTCGCGCACCGCCGGCAAAGTAAGAGAGGCATTCTCATCCGCCTCGCTTCCGCCCAAATCCGCAAACGCCCGCGTGTACTCCGCGGCAATCTCCCGCCGCCGGGCCAGATTCGCTTCAAGCTTCTCGATCTGCGCGAGTCCGAGCGCGCATGCAATATCGGTAAGCCGGTAATTGAATCCAAGCAGAGTCATCTCATAAAACCACTGGCCCGCTTCCTGTCGATCCCTCGCCTCGCTGCTAATGCCATGATTACGAAACCGCCGCAGCGTCTCCGCCAACCGAAGGTCGTCGGTAGTCACCATGCCGCCCTCCCCGGTCGTGAGATGCTTCACCGGGTGGAAACTGAAGACCGTCATGTCCGCGAGTCCACCCACGCGCTTACCGCAATATTCCGCTCCCAGCGCATGGCAGGCGTCTTCGATCAGCAGTGCTCCTGCTGACTCCGCGATCCGCCGCAATTCATCCAGCTCCGCGGGATGGCCCGAGTAATCGACCGCGACGATGGCTTTGGTGCGCGGGGAAAGTTTTCTCGCGACTTCACGCGGATCGAGATTAAGCGTGTCCGTGCAAACGTCGGCAAAGATCAGCGTCGCACCCTGATACAAAACGCAATTCGCGGTTGCGCAAAATGTGAGTGGGGTAGTGATGGCTTCGTCGCCCGGGCCAAGGCCCGCCGCAAATGCCGCTCCATGCAAAGCGGCTGTCCCGGAGCTGAAGCTGACCGCGTACCGCGCGCCCACCCAGGCGGCAAATGCTTCTTCAAATTCGCCAACCTTCGGCCCCGTCGTCAGCCAATCCGACCGCAACACATCGACCACCGCCTGAATGTCACCTTCGTCCAGGCTCTGACGGCCATAGGGCAACAATTTTTCGCGAACGGGAGGGCCACCATGGATTCCCAGCTTGTCGAGCTTTGGCGGCGAGGAAGGCATACTACGCAGAAATCGAAAACGCGAGCGGCCTGGCTTCCGGCGCGACCAGTTCTTCCAGTTCGCTCCGTGTCAGCCACTGCTCGTTGTTATCGCTGGAATACCGAAAGCCTTCCGGCAGCGGCTGCGCGTCGACCCAGTTCTCGCGCTTCCACCAGGGATGGGCGGGCTGAATGACGAACATCTCTTCGGTCGAGAGCGCCTGCCGGGACTCATCCTCCGAAATCAGCACCTCATGCAGTTTTTCTCCCGGACGGATCCCGATGTACTCCACCTCGCATCCGGGCGCGATCGTCTCCGCCAGATCGACAAGGCGCATGCTGGGAATTTTCGGCACAAAAATCTCGCCGCCATGCATCTGCTCCAGACAGCGAATCACAAAATTCACGCCGTGCTCCAGCGTAAGCCAGAAGCGCGTCATGCGCGGATCGGTGATCGTAATCTTCCCGCGCCGCCGCTGCTCCATGAAGACCGGAATCACGCTTCCACGGCTGCCCACCACATTCCCATAGCGCGCGCAACTGAAACGGGTATCGCGGCCGCCCGCGTACGCGTTCGCCTGCACAAACATTTTTTCGGCGCACAGCTTGGTGGCGCCATAAAGATTAATCGGATTGACCGCCTTATCCGTGCTGAGCGCCAGAATGCGGCGCACGCCCGCGTCGATTGCTGCATCGATCACGTTGCGGCCGCCCATGATGTTCGTCTGGATCGCTTCGAACGGATTGTATTCACACGCCGGCACCTGCTTGAGCGCCGCTGCATGGACTACCACCGTGACGCCTCCGAACGCCCGTTTCAACCGCTCCGCATCGCGCACGTCCCCAATGAAATAGCGCAGGTTGGGATGGTCGAAGCCGCTGGTCCGCATCTCATGCTGCTTCAGTTCATCGCGGCTCAAAATCACCAGTTTGTGCGGCCGGTAGTCGCGCAGCATGATCTCGACAAATTTTTTCCCAAACGATCCGGTGCCGCCGGTGACCAATATCGTTTCCTGCGACCAGTCGATCATCTTTTTTGTTCCCTGTTCCTTCGAAATCATGGCGAGAAAATCCTGGTGCAACGGAACAACGTGTAACGGAGCAACCTGCAACGGGACAGCGTGTAATTGGGACAGAGTGTAGTCGCTGCGTTCTTCTCCCGCCAGTGTAGCCCTGGGTACATTTCCACAGGGAGGGGGAGGAATCAAGAGAGAACAATGGCTAGTGCACTTTTTGGATCGTGCAATGGAAATCGAATGCTAGAATCAGGCAAATTTTCAATACAACGTTCCGCTCTTTGTGCCGTGAACCTGCCGGTTGGCATGAATGCGGCCGTAAGAAACGCAAACAGCGGTCCACAGAGCGGCTTGCCGCACGCTGGATTCATCATGGAGATGCGGCTTGCCGCGTCTCGGCGGCCGGAGAATAGGCACGATGGCATTGGGTCCGCTAATCCCCCGAAACGGCGACGCCTTGCGCGAGCTGCAGCCCAGCGAACCGGCTGAACTCCTCAAGCCGATCGGCTCCGCGCTTTATAACGTTTTGCCTGCGCAGGAATCGACTCTGCGTGAATATCTCCGCGTTCTCATCAAGAGAAAATGGCTGGTCACCGGCGTCGTGGTTGGCATTTTTGTCGCCGTTGCCATTGCCAGCCTGCGCCAGACGCCCGTCTACGAGGCGGTTGGACAGATCGTCGTGAATAAAGCCGATTCCAATCTCATCACCTTCAAAGACTCGATGCCGGTGGTCGACTATTACGACCAGAGCGACCTCGACACCGAAGTCCGCATTCTGCAAAGCGATCTGCTTGCGCTCCAGGTGGTGCGCCAGCTTAATCTCGATAAGCGCCCCGAGTTCGGCGGCCATCCCGAACAAAAACTCCCGAACCTGGTCGCAGATCCGATGCAGAGCGATTCCAACCGTACTTCGGCTCTGCTCGGCGCCTTCCGGGGCAACCTTCGCGTCGCGCTCATTCCCAACACGCGCATCATCGAGATTCACTACAACAGCACCGATCCGCAGCTCGCGGCCAATGCCGTGAATACGCTGGCGGCCACCTACGTTGAACAAAATTTCAAGACCAAGTTCGAATCCACCATGCAGGCCTCCGACTGGCTCTCCAAGCAGCTAGTCGATCTGCAAATGAAGGTCGAAACCTCGCAGGAAAAACTCGTCCGCTACCAGAAAGAGCACGAGATTCTCGGCATCGATGAAAAACAGAACATCACCACCGAGAAGCTGGACGAACTCAACAAGGAGATGACGGCTGCCGAATCGGATCGCATGCAGAAGGAAGCGGTTTATCGCCAGACGCAATCGAGCGATCCGGAAGTAGTCGCGGCGGCCATCATCGCCGACGCGGTGGGCGGCGGAAATGGCTCCAGCCTCCTCGATAAGCTGCGCGAGCAGCAGGCGAACCTTCGCATCCAGGTTGCCGAACTCAGCACGCAGCTTGGTCCCGCCTATCCGAAAGTTGCGCAGCTCAATAACCAGCTCAAGGAAATCGATCGCCAGGTGCAGGGTGAGGTCAACAAGGCCGTGGACCACCTTCGAGGTGAATACCAGGCCGCCCTCCAGCGTGAAACCATGTTGCGCGGAGCCTTCGACAGGCAGAAGCAGGAAGCCAACAAGCTCAACGAGAGTGCCATCGAATACAGCCTGCTCAAGCGCGACGTGGAATCCAACCGCACCCTCTACGAAGGCCTGCTCGAGAAACTCAAGGAAGCCGGGGTCACTGCCGGACTGCGGTCGAACAACTTCCGCATCATTAACGCCGCCCGCGTTCCGACCGCGCCCAGTGAGCCGAACATTCCCCGCAACCTGGCCTTCGCGCTGGTGCTCGGCTCGATCTCCGGCATCGGCCTCGCGTTCTTACTTGAAAATATGGACAATACCGTCCGTACGCCAGAGCAGGCGCAGGCCATCTCCGCGCTGCCTTCGCTCGGCATGATTCCGCTTGGCTCGAAGACGACCAATCGTGGACCTTCGGGCACGCGCCTGGCTCTCACGTCTTCGAAAGAAGCCGTGGAAATGGTCACGCAGGTTCGCCCGCAATCGCAGATGGCCGAATCCTATCGCGCGCTGCGAACTTCGCTTCTGCTTTCCAACCTCGGCGCTCCTCCGAAAGTTGTTCTCGTAACCAGCGCTCGCCCCCAGGAAGGCAAGACCACCACCAGCATCAACACCGCCATCGTGCTCGCGCAGAAGGGCACGCGCGTCCTGCTCATCGACGCCGATCTACGCCGACCCAGCGTCCACAAGACTCTTGGGATGGGCCCACGCAGCGGCCTCAGCAATGTCCTTACTGGAAGCGCAACTATCCAGCAGACGGTGGTCGCGTCTCCGGTGCTGCCCAATCTTTTTGTTCTGCCCGCGGGCAGCCCGCCGCCAAATCCCGCCGAATTGCTGGCCTCGTCGAACATGCGTGAACTGCTTACCGAATTGCGCGAGCAGTACGATCACATCGTCATCGACACGCCGCCGACACTTTCCGTCACCGATGCGGTCGTGCTCTCGCCGCGCGCCGACGCCACGATCCTGGTGATCCGCTCTGGCCAAACGACCAAGCAGGCACTGCGCCGTTCGCGTGACATTCTCATGCAGGTGAACGCCCATGTCGCCGGCGTCCTGCTCAACGCGGTCGACCTGACTTCGCCCGACTATTACTACTATTACGAGTATCAGGGCAAATACGGTCATTACTATCAGGAAGAAACGCCCGAAGCAGCTGCCGAGACGCAGCCGAAAGCAACTGGCGCGACGGCATAGGCGCGCTCGCGGGCGTGTGTGAATTTTTGAATTTCCGAATCTGGCCAAGGCGGAAGCGCAACCAGATTCAGCAATGGTTTTCGCCGGTCCAGCGCACCGGACCGGCAAATTCGAAGAATGGCCACTTCTCTTTCAGAACGGCAACGTAAACAACTCTTCGCAGGCCTTGCGCTCTTTGCGGTCATTTACCTCTTGCTGACCGCGCGTGAATTCGTAGCCACCGCTCTGGCGGCGCATTCCGATCTGCCAAAGCTCCAGCTGGCAACGCGCCTGTCGCCCGGCAATGCCGACTATCATCATCGCCTTGGCCGCTATTTCGCCTTCGTCGCCAATGATCCGCAGTCGGCCATCGCCAGTTTTCAGTCCGCTGTCCGGCTTAATCCCTACGACGCGCATTACTGGTTCGATCTAGCCGCGCAATACCAGGTCGCCGGCAACCTTGAAGGCCAACGGGCTGCCCTGGAGCGCGCTCTGCAATCTGAACCGACGGCTCCCGATGTCGCGTGGGAGGCCGCGAATTTCTTCCTCGTCGATGGCGATATCGACCGTGCCCTCCGCGAGTTCAGCGTCGTCATCGCCAACGACATCTCATTGCAGGACGCCGCGCTTCAGTCTTGCTGGCGGGTCCGCCCGGATGCCAACGCCTTGCTGCAAACCGTTGTTCCCGCCCGCACCGATCAGCTTCTCGCATTTCTCTCGCTCCTCGTCAGCAAGCAGGAAACCGCGGGCGCGATGCAAACCTGGGAGCGCCTCAGCAGCTTGCACGAAAAATTCGATAACTCGCACCTCTTCGAATACATTCGCTACCTCATCGCCGTCCACCGCCCCGACGCCGCCATGTCGGCCTGGGAACAAGCCGCCGGCAGTCTTGGCCTCTCTGCCTATCTGCCCACCGACGACAACCTGATCGTCAACGGTGACTTCAATCTCGATATTCTCAACGGTGGATTCGACTGGACCTATGCCAATCGGAATGGCGTCCGCCCACTTCTCGATTCCAGCGACTTCCGCCAGGGCCGCCGCTCGCTTTCGCTGACCTTTGAAGGCCCGGGCATCTCCGACGCCGGCGTGCAGCAAATCATCCCGGTGCACGGTCGCACCACCTACGATTTCTCCGCCTACTACAAATCAGCGGATTTCGAAGGCGCAGGCGGCCCTGAAATCGTCCTGCGCGATGCCTATACCGGGGCCCCGCTCTACATCAGCGATCCCCTCAACGACGCCGATTTCTGGAAGGAAGTTCACTCCCAGATCACGACGCCCGACACGACCACCTTGCTCACCCTCGCCATCGAGCGCTTCCCGGCCGGGAGCCCAATTCGCGGCAAGCTCTGGCTCAACGACTTTCAGCTTTCCCCGGACGATTCCTCGGACGCCGCGAGCGATGACTCCAAGGCCACGCAGTGAGTTCAGCCGCAGCGACAGTAGCCGTTCAACCCGAACCCGCGCCGGTCGTCAAGCACGCGAAGCCCCGCTTCACGAATAACGTGCTCCTCGGCGCAAGCGGCGTTGTTTTGCTCTTCGCGCCACTCGCCTTCGGCGCCGTCGAGCCCTGGACCATCTTCGCCCTCGAAGCTGCCGCCATGGCCCTTGTCGTCGCCTGGGCCGCACGCCAATGGATCAATCATCAACTCGAAATCACCGGTAACGCGCTCTTCTTTCCGATGGCCGCATTTCTCGCGCTCGCTGTCGTGCAATGGATCACCGGCACCTCCGCCTATCGCCACGTCACCTACACCCACATCCTTCTTTATGCAGCCTACGGCATGATCGCGTTCGTGATCACGCAATCGCTGCACCGATCCACGCAGTTTGAAGAAATGGCTAACGTCATCACTGCCTACGGCGCGATCGTCGCTGGGCTGGCCATCCTCCAGGGCATCGCTCCCAACGGAAAGCTCTTATGGATCTGGCCTTCCGCCCAAGGCGGCTGGATCTACGGCTCCTATGTCAATCACAATCACTACGCTGGACTGATGGAACTTCTCACGCCGTTCCCCATCGTTCTCGCGGTCTCGCGCTTCACCGATGGCAACCGCCGCCTCATCGTCGCCGCTATCGCCGCTCTCATGGCGGGCAGCATCTTCCTCTGCGGCTCCCGCGGCGGCATGCTCGCGTTCTGCGTTCAGATGATCGTTCTCGCTGTTCTTCTTCTGCGCTCCCGTCAGGGCAACTGGAAGAATGCCATGGTGCTGGGCGGCATTCTCCTGGTCGTCATCGGATTCCTGGTCTGGCTCGGCGGCAATGAAGTGACTCACCGCCTGGTCAGCATCCACACCGAGGCCCGCGAGGAAGTCACCGGCGGAATGCGCATGTCCATCGATCGCGATGGCCTGCGCATGTTGTTCAAGCGTCCCATCCTCGGCTGGGGCCTGGGGACGTTCCCAACCGTCTATCCGCCGTTCCGCAGCTTCTATACCACGTTCTTCGTCAACCAGGCGCACAACGACTACCTGCAACTCCTGGTCGAAACCGGCCTTGCCGGATTTCTGATTGCCGCGTGGTTTCTTACGCTGCTTTTCCGCAAAGCCGCGTCCAAGCTGAAGAACTGGACCGAAACCGCAACCGGAGCATTAACCGCGTCCGCACTGCTTGGGGTTGTCGGCATTCTTGTTCACAGCGCTCTCGACTTCAACCTGCAGATCCCGGCCAACGCAGCCATCTTTTATGTGTTCTGCGCAATCGCTGCTGGGGCGCCGCTGCAAGAATCGAATCGCAAACGGGTGCTGCGCCGCCGGCATCACGCTCTCATCATGGAGCCAATCGTCCAGACTCAACCCTCCAGCGTCCCTTCGCCGCAGTAAAATTGGACCCTGCCCATCAAATTTTTCTCCGATTTTTACCCCCTTTTCACCGGGAGGTATCTACTTCCTACCTCGTTACTTCGGTAATTAACCCCTTCTTTTCGAGAGGTTTTCCGTGATATAACGCCCTTAGCTGCTCAACAGGCTCAGGGCTGGAAGAGTTTCTTTGGTTCCATCCATTGGTAGAGTCCCCCACGTAAGCGAGCAGAGGAGGCGTTGTGGCTGAAGCCCGTACCGGAAAAAGATTTCCACTGCATCTGCCGATCAAGATTCATAGAGAAGATAATTCCGCCGAAGCGAGCGGAATCACTGGCGACCTGAGCGCAGCCGGCGTTTACATCAAGGCTGATTCATCGCTCGAGGTTGGCTCGCCCGTAGAATTCGACATCACCCTGCCGCCTGAAGTGACTGGCGGCAAGGAAAACGTGACCATCCATTGCAACGGCCGCGTCGTGCGAACCGACGAGCCCGCGGGTAAAGACTCCGAAAACCGGGGCGTCGCCTGCGTCATTGACTCATACGAATTTGTGCGCAACTCGTAACTCGGGAGCGACTTTATGCTGAAACTGATTCTGGCCGACAATCAGGCCATCTTTCGTGCGGGCATCGCCAAAGTTCTGGCCGTAGAAGACGAAATGCGCATCGTGGCGCAGGCCCAAACCGCCGAGCAGATGTTCATGGCGCTCGATAAATTCCGCGCTGCCGTGCTCGTCATCGCCGGAGGTTTCCACTCCGACTTCAATTCCGTCCTGAGCGCGGCCAACCGCAATAAGACGCGCGTAGTCGTACTCGCCGATACCGGCGAAAGCGCCCAGCGCTACATGGCCGCTGGCGCCCACGGCGTGGTCTATCGAAACGTGACCAGCCCGGCGCTGGTCGACTGCGTCCGCAAAGTTGCCCGCGGCGAAACCTGGGTGCAGGACATGGCCGTCCCCAGCGAGTTGACCGAAAACGATATGGTGGGTCTGCGCGTCCGCGACCGCCTCACGGCGAAAGAACTGCGCATTGTCGCCCTCATCGTGCAGGGCTACAAGAACAAAGAGATCGCGACCCAGCTCGGCACCACCGAGCAGGTCATCAAAAATTACCTGCGCAATGTCTACGATAAAATCGGCGTCTCCGACCGTCTGGAGCTGGCGCTCTTCACCATTCACCATCGCATCCTGAACGAGGCCGCCGCCGCAACCGCCGCAGCCGCAGCCCCACCCGTGACGCAGCCTGCGACCGTCTAGCAACGTTCAGCGGGATAGAAAACCAGGTTCCGATCTGACATAAAAAAGGCCGCCGAAAGGCAGCCTTTATATTTTGAGCTTTCGGGTGGCGCAGCGCTTCAGCGCTGCGATCCGAGTTGCGCCAACACCCGCGGCTATAGCCGCTGAAGCGTCCACGCCGCCTTCGACTACGCCAGCTTCTCCCCCACGCTTTTACCCTGGGTAAAGAGAAGCAGATAATCCGGCCCGCCCGCCTTCGAGTCCGTCCCCGACATATTGAACCCGCCAAACGGATGCGCGCCCACCATCGCCCCGGTGCACTTGCGGTTCAAGTAAAGGTTGCCGACGTGGAACTCCTTCACTGCGCGATCCAGTTTCTCGCGCGACGAGGAATACACCGCGCCCGTCAGTCCAAATTCAGTGTCATTCGCGATCTCCAGCGCATGATCGAAATTCCGGGATTTGATTACCGCCAGCACTGGCCCAAAAATCTCTTCCTGCTCCAGCTTCGACTTCGGCTGAATATCGGCGATCACAGTCGGCTGAATAAAATATCCATCGCCAGCCGCCGTCGCCCGCGCCCCACCGGTAATCAGGCGTCCTTCTTTCTTCCCGATCTCGATGTAATTCAAAATGTCTTTCATCGAGCCTTCGTTGATGACCGCGGCCATTCCAGGATTCGCCGCCGGGTCGCCGACGGTAATCTTCTCGACGCGCGCCTTCAGCTTCTCCAGGAATTTGTCATAGATGCGCTCGTCGATAATCGCGCGCGAGCAAGCCGAGCATTTCTGTCCCTGAAATCCAAACGCCGCCGAGGCCACGCCTTCGACCGCCGAATCGATATCGGCGTCCGCATCGACGATGATCGCGTCTTTGCCGCCCATCTCGAGCACCGTGCGCTTGATCCAAACCTGCCCCGGGTGTTGTTGCGCGGCCGATTGATTGATGTGCAATCCGACTTCGCGCGATCCGGTAAACGCAATGTAACGAACCTTGGGATGCGAGACGACGGCATCGCCAAAACTCGCCCCGCCGCCCGGACAGAAATTCACCACGCCCTCGGGCAGGCCGCACTCTTCGAGCAGCTCAATAAACTTGGCCGCAATCGTAGGCGAATCGCTCGAAGGCTTCAGGATCACCGTATTCCCGCAAACAATCGAAGCCACCGTCATGCCGGCCATGATCGCGCTGGCAAAATTCCACGGCGGAATCACCGCGCCCACGCCCAGCGGAATATAGGTCAAAGTATCGCGCTCGCCCGGCAACTGAATCGGCGGCTCAGCCCCAGCCAGACGCAACGCCTCACGTCCATAGAACTCGCAGAAGTCGATCGTCTCGGAAATATCGGCATCTGCCTCAAGCCAATTTTTCGAGACTTCAAACACCAGCCAGGCCATGTATTCCAGCTTGCGCTCGCGCATCACGTCGGCAACGCGAAACAGCAACGCCGCCCGTTCTTCCACCGGAACGCGGCTCCAGGTGGCAAACGCCTTCAGCGCAGCCTGCACCGCCGGCTCAACATGCTCCTTGCCGGCCTTCTGATGAACGCCCACGACCTCCGACGGCTTCGCCGGATTGATGGACTTGATCTTGTCCGAGGTCTTAGTCCGCTTTCCGCCGATAATCAGATCGTATTCGCGCCCCAGCTGCCCACGAACTTTGTCGAGAGCACTGCGCATCTTGCGGACGTTCTCTTCCCGAGTAAAATCGACAAACGCCTCATTCTTGAACGGAGTTTCGTGCAAACGCGGCGACACGCGCGGGGGAGCTTCCATAGTTGCCATAAAGAATTCCTTTCTGCGAAAAAAGCCAAGAGAATCGTGAACCCTAAATTTTACACCCAGGGTCCGGCCTGGGCAGTGGATCTCATTCTTTTGATGCACGCGTTAGAGACACGATTCGCGGGCGAAAATTCAATGCGAACCTACAGCCCAGGGGCGCGTGCCTCGCTCTAGCCATATAAAAACTCCAGCGCCCCCGGCAGCCGCCGGGCCCATGAAACCTCCGAGTGCGAAGCGCCCTCTTCGATGTTTACTTTGAGCCGGTGCTCGTCGAGTCCCGCACCAGCAATCAGCGCCGCTAGTTCGCGCGCATCGCTCGCGATCTTCTCATCCTTCTTAATATCGCCCAATTCGCGCGTTCCCATCCCCAGATAAACGCGCTCCGGCCAATCTCGAAAACGCCGGCACTCATAAATAATCTTCCGGTGCGCAACCCCCAGCGACGGACTCTCAACAAGCAGTCGTCCGAACACTCCGGGTGCCGCAATCTGTGTGTAAAGCGTAATGAGGCCGCCCAAAGAAGATCCGCCCAAGCCGGTATTTTCCGGACCCGAGAGCACCGCATAGCGGCTCTCCACCAGAGGCATCACCTCGCGCCGCAAGAAATTCGGATAGAGCTTGCCTTTAACGATCAGCACTTTCACGTCCGGCGATCTCCAAGGCAAGTATTCGCGGATGCGGTTCTTCCCGGTATTGTCGATGCCCACGATCACCAGCGGCGGGATTTTCTTTTCGGCAATCAGGCGGCTCGCGGTCTCGCCCACCTGCCAGTGCACTCCGCCGAATGCGGTCGAGGCCTCAAACAGATTCTGCCCGTCATTGAGATAAAGCACGGGATAACGCGTTCCCGCGGGCTCGCCATAGCCGGCCGGAGTCCACACCCGCAAGAATCGAGAATTCTTGAAAATGCGGCTGCGCAACTCATGCAGGTGAAGCGTTCCGCCAGCGATCGGTACGGCAATCTCAGGCAGATCGCTCTTCAGTTTGTTTTGTCTGAATGGAAACATGAAGTAAGAAGATTGTTGAAGCACGAATCAGAAAAACATCGCGGACCGCAAGACGAGGGAGGCGTGATTCATCGTTCCGCCGCGCGCGTTCGCCAAACAAGGCCCGAAAGAATTGCAATCGAAGAAATCACCCCGAGCGATCCAAGACACAAAATGCACCAGACACCGAGCACGAATCCTTCGATGTAAGTGAGATAGAGCGCAAAAGCCAAACCCGCGGCCGCGCCCGCAGAGAGAACCTTTGCGGTTTCACTTCTCTCGCGGTACACAGTTGCAAGCCCCGCAATCGCGCCATATCCGAGCATTCCAATCAGCGCCACCGGAATTCCGAGGAGCGAAGAATACTCGCTGCGATTCACGATGTCGCAGTTGAAAGTTTCACCCGCATCGCAAAACTCGGTCTTCGATTTTGCATAATGCCGTTGCAACGCAACCGACGAAACGGCAATTCCGCAGACCGCCAGAATCGCAATCGCCGTCATCAGGTGTCTCGAAATCTCGCTCATGGCAGCGAACACCCGGTTCGATCGCGCAACTCTTCCAGCGTAAACACGCGCTCCACGCGCTCGCCCGTCGGCGGAAATTGCCATGTCGGATAATGCGTGATGCCGGCATCCTTGCAAACCTGCGTCTTCGCGCGCGTATCGCCCTTCACGCCGCATTCGATGTACGGAACCTCGTCGATCGACGCCCCGAACTTCTCCTTCTGCTCGATGCAATGCGGACACCAATACGCTCCATAGAACTGCACGCCGCGATCGCTGAGGCACTTCGCAAACGCGTCATACTTGCGCTGTCCAAGCACCTTCTGGATGTACCGCACATTTCTACTTTGCGTGCCCAGAAAATATGCCAGTCCAAAAGCGGCCACGATCAACAGGCCGTAAACGACGCGCCGCTGCTTCGACATCGGCTTTGCGCCCGCGGCAATCGCCGCCTCTTCTCTTCGCCGCTGCTGTCTCTCTTGTGACATGGAATTCTTATACCACGACGCGCAATGCCGCAGGCAAAACGTCGATCGCCTGGCATTCCAGAGCCAGCACTTCGCCATCGATCATCACGTCGACTGGACCACCAAGCTGGAACTCTACGCGTCGCACGGCCTTTCGCTCCGCCAGCGGATGCCTGGTATGCGTTCCGTCATACAGCGTGGAGAGATTGCGGATCAACCCGATTCGTCCAATCGGTCCCCAGCGCACATACTCAATCAATCCATCGTCGGTGACGGCATCAGGCGCAATCATCATCGTTCCCCCCGTAAACTTGCTGTTGTTGAAGGTCAGGAACAAGCAGGGACGCGCATCGAATTCGCCCTCGCCATTCACGCGCACGGGAAAAGGCCGCCGCTTCAGGCGCGCCAGACAAACAAAGATCGCCAGGAAATAACCGGCGTGCCCCAGCCCAACAAACTGCCGCTGCCGCATCGCCGCAACATCTGCCGTAAAGCCCATGCTCGCCAGATTGATGTAGTAAAGCTGCCCCTGTTTGTGCGTAAGTCGAAGTACATCGCAAGCCCGCGAAGTGCCAGCCTCCAGCGATCGCATCGCGTGGGAAAGGCCGCGATCTGGAGCTTTCGGATCGCTGAAGTCGCGGAGGAAAGAGTTGCCAGTTCCCAATGGCAAAAACGCCAGCGTCGGAATCTGCGCCGACAAATCGCGCGACGAACTCTGAGAATCAGGAAAGAGACCGTTCACGATCTCGTAAGAAGTGCCATCGCCACCCACCGCGATGAACTTGCGATATCCGCGCGCGTAAGCCTGCCGCGCCAGTCGGGTAGCGTCTCCCGAACCACTGGTCTCCACGGTCTCAATCGCAAGCCCCGAATTTCGCAGCCGCTCTAATGCCGTTGCCACCTGATCGCGGCATCTCCCGCCGCCCGCAGCCGGATTGATGATGGCGAGCAATGCTTCATTCATTCCAGTTCTCAGTTACTAGCTGCTAGTTGCTAGCAGGTTCGACGCCAAGTGTTGCGCGCGTAATCGTTCGAGAGAACTAGCGTCTAGCAACTAGCCACTCGCGACTATATTCCAACAATCTGTTCGCGCGACGCACTCTTCCCCATCTCCTCCGCGAGTTCTCCGCGCTTGATCTTCATCGAAGCCGTTCGCGGAAAATCCTTCTCCCACACCAGGTATCCGCCCACTCGCTTGAAGTCCGGCAAGCGCCGGTTACGGGCCGCAACCTCCTCACGCAGCGCCTCGTCAAACTGCTGATTCTGCTCCAGTCGAATCACCAGCACCAGCATTTCCTTACCGAGCGTCTTCTGTGGCCACAGGAAATTAGCGGCGAAGACACAGTATTCCTTCACCGCCAACCCGTCGAAGACAGACTCGATATCCTCGGGATAGATATTCTTGCCGCCCTCGGTGACGATCATGTTCTTCTTGCGCCCGAACAGTTGCAGGTGTCCGTTGCCGTCAAACCGTCCCTGATCGCCCGTCAGCAGCCAGCCTTCGACAATCGTCTGTGCCGTCATCTCCGGATCGTCGAGATAGTGCGACATCACCGAACGGCTGCGCACCGCGACCTCGCCGATCCCGTCTTCGTCTGGACTGAGAATGCGCACTTCACTTCCGGGCAGCGGCTTGCCGACCGTGTCCGCGCGAAACGGCTTCAGATCGTTCAGCGTAACCGCCGTGCAAGCTTCGGTCAGTCCATAGCCGCACGTCACCGGAATTCCAAGATCGTAGAAGAACTGCATGGTTGCGGGATCGGTGAACGCGCCACCCACGATCAGCGCCAGCAACTCTCCGCCAAATGCCTTGTGCACTTGCGGCAGCAATCGCCGGCTCAGCGCAACTCGCGCCCGGCCGCGCGTCAATCTCTTGTTCAGAGCAATCAAGCGGTCCAGCAGCCATCGTTTCCTGGGCGGCAACTCGTCGAACTTTGCCCGCAGTCCGCGCTCCAGATTTTTCAGCACCATCGGAACCAGGCTCACATAAGTAATGCGATAACGCACAAATGCATCGCGCACAAACTCCGGACGCAGGGTTCGCAGGTGCACCACGCAGGCTCCGCAAACGAACGGCCCGATGAAGCCGACCATGAAGTCAATCGCATGATTCGTCGGCAGGATGCTCAAATAGCGCACCCCCGGCCAGAACGGATACCACGCCGTCAAAGCGGTGCACTGCTCGAGGTAAGCGTCGTGCGTAAGCACGCAACCCTTCGGCCGCCCGCCGGTTCCAGATGAGTACACGATGCAAGCCGTGTCTTCGCGCTGTCGCGCCACAAACACCGGGTCGCCCTTGCGTCGGAATTCCTCCCAGCGATAAGCGCCGCGCAAATCCGCGCCTGCAGGAGCTTCGGTGACGAGCACAATCTCGGTCGCGAGACTGGAGAAATCTGGCGACTGAGTGATCGCGCGCCACAGGTAATATTCGACAATCAGAAAGCGCGCCTTCGAATGCGCCAGCAACTGCAAATGCTCTACCGCTGTTAACTTGTAATCGAGCGGAACAAGTACGCCGCCGCAAAAAAAGATCGAATACGCCGAAATCAGCCACTTGGACTGATTCGTCATGATAATCGCCGCGCGGTCGCCCTCTTTAAAATCCGCATCTTGCAGTGCGCGGCACAGTGGCTTCGCCATTTCCTTGAAGTCGGAATATGTGAGCCGAACCTTCTCGCGGTCGCGATCGGCTTCAATCAGGCAGGTCTCGTTGGGCCAGCGTTCGAGGGCCGCATTCAATGCCGCGCCCAGGCTGGCATATTGATGGAGATCAAGCATTCAGATTGTTATCTCACCATGGAGACACAGAGACACCAAGAAAAAAGGAAGTGTACCAGAATGTCATATTGAATATGGTTGATGAGCTCGGCCCACGAGCACAAGAATTAAAGACTTTCTCCGCGACTCCGTGACCCTGTGGCGAGACACACCTCACAGCCGCGACTGAATTCTTTGTGCCAAAGTGCGAAAGTCCGACACGCCCTGCAACTCATAGTCGGGCAACTCAATACGGAAATGCTGCTCGATCCGCGTGAGCAAATCAAGCGCCTGGAGACTGTCGATGCCGAGCGTCTTGAAGAAGTCGTCGTCGGGCGTGAGCTTTTCGCGCGACACCTTGAAGTGCGCCGCGGCAAGGTTCAATATTTCATCTAAAGTCTGGTCGGCAGTTTGCATGTCCGTTGTTACTGCGCCTTTCAAAATTACAAATCGCAAAATTTTCAGTTACGAATCAGGGCAGGTAGGGCTGCGGCCCTTCGTTCTCTACAAACCTCCGCAATCCTTCTTCGACGGCCGGCCGCTGATACAGGTCGCAAAAAATATCGATCTCGCGCTTCAATTCCTCGTACGGAATCGGCTTCACAAACTTCTTCGCGGCAGCTACCGTCGCGGGGTCAAATTTTCCGATCTGGCTGGCAGTACCGCACGCCACTCGCAGCGACTCACCTTCCGCGGCGATCTGGCTCACCAGCCCAATCTGCTGCGCCTTCATCACGTTGAAACTGCGCCCAGTCAGAAGCAGGTCGCGCACCACGGCATTGCCCAAATCGCGCTTCAGGCGCGGGATGCCACCGAATCCCGGAATCAGCCCAAGCCGCAGCTCGGGAAAGCAAAAGCGCGCCATGCGGTCCGCAATAATAATGTCGCAGACCAGGGCCAACTCAAAACCGCCGCCAAACGTAACGCCGTGAACCGCGGCAATGGTCGTGATGGGAAGAGCGTCAATCGCATTCATGACGGCGTGAATGCGCTCCAGAAAATCGCGCACTCCCCGCAGAGCCTCCGCCTTCTCCATGCCCTGCCCACGCCGGTACAACTCGCGCAAATCCGCGCCCGCCGAAAATCCCGCGGTCTGCGCCGAGTGAATGATCAAAGCGTGCGCTCCCCGGGTTAATCCCGGCAAGGCGCGCGCAAAACCCTCGAGTTCTTCCAGCGTCAGCGAGCCAATTTCATTGCAGGCCTCGCGATGCAGCGTCAACTCGATCGCGCCATTCACGATCCGCCACGATAGCGTCTGGCCCTTATGTTCATTCATGGCGTTTCACTCATTGGGTGTCACTCGCGGCTTTTTCCTTCATGCCGTCGTCGCCGCCGCATACATGGCCTCGATTTCGCTCTGAAAACGCCGCGCGATCAGGTCACGCTTCAGTTTTCCGTTTGCCGTCAAGAGCCCGCTTTCAATGGTGAACGGCTCCTCAATCACGCGGAAGCCGCGCACCTGCTTGTAGTGCGGCAGGCCCGGATTGACGGCGTTCAGCGCCTCCTGCACCTTGTCACCGCCGACCTTGCCCGTGATCAGCGCCGTCAAGTATCCGCGCGCGTTGCCCATGAGCACGACCTGCGTGGCACCCGGCAACTGCTGGAGAATCTTGTCTTCAATTGGCTCCGGCGCGATGTTGTGGCCCGAACCGAGAATAATCAGATTCTTGATACGCCCGACAATCTTCCAGTTTCCGCGCTCGTCGACCTCACCCTGGTCGCCCGTATGAAACCAGCCGTCGCGGAGTACTTTCTCTGTTTCCTCCGGACGATTCCAGTAGCCCGGAAAAATATTTGGCCCGCGCACCACGATCTCCTCATTCTCCGCCAGCTTCATCTCGACGCCGGAAATCGCAGGCCCAGCGCGGCCCGGCACCACGCGCCCGTCGGGATCGTCCATCGTGCAAATTGCCGTCGTCTCCGTCAGCCCATACACCTGCAACACCGGAATCCCGAGCATCATAAAGAAGAGCTGGGTATCGACATTCAACGGCGCCGAGCCGCAGATCAGCGCGCGCAGGCCGGGGCCGATCATCTTCTTGCGAATCGTCGGAAACACCAGCCGGCTTGCCAGCGCAATCCAAAGCGCGTCCCCGGCGCGCGATTTCGCCTCGTGCTTTCGTGCCCACGCGCCTTTGGCCTTACTGTAAATCTTCAGTGCCATGCCGCCCGTCTTCCACAACTGCTCGTCAACTGCCTTCCGCATGCGTTCCAGCAATGCGGGCACGTTCAGAAAATAATCCGGCGCTGCCGCTCGCATGTCAGCGGCAATCTTACCGAGGTCCATATTCAAGGTCAGCCGGTTGCCACGCAGCAGGCAGGTCATCAGCAGAATCCACGATCCCGCGAAGCAAAATGGCAGGTAGTGAAAGACACTGTCCTGCCCCGCCCGCTTCTTCATGAGTTGATCGAGTCGTCCCGAAGTACAGCCGAGCATGTGGCCAACATTGCCGCTGTTGAGCATTACGCCTTTTGCCTCGCCGGAGGTGCCCGACGTATAAATGATGGCAACGACGTCCGCCTCTGCGATCGCCAATCCCGAACTGCTCAGCGGCTCACGCCCCACCGCAAAAACATTTTCGAAGGTGAAGACGGGCGGCGCTTCCGGCCACTCCTGCACGATCGCATCGCCAAGCGCCTGCTCGCTGCACGCGATCACCGACGGCCAGCAATCCTTCATCATCGCAACCAGTTCGGCCGGCGCCTGCCGCGCATACAACGGCACCGCGATCAGCCCTTCCGCCATGATCGCCAGATCCATGGCCACCCAGTGGATCGAGTTGTGCGCCAGCAGTGCGCAGCGATCGCCTTTCTTCAATCGCAAACGGCGCAGGTAGGCACGCGCCACGCGCACCTGATCAAGCAACTGCCGGCCCGTACAGGAAGCGGCCTGGTCCGCGCGCGCCTCTTGCAGCACGACCGCGTCGCCGCTCTTCTCCAGACTCGAGAAAATCTGCTCTACGAATGACATTCGATTACTTGGGTTCTAGTTCGGAATTCCTGTATCGAAGCCCAGGGCCCGAATCCCCGCCACTAACTGTAAGCCTGCACGAGCCCCTTCAACCCTTCGCTCATCGGAGGAAGATAATCCTCCCAGCTCCACTCGCCCCGCCGCGTCGGGAATTCCGGATAACGCCGCTGCACTTCCTCTTCGAAATAAACGCCCATGCGCGCCATCAATTTCAAATTACGCACCACGGTGCGCCCGATTCCGTCCGCGATCCGCTCACCATCGCGATCCAGAATTTCGAGCGCCGCCAGCGTCCGCGCTTCGAGGTCCGGATCGTCGACATGCATCAGCAATTCCTGGTGCCCGCGCTCGTTCATCAGGTTGCGAATGCGCTCATCCATGGTGATGCCCGCCGACGGCACCAGCGCCGGCATGGATGTCACAATGCCGTGATAGCGCGACGAAACCATCATGCGGCAAGCACGCAGAATGCTCACCAACTGATACATGTTGTAGTCTTCCGATGTCAGGATGGGCACGCCGCCGAGTTTTTCCGAGATGCGTTTGCAGGGCCGCGCATCCAAGCGCTCCGTCGCCGCCATGATGACAAAGACATTCTTCTTCTGGCGAAAAGCCGCAACTGCCCTGGCAATCGAAGTCAAATAATGTTCGTAGGCGCGGTCCGCCTCCGGCCCGGCATTGTGGAAGTAGGGCCCGCGGTAGTGGCTGTCTTTGTACGCTCCCGCTACGCTGTGCAATGCGGCCTTGGCGATCGAGGCCTTCACCGGCCACTCAAAAGGATTGATCGGACAGATAACCAGCACAGGTGTCTTTCCGTCCCAGCCCACCTCGCGCAGCGCGTTCTGCCCATATTCGGCGCCCAGGGGCTCGAACGTCCAAGCCGTATCGGTGCCTAATTCAGTGGGCACTCCCAACTCGCGTAAAATCTTGCGCGATTCCTCGTTCCGCGTAATGACGAGCGAGTTCTTACAATATCGTCCGCACATCTTCGAGACAACCGGGTCCATCGCTCCGGCTTCGGCACCGTATCCCACCGACAACTTATTCTCGGCCGCCGCAATTCCGAGAGATCCGATCATCATCGTGGCCAGAGCGTTGGCGAATTTTGATTTGAACATCGAGCCTTCGCAGGCAATCACGCCATGATGCTTCGGGACTTCATTCGACAGAAACGGCGGGAAAATGTCCGGCAGTCGCACCTGCGACGTCCCTTCGAAATAACCGCGCGAGCGGTCGAAGTTGAAGGTCATCATCGTCAGGTCGACGCGCTCCGGCCCCAGAATTCGCCGCACCTGCCGCAGCATCTCCTCCACGCGCACGTCCGACCCGGTGTTGCGCGTGCCGTTATAGCCGGCAAACAGCAGCTTCAGTTTTTCGCCGGGCCGCCACGGTTCGCCCTTGCCCATCATCCACTGCACCTTCTTGCCCTCGATGATTCCCGACACCCACGCTTCCAGAACGAAGTCCATCATGCCGCTGACCCTCCCGCCTTCGCAGTCGTCGGCCACTCTTTGTATGGATACGTGAAATTATGCTGGCGGCTGAAGCGCAGCAGCGGAAAGCTGTATTCGGAAAACGGCACCGGCTTGCGGCCAAGTTCCGTCGTCGCGCGCGTGTTGTCGAATACCGTATTCCACGTCAGATACGGCAGAAACACCTTCATCAGCGCCGCGCCGCGCCCCAATCCGCCTTGTCGATTCGCCAGCATATTCACCGACGCGGTGAATGGCCCTTCCATGACCGGCAGAAAAATCGTCTTGCGCGTGTTCTGCGCTTGCGCCAGCGCGGTTGTCAGCTCGCGAAAAGTCTGCGAGCCCGTGCCCGACGAAAGATGGTAGGTATCGTAGGCGGGCTTGTCTTTCATGTGCAGTGTCGAGATCGCTCCCGCGACAAAATCGACGTTCACGATATCGATCCGATCGTGCGAGCGAAATGGCAGCACTGGCAAACCCGCCAGAAACACGAACGACCGCACCATATCGAACTGTGTCGTCTCCGCATAACGGCTGTCGCCCAGTACGATGCTGGGGCGGAAGATGGTCAGCGGCACATCCGGCAGCAACTCGCGCACCATGTGCTCACAAAATTTCTTGGTACGCGCGTACGGATCATAGTCTGACCGCTCCCACTCAATCGACCGGTCCTCGGTCACAACCTCATGGCTGCGCTTGCCCGCGACCGCCACCGTGCTGACGTCCGAAAATCGCCGCAGCCCGTGATAATACTGCGATTGCCGCGCCAGTTGCAGCACTTCGAGTGTCCCGCGCAGATTGACGTTCAGACATGCCTTCTCCGACTTGCGATTGAGCGAGGCCGCGCAGTGAATCACGGAATCCGTCGTGTGTACCAGCTTGTCGTAATCCGCGCGATCCAGGCCAAATCCCGGCTCCGTCAGATCGCCGCGAAAAATCCGTACTTTGGCCTGCAAATACTCGTAGAACTCGGGAAACGGCAAATGCAACTGCATCGCATTCCACAGCCGCAACTCCGCCTCGCGCGAATCTCGCCCACGCACCAGCAAATTCAAAGTTGCGTCGTGCTGGCTCAGCAGATTGGCGGCCACATGGGCGCCGATATAGCCAGTCGAACCGGTCAGGAAAATCGCCACGTTGCTCCGTTTGTGCCTGTTCTCGCGTTGTTGGAATTTTCGCTCGCAGCCGGCCCAGGCACCTTGCCTTCCGCCGGCATCTGCAGCACGCGCGGCTCGCGCGCCTCCAGCGGCTTGCCTTCAATCAAAGGATACGTCCAGCGCCGCAGCGCGGGGATATGAATATCGATCCAGTACTCCCACCAGTCAAGGCCCGCCGTGTCATAGCCAAATGTTTCGCGTTCCTCGGACACCAGTGCCTGCGAGAGCTTTTCGACATTGTCGGCGACAAAATCGTGCTCGTTATGCAAAATGAACGGCTCGAACAGTTCAACCAGCTTCTCCACACGCGCCAGATTTCGTTCCGCCTTGGCCAGCGGTTTATTGGAAAGCGGTAACGGCGACATGATCGTCTGAATCGTGCGCACGATCATCTTCTGCGCAGGCGCCGACATCCGGTTGTATCGCGCCTTCGAAACCGGGATCGCATCCATACGCAACCGCAACCAGTATTCAAGCCCCTCCTGCGCGCGATAGTGCCGCCGGTGCGCGAGCGTCGTCAACTCAATGCACCGTCCCATGTCGCACGGATTCGTCACCGACGTGGCCAGCTGATAGAGCGGATCGTGCCGCCGCTCAACCAGCGCGGCCGCGATCAGCGTCATGCCCGCGCACACCGCATCCACCGGAATAATATCGAGCCGCTTGCGCTCGTTCGATGGCAACTGCCGGAACGATGTCCCGAGTAAATACGATAAAGAGGCCGAGGTATTGATGCCCTCGTTCCACCCGCGAAACGGCTTGGTAACGGACGTTTCCACAATCGCGGGCCGCACAATCGCAATCGGCAGGCCCGCCCCGTATTTCGCGATCAGAGATTCCGCCAGGCTCTTCGTATACGTGTAGGTATTCGGCCAGCCCAGCGCATTCGCGCGCTTGATGCCCTCTTGCGTCAAGTAATTTTTCAGCCAGCGCACCCGATTCTTGCGAATCTGATTTTCCAGCGCCGCGCCGCTCAGTCCCTTGGCCGCATGCTCTTTGCCAAGCGCCTGCTTTCTCAGTTCCTCCGTGACCTCCGGGCCTTCCGCGCGCGCCTGCGCCGACTCCACCAGCTCATGCAGCGCGTACCACTCCGACTCCGCGTCAAAATTGATCGCGCCCGCCGGTGTGTAATTTGGGCGCACGCGCTCGCCAACGCGCCCATCGCGCTGCCCCGCCACGTAGCAAGTGGATAGATGCAGCAACGCCGCATGATCCGATCCGCGAATAAATTCGATCAGGTGATGCGTCGAATCCACGTTCACGGCCAGCGCATCGCGCAAATCGGGATTGAAATCCGTCAGTCCCGAACTGTTGACGATCAAATCCAGATCTTTGCCGAGCCGCGCCGCAACCTCGGGCGCAAGGCCGATACCGGGCTGCGAGACATCGCCCTCCACCACTTCGATCTTGTCCGCCAGCAGCGCGCCTAACTGCTCTCCATATTTTTCAAACAACGGATCGAAGACCGGCGACTCCTCCAGCATCTTCTCAAAACGCTTCTGCGCCGGGTTCGTCTTCTGCCCGCGGATCAGCAGATACAACTTACCAATCTGCGGCAGATCGAGCAGCGTATTCGCCAGCCACACCTTGCCGATAAACCCGGTGACGCCAATCAGCATCAATCGTTTCCCGGCCAGTGCCTTCCGCACCGAGAGCTTTTCGGGGTGCCGCGCTTCATCGAAGTAAACGATCGGCCGCACCCGCGGCTCCTCCACGCGAACCGCCGGCACGATCGCCGATTGCAGCGCCTTCGGCCCCCGCAGCCCGAGCGCACGCACCCAGCGCGCCGGACTCTGTTGCCCATCCGGACCAGCTTCGCGAATACGGGCAAAGATTCCGCGCGGCCGAATGATCGGGCTCAGCAATCGCCCGGTCGCCACGCCATCGCGAAAATCAAGCCGGTTGGCGATAATCCAGCGCACGCCCAGATGCCGCGCCAGCGGCCGCATCACATGGTCAAGCCCCTGGCTCACCAGAACCACATCCGCTCCGGTCGCTTGCAGCGCCTTCAGGTGCCGCACTCCTTCTTCTTTCAGCAGCGGCTTCAGCTTGTACTCAAACTCTTCCTCGCCCAGCAAATCCAGCCGGTCACGCGAAATTCCGCGCAGCACCGAGTACACGATGCGCGTCGCCGCCTTCCGATTCGACGCATATAAAAAGGGACGCAGCAGGGCCATCAACAGCACCAGGCTCCGCCGCGCAAAACGCGCAATGAATGTCTGGCTGTTCCAGGTGAAGAAGGCGATGGGCCGGATCGTCGTCAGCTCCAGCAGGCTGCCTTCTACCCGCCAATACACCGGCGAAGCAGGCCGCGGACGCGACGAGATGGAAGTAACATCCGTCCTACTCCCGGCTACAGGCGCGCCTGCCTCGTTGCCGTTCGTCGGCGATTGCCCCACTCCCGCGCTCATGAAATTGTCGACAGGTTTCACCATCGAGATCAAGACACAACATGGTATCTGGCACGATTTGTGACAGACCGTCCGGTACGAGAGACGGAATCCTTTATTTTACTCTCTGGGGCGGGCCGGAACACAGGCATCCTAGCGGAAGCGCCTCAATGCCAATCTGACACCCGTCCCCCCTCGTAATTGATAGAATGGCCACACTTTAAACTTACGACGTAAGCAGGAGCGAACTACATGCCCTATAAAGACACTATTCTTCCCGAGTTTGACATGGAAATGGATAACACGCGCCGCGCGCTCGAGCGCGTTCCCGACGACAAGTTTTCCTGGCAGCCGCACCCCAAATCCGGCAGTCTCGGCTGGCTGGCCAATCACATCGCCACCATTCCGCACTGGGCCAAAATCACCATGGAGGAAGATTCGCTCGACTTGAACGCGCCGGGCACGAGTTCTGCCCCGCCCCCGCCGGTCAATCGAAAAGGCGTGCTCGAAGTGTTCGAGAAAAATCGCCGAGAGGCCCGCGCCGCGCTCGATAAAGGCACCGACGCAGCCTACAAGAAGCCGTGGGCCTTGCTCATGGGCAAGCAGGAACTCTTCCGCGAGCCACGAGCCGCCGTTCTGAGGCGCATGGTGCTGAATCACATGATCCATCATCGCGGGCAGCTGACGATGTATCTGCGCATGCTCGATGTACCCGTTCCCGGCCTGTACGGGCCGTCCGCCGACGAGCAGAAGTTCTAGTTTTGCGCCGGTGATCGCTCGCGCGCCAGATCCCGAATCTGATTCAGGTACTCCACGTACACAGGAATCGGGATATCGGGCGAGTCGCCGTCGTTCAGAAAATGCGAGAGATGGATTTCCATGGGAATGGAGCGGATGACCTCGCCGAAGCGCGCCATCTGAAGATATTTCACGCGCCAGATCTCCAGCATCAGCGACCGGAAATCCTCGCTGATGAATCCCATTTTCCGATCCCGGAGATAAATCGCGTCGAAATGCCGCGCGGCAAGCGTCGTTCGAAGGGGATCGTCCGGCATCGAGAAAACATAGACCAGGTGAAACAGGTCCGCCAAATCTCCCCATAGAACTTTTTCTTCAAAGGCGCTGAAGCGAAAAGGCGCCGCGTCCACGTTGCTGGATCGCTCGCGCATGATCGGACGCATTCACCTGCTCTCGACTCAACTCCGCCCGAAACCATTCCAGCCGCTCGCGCGCCAGATTATGTCGCAGGAATTCAATCGCGTAGGCGTTCGGCAAGTATATTTTCGCGTCGGAGTCAAGCCGCGCCAGCCAAGGATTCCAGTCCCGTTGCTCCAGCGCCGACAGCAACACCGTCAAATCGGCCACCGTCACATCCGGATGATATTTGACCGCCTGCCAGAAATGTTCGGTCGAATCGTAGGTCGCTCCGTAAAGAACAATTCCCTCTTCAATCGGGTACCAGTTCGAAAGCACGCGCGCCGAAATCGATGGCGCCGCGCTCCAGCAATTCAGGGAGTGCTTCCACTTCTCCTGCACCGCGAGAAAGGCGTCAGCGTATCCCGCCGGAACCGGCTCTTTCACACGCGCCAGTGCCTCCTTCAACTCTCGTTGCGTGTGCGTAAACAGCGCCTCCAGAGGACGCTCATCCTCCATGGAAATGACACGGCTCTCGACGCCTCGGCGAAGCAAGTCCTCCGCAAGCTGATTCTGCTGCTCCTGACTCAAACTGCCGTTCCAGCGTTTTCTCTGCGACTCGATGTAGGGAAATAATTCGGCAAGCGAGTTGAACTCGATGAAGCCATGCACCGCGAACTTCACGGGATGCGCGTCCTTCACAATGACCGTGGAGGGCGTGACCAGCGCCTCCAGCGAAAGCGGCTCTGCCTCCGCCAGCAAACCATGCCCCATTAGGCCCACGCCCAAACCAATCGTCGCAAGCAACCGCAACAGCTTCCGTCCCATGGAGTCCTCGATATTCCCGCGTGTATTTTGTGGCTGGAGGTTTCGCGTCGCGCCCAGCGTGCAGACTGAGAAGCTCAGACTGAGAAGCACGTATTAGGCCGCTCGTTCCGTCCAGCAGACATCCCAGTACTTCCCGAATTTTCGGCCGCACTCGCTGAAGACGCCCACTACCCTGAACCCGAACTTTTCGTGGATCGCCGCTGTCGCCGGATTCGGCAGCGCATATCCCGCAACGAACCGATGAATGTCTTCGCCGCGCAGCGTCTCAAACAACGCTCCATAAAGCTGCCGGCCAATTCCCTTTCCGGCCGCCTCCGGCGCGCAATAGATCGTAGTCTCTACGGTCGTGTCGTATGCAGCTTTCGGACGAAATCGCGTCGTCCCGGCATATCCGACGATGCCTTCCGCGCCCTCCGCCACCAGCAATCGGTGCCTTCCCGTCGGCCGGAACTGTGCAAACCACGCTTCTCGACCCTCAACCGTATAGGGTTCTATGTCAAATGTGACCGGAGTGTGGATCACATAGTAGTTGTAAATCTCGGTCAGGCGCGGCAAATCGCGCCGTTCTGCCGGCCGAATCTTGACCTCGAGCGTCGTCCGAGACATTCGCAGCTCCTACACCGGCCCACGGGCATGCGAGTCGCCATTCGCTGAAAACCACAAAATTGAACGGGCATCCCAAAAGCCGCCAACCCGCATGCCGACAGCAATTTACAGCAATAATACGTACACTTCGGTAATGACACAAATGTCAACTATTGCTCCACGTGGAGCACAAGCCCCAAGGAACACCGGGTCAAGAGGCGAGGGGGGACTTACCTCTTGGCGGGGGCGGGCTCGCCCACCCGCTCGCTGACCTTGAAGGTCATCTTCCCGCCCTTGACGTCGACGACGACGTGATCGCCGTGCAGTACCTCGCCGTCGAGGATCTTGAGGGCGAGCGGGTCCTGCACCAGCTTCTGGATCGAGCGCTTCAGCGGCCTCGCTCCGAAGTTCGGGTCGTAGCCTTCGGTAAAGAGGAGTTCCTTCGCGGCGTCGGTCAGCTCGAGAGAGATTTTTCTGTCGGCCAATAGGCGACGCAGGTCTTCGAGTCTCAGCTCGACGATCTTCACCAACTGCTCTTTGCCTAACGGGTGGAAAATGATGATGTCATCGACACGGTTGAGGAACTCGGGTTTGAAGTGGCCGTGCAGCGTGTTCATCACCTGCTTCGACGCCTCCTCGAAATCCTTTGCGGAGAGCGCCGTTTGGGCCTGGAGGTAGGACGAACCCAGGTTCGAGGTCATGATGATGACGGTGTTCTTGAAATCTACCGTGCGGCCCTTGCCATCGGTGAGGCGGCCGTCGTCCATGATTTGCAGGAGGACGTTGAAGACGTCGGGGTGAGCCTTTTCGATTTCGTCGAAGAGGATCACGGCGTAGGGGCGGCGGCGGACTTGTTCGGTGAGCTGTCCACCTTCTTCATAGCCGACGTAGCCCGGGGGCGCGCCGATGAGACGCGAGACCGCGTGCTTCTCCATGTACTCGGACATGTCGATGCGGAGCAGGGCACGCTCATCGTCGAAAAGAAATTCGGCCAAAGCCCGCGCCAGTTCTGTCTTTCCGACGCCTGTCGGTCCGAGGAAGATGAAGGAGCCGATGGGGCGCTTCGGGTCGCTGAGTCCGGCACGCGATCTTCTGATCGCATTCGCAACTCTCTCCAGCGCTTCGTCCTGGCCGACTACCCGGAGGCGAAGACGATCCTCCATGTTGATTAATTTTTTTACTTCGCCTTCAAGCATTTTGGAAACTGGAATGCCGGTCCACTTGGAGACGATCCGAGCTACGTCTTCCTCGTCAACTTCTTCTTTGAGCATGCGGCCAGATGCGGCGCCTGGCAAGGCTTTCGAGCCATCTTTTTCTTTGCCGCCGGCGGCTCCGCTTTTCGCTCCATCTTTCGCCGGACGTCCTTCGAGTTGATCAGTGATTTTTTTCAGGTCTTCTTCGGCCTGGCGGATTAGACCATAGCGGATCTGAGCTACGCGTTCGAGATTTCCTTTGCGTTCTTCGGCCTGCTCTTCGAGTTTCAGCTGCTCGAGTTTTTCTTTCAGGGCGCGCGCTTTCGCGATTACATCTTTCTCCAGTTTCCATTTTGCTTTGAGCGCGTTCGACTTCTCGCGAATTTCGGCCAGCTCTTTTTCTACCAACGCCAGACGCTCGCGCGAGCTGCGGTCATCTTCTTTTTTGAGCGCCTGCTTTTCGATTTCGAGTTGCGTGGCGCGGCGTTCTAACTGATCGATCTCGGTGGGCATGGAGTCGATTTGAATGCGCAGTGAGGCGGCCGCCTCGTCGATGAGGTCGATGGCTTTATCGGGCAGAAAGCGGTCGGAGATGTAACGATGCGAGAGCGTGGCGGCGGCGACGATCGCGGAATCTTTGATTCTTACGCCGTGATGGACTTCGTATTTTTCTTTGAGGCCGCGCAGGATGGCGATGGTGTCTTCGACGTTCGGCTCGCCCACGAAGACGATCTGGAAACGGCGTTCCAGTGCGGCATCTTTCTCGATGTACTTGCGGTACTCGTTGAGGGTGGTGGCGCCGATAGCGCGCAGTTCGCCTCTGGCGAGCGCGGGCTTGAGCATGTTGGAGGCGTCGATCGCGCCTTCGGATGCGCCAGCACCTACGAGCGTATGCAATTCGTCGATGAAGAGGATGATCTTGCCTTGCGCGTCTTCGATTTCCTTGAGGACAGCCTTGAGGCGGTCTTCGAATTCGCCGCGATACTTTGCGCCGGCCAGCATGGAGCCGAGGTCGAGGGAGACTACGCGCTTATTCTTCAGCACCTCGGGAACGTCGCCCGAGATGATGCGCTGGGCGAGGCCTTCGACGATGGCGGTCTTGCCGACTCCGGGCTCGCCGATTAACACGGGGTTATTTTTGGTGCGGCGCGAAAGCACCTGAACCACGCGGCGGATTTCTTCGTCGCGTCCGATGACCGGATCGAGTTTGCCACGGCGGGCGGCTTCGGTGAGATCACGGGCATAGCGTTCGAGGGCTTGATACTTGCCTTCGGGATTCTGGTCGGTGATGCGCTGCGACCCGCGGACAGAGGTCAGGGCTTTGAGGATGGCATCGTTGGTGGCGCCGTGGCGGGCGAGCAACTGTTGCGCAGGGTCCTTTTTCAAAGTCGTGATGGCGAGCAGGATGTGCTCGGTCGAAACATACTCGTCCTTGAACTGGTCGGCTTGCTTGAACGCGTTCTCGAGAAGCTGATTGACCTGCGACGACATGGCCGCCTGCTGGGCGCCGCTCCCGGAGACTTTGGGGAGCTTTTCGATTTCCTGATAGATCTCGGCGAGGACGGCTTGCGGGCCGATGCCGATTTTTTCGAGGACGGGGACGACGATGCCTTCTTTGTCCTCGACGAGGGCGGCTAGAAGATGGATGGGCAGAAGCTCGGGATTGCCGTGCTCGGAGGCGAGTTCGTTCGCGCGCTGGACGGCTTCCTGGGCTTTGACTGTGAATTTATCCCAACGGATGGACATGGGGAACTCCGAAATTTGTGATTTGCGATTTCTAATTTGTAACTTGAATCCTATTGCAACGGCAGTTATTGGATGAAAGAAAATGGCGCGATGAAACAAAAACGGGAGACGGACTTTTTGCCGCCTCCCGTGGGACATGGGGGCTAAAGCCCCCGCTTTCTTGCTGTCTTAATCGCAGCGCTGAAGCGCTGCGCCACCCAAAAGCATGGTCATGCAAGCCTTGGCGTGCGTCTTAATGCGGGCTACTGCGGCGCTAAGGCGCCGCATTTGCACCCTTACGCGACCAAGGTTAGGCGGACGCTGTTACGCGGCACTCTTGGCCGATTTGCCTTCGAGCGTTTTTTCGCTGGCTGGGCCCTGCTTCTCGCTGTTCACGTTGACTTTGATCTGCTTGGGCTTGGCTTCGGCTTTCTTGGCCAGCTTGATTTTCAGCACGCCCTTGTCGTAATCGGCCTGGACGTTTTCGCTGTCGACGGTTTGGGGAAGAGTGAAGGTGCGGGTGAAGCTGCCGTACTGACGCTCGACCCGGCGATAGTTCTCTTCTTTCTCTTCCTGCTCGAACTTGCGCTCGCCGTGAACGGTGAGAGTGTTGTTCTCGAGACGGACGTCAATGTCCTTTTCGTCGATGCCGGGGACTTCGATCTTGAGCGTGATGTTGTGCTCGTCTTCGTAGACGTCAACCGGCGGGGCAAAGCTGGCGGTGGTGAGAGCCTCTTCCTGTCCGCCCTGCGAGTCGCGGAACAGACGGTTCATGCGGTCCTGCAAAGTGACGAACTCACGGAAGGGATCCCAACGGGTAAGAACTGTCATGGCTAAATCCTCCTACTTTCGAATCTAGAAATTGGATGAGAGCGAAGCCGCTCTCGATTCGCATTTATTAGCGTGATAGCAATATAAAATATGAGTGTGTTATTGTCAACTACATTTATTTATCTTATTTTCAATTGCTTACGTTGAAAATCAGGCACTTCAGATAGGCGGTTTCCGGGACATTCAGGAGGAACGGATGGTCCTGGGAAGCGCCCCGGTTCTCCAAGAGGCGGAGGGATTTGTGGGCATCGCGGGCGGCAGAGGCGACGGTTTCCTGGAAATCCTGCGGGCCAACGTGGAAGGAGCAGGAGCAGGTAACAAGGATGCCGCCAGGTTGGAGCATCTTGAGGGCGCGGAGGTTGAGTTCCTTGTAGCCGCTTAGGGCCTTGTCGAGGTCGCGCTTGGTTTTGGCGAAGGCGGGCGGGTCGAGGACGATGGTTTCGTATTTCTTTCCGGCGTGGGCGTAGTCGCGGAGGAGGTCGAAGGCGTTGGCCTCGATCCATTCGAGCTCGCGGTGGTTGAGGGCGGCGTTTTTGTCGGCCACTTCGAGGGCGGGACGGGAGCTGTCGACGCCGGTGACGGTCTTGCATTTCGCGGCCAGGTGGAGGGCGAAACCTCCCTGATAGCAGAAGACGTCGAGGGCATCGCCGTGGGCGTAGCGGGCTGCGGCGGCGTAGTTTTCTCGCTGGTCGAGAAAGGCTCCGGTTTTCTGGCCTTCGAGGCCGTCGTAGTGAAAACGAACACCGGGGCTTTCGGCTTTGGGTTCCCGGCTTTCGAGAGAGTCTTGGGGCACGGCGTTCATGGTGATGATGGTGGAGCTTTTTTTGCCCCACAGAAGTGCGGAGTCGCGAGGCGGGAGTTGCTCGAGGTCGCGGATGCGGGGGTCTACTCGCTCGAGGATGCCGGCTGGTTTTAGCTCTCCGGTAAGCGTTTCAATGATGGCGCCGCGGACGGGTTCGGCGTCCATGGCTTGGGTGAGGATTTGGATGGAGATCACGTCGTCGTAGCGATCGATGATCAGGCCGGGAAGAAAGTCGGCTTCACTGAAGACTATGCGGTAGGCGTCCGTGTTTTGTACGTATTGCGTTCGATAGGCAATGGCGGCTTGGATTCGCCTGGAGATTAGCTTGGGCAGATCGGTCACTTGTTCTCTGTCGCCGGCGATCATGCGGATCGCGATTTGGGAGGAGGAGCTGTAGAGGGCTGTGCCTTGCGGCTTTCCTCTTGGGTCGACGACTTGGACGGTGGCGCCGGGAGGGATGTCTGGAGAAGCGGTGATGTCGGAGCGGTAGACCCAGGGATGTCCGGATTTCAGGCGGGTTGCGCCTCTTGGGGAGAGGGTGACGATGGGATGGGCTATGGACACCTTCGTTGGCTTCGGCATTACGGAATGTTACATCGTTTGGCTTATGGGGGAGAGTTCGTCGCGATGCGAGCGAAGTCAAATCCATTTACCGCTGAGGACGCGGAGCAAGATTAAGGACGCTGAGAAGACCATGGGTTCACGGGGAGAATGCCTAGCAGCTTCCGTGATGGATTCGGCTCTGTTGGGGTCCTTCGACTGCGCGGGCGCGCTTCGCTTACCCGCTCCGCTCAGCATGACACTTCTGTTTAGATCGCTGCAAGGCAGTTTAGATTGGTGCGCTCCCGACTACAGGCTTAGGCGCGGACTGGCAGCTCGCCGTTGCGAATTCGGAGCGTTGCGCGAGATTGCGACGTTTTCACAGGCGCTAAGCTGGCGGTTACGGCGCCCGTCATTACTTTCTTCAGGGCGGCTTGGAATTCGTTCATTTCGGGAGCGGTTCCGACGGTGATGCGGACGTGGGTGGGCCAGACGGGCCAGATTCTGCCGATGTTCACTTTTTGTTTGGCCATGGCTTCGATTACGTCTTTGCCGGGACGCTTGGTATCGAGCATGAAGCAGTTGGACTGCGATGGGATGTAGGAGTAACCATTGCTGTCGAGCCAAGCGAAGACGCTGGCGCGGACTGCGGCGTTGGCGCGTTTGCGCTCTGGGACTAACTGCTTGTCTTTCAGACTGGCGGAGGCCGCGGCCAGCGCGGTGATGGGGTTGAAACTCCAGCCGCCGTAATGCTCGATCTTTTCGAGGATGGCGGGCTTGGCGATGACTACTCCGCAGCGCAGGCCGGCCATGCCGTAGATTTTTGAGAAGGTACGGAGGACGATGACGTCTTTGTCGGCTTGGACGAGGTCAAGGACGGAGTCGGCATCGGAGAAGTGGATGTAGGCTTCGTCGACCATGACGACCGAATCTTTTGGCTTGTTGGCGACCAAGTACTCGATATCGGCGTGGCTGGTGACGGTGCCGGTGGGATTGTTGGGATTGGCGATGTAGAAGATGCCGGCATCAGGCGCGGCGGCCAGCATGGCTCGGACATCGTGGGCGTAGGCATGGTCTTTCGATAGCGGAACCTTGACTACGCGCGCTTGGACGAAACCGGCGGCGTGCATGCCGGCTTCGTAGCCGGGGTCGGCGGTGACGTAGCTGCGCTGCGGCGAGGCGAAGACGGAGACGGCGTAGTGGAGCGGATCGCTGGAGCCGGGATAGAAGCGCACGTAGTCGGGCTTGAGGCCTTCGAGCTGGGCGTAGAGGTCGATGAGGTCGTCGGTGAGCCAGAAGAGGTAGCGTCCGCCCTGCGGGGCCGTGTTGGCGACGGCTTCACGGGCAGCGGCGCAGGGACCGAGAGGATTCTCATTGGCGTTGATCATGACGCCGTCGCGGGCGATCCGAATGGGTGCGGCGGCGTAGGCGAGCATGGGCTCGGTGAGGATGCGCAGAGTGCCAGCGGCAGCGGCAGCGGTTGCGGCGGCGGAGAGAGTCAGGAAAGAACGGCGAGACGGGGAAGTAATAGGAGCACTGGGCATGGCTCACCTCACGCCCGCCATCTTACCGCAGATTGGGATAGGGCAGAGTGGGCCTCGGACGGTCGGGAGGCGGTAGGGGACCTGCGCCGAAAACCAAGGCCTGAGGATTATTGGGTCAGGAGACGTTGGACGGTGGATTGGTCGTCGTTCAGGTTTGAGCTGAGGGTGGCGGCTTGAGCTCGGGCGGCTTTCGCGGCTTCTGGCTGGTTGGCTTGGTCGTAGGCCTGCGCTAACAGTAGATAGCTGGTGGCGTCAGGCTCCATGGACGCCGATTGCAGATAACAGCGGATGGCGACGGATAGATTTCCGCCTCTTTGCTCGGCCAGGCCGAGGCCGCGATAGACAGCTGGGTTGGTGGGTTGGGCCTGCAAGGCAGCGCCGAAATCCTGGATCGCGTTTTCATATTGCTGCAGTGACATGTGCGCGTAGCCACTGTTGATGTAGGCCTGCTCGATGAAGCCGGGGTTGCGCGTGTAGTGGGGGACCTTTTCGTAGCCGGCCAGGGCTGCGGCGTAGTTGCCTTGCATTTGATCGTAAGTGGCGAGATTGAGGGTCGCCATGGCGTCGGTCGGGTAGTAGACGAGAGCCTGGCGAAGATGCGGAATGGCTTGCTCGATTTTGCCTTCGGAAAGGAGGGCGCTGGCCAGCATGTCCTCCGCGGTGTAGTTCTGCTGGGTGACGGCGAGGGTGTGGGTCCAGAGACGTACGTTGTCGCGCCAGAGATCGACTTGCAAGGAGAGCAGAATGCCGAGAACGATGAGCGCCGCGGCGGAGGCGGCGATGGATGCGGCTTCGGGAACGTGCCATCGCGCTGCTAATTCGGCTGCGCCCCAACAGAGGATGGTAAAGACTCCGATGAGAGGAATGTAGGCGTAACGGTCGGCCATGGAGTGGATGCTGATCTGGACCACTCCGATCATGGGGACTAACGTGCCGAGGAACCAGAACCATCCGACGAAATAAGGACGATTTCGGCGGAAGATTAAGGCCAAGACCGAGACGGCTAGGATCGCGATTGCCGAGAAGATGGAAGCGGTTTTGTTGATTGACAGGCCGGGATGCGGATAGATCGGAGCCAGATGGATCGGCCAGAGCGTTTTGACGAGGTAGGTGCCGTACGCTTGCGCGGCATTGGCGAGGCGCACCCAGACCGGATACTTCGCCTGCATCGCTTCGGACTCGACGTGCATGGTGATGAAGGCGCTGGCGGCGGAGAGCGCGAACCACGGGATTTTTTCGGCGACCAGACTGGCGAAGGATTTGGGCGGTTGAGTTGCGGCTTGGATGGATTGGTCAGCTTTGCCAACGTGAGCGACGCGACTGGCGTGATCGGCGGCGATCAGGCGCTGCAGCGGCCAATAGTCGAGCAGGAGAAGCGCGAAGGGAAAGGTGATGACTTGCGCTTTGCTCATCAGAGCGAGGGCATAGGCGAGCGTCACGAGCAGATAGCGCGCAACGCCGGGACGGCGCACATAGGCTCCATAGGCTGCCAGCGCCAGGAGAAAGAAAAACACGCTGAGAACGTCTTTGCGCTCGGAGATCCAGGCGACCGATTCAACGTTGATGGGATGGAGGGCGAAGAGAGCGGCTACACCGAAGCTGCGCCAGAGAAATCCGGTGGCGAATTCGAGGAGAAGAAAGAGAAGGACCGCGTTAGCGGTGTGCAGCAGGAGATTGACGGCATGCGGGCCGGCGGGACTGAGGCCGAAGAACTGGCAGTCGAGGGCGTGCGAGAGCCATGTGATGGGATGCCAGTCGGAGGTCTCGTTGGTACGGAAGGCCCATTTGACGGTGTCCCATGTGAGGCCGGCGCGGGTGTGCGGGTTTTCGGTGACGTGAAGCGCGTCGTCGTAATTGAGAAAAGGTGCTCCCAGAATCGGGCTGTAGACGGCTATGGTGGTCGCGGCGAGGAGGAGACAGAGGATTAGCTTCTGGCGGCTCGGGCTGGTTGGGGTTTTTGCTTCAGGAGGCTGACTCGGATTCGCAGTCGAGTCCATTTGTTTGGGCAGGCTAGCTGGCGGCGGTTTGTTGGGCAGGGGCGGGGGAATGGGGCTTGTGGTTCTTTATCTTTATCTTTATCTTTGTCCTTATCCTTGCCGCCACTTTTGGCGTGATCGCGCTGGGCGGCCCGAAGATCTACGTGGAGAACGTCGAGCGCGCTGCTGGGGATTTCCGAGCCCCACTCCTCCATTTCTTCTTCATCCCAATGGCCATTGAGGCGGATGGAGCTGTCGGTAAAATCCTCAGGGAATGCCTGACGGTAGTTGCCTTCGCGGTTGAGGACATCGCCGACCTGGCGACCGGAGTGCATGTCATAGATCACTCGGGTAGCGGCGCCGCCTTGATTGCTGAAAACGAGGAGCACCTCGCCGGCTTCGCCGTAATCGGGGCGATAGAACCATGCTTGGGGCGAGTCTGACTTGGGGCGCGGACGGCGCTTGGCATGCCCGGGTTGTTCGACGGCGTGCTCGACCTTCGGTTCGTTGGCCGGATTGTAATAGAGGACACGCTGGCAGGAATCGCAGTAGACGATCTGCTGGCCATTGAAAACTTCGTTGTAGTGCTGGGGGCGCAGCCGGACCTGGCAGCCCATGCATTTCTGGTCGATGACTTCGGCCAGACCGGTTCGGCGGAACTTCATGACGCGCTCGTAGTGGCGGAGGAGATCTTCGGCGATGCCGGCGCGCAGGCCGTTGCGCCTGGCATTCCACTCGGCGAGCTTCGCCTGATCTTCGGCGGTGACGCGACGGGCATCTTCCTTCTCTTTTTCGATCTCGGCGGTTTCGGCCTTCAGCTTGGCTTCGGCGGCTTTTACGTCCTTGTCGCGCGCCTCAACGTTAACCATGACTTCGAGGATGCGATCTTCGTTAATGCGGATTTCCTCTTCGGCGAACTGGATCTCATGGAGGAGCGCTTTGTATTGGTCGTTGGTTTTGACGTCGAGGGACTGGTCGCGGTACTTGGAGATTTTGCCCTGGAGATCCTGAATGGCCGTTTCGAACTTCTTTTTATTGGCTTCGTCGGCTTTGGCGGCGGCGCGAGCCTTTTCCAGGTGGGCCTTGGTGCCGGCGAGCTTCTGCTCGATGGCTGCGATACGTTTGGGGAGTTCGGCGATCTCCTCTTGCAGCTTGCGGATCTCCTGATCCGCAGCCTGGAGTTGTAGCAGTCTTTCGATGTCAGGAAGCATCGGTTGGGCGTTCTCAGATTGATTTTAGCATGGTGAGATTCTTGATTTGGCAGGGTTGTGGCGCGCCCGACCGCGTTTGGACAGAATTTCCTATATGGTTCGTGACCCAAGAGGTCATTAAACCTTCGACTTGCGGGGCAAAGCTTTCCGATCTAGCAAGCGAAATCCGGCGTGCAGCCCCCATTTCGCTCACCCGATCCGTCCAGGCTGACCTATGTGATGGGGTGGACGCTTATGTGGTAGGCTGCGGGGTTTGGTTGGAGGATGAAGCTTGAAACTTAATTCATTTTACAAGGCTGTCTGGTTGAGCACCGTTCTTATCTTCTGTATGTGCATGGCAGTCGCAGCAGCTTGCCAGCCCGCAAGCTCGGTGAAGGAGTCAAATTCCGTGGTCGAGCGCGTGGGCGACACCGCCTTCATTCGGCTGCTGGCGCCCAGCTTCGAGGCGCTTACGCCGCGGCAGCAGGCTCTGGCCTATTGGTTAACGCAGGCTGCGATTGCGATCGATCCGATTAGTTACGATCAGTTTTCGGCTTATGGACTGCGGCAAAAGCGGCTGCTGGAAGAGATCATGGCGCATTCGCAGGGGATCAAGCCGACGGTGCGGCCCCGGATTGCCGACTACGCAAAACTTTTCTGGGCGAACCGCGGGAACCACAACGACATCACTTCGCAGAAATTTCTGCCGGCATTTACTTTTGCGGAGTTGCGCTGGGCGGCCGCGTCAGCCCAGCAAAATGGCGGCTTCAAGACAGCCTATGGGGATCTGCCGGCGCTGGAATCTCTTTCGGCGGTGAAGCACGAGGTGGACGATTTACGAGCAGCGTTTTTCGACGCGAGTTTTGAGCCGATGGAGGTGGCGAAGAGTCCGGGAGCGGGGAAGGATGTGATCCAGGCGAGTTCGAATACGTTTTATCCGGGATTGAGTCTGGAGGATTTGAAGGGATTTGAAGAGAGATATCCGCTGAATTCGCGGGTGGTGCATGGGGCGGATGGGAAGCTGACGGAAGTGGTATATCGCGCGGGAACACCGGATGGAAAAGTCGCGCCCGGCCTGTATGCGACGTATTTGAAAAAAGCGAACGAGTGCCTGGCAAAGGCGCAGGCTTATGCGGAGCCGGGGCAAGCGGAGGCGATTGGGCATCTGATTCGATTTTATGAAACAGGCGAATACCCGGAGTGGGTGGCGTTTGGAATTGCGTGGGTGCAGAACAACGCGACAGTGGACTTTGACAACGGGTTTATCGAGGTTTATCGCGACGCGCGCGGGGCGAAGGGAAGCTCGCAGGCGTTTGTGACGATTACCGACCAGCCGACGACCGAGGCGATCAAGAAGTTGGCGGAGAATGCGGCTTATTTCGAAGAGAAGGCGCCTTGGCTGGCGCAATATAAGCGGACGTCATTCAAGGCCACGTCGGTGAAGGCAGTGGAAACTCTGATCGAGACTGGCGACTTCAGCGTGGGTACGATTGGCGACAATTTGCCGAACGAGAATGAAATTCACGAGAAGTATGGATCGAAGAACTTCATTTTTACCGGGAGCATGCGGGCTTTGAACGCAGCGAATGGGACGACGTTGATTACGGAATTTGCGCCGGATGCGGCAACCGCCGAACGCGACCAGAAGTACGGTCCCAAGGCAACGGATATGCTGGTGGAGCTGCATGAGGTGATCGGGCATGGGTCTGGGAAATTGAGCGAGCGAGTGAGCGTGGGAGCCCAGTCGTACCTGAAGGAATATTTTTCGACGCTCGAAGAGGGGCGGGCGGATCTGATGGCGCTGTGGAACGTGTGGGATCCGAAGCTGAAGGAGTTAGGGCTGATTACGGATCAGGAGGAAGTGGCGAAGGCGATGTATGACAACGCGGCCTCGGTAGCGTTGACGCAGTTGAGAAGGATTCCGAAGGGCGACACGATTGAAGAAGATCATGAGCGCGACCGGCAGCTGATTGCGCGCTATATTGCCGACCGGGTTCCGGGATCAATCGAGCAGTTCAGGCGCGACGGGAAGACCTATGTGCGGGTGGCGGATTACGAGAAAATGCGTAAGGGCGTGGGGATGCTGCTGGCGGAGTTTATGCGAATCAAGGCGGAGGGGGATTACGACGCGATCAAGGCTCTCGTGGAGAAGTATGGAGTTCATTTCGATCCGGCGCTGCGCGATGAGGTGATGGCGAGATATAAGAAACTGAATTTGCCGACTTACTTTGCTGGGGTGAACGCCCGGCTGATAGCGCGGATTGGCAAGGACGGGTCGGTGGAGAAGGTGGAGATTGGCGAGGCGGATGTGGTGGGGCAGTATTTGGAGTATGGGGCTATGTTTGATGAAGGGCTTAAGACGTCAGATCGACAGTAAAGCGATCGCGACATTTCGCCCAAGCAAAATCAGATCGAAAATTGCCCGAACCGGTTCAACCAAAATTGGACACGCCTTGGTATTCAGAGTAGTGTTGGAATTGAGTGAGCAGTTCTTCTCCTCTTTCAGGTCCCCTGAGCTAAGTCAGTTCATCTGAAGTAATCTCCCCTTAGTTACGCCAACCTACAGTAGGGGTGTCTAATGATTAGCGCCAAGACCCAGAAACAACCGCAGCCAAAGACCCTGGTCGACCCGAAAAGCTCCGTTGACAAGGTAGCGATGATGCCACATTCGGTTCCATCACAACACGACATAAGAGAGCGCGCGTATCAACTCTATGAAACCCGCGGTTGTGAAGCGGGGCAGGATGAGCAGGACTGGCTGCGCGCCGAGCAACAGCTTCTCAAAGCGAGGAAGTAACAGAGAGCCCATGCCAAGGAAACGTGGAAATCCAAATTGGTGCAGGCCGCCGATGGCCGTGCTGATCGTGACTCCACCGACGTTTGAAACGGTCGCCAAAGCGCTGGGACTAACCGCAACGGAATTCGAAGGTTCAATCCCACTTCGAGAGTGGGCGAACCGGAATAAAGACCACAAGTATGTGCCCCTGGACTTGTTAGAAGCCTGGGGATTGCAAGACTCAGCTTCATAAGCCCAGCCCACCCGGCCTGGTCCCTCCAGGCTGGTGGCGACGGGAGAACCGTACCTATTTGTCCTCACCGGGCATGGGATGCTGCGCCTGATCAGCCTGCGGGACTAACTGCTGGTAGATGGCGCGGGGAACCTGCGAATCCCAGTAGCCGGACGTCTTCGCAAAGCCTACGATTCCGAAAAATAGAATGGTGATTCCTGCCGCCATCGCCCACACAGGAACTTGGGGCGGCGCGAGGCCGGGGAGTTTTGGGAGCGAGAGGCTCAATGTGTCTTTGGCGGGACAGACGGCTACGCACTCGAGGCAGCCGGTGCATTCCGCGGACTTGATGGTGACGAGCTTGTCGACCGGGAGCGACAGAGGGACAGGCTTTCGCGCACTTGGCGCAATCGATGCAGGCTGCCGGGATTGCGGCGAATGCGAGTGGGACTGGCGAGCGCAGCGAGTCCGAGAAGCGCGCCGTAGGGGCAGAGATAGCGGCACCAGAAATTCTGGATGAAGAGCGAGGCGATCGCAAGAACTGTGAGGACGATCGCGGCGGTCTCGCCAAGGTGGCGGAAGAAGTTGAGCATGCGTACGTCAGCGATGAGGCCGTAAGGGCTGGCCATGAAGGCGGAGATTTCGTCGGCTCCCATCGAGAAAGCGGCCACGACGAAGAAGGCCAGCAGCAGGTATTTCAGGCTGCGGAGGGCGAGGTCGAGCCAGCGCGGCGCCTGAAAGTTACGGCGGAAGAGTTTGCGGCCGATGCGCCAGAGGTATTCGGAGATCGTGCCAACCGGACAGAGCCAGCTACAGAAGGCCTTGCGGAAGAGGAAAGAGATGGCGAGGAAGGCGATCAGCAGAAACAGGGCGGCGGGATGCAGAGTGGGGACGTGGCGGGTGAGGAGCAGGTATTTCAGGTTCATGAGGCCGGCGATGGGGAGCCAGCCCTCGACACCGGCCGGGCGGGGCATGGAGGTTGATGCTCCACCCGGCTCGAATTGCCTTACCCAAATGTAGAAGATCACGCCCAGCCAGCCGTTGAGCACGAGAAAAGCGATCTGGAAGATGCGGCGCGTGAGTTGCGAATAGTCGTGACCGGTGCGGCGGACGAGCTTTTTCTTTGGATTCGGGACGGAGGCTGGTTGCACGCCGGGTGGCGTGATTTTGAGCGTGGCCGGAATGCCCGGAATCTCGATCTCTGCTTGCGTTGCCATAGCCATCCTATGGTTCAAGGCTAACGGGGTGGTGAACATCTGCATGTGACCTATGTCACGTTGCAGCGATTTTTCGCCGGATTTAGTCCTCCCAGGCTCGCTTGTCGGCCCGCAGGCGTGATAAATCTTGTACTTGCCGATTCAGGTTGCCATCTTCCTGTTTTTTGCCGGAGCGCTGGGCGGCGCGTTGAACGCGGTCGCAGGCGGCGGGAGCTTTATTGCATTTCCGGCTCTGCTGTTTACCGGGGTCGCTCCGATTCCTGCGAACGCCACTAATACGGTCGCTCTTTGGGTGGGAGTAACGGCGAGTGGAGGCGCTTATCGCAAACATCTGGATATTTCGCGGCGGGTGATGGTTCCGCTGGCGGTAACGAGCGTGATTGGCGGAATTGCCGGCGCCTATCTCTTGCTGCACACGCCGGCGCAGACTTTTTTGCAGGTGCTGCCGTGGCTCATGCTGGGAGCGACGTTGCTGTTTATGTTCGGCGGAAGGCTGGCGCGGTCGAACGATGGGCTCGCGCGGGATATTTCAACTTCGGCGCTGGTGTTTGCTTCGGTGTTTGAGCTGATTGTCTCGGTTTATGGAGGGTATTTTGGTGGAGGCGTGGGGATTCTGAATCTGGCGATGCTGGCCGTGATCGGAATGACCGACATTCATGCGATGAATGCGCTGAAGGTTGTTTTAGGCGGGATCATCAATGGCGTGGCGGTGATTACGTTCATCGTGAAGGGCGCTGTCGTTTGGAAGCAAGGGACGATTATGATTGTGGGCGCGCTGATCGGCGGATACCTGGGCGCGCAATATGCGCAGAAGCTGCCAGCGGCATGGATTCGAGGATTTGTGATTTTTGTGGGAGTAGGAATGACAGGGTATTTTTTTTGGAAGGCGTATGGGTAGAGGCCTTCGTTAGGCCGGCTTTACTCCTCGTCCTAACGTTCAACTTTCTCTCTTTACTTTCTCTCTTTAGTTTCTCTCTTTACTGTCTCTCTTTACTTCGTTGCGGCCGCCAGAATTTGCTCAAGTGAAAAATTCTGAAGCTCTCCTATGCGTTGGATGGTGATATCGGGTTCGGCATATTGGGATACCAGCTCGGCGTTTAGCGCGTAATGGCCCTGGCGCGGAAAGACTGTGGTTACCCGCTGGCCCCACTTTTCCTTGATTGCCGAGAGCAGGCGGACTTTGTCGTCAACCATTACGTAGTGCCTGGCTGGGTATTTTGCTTCGACGTCTTCGAGTTCGAGTTCTTTGTGAACGTAGATGAGGACGTGGCCTTCGAAGGCGTCATAGAGGCCAGAGCGATCGACTTTCCGCGGTTGGAAGACGACGTCGCCATCGCTGAGAATAACCGCGTGACCGAGCCGGCGCGCATGATCGACCGCGTCGAGCGACTCGGGGAATAGGCGGTTGGCGAACGGGTAGTTGATCATGAAGTAGGAAACTTCAAGGAGCTTGGGGTCGCGGGGACGCTCGATCCGATAGCGCTGGAGAGCTCCTAGGTAGTCGGCGTAGCCGAGTTCGGTACGGAGCTGCTCGAAGATCTGCCAATAGCGTTCCGCGGCTTCGGCGCTGACTTTATTTTGCAAATGACGCTGGAGGTCGGCGGCGACGCGATCGTTGTCAATGAGCGTATTGTCGACGTCGAAGAGAAAAACGGTGGAGGCGGTGGCGTCGTCGCGATTCAAGGTTGTGTCCTTCGAAGCGATCATAAATTAAGTTGTGGCGGAGGTGGGGTGGTACGCCCTGCACTTCTTTTCTACAGATTTCATGGATTTCGTCGATGGGTCTTTGTATTACCGGTCGATGCATCCGATTCGGTGGAATGTGCGTGAGTGGAGTGCCGGGGGCGAACTGGCCTGGAGTCAGGTCGCTTTATGGCTTGAAATCTGAGATTTGTAGACGGTCTTGCCTTGAGTCTCCAGGTGTAGTAAAAAGGCCCTTCTCATTCTGGGATTAGAGCTGCTAACGAGACAACAGCATTGCCTGACGAACCAGCCATTCTCGCTCTTCAGGAGAGGTTCATTGGAACATATTGATGCGCAGGTCATGAAACGCTTTGATACGCGCTCGAGCCGGCCATGCGAATTTTGCCGGGAACTCGATCCGCAGTTTACGCAGCGCAGACCGCTGGACCAGATGGTCGCGACTAGTCGGAAAGCCACAGCTTCGTCCCATTTAACCGAAGACGGCTATGTGCGACACCGGATTCTGGAACTCCGGAGGATGACCTCGCGTGTGCCAGTAAATGCGGCCTAGTTGCAATCTTTTGCCAAGAGTTTGGATTTGGCGGCGTATTGACAATTTTCTACGCAATTTTCAGCTCCCCTTCAGTTCTAATTGAGTAAGCCCGAATGACTGCGATTCACGGGCGCGAACTTTTCACGGATCTTTTGCATCCGCAGATGTCGAAACGACGAATCTCAGCGCCTGTGTTCCTGAACGTTGCAGGAGTTACAGTAGTGCGGGGAGGGCACCGATGCCGACCGCTCGAAGATACTTTTTCCTGCGCATGATGTCAGGTGGCTTTCGCCTGATTGTGGTCTGGTGTTTCTTTCTATCTTTGCCGCTGGCTGCGCAGAGTCCTTATATGGAGTTTCACGGTGTCCCACCGTTTGGGATTGGCGGGTCTGCGGCAGCGCGCACGAATGCAAATGGATATGGCACGGCGACCGCCTTTGGGTGCTGCGCTAGTTTTTTCTTTCCTTCAAGTTTTTCGCCCATGGTTCCTTATCCGTCTCCCGGTACGGAGGAGCGCGGAAATCACGGGCACCATCGCCGCGCCAGCAAGGATGCCGGCGTAGTCGCCGAGGCGGTCTATGTTCCCTATGGCGTGCCCTACGCTGAGTATGGGGCTGATGATGCAGCTGACGAACCGGCTGATGAACCGGACGGTGTGGCGACTGCCGAGGCTGAACAGACGGAGATTGCGGGTGATTCGGCGGTTGTAGAAGTGAAGGCCAGGAGGCAACGCGGAGCAGCCAAGGGGGCTGCGGGTACCGTTCAGCCGGGTGAGGAAGTTGCCGCCGGGGAAGCTACCGGCGATGGTCGAGATAATGAGAGCGAGCAGCCCGCGGAGGGAGACGCCGGAGCGACGCGGGCTCCCGAGCCGGTGGTGGCCCAACCGACTACCGTTTTGGTTTTCAAGGATGGACACCGCGGACAAGTGGTGAATTACGCCATTGTGGGCGACACGTTATTCGATTTTTCCGGCGACCGCACGCACAAGATTTTGCTTTCCGACCTGGATGTAACGGCGACTCAGAAGGCAAATGACGCGGTGGGCGTGGAGTTTAAGCTGCCGCCAGATGAGGCGAAGTAGGGGGACGCCGGGCATTCGGCGGTTTGTCTTCACAAGAGGTTCCAGACTCCCGGGATTTAGAAGCCCCTCTGGCAAAATCAAATTAACGCAACGCTGAAGCACTGCGCCCGAACCGCAAAGCGAGTCTCCCAGCTTCGGCGTTCAGCTTTGGGGGTTCATTTCCTTAGTGATTTCCGCTTGAGTCATTCCGCTTGACACCAGCTTTCCTGTTAATGGATACTTATTCATACGATTGGATTTTTATTCATTGGGATATTTCCAGACTTTTATGTCGAAAACGGCGCGGCACAAAGCGATTCTTGATCTCCTCGACGATGGCCCGGTGGAGAGCCAGGAGGCATTGCAGCACATCCTGGAGCGCAAAGGGATTGAGGTGGGGCAGGCGACGCTCTCGCGCGATATTCGCGAGTTGAAGCTGGTGAAGGGATCGGAGGGTTACCGGCGGGCTACGGAGAAGTCGGTAGCCGAGGGCGTTCTGCCTTCGGTGATGCATCTGGCCCACCAGTTTGTGCTGGAAATCCGGCAGGCGCAGAACATGCTGGTGGTTAAGACTACGGTGGGCAGCGCGCAGCCGGTGGCGGCGGCACTGGATGCATCGCATTGGCCTGAGGTAGTGGGGACGATTGCGGGCGACGATACCGTGCTCGTGATCGCGACGGACAAGAAGAAAGCGCAGGCGCTGGCGCTACGAATTCGCGAGATGGGTTGAGTGGAAGCTTACACATGGGCCCAAGGGGCTGCGTGGGGATGCCGACAGGCCATTTCGGTGGGGTTTTTGTCGATCAAGCTTTAAAGCAAGGCTCGATTTTTTTGAAATGGAGTGCAGAACGCAGAAATGTACAAAACGCAAATGAGAAGTGAACCCATGGCGGTCAACAATTCGGCACACGTGCTCGCAGAGCCCGTGGCGCCGCGCGATCTGATTTCGGTGCATGATCTGGCGCCGGCAGAGATTCAGCAGCTTTTTAATCTGACAGCGATGCTCAAGGCGCGGCCGGCGGATTTTCGCGGCGTGCTGGCGGGCAAGCAGATGGTGATGTTTTTCGAGAAACCGTCGCTGCGCACACGGCTCACCTTTGAGGCAGGAATGGACAGCCTGGGCGGGAGCACTTTTTTTGTGGACCAGACGGCGAACCGGTTGACGGCGCGCGAATCGCTGTATGACATCGCGCACAATCTGGAGCGCTGGATCGACATTATCGTGCTGCGTACGTTCAAGCATGCGACGGTGGAAGAGATGGCGACCTACGCGGGGGTGCCTGTGATCAATGCGCTGAGCGAACTGGAGCATCCTTGCCAGGCGCTGGCGGACTTCTTTACCTTGCACGAACATTTTGGCGATCTGAAAAAGATTCATTTTGCTTATGTGGGCGACGGCAACAACATGGCGCACTCGCTGCTGCTTGCGGGAGCTTCGCTGGGCGCAAAGGTTTCGATCGCCACGCCGGAGAAGTATGGATTGAATCCGGTGATCCTGACGATGGCGCAGGCGATTGCGGAGGAGACTGGGGCGACGCTGCGCATTGGGAACGACGCGCGCAAGGCGGTAAAGGGCGCGGACGCGGTGTATACCGACACGTGGGCGAGCATGGGTCAGGAGAGCGAAGCGGCGGAGCGGCAGGCGATTTTCGCGCCCTTCCAGGTGAATGCTGGGCTAATGGCGCTGGCCGCGCCGCATGCGCGGTTTATGCATTGCCTGCCGGCGCATCGGGGATGCGAGGTTACGGATCAGGTGATTGATTCGCTGAATTCAGTGGTGTTTGATCAGGCGGAGAATCGCCTGCATATTCAGAAGGCGATTCTGGTTTGGCTGTTGAGCGGCGGCGTGGGATCGTTCTTCCATCCTGGCTTTTCGACGAGGAGCGCACATGCCTAGGGAAAAAATCGTTTTGGCGTATTCGGGAGGGCTCGACACCTCCATTATTATTCCGTGGCTGAAGGAGAACTATGACTACGACGTGATCGCGATGGTCGCCGACGTGGGCCAGGGAGATGACGTTGAGGCGGTGGTCGATAAGGCGTACAAGACTGGCGCGAGCAAAGTTGTAGTCGAGGACCTGCGGGAAGAATTTTTGACTGGCTACGTCTGGCCGGCGTTGAAGGCTGGAGCCGTGTATGAGAACAAATACTTGCTGGGCACTTCACTGGCGCGGCCAGTGATTGCCAAGCATCAGGTCGAGGTCGCTTTACGCGAAGGCGCTTCGGCGGTGGGACACGGATGCACCGGCAAGGGCAACGATCAGGTACGGTTTGAGATGGCCTACCAGGCGCTGGCTCCCGAATTGAAAGTGGTGGCTCCGTGGCGCGAGTGGGATTTGAAGTCGCGTGAAGATTGCCTGGATTACGCCGAGAAGCGCGGGATTCCGGTGGCGCAAAGCCGGGAGAAGATTCACAGCCGCGACCGAAACCTCTGGCATTTGAGCCATGAGGGCGGAGAGCTGGAGGATGCGGGAAATGCTCCGCTAGCTTCGACTTGGCAGATGACGCGATCGCCACAGGATGCTCCGAATGAAAATGAGCAGGTGGAGATTGGATTTGAGAAGGGCGTTCCAGTTTCGGTGGGCGGGCAGACGCTCGATCCGGTTTCGCTGGTGGAATTGCTGAACGAGATCGGTGGAAGGAATGCGATTGGGCGCATCGATCTGGTGGAGAACCGTTTTGTCGGGATCAAGTCGCGCGGGTGCTACGAGACTCCGGGTGGAACTTTGCTGCTGGCGGCACATGGCGAACTGGAGGCGCTTTGCCTGGATCGCGAGGTGCTGCACTTCAAGCAGCATGTGGCATTAAAGTATGCAGAGCTTGTGTACTTCGGGCTTTGGTTCACTCCGCTGCGCGAGGCTTTGGATGCGTTTGTTGACATTACGCAGCAGAACGTAACCGGCACAGTTGCGCTTTCGCTCTATAAGGGCAATGTGAGCGTGGTGAGCCGGAAGTCGCCGCACTCGCTCTATCGCACGGATCTTTCTTCGTTCACGATGGGCGCGGGTTATGATCAGAAGGACGCGGAGGGATTCATCCGCATTCTGGGATTGCCTTCGCGCTGCCGCGCGGCGGCGGACCAGAATCGCGGGGTCGCGGCCGGCTTGCACGAGGCTTCCAAGTAGCGCTCGGTGGGAGAGGAAGTGCGTGCTTGCCCAAGGAGTTCTGGCGCCGTTGGCACAATGCATAGGTCCTTCGCTTCGCTCAGGATGACAATGGGAGAAAAGGTTTCTCTATGAAGATGTGGTCGGGTCGCTTTCGGCAGGGACTTGATCCGGAGTTCGAAAAATGGCAGCGGTCGTTTGATTACGACAAACGGCTGCTGCCTTTTGAACTTGCGGCAAGCCGCGCACATGCGCGGGCGCTGGAGCATGCGGGTGTGTTGAGTACGGAGGACCTGGCTGAAATTCTTGATGGCCTCAGCAAGATTGCGCGGCTGGCCGAGACATCCGCGGAATTTTTGAACGACGCTGAAGCGGAAGACGTTCATCATTTTGTCGAGAAGAAATTGGCGGCCTTGATCGGCGGCAGCGGATACAAGCTGCACGCTGGGCGCAGCCGGAACGAGCAGATTGCCACCGATCTGAGGCTGTTTGTACGGGCTTCGATCGACGATCTGCAGAATCTTCTGGCCGATTGGATCGAGGCGATTATTGCCCGCGCGGAAAGCGCCGGCGCCGCGGCGATGCCTGGATTCACTCATCTTCAACCTGCGGAACCTGTGCTGGTGGCGCATTGGCTGCTGGCTTATGCCGAGATGTTTTTGCGCGATTCGGAGCGATTGGCTTCTTGCCGGAAGCGGGTGAATGTTTGTCCGCTAGGTTCGGGGGCGATTGCCGGGGCTACTTTGGCGCTGGACCGACGCGCGATAGCGGCGGAGCTTGGCTTTGACGACATCACCACGAACAGCATGGATGCTACCAGCGATCGTGATTTTGCGATTGAGTTCGGGCAGACTTTGCTGGTGTTGTCGCTGCATCTGAGCCGCTGGGCGGAAGAGATGATTCTGTTTTCGACTTCCGCTTATGATTTTGTGGTGCTGCCGGAAGCCTATTCGACTGGATCGAGCGCGATGCCGCAGAAGAAAAATCCTGACCTGCTCGAGTTGGTACGCGGAAAAGCGGCACGGGTAGCGGGGTTTGCTACTGCACTCGAAACGGCGGTCAAGGGATTGCCGCTGGCTTACAACAAAGATCTGCAGGAGACGCAGGAGCCTTTGTTCGGCGCGGCCGATACAGTGACTTCGATGCTGCCGCTGGTGACGGGATGGATGCGGGCGGTCGAATTCAACTTCGCGAAGATGGATGCGGAGGCTCGGTCCGGATTCATGAACGCGTGGGCGGCAGCGGCTTATCTGGTGGAGCGCGGCGTGGCTTCGCGGCAGGCGCATGAGGCGGTCGGAAAAGCCGTGCAGCTTTGCCTGGAGTTGAAATGCAATTTGCAGGATTTGTCGATTAAAGATTTGAAGGCGATTCATCCGGCGTTCGACGCGGATTTGCCGGCGCGACTGGAACTCGGCGAAGTGCTGGCAATTCATGATGTGCCGGGCGGGACGGCGCCGCAGCGGGTGCAGGCGGCGATTCGGGATGCACGGGCCCGGGTCATCGCGCTGCGACCGCAAGCGCAGGCGGCCATCGGCTAGACTCGCCTTAGACCCATCCCTCCCTCTCGTAACAGTCTTTCGATCTTTCTTTACTGTCCAGCATCTAACTTTGCATACGAGTTAGGAGCCTTCACCTGATCGGACGAATCCTTTTCTTAGCTATCTTTCTTGCGCTAATTTATGCGGTGCAGCGTTTCTGGTTTTTGCGGGCATGGAACTGGATCTCCGCCGTGGCCGGAGCGCAGTGGCGTGCGGGTTTGCAGATCGCGTTGATTGCCGCGGCTCTCGCTCTGTTTGCTGCGCTCTTTGATTCCCTGCTTGGACACGTGGTTTCGCGGGCTCCTTTTGGCAAAACTCTCATCACTTTTTCGCGGCTGTGGGTGGTTGCGTCTTTGTTCGCGCTGATTGCGGTGAAGTCGGTGGGCGGCATTGAGTGGGTTACTGCGGCGATCTCGAATTTGCGGCACGGAGTTGCGATTAACGCTCATGGCGAGTCGGGCTTCGACGCCTCACGGCGAACGCTGTTTCGCTATGCCGCTTTTTTGGCGGGGAGCGTTCCGTTCCTGGCGGCCACCTATGGATTTGCCGCTGGGCGTTTGCGCTATACGGTCGAGCGCGTCGATGTGCCGATTGCGAATCTTCCGCCGGAACTGGACGGGTTGCGGATTGCGCAGTTGAGCGATATTCATATTGGGGATTACATGCCTCCGCGGGAGATTGCGCGGGCGGTCGCGATGGCGAATGAACTCTCGCCTGACATTTCATTTGTCACCGGAGACTTTGTTTCGAGCGAGGGCGATCCGCTGGATGCCTGCATTGGGGAACTCGCCAAACTGCGCGCCCCGCTGGGCGTTTGGGGATGCAATGGGAATCATGAGATTTATGCGGGCGTGGAGGATGAAGCGGCGCGGTTGTTTCAGTTACATGGCATGCAGTTGCTGCGGGCGCGCAATCAGGTGATCGAGCATAACGGCGGGCGCTTTAATTTGCTTGGCGTCGATTATCAGCGGGATCACATGGTTTCAGGCGAGCGCACGGGGCCCATGCTCGAGGAAATTGCGCATCTGGTGCGGCGCGACATGCCGAATGTTCTGCTGTCGCATAATCCGAATTCGTTTCCGCGCGCGGCGGAGTTGGGGATTGAGTTGAGCCTGGCTGGGCACACGCATGGCGGGCAGGTGAAGGTAGAGATTGTGGATCACAATATTTCGCCGGCGCGGTTGATTTCGCCGTTTGTGGCGGGATTATTTTTGTTGCCGATTGCACCGACTGCTAACAGCGAGCAGTCGTCGGTCGTTAGTCGTCAGTCGTCAGTTAAAGCTCATGGCGCCAGCGGGGGCACACTTGCCTCGGGTGGTGCAGACGGAATTTCGAAGGCTGCGCTTTATGTGAATCGCGGGCTGGGAACGTTTGGATTTCCGGTGCGACTGGGCGTGCCTCCGGAGATTACTTTGTTGACGCTGCGGCGGCCGTAGAACTGTCCAGCAGTCCGCCAATGTACACTTTCCTGCTATGTATTCCCGACGAGGATGTTGCAGCACACTGCTCATTATGCTGATACTTACCGCGCGATTCGCGATCGCTCAATCCGTTCTACCGCCCATTCCAAACTATCCGAATACAGAAGCCGGTCTCGCACAACTGATGGGCGATATGCTCTCTCTGCAAAAGAAGGGAGACGCTGCATCGCTGTCTCCCTATTTGCAATCTCTCGTTCTCCCTAACCCCGACCGCTGGTTTACTTCCGAATTCGGAGACGCACGTTGCACCGAAAAGCAACTCGGACCAGATGATTGCCTTGGTCCGCGGATGGCTTTGGCCTATCGCCCCTTGGCGAAAGTTCTGCCGGCATCGTTTTCACTGACTCTAAGTGACCTTCTTCACGAAGGGATGACCAACTTTGAGGCGACCAACTATATTGAGGAATGCCCGGGTCCGCAGCGGATAGTCGCTGCTCGGGCGTTGGTGGGAGGACTTACGACGACTCCGTACCTGTCCGACTCTCTATCAGGTCTCGTTCAGCATCATGAGCAGCTTTACGTTCTTTGGGCCTACAGCGAGACCAAGGAGACGACCCTTCCATTCTTCGTCTATTGGGAAGGCTCTTTCCGATATCTCGGGATGCTTCACCCCGCCTCAGACGACGCGCTACACAGCGATGCTGCCGGAATAAACCCTCAAGCCGAACCGTCCGCTCACTATCTGACCGAAGATCAACTGGAAATGAAGAAGGTTCTGAATGATCAGGCGCGCGGCCAGAAAACGGTCGTGCTTCGCGTAATGGTTGATCTTAATGGGACGCCGAAAGATGTCACCTACATTCGTGGCCCCAAATCGGAGAAAAAAGGCGCAATCAAACGGGCTAAGAAACGCCACTACGATGTACCATCGGTTATTCGGGCTATCCATGCTAGGGTGTTTCCGCTTTGTGTTAATGAGTAGTTCCCACCGCTGATTGAGACGGTGCCCTGTCGGATCCTCTCCAGAATATTGATCAGATCATGCTATAATTTACCTGCTGGAAAATTCAATCAAGTTATTGTAAATAAAGCAATTAGAGTCGTGTTTGCGAGCCTCCATCGGAGCCGCCGGTGCCATATCGCGACGGGTCTTGCTGAGAACTGACAACTGAAAGCTGAGAACTATTTTTCATGGCTGACGATCAAAATCCTGAACTGCCTTTGACACCTCCTCCGGGGGGCGACGGTCCTACGGGGCCGGGCGCGCTTAACATTCAACCCGTCAATATTGAAGACGAAATGCGGAAGTCGTATCTCGACTATTCGCTCTCCGTGATCATTGGGCGCGCGCTGCCGGATGTGCGCGACGGATTGAAACCTGTGCATCGGCGGATTCTTTACACAATGCAGCAGATGGGGCTGGCACCCGGTCGGCCTACGCGCAAGTGCGCGCGCATCGTCGGCGAGGTGATGGGCAAATACCATCCGCATGGAAATTTGGCGGTGTATGACGCTTTGGTGCGACTCGCGCAGCCCTTTGCCATGCGCGCGCCGCTGGTGGATGGGCAGGGAAACTTTGGGTCGGTGGATGGCGATCCTCCGGCGGCGGACCGGTATACGGAAGCGCGGCTGACGCGGGTTTCGACGGCGCTGCTGGAAGATCTGGATAAAGAGGCGGTGGATTTTTATCCGAATTATGACAACTCGGAGACGCAGCCTACCGTGCTGCCAGCGCGCTTTCCGAATCTGCTGGTGAATGGGTCGGACGGAATTGCGGTGGGAATGGCGACCAAGATTCCGCCGCACAATCTGACTGAGATTGTGGATGCGACGATCACACTGGTGAATAATCCAGCGGCGCAGCTGCCGGAGATTTTGAAATTTGTGCAGGGGCCCGACTTCCCAACGGCCGCGATTATTCATGGGCGGGCGGGAATTTTTGAGGCTTACAGGACCGGGCGCGGGCGCTTCATGATGCGCGCGCGGGCGGCGATTGAGAGCGTCACCAAGGAAAAGCAGGCAATTATCGTTACGGAAATTCCGTATCAGGTGAACAAGGCGCGGCTGATCGAGCGCATTGCCGACCTGGTGAACGAGAAGACGATTGACGATATCTCCGATGTGCGCGACGAGAGCGACCGCGATGGCATGCGGATCGTGATTGAGTTGAAGCGCGGGGCTGAGCCACAGATCGTGCTCAACCAACTGTTCAAGCACACGCAAATGCAGGAAGGCTTCTCGATGATCCTGCTGGCGGTGGTGAACCAGCAGCCGAAGGAAATGGGGCTGATCCAGGCGATCCAGCATTTTATTAATCATCGCGTGGACGTGGTACGGCGGCGGACCGCGTTCTTGCTGGCGAAGGCGCGCGACCGCGAGCACATTTTAGAAGGCTACCTGACGGCACTGGATCACCTGGACAACGTGATCACGATTATTCGGGCGAGCGCGAACCGGGCGGATGCGCGGGAGAACTTAGTCGCGTTTTTTGGCGGCAAGAAGATTGATATCAACGTGACCGGACGCGCGCCGAAGCTGCCGGCGGAGAAGCCGTTTACGGCGAAGCAGGCGGACGCGATTCTTGAACTGCAATTGCACCGTCTGACGCGGCTTTCGATCGACGAAATTTCGAACGAGCTGAAGTCGGTACGGGAGAACATTGCCGAGTTCGAGGCGATTCTGGCGTCGGAGAAGAAGTTGCGCGGCGTGATCATAAAAGAACTGGAAGAAGTAAAAAAGCTGTACGGCGATGCGCGGCGCACGCAGATTGAAGACGAAGCGGCGGAGATTCTGCTGGAAGACCTGATCGCCGACGAGCAGGTGGCGGTGACGGTGAGCCATTCGGGGTATGTGAAGCGGACGCCGATTTCGACTTACCGCATGCAGCGGCGCGGCGGGACCGGGCGCACGGGCATGAAGACGCGCGACGAGGATTTTGTCGAGCAACTGTTTATCGCGTCGACGCACGCTTACATTTTGATTTTCACGAACACCGGGCGCGTGTACTGGCTCAAGGTGTACGAGACTCCGGATGTGGGCGCAGCGGGCAAGGGCAAGCACATCGGGAATCTCGTTGGCTTGCAGGCGGGCGAGACGGTGCGCACGATGGTGGCGGTGCGGAATCTGGAAGAAGCGGGAAGATTTATTTTCTTCGCCACGCGCAACGGAACCGTCAAGAAGACCGAGCTGAAGGATTTTTCGCACGTGATGTCGCGCGGGATTATTGCGATCGGCATTGACCAGGGTGACGAACTCGTTGCGGCGACGTTAACGGACGGCGAGCAGATTATTTTTCTGGCTTCGCACGACGGGCAGGCGATCCGGTTTGAGGAGTCGGATGTGCGGCCGATGGGGCGTCCGGCGTATGGCGTGCGCGGCATGAATCTCGACAAGGGCGATTACATTGTCGGCATGGCGACGACGGCAAAGGACGCCAAGCAGGCTGAAGAGGCGGCGGCGAGAATCAAGGCGGCGGCTGGCGTCGAAGCTACTGCTACCGATGAGACGCTGCCGATCAAAGGCTCGCTGATTCTGTCCGTGACCGAGAACGGGTATGGGAAGCGGACTCCGGCGGACGAGTACCGGTTGCAGGGACGCGGCGGGTCGGGCGTGATCAACGTGAAGACTACGGAGCGCAACGGCAAGGTGGTCGGGATCGCGCAGGTAAATGAAGAGTCCGAGGTGATGCTGATCAGCCAGTACGGGAAGATCATCCGGATGGATTCGAGTACGATTCGCGAGTCAGGACGCGCGGCGCAGGGCGTGCGGTTGCTGTCTCTGGAGCCTGGAGACCGCGTAGCAGCGGCGGTGGTGATTGCGCCGGAGGCACCGCCGGAGAACGGGACGCTGATACAGTAGCGGGTCACCGGTCGCAGGTCACCGGTCACTGATTCGGGAACGCGATTCCTCGGGATCATTCCGTAGATGTCTCAGCGCTTCGATCTCCCTGCGCCTCAATCTTTCAGCGCCTCGATTTCGGGGCTTCCAGGTGAGCGGCGCATCGTTCGCGGCTGGCATCGTTATAACTCTGATGATCCCATGACGGTCGTAATCTTTTTCTTGCTTTCCGGCCATGCTGCAATGGTTGAGGGTTGGCCTGATTTCGGCTGGAGGCGAGATGAATCTTACGATTCTGGTGGCGTTGGTGGCAGCGGGCGGAGCTGTTTTTGGTCTGGCGAGGATGGTGGTGCACTCGATCGCGCGCAGGGGTGAGCGCGGCGCTCAGACGACGCGATAGGGTCACCTCAACGGCGGAAGCGGGCCTTTGGAGTTTGCCGTTATCGCTGAAGCGTTGCGCCTCGCAACAACACTTAGCTTCCTGTTGTCGCGCGAGCTGAGAGCCGTTACCCCCGTCACTTCCTGATTATCCCTTAGGTCATCTATCGTTAACTTTGAAGATACTCTGCGCTCCTCGTGTGCCGTTTTTTGGCGCATTGGAGTTGCCTCGGCTTCATGGCGAGATTTCTTATAGCAGGATTTTGTGGTGGAAAAAGAACAAGAGAAAGCTGACGCGACTCTGGAACTTCTGGCGCGGCCGATTCGCGAACTGGGCTTGCGGCTTGAGGGTTCGCCGGTGGAGCGATTCGTGGCGCAGCTTTATCGCGAACTGGAAGCCAAGCGGCTTACGAAGTTTCGTCCGGCTTGCTATCTGACGGATGAGTGGGGATGCCCGTCGGGCGAGCCGATTATTGGGATTCCGTTTTATCTGGCGAGTGCGGAGCTGGCGCTTTTGGAGAAGCAGGCGAACGACCTGGAAGATGCGCGCGAGATCATGATGTACCTGCGGCACGAGGCGGGGCACGCATTCACTTACGCGTACAAGCTGCACACGAAGCCGGAATGGAAAGAGATGTTTGGGTCTTTCCGGCGACCGTATCGCGATAACTACCGTCCGGCGCCATTTTCGCGCGACTATGTGCGGCACCTGCCGGGATGGTACGCGCAGAAGCATCCGGACGAAGACTTTGCCGAAACCTTTGCAGTGTGGCTGACGCCGCGGTCGAACTGGCGGAAGCGGTATCGCGGGTGGCCTGCGATGGAAAAGCTCAGGTATCTGGACCGGCTGGCGCGGAAGGTGGGAAAAGCTGATCCGCTACGTCGCCGCGGTGTGACCGACATTACCGTGGACGATATGGAAATCACGGTGGCGGAGTTCTATCACAGGAACGGGCGAGAGGAAGTTGCGGTGACGGAGCTGACGCCGGATACGGATTTGCGGGATTTGTTTTCGGTTTCGAAGCGGCGGAAAACGGCGGTGACAGCTGGCGAATTCTTGCATCAGCATCGCAAGCCCCTGATCGACAAAGTTGCGCAGTGGACGGGAGCGCAGAGGTCACTGATAAAAACCCTGGTCGACAATATCGAGAAACGGGCGGGAGAGCTTGGTCTATGGGCGGACAAGACGCGGAGCGCAGAGCATCTGGCGGAAGTGACCGCCTATGCGACGGCGCTGGTAATGACTTACGTGGCGAAAGGAAAGTTCATACAGCCGTAGAGAGGCGGGTCACCGGTTGGCGGTGACCGGTCACGGGGGCGATAGCCGGTGACCGTAATTGCTGTCCTGACGACAGGAGTTGATGATTGGAGCACCTATGAAAATTGCGCTGCTTTACGATTTGTGGAATGAAGATCCGGTGGCGGCGGCTGCGAAAGAAGAATCGGCAAATGGGAACGGCGACGGCAATGGCGGCTCGCGGCGAAATACCAATGCCCGGAAGACCCGCAAGGTCGTGAAGAAAGTTAAGAAAGAGAAGACCGACCGCGAAGAGATTGTCGAGGCTTTGCAGAAGTTGGGACACGAGACCTCGCACGTGGAGCTGGATGGGCGTCCGCAGTCGCTGCACGCACTCTCGAAGTGCGATGCCGATCTGCTGTTCAATCTGACCGAATCGTTCGACGGTGACGATACGAAGGAGATGAATGTTGTCGCGTATGTCGACCTACTCGGACTGCGCTATACCGGGGCGGGTCCACACGCAATTTTTCTCTCGCAGGATAAATCGATTGCGAAGAAGATATTCGCGTTTCATGGCATTAAGACGCCGTTTTTTGCGCTCTCGTATCGTGGACATATCGAACACGCGCACGACATTTCTTTTCCGCTGATTGTTAAGCCGGCATGGGAAGATGGATCGATCGGCATCGACGCGGGCGCAGTTGTGACCAACGTTCGGGAGATGATGCAGAGGATTGAGTACATCCAGGATGAGTTCGATTCGCCGGCGCTGATCGAGGAGTATATCGAGGGACGAGAGATTTATGCGGGCGTGCTTGGGAACTATGACAATGCACAGGTGCTGCCGCTGGTGGAGCTCGATCTATCGCGGCTTCCCGAGGGCACCCCGAAGATCGCCAGCTACGATGTGAAGTTTGAGAAGAACACCGAGGCTTACAAGCTGACGAAATCGGCGGTTGCGAATGATCTGGACGATGCGACGACGAAGCGTCTCTCGGAGACAGCGCTGGCGGCCTACCGCGCGCTGAAGCTGCGCGATTACGGAAGGATCGATATGCGGCTGTCGCCGAATGGCGATGTGTATGTGATCGAGGCGAATCCGAATCCGTGGCTGGCAAGCCGACAGGAGTTCGCCATGGCGGCGAAAGCGGCCGGTCTTTCTTATACGGAGATGATCGGGATGATCGTGGATCTGGCCATGAGCCGGTATGTGAATTCGACCTTGGCGAATGCGGCCGTAATGCGGTAGCAATTCGCCACGCTGTGAAATCTATTTTTTGCCTTCCCTTCCCTTCTGGCTATTTCTGCCACCACTTACGATTTGACAATAGTTTTACAAGTGGACAGGGCGATCCTCCCGGAAATCGAGTAGACTTCGCGTTCTACGGATGCGACCAGTCGAAACCACAGAAATACCGGAGGAAACTCATGCAACTGACTAAGATTACGGGACGGCTGCCTCTCTTTGCTTTCATTATGCTGATGTGTGCATCCAGTCATGCGGCTGCGCAGGCTGGGTCTCTCGATCCGACATTTGGCAACAAGGGTGTGGCAACGGCTCCAATGGGAGCTAAAGCGATAGCCATTCAGAGCGACGGCAAGATCGTGGTCGCGGGCGCCGGCGTATCAAACAGTCAGTTTTTCGACACTCTGCTTCGGCTGAACACCGACGGCTCGCTCGATACGACGTTCGGTTCGGGTGGCATCGCATATCTCACGCCTCCCGGCGCGGGATCCGCTCCCCTTGGGTTTTTCGCATTGGCGATCCAACCGAATGGCGAGATCGTCGCGGCGGGGGCCACACAAACGGAGCAGGGAGGGTACACGAACTTTGTGCAGGTGGCGCTGGTCGAGAGCAATGGCAGTCTGGACACCTCGTTCGGCAGTGGGGGCTTTACGGCGCCTAATATGATTGCGTTCACGCCCTACAACGTTACGGGTACGGAGGCTTTGGCGCTGGCGCTGGAGAGTAATGGGTCGATTCTGGTGGCGACGAGCTATTCGAATCTGCTGGTGCGGTTTACGAGCAGCGGGCAGCTAGACACGACGTTTGGCAACGGGGGAATCGTGAACCTGGCGAATCAGGGTCCGAACACCTCTTTTGCGCCGACGCAAATTGCGCTGGAAAAGAACGGAAAGATACTGGTCACCTCGGGCGGTGTTGCGCCAGCCCCGCTAGTACAGGCGGGCACGATCAGCCGCTACAACATCAACGGCTCGCTGGATGCGACATTCGGGGCAGGAGGAACGGCTGCATGCGTGGCGTCGGCTTCGGCGCTCCTGGTGCAAAGCAACGGCAAAATCGTGGTTGCGGGATCGCTCACGAGCAAGCTCAATGCGCCACCAGCGGGCAACGACGTCGGATTCGGAGTGGTGCGCTACAACTCGAGCGGCATCCTTGACAAGAGTTTTGGCAGCGGCGGAGTGGCGGTTGCGGATTTCGGGACAAGTGCGCCGCTTTCGGGTGCCTTCGCTGTCGCTATTCAAGCGAACGATGAAATCGTTGCCGGCGGCGCAGCAGCACAGGGTGCGCTCAATGAGAGCTTCGACTCAGCTTTCGCCCTGGCGCGGTTCACTGGCGCCGGTGCGTTGGACACCTCTTTCGGGTCCGGGGGACTCGTCACCACGACCCTGGTAAGTGGCAGCTCGAACGTGTATTCGTATGTGACGGGGTTGGCGATCCAGACCGATGGCAAGATCGTGGCGGCCGGTAATACCGCAGTGGATCAGGGATTCGGCAGCGGAACCGGCGCGTACGTGGTGCGATATCTGGCGCAGTAACAATCCGCTCGTAATAATCAGCTCGTGACGGTTGTCCCTGCAGGCGTGAGGCCTTCGTATACCTCTTCGGCCCGACGCAGAGCGGTTTGTACGTTCTCGCAGATGTTTTCTTTTCCGACCAGTTCTTCGAATCCGGTCTGCTGAATCAGGCGGAGGGGTTGCTCGAGCGCGCCGCAGAGGATGAGTTCGCGTCCGCTTGCCTTAAGCGTACGGGCGGCTTCTTCGAGCGCGAAGATGCCCGTGGCATCGAGGGCGGTCATGTTGCGAAGGCGAAGGATAACTACCGGGGGAAGTGTGTGGATGTTTTCTGTGACTACGGCGAGCTTGTCGGTGGCGCCGAACAGGAATGGGCCGTGGATACGGAAGATGGTGGCGTAGTAGGGAATGTCTTTGTCTTGCAGGATGTGGACGCGGCCGTCTTCGACGTAGTCATCGGTGACCTGCGAAACGGTGGTGGTGGCGGCAACGCGGCTGATGAAGAGGAGCGCGGCCAGGATCATGCCGGCCTGAACAGCCACGGTAAGGTCGGCGAAGACGGTGAGTGCGAAGGTGACCAGCCAGACGCTGACGTCGGTTTTGGTGAGTTTGAGGAGCGCGGGAATCTCGAGCCATTCGCCCATGTTGTAAGAGACAACCATGAGGATACCGGCGAGGACGGCCATGGGTACAAAGCGAACCCAGTGCGACGCGAACAAAACAATGGAGAGCAGGGTGAGCGAGTGAATCATTCCCGCGACAGGGGATTGGGCGCCGGCGCGAATGTTGGTGGCAGTGCGCGCGATGGCTCCGGTGGCGGGAAGGCCGCCGAACATCGGGGAAACGACGTTGGCAACGCCTTGCGCGACGAGTTCGACGTTGGGATTGTGGCGGTCATTCGACATGCGGTCGGAGACTACCGCGGACATCAGGGATTCGATTGCGCCGAGCATGGCTACGGTGAGTGCGGGGCCGAGCAGGCCATGGATCAACTCGGGCCGGAAGTTGGGAATCTGAAAATGCGGGAGGCCGCTCGGGATGCCGCCGAAGCGACTGCCGATAGTTTCGACTGGCAGTTTGAACACTTCGACAACGATGGTGCCGAGGACCATGGCGACGATGGCGCCGGGGATACGAACTGAGATACCTCGGCAGACGACGATGATAGCAACCGTACCGGCGGCGAGCAGGGTGGCTTCGATCGAGATGGTGTGGAAGCTCTGAGCGAGAGCTTCGATGCGCTGCCAGAAAATGCCCGGGACTTTTTCAAGCTTGAGGCCAAAGAAGTCCTTTACCTGCGTGCTGGCGATGAGGATAGCGATCCCGTTGGTAAATCCGATGACAATGGGGCGAGGAATAAATTTTACGGCGGTGCCCATGCCGGTGAGGCCCATGATTACGAGGATGACGCCAGCCATGACCGTGCACATAAACAAGCCGTCGACGCCGTGAGCGGCAACAATTCCTGCGACAACGACTACGAAGGCACCGGTCGGGCCACCGATTTGTGTTTTCGAGCCGCCGAGGAGCGAAATCAGGAAGCCGGTGACGATGGCGCAGTAGATTCCGGCTTGCGGCGTCAGGCCCGAGGCGATGGAGAATGCCATCGCGAGCGGGAGAGCAACCAGGCCGACAGTGATTCCCGCAATTATGTCGTGGAGAAATTTTTTGCCGTCGTAGTCGCGGAGGCAGAGCACGGACTTTGGAAGCCATTCGTCCGGCAGGAGGGATCCAATGGAGAAAGCGCGAGCCATGATAGTAGCAATTATGGCAGGGGTAATTTGAGTGTGCGTGTGACGGCGGACACGTAGGTAACCACAAAGAAATCGCACAAAGGAAAAGGCTGCCTCGAATTCGGCAGCCGTCCTGCGTTCAAAAGCAAGCGCGGACGGGAGTGTCCGCGCCACACGTTTCAAATCTTTCTAGAACAGATTCCACAAATACTGGTTGTAAACATCGTGATGATATTGCACCTCCGGCGCCTTTACGAAGGTACCGAGCAGGTGCGGACAGCGATCGGCTGAGGCTTGCTTCAGGTCGGCGTAGCGGCCTTTTACGTCCTCGCCTAGGAGCTTCGACGTCCAGTCTGCTTTGCGGAAGTCTTCGAGAGCCGTATAGATGTTATCGGGCAGATAGCGCTCGGCCTGGCGGAGATTCTTGATCTTCGCAGTGGTGCCTTCGAGCCCGGTCTTGAAGATCGAGAGCATGACGAGGTAAGGATTGGAATCAGGCGCGACGGAGCGAACTTCGACGCGCATGCTGCGCTCGTTGCCGATTGGAATGCGAATCATGGAGCCACGATCGACCGGCGAGGCCTTGATCTGGTTGGGCGCTTCAAAGTGCGGATCGAGACGGCGATAGGCGTTGACGCTTGGATTGAGCAGCAGGCAAATGTCATTGCCGTGGGTGAGAATGCGATCGAGAAATTCGTAGCCGAATTTGCTGAGCTTCTCTTCGCCTTTCGGATCCCAGAAAATATTCTTGCCGCCTTTGCTGATGGAGACATTGGTATGCATGCCGCTGCCGTTGACGCCGACTACCGGCTTGGGCAGGAAACAGGCTGTCAGATCCATGTTGCGCGCGACCTGGCGGCAGATAAGTTTGTAGAGTTGGATGTGGTCGGCGGCCGCGACTACCTCGGCGTAGTTATAGTTGATTTCAAACTGCGAGGGCGCGACCTCGGGGTGATCCTTTTCGTTCTGGAAACCCATGGCGCGTTGCACTTCGGCGGTAGTGTCGATGAAAGTACGCAGCGGATCGCCGGGGAGCGAGTGATAGTAGCCGCCGGTGTTGACGTATTCGAACTTTAACGTTTCGTGATAGGTACGTTCGGCGTCGGCGCCTTTGAAGAGGAAGCCCTCGATTTCGTTGGCAGCGTTGAGCGTGTAGCCGTTCTTTTTGAACTGACCCTCGGCGAAAGTTTTGAGGACGCCGCGCATGTCGGCGGAGTAGGGCTCGCCGCCCTTGTCGATGACTTCACCGAAGACAAGAACCTTGCCGGGACCAAAAACGTCGGCGGGAGCCCAGTAGAATGCGGCCCAATCAATACCGAGGCGGAGATCGCTTTCACGCTGGGCGGTGAAACCGCGGATGGAAGAGCCATCAAAGGTCAGGTTGTCATAGCTCTTGATCAGGAACTTCTTGTCGTAGTCGAGCATGTGCAGACGGCCTTCAAGGTCGCTGAACAAAACGGTCACGGCCTTGATGCGGCCTTCGTCGGCGAGATATTTCAGCCGCTCTTCCTGGATCTTGCCCGGAGAGACGCGGTCGAGGCGCTGCTTCTTCGCCTTGAGATTCATTTCTTCGAGTTCGTCGTAGGGGATCGCTAGAAAGTTGCGCAGTTCAGTTGACATGCCTCTCCTCTTTTAAGAACAGTGTTCTAAGAAATTTTGGTGCAAAACAAAGCTGCCAACAGCAGCAAGGAGCCCGGAAATCAATTTGGCATTGAGATGAACATATTAAGGTAGCGCGGCGGGGGAAAGGAGACAAATAGAAATCGATTATGGAGGGGATTCGAGAGCTTTATTGCCGAAAAATGCAGCGATCATGGTGCAATTTGAGCGAGAATGATCGCGTCATCGGATGATCGGCGCACTGCGCGATCCGTTTATGGTGACAATTTTGCCGCGGGTACGGGTGTTCATGTGATGCTGGGTATCCGTGAAATAATTGGCGTCGAGGAAGCGAATGTGAGTTGTGCGATTTGTGGGGTGCGGAAAGAGAAGCGATTTTGTCCGGCAGTGCATGGGCGGATCTGCGCGCAGTGCTGCGGGGAACAGCGTGAGATCACGCTGGACTGTCCGAGCGAGTGTGTTTATCTTTTGCAGGCACGACAGCAGGCCTGGGAGCACGAGAAGCCGCGCGACGCGACGGAACTGGACCGGGCCGCGATGTTTCCGGACGTTGAGATTGGAGAGCAGTTTCTTTACGAGCGCGAGGAATTGATCCTTGGGCTTAGTTTCGCTTTGTCGAAAGCAGCACGAAATGGAGCAGGACTGGGAGCTTCGCTGGACGGCTCGGTTGGGAATCGATGGTTGACCGATCGCGATTTGATTGGGGCGCTTGGTTCGCTGGCGGAGAGCTACCGGACTCTGGTGCAGTCAAATTTGATCTATGAGCAGGCGACGGCCAATTTGGTGCAACAACAGGTGGCGCGTGAAGTGGAGACGATGGTGAAGGAATTTCGCGAAGCTGAGGTAAAGCATTTAGGCTATTCGCGGCTGCGCGATTCGGAGGTTTTGAAGGCGCTCGTGTTTTTGTTGCGGATGGGAATTTCGCGGACGTCGGGGCGGGCTAAGTCGCGAGCGTTTGTGGATTTCTTGTCCGCTCAGTTTCCCGAGAAGAGCAACAGTATCGCGGCACGGGAGGATGGAGCGGCACGGATTATTGTCCCTTGAATCTCTGACTTGCATAACTTTCGTCGACCCTGCTTTGTTACTAACCGAGTAAGCCGCTGTTGCAATTTACAAAATAAAAGTCTGCAACTCAGGGTAACCTGTGGTAGATTTCTCCCTCCGCTTTCTTCCTCACTAAAAACTTCATAGAAGGAGTGCGTCATGAGCAATGGATTTGCTTTCGGCGACCCTAAGCCGTCCCCTGACAACTACGACACTTTTAACCCCCAAGATGTTTTCGCGGATTCTGGAATCAACGTCACGGCTGTTCCTGAAGCGATACCGAAACCCTGGCGGACACCGTCCGCCATGACGCTCGACGAAGTGCTGGGCGCGGCTGCCGTGCAGAGCATACAGAATTCCGGGAGCATCGTATTCCATTGCATCGGCGACACAGGTGGAGTCAAGGAGCCAGCGCATCAGTTCGCGGTAGCCGACGCAATGACTGCTGATATGGCCAACAACAAAAACGGAGAACCTTCGTTTCTTTTTCACCTGGGTGACGTCGTCTACTACTTCGGACAGGAAGTTTATTACTTCGATCAGTTCTATGATCCGTATCGCGACTATAACGCTCCAATCTTCGCGATCCCCGGTAACCATGATGGGGTGATGTTTCCGAAGGAAGTAGCGAAATATTCGCTCGAGCCCTTCTGGAACAATTTCTGCACAAAATCTCCAGCTCATCTTGCCGAGTCACAGGGCTGTGCGCGAACCACGATGACGCAGACCGGCGTCTATTTCACACTCGACGCGCCGTTCGTCAAGATCATCGGGCTCTACTCCAACACGTCGGAGCTGGTTGGAACGCTCCGTGGACCGGGCGGAGACACGCAGCAACTCAGTTTTCTCGCTAATCAGTTGCAGGCCGCTGTCACACAACGAAAGCAGGGGGATCAACGCGCGCTGATTATCACAGTCCATCACCCACCCTTCACCGGAGGCGTGGACCATTTCCCCAGCCCGGCGATGCTGAAGGATATTGATGCCGCCTGCAAGACGGCAGGCATTATGCCCGACCTCGTCCTATCGGGCCACGCGCACCTGTATGAGCGTTACAACCGTACGATCGGCGGGCGCGAGATTCCTTATGCTGTTGCGGGGAATGGCGGCTACTACAACCTTGAAGGCATGAAGACGGGAAACAACGGCGCTCCGCCGCAGCCGGGCGCGCAAGGGACGGACGGCCAAGGCAATCCTCTGGTACTGAAAGCATACGCGGAGAGCACTTTCGGTTTTTTGAGAATCACAGTCGATGGATCATCGATTCTGGTTGAATCGATCGGCGTGGACGAAGCCTCGGGCAGCACTTCGCCGTTGGACAATTTCACAGTCGATCTTGTTAAACATGTCGTCAGCGACGGCGCGAGCGCGCTTAAAGGGCGAGTTTCGACCATGCGGAGAGGCGTTCTTCCAAAGACTAAGGTGAAACGAGTTGTGAGCGGCCGCGGCCGGGCTTCGAAAAAACAGGCCCGCACCAAAAAGAAGAAATAAAAAAAGAAATAAAGGGTGCCGCCGGAACTTGCTCCGGCGAGGCTACATTCGGCGCACAATTTGATCTGCGAACAAGGCCGACAGGATCTCGCTGGCGGTCTTATTGAGGATTGGATTGCGCGCGTCGGGGGCGATCTCCACCAAGGGTACCAGGACAAACCTGCGCTCGTGCATTTTGGGATGTGGAATGGTAAGGCCCGCTTCGTTTATGACCTGATCGCCGAAGAGGAGCAGGTCGATATCGATCTTGCGCGGACCTTTGTCGCGAAGGCGCAGGCGGCCCATCCGTGCTTCGATGGCGAGGACGGACTTCAACAGTTCGATCGGGGTGCTTTGAGTTCCGAGCTCAACTACGCAGTTCACGAACCAAGGCTGGTCTTGGAGTTCGACCGGCTGGGTTTCATAGAACGATGAAAGCGCTCGGATGGAGCCGGCAACCTTCAATTGCGTGATCGCTTCGCGCAGGTTGGCCTCGCGATCTCCAAGGTTCGAACCGAGCGAAAGATAGGCGACTTCTGCCATTTGTTTCTTTCCGAGTCGAAGAACGCGCAATCAATCACGGGCCTGGGATAGATCGCGAGCGCCAGCGAGAGAACGTACGGCGTCTTTGAAGACGCTGCCGCGGTGCTCGTAATTCTGGAACTGGCCGAAGCTAGAGCAAGCGGGCGCAAGAAGCACGATGTCGCCGCAAACGGCGGAGGCCGCGGCGCGCTGGACAGCGTTCTCAAGGGTTTCGGCGTGATCGATTTCGGCGGCGGACTGAATGTGGGATTCGATTTTGGCGGCTGCCGCGCCGATGGTGTAGACGCGCTTTACGCGGGCGCGCAGCAGGTCATTGAGGACCGTGTAGTCGCTGCCCTTGTCTTTACCACCGAGAATGAGGTGAATGTTGGCGGGAAATGATTCGAGGGCTTTGATGGTGGCATCAACGTTGGTGGCCTTGGAGTCGTTGTAGTAATCAACGCCCGCGACTTTGGCTACGAATTCGAGGCGGTGCTCGACGGCTTTGAAGTTCTGGACAGCACTGCGAATTTGGGCGGGCTGGGCTCCAGCAAGCATGCCTACCGAAATTGCAGCGAGTACATTTTCGAGGTTGTGCGCGCCTTTGAGTGGAATTTCAGAGAGGGGCATGATCTCTTGCTCTTTATGACCGTCGCGGAAGTGGATGTGAGCGCCGCGGACGAAGGCTCCGACGGCAATTTCTTTCTTGCGACTGAAGAGGAAGCGCTGGGCCAGCGTGCGCTCGGCGAGAGCGATGGTGGTTGGATCGTCGGCGTTCAGAACAGTGAAGTCCTCGGGGCCCTGATTTTCGAAGATGCGAGCCTTGGCGTTGATGTAGTTGGCGAATGTTTTGTGGCGGTCGAGATGGTCGGGCGTGATGTTGAGGATGACGGCGATGTGCGGGCGAAAGTCGACGATGGTTTCGAGTTGGAAGCTGGAGACTTCGAGAACGATCCAGGTGTCGGGCGTGGCCTGATCGACAAAACTGATCGCCGGAGTGCCGATGTTGCCGCCGACAAGAACGGGAATTCCTGCGGCGGCTAGGATTTCTCCGGTTAGGCTGGTGGTGGTAGTTTTGCCGTTGGCTCCGGTGATGGCAGCGATTGGGCCGGGTAGAAAATGCGCTGCGAGCTCGATTTCTCCGATGACTTTTTCGCCGAGACTGCGGGCTTGAACCAGTTGTGGAGCGTCGACGGGAACACCCGGGCTAACGACGATCAGATCCTGGTCGCGGAACGTGCGGTCGCCGTGGCCTCCGGTTTCGACGGCGATGCCATGCTCGAGGAGAAGAAGGATTTCCTGGCGAAGTTCGGCTTCCGGCTTGGAGTCGGAGACGGTGACACGAGCGCCACGGGACTTTAGAAATAGAGCCGAGGCCACGCCGGATTTGCCGAGGCCGACAACGAGGACGCGTTTGTCTTGCAGATCCATGAATTCTATTTCACCACAGAGTCACAGAGACGATGAAAACGCTAATTCTATCTTTCCCTGCGTGACTGTGACTCGGTGGTAAGAGTCATCGCAGTTTTAGCGTCGTCAGAGCAAACAGCGCGAACACGAGCGACGCAATCCAGAAGCGCACGATCACTTTCGACTCCGACCAGCCTAACAGCTCGAAATGGTGATGGATGGGCGCCATTTTGAAAATTCTTTTTTTGCGCAACTTGTAGGACCCAACTTGCAAGATCACGGAGAGCGCTTCGATGACGAAGACTCCGCCGATGAAGGGGAGCAGCAATTCCTGCTTGATCATGACCGCGACGGTGCCGATGGCGCCGCCAAGTGCGAGCGAGCCGACATCGCCCATGAAAACTTCGGCGGGATGGGCGTTGTACCAAAGGAATCCAATGGCGGAGCCGACCATGGCGCCGCAGAAAATGGTGAGTTCGCCGATCTGCGGCATGCGCTGGAGTTCGAGATACGCAGCGAAGGTGGCGTGGCCGCTGAGGTAGGTGAGGACGGCGAGCGCTCCGGCAGCGATGACTGTGCAGCCGATGGCTAGGCCATCGAGGCCGTCGGTGAGATTGACAGCGTTACTAGAGCCGACAATCACGATCACAACGAAAGCGACGAATGGCAAAAACGCTATCGGCCAGAGATGCGGATCTCTTGCCAGACGCTCGATCACGAGGTCGGGCTTGAACTGCTTGAAAAATGGAACGACGAGTTTGGTGGAGTATTCTCCGCGATGGTCGAGGAAGATGAGCGCGATGGCGATGACAACGCTCGAGGCGACCTGGTAGCCGAGTTTGGCGCGCGCGGTTAGGCCGAGATTACGTCGATGAACGACTTTCAGGTAATCGTCGGTGAAGCCGATGGCCGCGAAGGCGAGGGTAGCGAAGACGGCAATCCAGACGAAGGGGTTGCTGAGGTCGGCCCATAGCAGTGTGGGCACGAGGATGGCGATGGCGATGAGCAGACCGCCCATGGTCGGAGTGCCGGCTTTTTTCTGATGCGCTTGCGGACCTTCTTCGCGGATATACTGACCGATTTGAAAATCACGCAGGCGTTGAATGACGATGGGGCCGACGATGAGGCCGGTGAAGAGGGCGGTGAGACTGGCGAAAGCGGTGCGAAAAGTCAGATAACGAAAAATGCGGAAGGGCGGGAAGTAGTGAAAGAGCTTCAGGTATAAGAGCCAATAAAGCAATCCGCCTCCGAAAAACAGTTCTCACTTTTTAGTTCTTAGTTCTCAGTTCTCAGTTAAATCTTTTTGCCTACAGGGTCATTCGCACTCACGATTTTTACATTCCATGTTTCCAGAGCTTTTTCCAGCTTTACCCCGCGCGAGGCTTTCAGCAAAACCACGTCACCAGCGCGCGTCTCGCGAGCCAGCCAGTCGCCAGCTTCTTCGGGAGTAGCTACGAATTCGGCACGGATTCCGGATTTTCGGGCGGCCTCGACCGTCATGTTAGCTAAGCCCCGCACTCCCAAGAGCACGTCGATCGCCTTTTCGCCGATGTGTTGCCCACACTGGCGATGCAGCTCTCCGCCTTCGGGACCAAGCTCGAGCATCTCGCCCGCGACTACAATGCGGCGTTGTGCTGGCATAGCGGCAAGCGTGTCGACCATCGCGTTGAGGGCGTTCGGATTGCAATTGTAACAATCGTTGATGATCGTGATGTTGCCTAGGTGAACGACCTCGCCGCGCTTATCCGCCGGGGCCATCGCGGGCAAGGCATTGGCAATTTCAGAGGGGATGATGCCGTGCTCCAGCGCGACCGCGGCGGCGGCGAGCACGTTGTAGACGTTGTGTTGACCGAGCAACGGGCTGTGTATGGATTGACGCAGGCCGTCGCAAATCAGGTCAAAGCGCGTGCCCTCGGCTCCGACGGATTCGATATTTTCGGCACGAACGTCGGCCACGGACCTCAGACCGAAGAGGACGACTTTACCTTTGAAATCGCGGCCGAACTGGCTGACATATTCGTCGTCGGCGTTGAGGAAGGCGGCGCCGGTGGCAGGCAAGGACTCGATCAGTTCGTATTTGGCGCGCGCGATCCCGGCGATCGAATCGAAAAACTCCAGATGCACAGGACCAACATTGGTCACGAGACCTTCGTTCGGGAGCGCGATTCGCGCAAGCGCGGCAATTTCGCCGGCGTGGTTCATCCCCATTTCGACGACAGCGAGATCGTATTCGGGCTCGAGCGTAAGCAGCCCGAGGGGCAGGCCGAAGTGATTGTTGAAGTTGCCTTTGGTGCGATGAACACGGTATTTCGTCGAAAGCAGGTGCCCCACGGCTTCTTTGGTGGTGGTCTTGCCCATCGAGCCGGTGATGCCGATGGCGGTCTTTCCCCACAATTTTCGGACGGCGGTAGCCAGGGTTTGAAGCGCGACTAACGTGTCGTCGACGGCGAGCAGATTTTTGAGATTGGGATAGCGCGGGAGATGGTCTTTGCGTACAACGGCGGCGATCGCTCCGCGAGCCAGAGCTGGGTCTACGAAATCGTGTCCATCGAAGCGCTCGCCTTTTACGGCGAAGAAGAGATCGCCGGGTTGGACGGTGCGCGAATCGATGGAATATCCCTGGGCGATTGCGCGCGGGTCAGGCCCTCCCCCGGCGGCCAGGAACTCGACTATGCGTGAGAGCGGGAGCTTCATGCGGTGGTCTCTGCGCGGCTTTCCCGACGTTCCAGAGCACATTCATAGCCAAGCGACACGAGCGTTTCGCGGGCGACTTCAACATCGTCGAAGGGGATCGACTTGCCATTGGAGGTTTGCGTTTTTTCGTGACCCTTACCAGCGAGGAGGACGATGTCACCGGGAGTTGCTTGCGCGACGGCGAGCGCGATGGCTTTACGGCGATCTGGCTCGATTACGTATTTTGTGCCCGATTTCTGAAGGCCGACTAATGCGTCATTGATGATGGCCAGCGGATCTTCCGAGCGCGGATTGTCGGAGGTTAGGACCACGAAATCGCTTCCCTTCCCAGCCGCTTCTCCCATCAGTGGACGCTTGGCGCGGTCACGGTCGCCGCCGCAACCGAAGAGAGTGATGACTTTTCCTCTGAAGCCAGCTTGGGCAACAAAGTCATGGGCTAACGCTGTGAGGTTGCGAAGGGCATCGTCGGTGTGGGCATAGTCGACGACTACCGTGAAGGGCTGGCCACAATCGACGCGCTCGAAGCGTCCGGGGACACGGGCGAGGTTCGCGATTCCTTTTGTGATCGCTTCAGGGGAGCAGTTGCGCGCATAGGCAGCGGCCGCGGCCGCGAGGACGTTATAGACATTTATCTGGCCGATGAGCGGCGTCCAGACGGCGAGATTGCCCGCCGGGCTTGCCATCTGGAAGCGGGTGCCGCTCGGCGAGATTTGGAGTAACTCAGCGTGGAAGTCGCCGGCGGTCAGGCCGTAGGAGAAAACCAGTTCGCTTTTCTTGCCGGCAAACTTTAACAGTTCGCGGCCGTATTGATCGTCGGAGTTAAGGATGGCGGCGCGCGGCGGCTCCGTTCCGCAGCCCTCGAATAAAACCTGCTTGGCGCGGAAGTACTCGTCCATCGTGTGGTGATAGTCGAGATGGTCGCGCGTTAGATTGGTGAAGACCGCGACATCGAATGGAATTCCGAAAACCCGCTGCTGCTCGAGCGCGTGCGAAGAGACTTCCATCACGGATTCAGTCACGCCATCGGCAAGGCCCTCCGCGAGCAATTGATTCAGTTCGAGCGATTCGGGGGTGGTGTGCGGAGCGGGCAGAATTTTTCCGGCAACATGGTATTCGATGGTACCGACGAGCGCGGTCTTACGGCCCGCGGCCTTCAAGATCGATTCAAGGATGAAAGCGGTAGTGCTTTTTCCGTTGGTGCCGGTAATGCCGGTATTGGCAATGCGCTCGGCGGGGCGCTGGTAGAAATTGGCGCTTAAGCGGGCTAGAGCGCGACGTCCGTGCGGAACCTGCGCCCAGGCGACCTCGGAACGTGGCGTTTCCGCAGCCGAGTCGGTGACGATTGCCACGGCTCCGGCAGCGATCGCTTGATCGATGAAGCGATTGCCGTCGCTTGATTCTCCTTTCATGGCTACGAAGACGGTTCCCGGTTTAACGCGACGGGAATCGTATTCGATGGCTGTGACCGAAGGACCGCCGGACGAATTTCCGCTTCGGCAGAATACCTCTACGCCGTCGAGCAGTTGTTGGAAGGTCATCGAGGTGATTCTATTGGACGGTCAGCATCCAGAAATGTCAATCGATCTATCTTATCTACCGAAGCGCACGACGACACGCGCACCTGAAGCGACGTGGACGCCAGGCAACGGTAATTGCTCCCGGGCTACGCCGCTCCCAAGGGCATCGATCTCCAGCCCGGCATCCTGCGCCATTTCAAGTGCGCCGCGAAGGTTCTTGCCCAGGAAGGATGGCACTTGGATGCCGCCCTCTTCGACATCGAGGACGACGGTTCCGCTCGACGGCTTGGTTTGCGTTTCGGCAATCGCTGGCGACGGTGCGGGCGAAGCCGGGGGCGGAAACGCAGTCGATGCGGAATCGCCTCGCGTCAGCGCAGTCGCTACGACTTCGGTTCGGTCGTTGGACGACCTCGACGTGACGGTCGCCTCCGCGGCCGCGGGCTTCGGTTGGATTGGGTTTGCGGCGTCGCTGGTTGCGTCTGCCATGTCGAGGCTCGCGCCGAGATGATCGGGCGAGATCTCTTCCAGATTCTTGTCGGGCACGTTGCGGCGCGCCAGCAGAAGCTGACGGCTCGGAGGAAGTTCGACGTCGTGCGGAACGTGCTCGTATTCGAGGACCTGCTGCACGACGCGCTGGAAGATAGGCGCCGAAACCTGCCCACCTTGATGCAAGCCGACTGCGGAGTCGAGAATGACGACCACTGCGATCTGTGGATTGTTGATGGGAGCGAATCCGGCGAACGAGCCAACATACTTTGTCTTCGAATATGCGCCGGTGTTGGGGTCGACTTTTTGCGCAGTACCGGTCTTTCCGGCGGAGCTGTAGCCCTCGAGGATCGCTTTGCGGCCGGTGCCGTGCAGGACCACTCCCTGGAGCATCTGGCGCATCTCGGCGGCAGTGATCGAAGAGATTACGCGTGTGCCTTCAGCAGGCTGGAAGGCGATGGTTTGCGGCGCGTTTTGCGGGGCGATCTTCCCGGCGACGATGCGTGGGGGAACGCGGACGCCGTCATTGGCGATGGTTGAAATCAGCGCGGCAAGCTGCACTGCAGAGATACCGATTTCCTGTCCCATGGAAATGGCGGCGAAGGAGACTTTCGACCAGCGATCTGGCGATTTTGTCATGCCGCGCGTTTCGCCGGGCAGTTCGACGCCTGTGCGCTGGCCGAAGCCGAAGCCGCGAATGTATTTGTAGAAGCGGTCGTTGCCGAGCCGCATGGCAACTTTAATCGCGCCAACGTCACTCGATTCGGCGATGATGTCGGAGACGGAGAGCATGCCGTGCGGGCGGCTGTCGCGAATGCGCATGCCGTTGATGACGATGGAGCCCATCTGGCAGTCGAACATCTCGTCGGGGCGCGTGACTTTTTCTTCGAGGCCGGCGGAGACGGTCACCATTTTGAAAGTCGAGCCCGGTTCGTAGATATCGCTTACGGCGTGGTTCTTCAGAGACTCGGGTTTAATTTCCTTACGGTTATTTGGATTGAATGTGGGGCGATTGGTGAGCGCCAGGATTTCGCCGGTATGTGGATTCTCGACGATCACCGTTCCGGCAATGGCCTTGGTTTCCTCCATGCCGCGCTGGAGTTCGCGTTCGGCGATGGCCTGGATGTTTTCGTCGATGGTCAGGACGAGATTCTCGCCGGGAGTTGGCTCCTGCTCGACACTAGCAAACCAGCGCTTGCGGGCGTCGACGGAGATCATCAGACGTCCGGGCTTGCCCTGCAACTCAGAATTGAACTCACGCTCGAGGCCGCTGAGGCCTTGGTCTTCGGTGCCAACATAGCCGAGGACCTGGGCGGCCAGCTCGCGCTTGGGATAGAAACGCTTGGGCTCCTTTTGAAAGTGGATGCCTGTGAGATTGAGCGCGCGAATGCGATCGGCTGTCTCGGCATCGGCTTTGCGAGCGACCCAGCAAAATGTTCTGTGGGCCTGGCAGTCGGCGAGGAGAACTCGGGGATCATCTCCGGTGATGCGGGTAATGAGGCTGATGACATTGGCCAGGTCGGGCGTTTCGCTGGCAACCAGGAAGGCCGATTCAACCTGGATCGACATCGCGAACTCGTGGCCGGCGCGGTCGTAGATGACGCCACGCTTGGCCGAGAGTTCGAAGCTGCGTTGCTGCTGGTGCTGGGCGCGGCGGGCGAAGTCGCCGTAGCAGAAGATCTGGAGATAGACGAGGCGGATGCAGATGACGATCAGCCAAAAGCAGAGAAACCCGGCGAGGGCGTACAGCCGGAAGCGTGCGGTGCTGGAAGAATTGGTTGCTGACATTCAGTTCTCAGTTCTAAGTTCTCAGTTCTCAGTAAAAGCTGCTCGACTAAGAACAGAAAAAACTGGGAACTGAGACCTGGACTATCTTGCGGAAACGACTGAGACTGGCGTTACGCTGGCCATTACCGGCGTGCCGATATCTGTGCCCGAATCCATGCGAATCACCTGGCCCGGATCAGGGGATTGAAGGCCCAGTTTGCGAGCGACCGCATCGATGCGGTCGGGGTCGCGGAGCGAAGACTCTTCCAGACGCAGGGCCTGATTCATTCCGGCGAGTCCGTCACGCTGCGCACGCAGCGCTTCGATCTTGTAGCCATATTCGATGGCGCGGAAATGCTGCAGTGCGTATCCCATAACAAGGAGAAACAGACAGCAAAGGGCGACGCCGAAAATACGCATCTCGCGCTCGCGGCGCGGGTCTTCGACCTTCACGAGACGGGAGTTGTCGATGTTCTTGCGGAAATAAATTTCCGGGGTGCCGAGCCAGCAAGACTTTCGTCCGCTCTGGGAAACTGGTTGCATTGCGAGGGCCGCGCTCATGAGTGCTCCAAACTTTTCTGGAAACGTTGACTGCGTTTCTCTCTGTCTTTCTAGGCGACTTCGAGTTTCGAATCGTATTCGGCGTTTTCCTGGACGGCAGCGAACCAGGAGTCGGCCATGAGCGATTCCGCGATAACGAATTCGTGCGCTTCTATGGTTTGTTCCACGCGCTCCACCGCCGCGAAGAGATCGTCGATTGTCGTACCTGTGAACATTGTTCTTATTTCCGCCTTCGTTTTCGGACTTGGCCTTGTTTGACTTTCTGTTTGACCGCTCCGAAATAACTCGACCACAGAACCTGAGACAACTGGGGCTAAAGCCCTCTCTTTAAACGATCAATTACGCGGCCCTAAAGGGCCGCTCTTCCACAAGCACAAAACTTTTACCCGGCACGCCTTACTATCACCGCACCGGGAGCCCGGCAGTTTCTCCGGAGCAACTCAATTTCGTTTCGCTCGCCGACGGTCACGCGGACAGGAGCATCCGCGCTACACGTTCCTCGGCGCTACAAGCGTTCCGCCGCCCGCATCTTTGCGCTGCGAGACCGCGGATTGCTTTCAATCTCTTCTTCTGTCGCCGTCAGCGGCTTTTTTGTCAGTAACCGATACTGGCCTTGTTTCGCGCCTTCGCGCATTGCGTCTTTGACGATCCTGTCTTCGAGCGAGTGAAAGCTGATTACCACCAGCCTTCCGCCCGGCTTCAGCACGCGAGGCGCCGCCTCCAGCAGTGCTTTCAGATCGTCCAGTTCACGGTTTACGAAGATTCGGAGAGCTTGAAAGGTTCTGCGTCGCCGGATGAATACGCCGTTCAGCTTGATTCATGGGCCGGGCGGCGGCCGATATGACGTCAACCAACTGCTTTGTCGTCATAATCGGCCGCGCCCGAACCAAGGCTCTGGCGATTCTCCGCGACCTCCTTTCCTCACCGAATTCGTAAATCACATCGGCAAGCTCGCGCTCGTCGAGGTGGTTTACCACTTGTTCGGCGGTTCGGCCGGACAACGGATTCATCCGCATGTCCAAAGGCCCATCCGCCTGAAAACTAAATCCCCGCGCTGGGTCGCCAAGCTGCAAGCTGCTTACGCCCAAGTCAGCCAGCAGGCCGTCAAGACTGGCAGGCGATATGCGCTCGCCTACTTCGGCAAAGGATGCGTGCATCAGCGTCACGGTCGGCCAATCGTCGTCAGGTGACCAGCCACCGGTCACCGGTGACCCGGAATCGGTATGCTGCAACTTTGCGCGGGACCGTTCCAGTGCCGCGGGATCCTTATCGAAGCCAATCAAATGTCCCGGTGCGCCGAGGCGTTTTGCTAGTTCGGAACTGTGCCCGCCCAAGCCCACCGTGGCATCCAGATAAGTTCCGCCACGCGTTACGGCCAAGAAATCGATCGCTTCTTTTAAAAGAACCGGAACGTGTCCAGTCTGGCCACGCCCACCCCACTCGGGGGTGTTTTGTCCAAAATCCGTTTCCACTAGATGCCCAGGTCGTCGAGCGTCTTTGTGTCTTCATCCGTGAAGGGCTCTTTGATCTCCTTGTCGAGCGCTTCCATGTTCCGGACCTCCAGGTAGGTCAGATTTCCGAGCACTGCCACATCGCCGCGGATCTGCGCCGCCTCGCGCAGAGTCTGGGGAATCAGCAGACGCCCCTGCCCGTCCATCTCTACGACCTGCCCGTAATAGTTCGTGCGCGTCAAAAACTTCTTCTTGGTGGGATTGAAGGTCGAAAGCTGTGCCAGCTTCTGTTCGATCCGCTCCCATTCCTCGAAGGGATATATCTGAGCAACAACGCCGTCCAAGCTTGTGATGTAGAATCGCTGGGCGTATTTCTCGTCGATCACCCGCTTGTATTCCGCGGGGACCTTGAGCCGTCCTTTTTCGTCCACGCGAGTTGGGTGATTTCCGCGAAACATGTGCCCTGCTGGTTCCGGGGGTCCGTTTAGTTCTGGCTGCTACCACAGCCAACAGCACGAGGGAGGTAGAAGCGGCCACAAAACAGGTGGAATCGGGTTCGTTTGGGCTCGTTTTGGGGGTGTCAGTCACTAAATCCACTGGCGCCTCGTAAAGGTTACAAATTCTGCCCCGAACTCTACTGCTTATTCCACTTTCAACCACTTTTGACCACATGTTACGCCTAAGTGGTTTATTGTCAATAAGAAAGTTTCAGGTTGAGACGGCCCTTTAGGACTCAAATTTCAAAACGCGAAATGTTGTGGTTAACGAAAAAGATGACCACAACTGATTGTGTTTAGTGCCTTGGTTCGCCGGCTGGACTTTCGCTTTATTTTCGCTATAGCGGACTTTCAGTTGCTAGAGCGAGTTGTGGAAATCACATCCCGATCCTCTTTTCATGACGTACCATGCGCAATTCGAGCAATGGGTCGCCGCTCCGCTAGAGAAGGTCTTCGCATTTTTCGCCGAGCCAATGAATCTGCCGCGCATTATGCCTGGGTGGCTTGAAATTGAGTTTGAGCAATCTGTCGTTGTTCCTCCTCCCGGAGCACCCGCTCACTTTGCCGGCGTCGGCACAAGATTCGTGGCTTCCTATCGGGCGTTCCCTTTCCTGCCGATGAGAATTCAATCCGAAGCGCAGATTGTCGGCTTCGGTCTGAACACATTCTTTTCGGACGTGCAGATCAAGGGTCCCTTTCGCAGTTGGCATCATCGACACGAGTTCACCGCAGAAAGTCGAGGCGGAATTTCCGGCACACGAATTCGTGACCGGATGGAATACGAGATTGGGTTCGAGCCGCTGGGAAGAATCATCAACACGATCTTCATCGCTCCTCAGATGCGGCGAACGTTTGCTTATCGGCAACGCGCAGTGGAGCGTCTGCTTGTCTCGGTAGCCTGACCCGGTGCCGCGTTAGGTTCTCCCCTAGTATTCGTGCAGGTTGTAAACTTGTGCCGCATTCCAAGCACAATTTATGGGGGCAACGATGAAACTGAATGCGGCACGCGTGTGGATGGGCGGCATCGCCGGCGGCGTGGTGTGGAATGTGTGGTCTTTCCTACTCAACATGCGACAGGCCTCACTGTACGAATTTGTGCAGCGGCAAGGTCTGTTCTTGAAGCAGTCACGCTATCCATTTTTTGCCGGCCAATGGATTCTGCTGATTTTTGTAATGTCGATTCTCGCTTCCTACTTGTATGCGTGGAGTCGTGCGACCGCGGGAGCAGGACCGAAGACGGCGCTGAAGATTGGCATGATTCTCGGATTTTTCGCGGGCTTTCCCAGCAACTTCGCGCAGGCAGCATGGTCACCGATTCCGCGCGTCATGCCATTGGGGTGGATGATCGAACTGTGGGCCGGCGCGATCCTGGCGACGCTGGTGGCAGGATTTTTGTATAAAGAATAGGCGCTCGGCGAATGCGGGCCGACATGGATAGGTGAGCTCCCATGGATCTCCGCGGTTATGATGCTGGGATGAAGACTGTCTGCCGGGGCCTTCTTCTCTTTGTCGTTGTCTCTGTCTTTGTCCTTGCGCTGCTTCCCTCCTTCGCGTCCGCGCAGCAACCTTTGCAAGGACCTTTGCTCGATCGCATGGTTGGCTCGTGGATACTGCACGGCACTATTGAAGGACGCGAAACAATCCACGACGTCACAGCTGAATGGATCCTTCGGCGCGAATATGTCCAACTCCATGAAGTGTCGCGTGAGAAGGATGCCAAGGGCCAGCCGCAGTATGAGGCGTTCGTCCTGATGCAATGGAATTCGAAGTCGAATGACTATGCCTGCCAGTGGCTCGATTCGACCGAGGGGGGCGGGCTTTCGGTGCCAGCCGCGCCCGGCAAGCGCGACGGCGACAAAATCGCGTTTCTATTCAAGGGGCGCGACGGCAGCCAATTCCATACGACATTCGTCTACAACTCCGCAGCCGATACGTGGCAATGGATCATGGACGGAGAAGAGAACGGCAAGCTGAAGCCGTTCGCCCGCCTGGAACTGAAGCGAAAGTAAGCTTGCCTGTTGCAGGTACGCGGCGAATTCTAGCGGACTGGTTCGACGAACACCGCGGTTCCGTAGGCGAGCACTTCCGTGACACCCTGCATCACCTCGGTAGCATCGTAACGGGCGCCCACGACAGCGTTTCCACCCATATCGGCGGCGTGTTGAAGCATGAGGTCGAAGGCTTCAGCACGGGTCTTTTCGCAGAGGTTGGTCAACAGACTGATGTTGCCGCCGACGATGGTTTGCAAACCAGCGCCAATGGTGCCGAAAATGGAGCGAGAACGCACGGTGATTCCCCGCACCACGCCGAGCGTGCGAACTACACGGAAGCCGTCGAGCTCGAACTGGGTAGTGACCATGTTGTGCGGGACCATGCGTCCCGTAGGTGCAGCGTAGGTGCCCATGATTTCTCCTGGCGATCAGATGATGGTGTGTTCTCTCGATCTTCTTTCTACTCTTTTACGGTGCGACGCTCAATTGCGAAAGTGGGTTACGGCGGCGCGAGTTTCTCTATAATGTTGGCTCGCTTGGGTCGTGATTCGAGGAGGTCCATTGTTCTCACGCCGACGATTCTTGAAAGCCGGGGTGGTCGCTACCGCTTCCGGCGCAATTGTCTCCCGATTGGCTCGCGGGGAAAACGCGAACGCGCTTCCGCCTGCCATTGCCGGACTGAAGTCGATGCGCGGCGAGGCCAGGCCGATCAGCCTCGAAGAGCGCGCTGAACGCCAGGAAAAAGCGCGTCAGCTGATGCGCGAAAACAACCTCTCGGCCATTCTGCTCGCGCAGGGGACATCGCTCGTCTACTTCACTGGGATTGACTGGTGGGGCGGCGAGCGTCTGTTTGCCATGGTGCTGCCTGCGAAGGGAGAGGCGTTCTATGTGGCGCCGGCCTTTGAGGAAGGACGGGCGCGCGAGCAGATCTCGCTCGGTCCTAACGGAAAGAATCCCGATGTGCGGGTGTGGCAGGAGGACGAGAGTCCGTACGTTCGGGTCGCGCAGGGACTTAGTGACCGGGAGATTTCCGGGGGAACGATCGGCTTCGAAGAGACGATCAAGTTTGTGTTTACCGACAACATACGAAAAGCCGCGGCGAGCGCGGCGTTCACGAGCGCGATTCCGGTCACCGCGGGCTGCCGGATGATCAAGAGCGCACATGAGATCGAACTGATGCGGGTGGCTGCAAAGGTAACGCTGGCCGCTTACGAGGCGACGTACCGATCGCTGAAGGCTGGCATGACGCAAAAAGACGTGGAGAAAATGGTGGAGAATGCGCACCGGCAACTCGGGTTTGAGGGAGGAGCCGATGTGCAGGTGGGAGAATATTCGGCGTTCCCGCATGGGTCGATTGCTCCACAGGAAATTCGCGAGGGCACGATCGTGCTGATGGATGGCGGTTGTTCGGCGGAGGGTTACACTTCGGATATTTCGCGGACATTTGTTCTCGGCAAAGCGAGCGACAAGATGAAAGAGGTATTTGAAATTGTTCATCGCGCGCAGAGTGCAGCGCTCGGGACGGCGCGGCCTGGTGCAGAGGCGGGATCGGTAGATGCAGCGGCGCGGAAGGTCATCACCGATGCTGGGTATGGACCTGACTACAAGTTCTTCACGCACCGGCTTGGCCACGGGATGGGCATGGACGGACATGAGTGGCCTTACCTGGTGCGCGGAAATACGACAAAACTTCAGCCGAACATGACATTCAGCGATGAGCCGGGAATTTACATTCGCGGCGAGTTCGGAATCAGGCTGGAAGACGACATGCACATTCTGGAGGACGGAGCGGAACTGTTCACGCCGCAAAGTCCATCGCTCGAAGATCCGTTCGGCAAAGGCTAGGTCAGACTGAAAGTGGCGCTGCGCCGCACGGAAGGCGGTAGGGATGTTTCGACTGCGCTGAGGCTTCGCTTCGCGCAGCCTCGGCTCCGCTCAACATGACAAAATCGCGAGGATGTCATCAGAGCCAAATAGCTGGTGGTGGGTTCGTGCCTGGCTGCCTGTGTACCTTGCTGGGTTTGTATCTTCCTGACCCGCTACCAAGTAGCTTTTCGTTTATTGCCTTCTAGTTCGCGTCTTTCAGCAACTGGCTGAGGGCGTGGACATCGGCGGGGCTGACGTCGCTGACGACGATGTAGCGCAAGCCACCTTCGGTCCAGGTTTCCATGTTGAAGGCGAGCTCGCGCGCGGTGCTGCCCATGCCGATGGGAAATAGTCCCGGGCGATCCTGAAGAATAAAGACGGACAGGTCGTGGTTGCGAATCTGAAACAGGAGCTGAGCGGCGGGGTTGTGCTCAAAATAGGCGACGCGTCCGCCGATGAGTTTGAAGGAAGAAGCCGAAAGCTCGGGACGATTGAACTCGGGAAGATTGAAGGTGAAGGGAAGCTTGCCCTGAAACCAGGGCTTAACGGTGTGCCGGTCCGAGGAAATAACGTCGACGGGATTGGAGCTGGCCAAGGTGGCCACATGCAGGTCGACCAGTTCGGCGAATGCTTCCTCGCGCGTGGTGTGCCGGATCCAGAGTGCAGTTCCGAGAGCCAACAGGAGCATGAGAATGGCAGCCACGGCCAATCGGGGCATCCATCCGAATGTCCAAGCGGGCGGGCGCTTCGGGTGAATGCTCTTTTCAAGGCGCGCGCGGAACTGAGGCGACGGTGAATAACGAGCGGCGGCGGCTCGGGTCATACGCTTCATCTGGAGGCGGCCGACGGCATCGGCAGCGCAGGACGGGCAGGCGCGAAGATGAGCCTCGAAGTTCGCAAGTTCTTCCGGCGAGCCCGTGCCATCGACATACGCGTCGAGTTTGTTCCGCCAGGAATCACACGTCATCTTGCCGCCACCTTCCATTGAGCCGTCAATAATGCGCGCATGGCTTGGCGCGCGCGTGAGAGACGCGACATCACGGTTCCGATGGGAATATCCAGCGTCTGGCCGATTTCCTGGTAAGTCATTTCTTCCGAATCGCAAAGCAGAATGATCTCGCGAAACTTGACCGGCAACTCTTCCAGAGCGCGCTGGATCGTCTCCTGCTCGAGCCGCGCCAACAGAGTCGACTCCGGAGTTTCTGCCGTGGCGGGCTCAATGACCTTGTCATCATCGCTGTCGAGCGAGATGGACGCGGATGCCTTGAGGCCGGTCTGCGTCGTCAGGAAGGTATTGCGCAGAATCCTGTACATCCAGGCGCGGAAGTTCGTCCCCTGCTGGAATGAGGAGAAGGAACGCAACGCCTTCATGTAAGTCTCCTGCACAAGGTCTTCGGCGGCAGCGCGGTCTTGCGTGAGCCAGTGAGCGAAGTTGTAGAGGCGGGCGAAGAGGGGCATCGCCAGTTCTTCAAACGACCCGGTATCGCCAGAACGATCACTCACAGGCGAACAGTGTACCTCGGAGGGAAGTTCGCCAATTGGCTTTTCACTTATATAACTGGCAAGAGCGGACAATATTCCACGGGACTTGCACCGCCTAGAAGGGTCCGCAAGAAAGCGGAGAAGTGGCTGCCCGTTGGGGCAGCCGCTTGCGCTATCCAGCCACCGGCTCGGGATGCAGGCCGGCCAGTTGGCTTTTGATTGCCACCGAGAGCCGGCGAATGCCTTCCCTGATCTGCTCGGGCTGGGCATTGGAAAAATTCAGACGGAGGTGGCGCAGACCTTCCTGGGCGTAGCCGTTGCCGGAATAGAAGGAGTCTCCGGGAACAAAGGCGACATTCTCTTTGAGGGCGGCTTCGAAGAGACGATGAGAATCCATGCCGACGGGCAATGTTACCCAGAGGAACAGGCCGCCCATGGGATAGGTCCAGGTGGCTTCGGGCGGGAAATGCTCTTTGAGCGCGGCGAGCATGACATCGCGACGCTCGCCATAGACGCGGCGGATGAGCTTGATGTGCTCGTCGAGGAAGTTGTCGCGAGCGACTTCGTAGGCGACCATCTGGCCGAAGGTGGAGGTGTGAAGATCGGCGCCCTGCTTGAGCTGGACGAGCTTCTTGATAACTTCTGGGGGAGCGACGATCCAGGCCATGCGCAGGCCGGGGGCGAGCGTCTTGGAGAAGGTGCTGAGATAGATTACGTTGCCGATCTCATAGCCGCGGTCGCGGCGGAGATTTTCGCGATCGAGGGCTACGAGGGGCGGCAGATGCTCGCCTTCATAGCGGAGCTGGCCGTAGGGATCGTCTTCGATGATGGGGATGCCATAGCGCTCGGCGAGCAGAACGAGTTCGTGGCGGCGGCCTTCGGCGAGCGTTGTGCCTCCCGGATTCTGAAAGTTGGGGAGGATGTACATGAACTTGGGGCCGGAGCGGAGCGGCTCTTCGAGGAGGTCGGTGCGAACGCCGTCGTTGTCGCTGGGCACGCAGAGATATTCGGCTCCATAGACGTTGAAGGCCTGGAGCGCGCCCAGATAGGTGGGCGCCTCGACGAGGACGCGGTCGCCGGAATTGATGAGCAGCTTGCCAATGAGGTCGAGGGCCTGCTGCGATCCGGAGGTGATGAGAACGTTTTCGGGTTTGGCTTTGACGCCATAGCGCGAAGTATGGCGCGCGATCATCTCGCGCAGAGGCTCGTAGCCCTCGGTGGCGCCGTATTGCAGCGCGACGCGCGCGTTCTCGGCGAGCACCTTGGTACAGGCTTCGCGAAAACGCTCGACGGGAAATACGTCGGGCGCGGGCAGGCCTCCGGCGAAGGAGATGATTTCGGGTTTTTGGGTGATTTTAAGAAGCTCGCGGATGGCGGAGCTGTGAACGCTTTTGATGCGCTGCGCGTAACGGGACGACCAGGGTGTGGACATTATGTGCTCCCGTTAATTGAGTGTACATGGTCGGGGCGAGGGCGGGCGGTGATGTGGGGACGGCGCGGTGTGACTGCGGTCACCTGGTGGAGGTGACTGGACCGGACGGGTGGGCGGCGTTTTAGGAAGGAGATCTACTCAACGAGCCACTCGCGCATGCGGCGCAGCAGCGATTCTGGCGCGTCGGCTTCGAGTTCTACCAGCCCGCCCGTGTATTTGCGGGAGTAGATGCGGGCGCGGGCTTCGAGCATGGCTAGCGTCTTCCCTTCCTTTTGCGGAATGCGCAGGCGGACGCGGGTGGGCCTGTCTTCTTCGAGGACGGCGTCGATGCGGTCGAGGAGCGTGGAGAGGCCGATGCCTTTGGCGGCGGAGACGTGGATGGTCTGGCTATCGTCACGCAATGATTCGCGCTGCTTGGGCGGCAGCAGGTCGATTTTGTTCATGACGCGGAGGCGCGGCTTCTTGTCGGCTTCGAGCTCTTTGAGAACAGTTTCGACCTGCGCGTCCTGCTCGGCCGAGATGGGACTGCTGGCGTCGGAGACTTGCAGGATGAGCGTGGCCCGCTGGACCTCTTCGAGCGTGGCGCGGAAGGCGGAGACGAGCGTGTGCGGCAGGTGGCGGATGAAACCGACGGTGTCGGAGAGGACGATTTTGCGCTTCGACGGCAATTCGGCGCTGCGGAGCGTGGGGTCGAGCGTGGCAAACATGCGCGAGGAGGCGAGGACGCTGGCGTTGGTGAGCGCGTTGAAGAGGGTCGACTTGCCCGCGTTGGTGTAGCCGACGAGCGCGACGGTGGCAACGGGAATGGATTCACGGCGCTGGCGCTGCTGGGCGCGGATGCGGCGGACGTTTTCGATTTGCTGCTTGACGTGGCGGATGCGTCGGTAGATTTTGCGGCGGTCGGTTTCGAGCTGAGTTTCGCCGGGTCCGCGGGTGCCGATGCCACCGCCGAGCTGGGACATTTCGATGCCGCGTCCGGCGAGGCGCGGGAGCATGTATTCGAGCTGCGCGAGTTCGACCTGCAACTGGCCTTCACGGGTGCGGGCATGTTTGGCGAAGATGTCGAGGATAAGCTGAGTGCGATCGATGACGCGGGTGTCGACGACGCGCTCGATATTGCGCTGCTGCGAGGGCGATAGATCGTGATCGAAGAGGATGACGTCAGCGGAGACGGAGGCGGAAGCTCCGGCGATTTCTTCTAGTTTGCCTTTGCCGATGAGCGTGGCTGGATCGGGACGATCGCGATGCTGCATGAATTCGCCGGCGATTTCGGCTCCGGCGCTGGAGGCGAGGGAGCGCAATTCGTCGAGCGATTCTTCGGAGCTGAAGTCGGGTGAATCGGTGCGGCGCGAAGGAGAGATGCTGGTCGCGTGATCGCGGGCGGCTTGCGCTCCGGCAGTGAGCGCGGAGCTGCCTGGAGTGGCGCGTCCGCGCGTGCGGAATTCTACGCCGACAAGAAACGCACGTTCGCGGCGTTCCGCCGGGTTCACAACTACTTTGGACTGGCTGCGCGAACTGCCTCGGTCACCAAGCCTGGAATGATTTTTAGGCAAGCAGACTTATTCTATCTTCATCTCCAGCCTTGCGTGGTCTTTGCCCGTGTGAGCCTAGCCGTGCGAGTTTAGCCTTGCGTGCCGGAACCCTGGGCGGGTGTTGGTTCGCCGATGGTCGCGACCGCCGCGGGTTTTCCCTCGGCATGGCTATGCGCCCCACGCGCAATGACCACCGTCGAGATTGCGTGCTTAAAGATCAACTGCTCCTGATTGCTGGTTTCGAGCACAACGGAATACTTATCGAACGATCGGATCCGTCCTGTGAGCTTGACGCCGCTCACGAGATAGATGGTAATGTTGTGCCGCTCTTTACGTGCTGTGTTGAGGAAGGAATCCTGAATATTCTGTTGCGCCGGCTTAGCTTCCATTGCCGATCTCCTTTTTCGCGCTTGGTTGCCGAGCCTTGAGCAAATAGGGAGGGCGAATGGCGACAACGCGCGCTTTGGTTGGCTCCTACAATACGGCCTAACCCGGCGCTTTTCAACCGCTGTCGACAACTAAATTAAATCGATTTACGAAATGCGAACAAGGGTCTCGATCAGCTATGATTTCCCTCACCAGTTTTCTACAATCGTGGGCTTTTGAGAATCGCGTTCCGCGCGCAGTCAGAATAGGAGCCGGCTTGAATATCAACCTGCCATCCGACCCGAATACAAACCTACTCATGATGTTTCGTTGGCTGCACTTTGTGGGAGGCATCACGTGGATCGGCCTGCTGTATTTTTTCAATCTTGTTAATGTTCCGTTCATGAAAGGCCTCGATCCGGCGACGAAAGGCAAAGTTTTTCCCGACCTCATGGCGCGCGCACTATGGTGGTTTCGATGGGCCTCGGTGCTGACCGTGCTGATGGGTCTCGCCTATTGGGGCAACATTGTCGGCGCTGACGCCCATAATGGCGGAGGCTCGGCTGGGCACGTCTTCGGCTGGTTCTTTCTGATCTGGACGGTGGCGTGGGGGTTGATGTACGCGTGCGTGATTCCCGCCAAGGGCGTGCTGGATAAAGGACCGGTGCTCGCCGTGGTCTATATCGCGATCGTGCTGGCCGCGTCATGGACATTCCTGCACTTCAACGATCACGGATGGGAGAGCAATCGGCTGATCGCCATCGGGATCGGCGGCGGTATGGGCTGGATGATGATGTTAAACGTTTGGGGCGTGATCTGGCGGATACAGAAGCGAATGATCCAATGGACTGCCGACAATGCAAAGAATGGCACGCCCATGCCGGAGAAATCAAAAGCGATGGCGCGACAGGCATTTCTGATGTCACGCGCGAACGCGTGGCTTTCGCTGCCACTTCTTTTCCTGATGGGCGCGGCGAGTCACTACCCGATGTTTGGGAAGTGAAGGTCTTTGGACCTGCATAATTAAAATCAGCCACAGAGACACCGAGAAGTGCCTGAACTTTCTTATTGCCAGTTCCGTATCTTTGGCAATGCTCGGGCTAACGTAGCCCCGGTAGGCTCGTCCAAGAAGCTTGTGTGGGGAAGAGGATGGTTATGCGTGTCTCTTTGCTGTGCATTTGCTCTTTGCTGATGGTTGCGGAACTAATGATCCCCGGCGACTCGAAGGCTGCCGACAGTGCAGGCGATTCCAAGGCGCCTCAATATACGGCAGACGGAAAATTGATCTTCCCGGCGAATTATCGGGAATGGATCTACCTGACGACGGGCATGGATATGGATTACAACCCCGAGCTCCAGACGATGGATCATTCGATGTTCGATAACATTTTCGTCAATCCGGAAGCCTACAAGGCGTTTGTGGCGACGGGGACGTGGCCTGACAAGACGATTCTGGTACTGGAAGGTCGCATGGCGCAAAACAAGGGTTCGATCAATCAGAAAGGGCACTTCCAGACGACTGACATCATGGCGCGCTCGATCCACATTAAGGACGCGGCGCAATTCCCCGGGGGCTGGGCGTTTGTGGGATTTGGAGACAGCAACACCGGGAAAACTTTCCCGAAGCAAGCGGTGTGCTATTCCTGCCACGAACAACATGCGGCCGTGGATACGACGTTTGTGCAGTTCTACCCGACGCTGCTGGAGATTGCGAAAAAGAAGGGCACGCTGTCTCCGGCGTATGTGAAGGAAGAAGCGGCTAACGCGACGAAATAGCCGGGACGGCCGCTCTGTCTGTCCGCAGGGCAGCCTCCGTATTTCATCGAATGAGCACTTAGGTAATCTCGCCTACTCCGCTCCGCGCTGCCTAGAATGAAGTCGGAATGACTGCATTGGTGGAGTCCATTGCGGAGCTGTCGGGCGCGCGCGAAGAATGGCGTTCGACGCCGCGCTGGGCCGTCAGTGCGTGGCTCGCCTTTTATATTCTTTTCCTGGTTTATACCTTCCGCATGCACGGCGGATATCTGTTTGTCGACTCGGCCAACTTGGTCGTGCACGAGGGCGGGCATCTACTTTTTAGCTGGTGCGGCCCGACGCTCTGCCTGTGGGGAGGAACGATTCTGCAATGGGCGGTGCCGTTGTTGCTGGCCGCGTATTTCTTCTCTCGGCGGGAGACGACGGCGTTTGTTTTCTGCCTGTTCTTTTTTTTCGAAAACTGGCTTTACACCGCGACCTATATGGCGGATGCGCGTGCGATGGTTTTGCCGCTGGTGACGACAGGCGATTCGGACTTCGTGGAGCACGACTGGAATACAATTTTTACGAGTCTCGGTGTCCTGCCGTACGACACGCTGATCGCCTCGGTGGTGAGAATGCTCGGCTGGTGCGGCATGCTGGCCTGCGTGGTATGGTTCGCCACTCACCTCAGAACAAATCTTGGAACTAGCTCGCAGGACTGACGGCCGGCACCGGCGCCTTTGATGCCAAACCTTGCGGAGCCAAATCCCAGGGTTTGCCGTCAAAATACGATGGCAATGCCAGCCCGAATAGTTTGAGAATCGTGGGCGCGATGTCGACGATTGCGGGCTTCTCTTCGGTGAATTTGTGGCTGGAGAAGAGGACGCCGGGAACGAGGCGCGGATCGATGCAGTGATCGCCGCTCCAGGCTTTCATGTTGTCTTCGAAAATCTTCTCGGTGACTTTGCCCATCACCGAATCCCACGAAGCGCGATAGCCCGCGCCATAGCCGACCAGAATGTCGGGCGCATTTTCCGAGTAAGGTCCACGATAGACATTGTTGGTCAGGAATACGCCAGTGATTCCAACCGTGCCGGAGGCGGGATCGACGAGACCGTTTAGCTTTTGCTTGATCTCTTCTTTCAGGGCCTGGGCTTCGCTTGGGTCGACGGTTCCCTGCTTCTCGCGTCCTTTGAGGTTCAGGTAGAGACCGTTGAGACCCATGGTGTAGGCGCGTGTGCGCGACCAGTCGACATCTTCGAACCAGTCGCCGCTCTCGGTTTTGCCGTCTTTGAGCGTGAGATAGCCGTTCTGATGGAGCCATGCGTTCAGGTTCATGCAGCGCGCAAACGACTTGAAACCGTGATCGGAGATGACCATGAGCAGCGTGTCGTCGTCGATCTTTTCCATGACGCGGCCAATGAGCTTGTCCATGCGCTGGTAGAGATCCTGAATAACCTCGCGGCGCTCGGACTTGGGCACATCACGCGCCGCTGGATGATCTTCTTCGAGATAGCGCCAGAACATGTGCTGAATGCGGTCGGTCGTATCGAATACGCAGGTGCAGAGGCCCTGCTGCGTTTTGTCGAGCGCGTCAAAAAGCATCTGCTCGCGGTCGTGGTGATTACCGTAGGCCTGCGCGAGGAAAGCGTCGTCGTCGAGCACGTGCTCGTTGAGCGCCCAGGTATCTTCGGCGAGGCCGAGAGTGGCGAACGCGCCGTAGAGCTTGGCGAGATAGATGGAGTATGTGACCGGATGCGAGATCGGCAGGTCGGGATGGCCGGGATCGATGTTGACCGGCGTGACATAGACTTCAACTTCGGGCGCGACCTCTTTGAGATAGAAACGGCAGATGCCGTGTGCGTTGAAGCCGAGTCCAGCTTTGAACTCGATGGGAATCCAGTCGGAATATTCGCCGACTTTGATTGTGAATTTCTCGGAGCCGACGGTTAGGCAGGCGGCTTGCGCGGCGACGTCCGGCTTTATCTCATAAGCGACGCGCATTTCGTGTCCCGCGGTTTCGGCGAGCGGATTGTCGGGACCGGGAACGTAGGCGTGAAAGACGCCATTCTTTTTCTCGATGGGAGCGCGCACTCCGCCTTCGCGGAATTTGTCTCCTTGCGCACGCGTGGTGCAGAGACAGAAAGTTCCCTGGCTGCCTTTCAGGTCAGGCACGCACATGCCGGAGAGGAGCACGCCTTGAAATTTTTCTGGCGGGAAGGTTACGGGGACGCGAATCACCGAACTGAAGATGCCCGCTTTGCCGAGCCAGTGCCAGAAGGGCGTGCCTTTGCGCATGGCCTTGATTTCGGTTTTGCCGAAGGGAATGGAATATTTGCCGATCTTGATTTGCCGCTTCGGGCCTTTGATTTCGGCCGAAGAAAGGAAGGGCAGATAGTGATTGCGATCGCAGGCGAGGAAATCGTAAATGTTGTGCTTGCCGGGATTCACGCCGGTCATGAAGGTGGACCAGGCGACCGGCGAGATGGCGGGGAAGGTGGTGCGCAGTTTATTGAACGTGCCTTTATCGCGCAGCTTGGAAAGGTTCGGCAGCCGGCCTTCTTTCATGAAGCGCTCGGCGAGTTCGGGGTCCATGCCGTCGAAGCCGAGAATCACAGCACGGTCGAAGACAGCTTTTCCGTAGGCATTGCGGCGGCGGAAGAACCGAAACAACTGGCGGATCGGCCAGGTTGCGAGCGCGTAAAACGAATAGAGGAAGGCGACGAAGATCGCCCAGAAGGAGGAGAGGACCGCGAATCCCGCGCCCGGCCCGGCATAGGCGTGGGCGGCGGCAGGCGACAATACCACCGCGAGGAGCACCGCACATGTGACGCGGACGCGCGGGCCCGCAAAAACGCTGCTCCATCTCTGCATTCGACTCCATTCCGGCACGCGAACAGGAGTGTTCGCGCTACATGGTCTGCTCATACTTCAATCCCCAAGAGTTCTTTGAAAATAAATCCGGCGATCATCGAAAGAATGAAGAAGAGCCAGATCCAGTTCATTTCGTATCCCGCAATCCCGAGCGGAATGTTGCGCTCGGGATAGGCGACGGTAATGGTTTCGAACGGGCTGTGTTCCGGCAGCGCCGATTCGCCCGACGAGAAAAGTCGTTGCCAGAAGTGATCGCGCCAGCGTTCGGGCGACAGCTGGGCCAGTCGCGAGGTGACGCGGACGGTCTTGGTCACAGCGTCGCCGCCGGCATCGGTCTTTATTCTTAAATCGTAAGCGCCTTCGTTGCTGGCCACGAGCCGCCATACAACTTCCTTGTCGGCGGCAATGTGCACCGGCGGGGCGCTGGCGGCAATCTCGGGCGGCAGATCGATCGTGACTTTATCAAGCGCCTGCGCGTTATCCAGGCGAGCCGTCACCAGAAAAGGAGTATTGGTGTGAATCGCCGTCAGCCCTAGAGAACGATCGAGCCAGACAATCATCAAGGTGATGGGGATGATTACATAGAGCAGCGGCTTGAATGCGAGCTTGAGATAGCGTCCCGTGCCGCGCAGTACTTTACCGTAGGAACCCATCACGACGTTCAACTGATCGCGATAGAGCCTGACGGCCAGCAGGTGCGCTTTCAATTGATCTTTGGCGATGCCGATGGCCTTCTGATCGGAGGTATAGCCGAAGAGAACGATCATGAGCAGGCCGATCACGACAGACAACGCGACGACGATCATCAGCGGACTGGTGACCCAGGAAGCCAGCAATAAAGCCAGATGAGCTGGCGTCCATGGCGCCGTCGCGGTTGAGAGTTGTGCGAGGATTCCCAAGTTACTCGATGTACCCCAGGCCGCGCAGGCGCTTCTGAATATCTTCCTTCGAGGTATTGCTCTCGTCCGGCGGGATTATTTTGTTAGTTTCTTTTTCGAGCATGTGGATGACGAACTCGTCGATGGATTCGTAACCGGCTGCGTCCGAGCACTGCTTCACTTTTTCGAGCAGTTCGCCTTCGATCTTTACTTTGTGTGAACCGAACATGATTTCCCCTGTTTAGTCTATTGCGTCTGAAACACCGAATGCCCGTGCATATCCTGGGGCTTGGCGATGCCGTACTCCGCCAGAATCGTCGGGGCGATATCGGTCAGCGCCGGAGCATCCATTGCAACTTTGCGATTGCTTAGCAGCACGCCCGGAACCTTGGTGTAATCCATGCAGTGATCGCCGCTCCAGGGATTCATGTTGTCTTCGAGGACGTCCGGAGGGAACGCGCCCAAGATCGTGGTCCAGCCCGCGCGATATCCGCGGTTGTAACCGACCAGCGCGTCCGGCCCGCTGTGCGCGTAGGGGCCCTGGTAGACCTCGCTCGCCAGATCGATGCGGGTGATGACCTGCGAATTGTCTTTTGGGTCGCGCACCGCGAGCAATTTATCGCGAATCTCGCGCATCAACGCATCAGCCTGGGTGGGATCGACAATTCCATCTTTTTCGCGACCCTTCACGTTGGCGTAGAGGCCGTTGAGTCCCATGCCGTAGGCGCGCGTGCGGCTCCAATCGACGCCCGCGAAAGGCTCGTCACCGGTGGAGTCAGGCTTGCGTACGATGTAGCCATTGTTCCAGAGCCAGGTGTTCAGATTGAACGAACGATGATAGGGCGCGAAGCCGTGGTCGGAAAGCACGAGCAGCGTCGTGTTCTCGTCTAGCTTGGGCAATATTTCACCGAGCACCTGATCGATCTGCTCGTAAAATTCCTCGAGCGCGCCGCCATACTGCGCGGCCGCAGCGGCGTCATAGAGCGGACTTTGCGGGTCGGTGAGCCGCCACATCATGTGTCCGTTGAGGTCGAGGCTGGAGAAGTAGAAGAAGAAAAAGCCCTCATGAAATTTGGGGAATTCGGCGTCGAAGGCGCGCCGGTGCTCGGCGAGCACAGTATGCGCCTGCTCCAGATATTCCTTGTCATCGAGGACGGAAACCATCCGCGCCTTGGTATCTTCGGCGATACCTTGCGTGTGATACTCGCCGATCTCGTGGGCGAGGTCGCGCGAATAACTAGACGGCGTGGAGATGGGCAGCGCCGGATTTTCCGGATCGATATTGATGGGCGAAACGTAAAGCTGGAAGCGCGGGTGCGTCTGCTTGAGGTAAAAACGGCAGATTCCCTTCACGTTGCCGATGATCGGCATGAGCTGAAATTCGACGGGCAGCCACCCTGTCCATTCGCCTTCTTTGAGCACGAATTTCTGGCCTTGCAACTCGATGCGCGCGACCGGCTCCAGCGGGTCGATATCGACCGTAAACGGCTCGGTGGCGGGCGGGGCGTCTTTCAAGAAAGTGTTATTTGGACCAAGGAGGTTGGTCGTAACGCGATTGTCCTTGACCTCGACTTGAACAATCTCTCCGCCTTCGACGGCGCCGACTGCGGCGGTTGCGTCGTCGGTGTAAAACGTGAAAGTGCCGTAGGTGCCGCGCAGGTCGGGCGTTCCCATACCGGACAGTGTCTTCCCCTTGGCGTCAATGGGAGGAAAATTTGCCGGAATGCGGTAGACAAAATTGTGAATATGATTCTGGTCGAGAATCTCCCAGAAAGCGGCACCGTGGCGCAGTTGCTCGGCGGAGCCGCTGCCGAGTGGAATGACCCATTTCCCTAGATTGAAGGTATGCGCCGGGCCTTCAACCTTCGAGGTCGAAAAGTAAGGCTGAAAGGTCTTTGGGTCGCGGTGGATGAAGTCGAAAATGCCATGCCCGCCGGCGTTCATTCCGGTGATCAGGTTCGACCAGGCGACGGGGCTTTGAGGGGGAATGCTGGTGGTCAATCGCTTGAACGAACCTTGCTGAGCCAGACGAGCAAAGTTGGGCATCTTGCCCTCGGCCATGAACTTCGTCAGGAGATCGGGATCAAGGCCGTCGACTCCGATGACGATCATTTTCTGGGCATTAGCGGCTCCATGAGCTCGCTGGCAGGAGATGAGGGAGAGTACTCCGGCCATGCAAAGCACGAGCAGACACGTCATCCAAATGTACTTTTTAGTTAACACAGTCAAGTCTTGGGTCAATTCGCGAATGCCGCATTGAGACAGCTGCTGGCGAATGGCGCCAGGGGATGATCCATTTTACCAGTAAAGCAGCCAGCGCAGCAGGGCAAGTTGACGGAGGTAACTACCTCGGAGTCATGACTGCGCGTTCAGGGCCTTTGGCGAATGGCCCAGCCTGCCTTTACACTTGCATTCATGATCCGGAAATCGTTCCTGCGAGTCTGTCTGGCCCTTTCTAGCTTATGCGCGCTCGCTCTCGCTGCGTCGGCGGCCTCAAAGCCTAATCTCGTTCTAATCACGCTGGACTCGGTCCGCGCCGATCGTCTCAGCTTCCTCGGCGGCAAGGGCGTAACCACGCCCAACTTAAACCATCTGGCAGCTGAGAGCCTTGTTTTCGAGCATGCCTATGCGCAGGCGCCGGGCACGGTTGTTTCGCACGCCACCATTCTGACGGGGGCCTATCCCCAAAATACCGGCCTGAGCGAGATCGGCGGAACGCTGAGCGGTTCGCTGCCGTCGCTGCCTGATTTGCTCAAGAGCCAAGGCTACAAAACTGCGGCCTTTGTCGGATCGATCGATCTCGACCCGTGGAACGGGGTTGCGCAGGGCCTGGATCGTGGCTTCCAGAGCTATGACGCCGGGTTTCGGCCGGTGACCCCGGGGGACGCGAAGACTCCAGTGACAGAGCGCAGCGGAGCCGAAGTAGTCGCGCATGCGGCGGATTGGCTGGCCAAGAACGCGCAGGGGCCGTTCTTTATCTGGGTGCACATCAATGATGCGAGCGCAGCGCACGCTGGCTATAACGCTGCCGTCGGCGCGGCCGACGCGGCGGTCGGCAAGCTACTGACAGCATTGAAGACACAAAAGCTCGACGCGAATACCGGCATTATCGTGGTGGCCGACCGCGGCCAGAGCCTGGGCGCGCATGGTGAAGACGGGCACGGCATCTTTCTTTATGACGAGACGATTCACGTCCCGCTGCTGATCAAGCTCCCTGAAGCGCAGACTTCGGCAAAGCAAGTTAGCGCGAAGGTGAGATTAGTGGACATCGCGCCGACTGTGCTCGAAATTGCGCAGATCCCGGTGCCTTCGCAGATGCAAGGCCAATCGCTTTTGCGCGTGGCCAAGGGTGGGGGCGGGTCGGATCAGCCGGTCTATTCGCGCAGCGATCTTTCGCAGCGCGGCTTTGGCTGGAGCATTCTGGAGTCATGGCGGGCGGGAAAATATCTTTTTATTCGTGCGCCGAAGCCTGAGCTCTACGACATGACCGCCGACCCGGCGGCGGCGCATAACCTGGCACAGAGTTCGAAGGCCACGCTGGACACGATGGCCTCGCAGCTCGACAGCTTCGATCGCCGATTCAGCGGGCAGGGCGGCAAGTCGTCTTCGGAGTTGAGTACATCCGAGATGCAAAAGCTCGCCTCGCTGGGGTACGTGGGCTTGCAAGCCTCGTCGAGTGGCGCGACTTCGGTGTCTGGAACCGACCCGAAAGATAAGATCGCAACCGCAAACAAAGTGATTGAAGTGACGCCCTCGCTGATCGTGCCAGCGAAGGCGGAACGCGCGGTGGCAGCGCTGAGTCCAGTGGTGGCGAGCGATAGCAATTTGTATCTGGCGGAATACACGCTGGGCGTCGCGCTCGCGGAAAAGGGACAATATGCGGAAGCGGCCAAACATCTACACAAGGCGGTGGGACTCCAGCCGGAATCGGGCTGGGCGCATTACGAAATGGGAGCGACTCTGCTGAAGACAGGTGACGTCAAAACTGCCGCTGTCCACCTGGAAATTGCGACGACGAGGCTACCGGGCTTCGCTGCAGCGCATGCGGGGCTGGCAGAGGCTTACGGGCATTTGGGGCGGGCGGAGGATGCCAAGAAAGAGAAAGCGAGAGCGGGAGAGAAATAACGGCAGGGGCGAGAATGCAATCGCGCGAACCTGAGATGAAAGTATCTATCCTGGGGGCTGCGATTTTAGTTGAGCAGCCTTTGCCCGCTCCTGGTTGGCTTCCTTTAGTCTACCGAGTTTCTCATACGCCTCTGCAAGAAATACATGGGCATCCGCCGAATCCGGATTGCTTCTTACAGCCCGCGTCAGCCTTGGCAAGGCCATATTCGCGCGACCTTGCTGGAGCAGCAAGCGACCATAAAAGAAATTTACCTCAAAGTTGTTGGGCTTAATGTCGAGCGCCTTTTCGTATTCGACTTTCGCCTCAGGTATTCTTCTCTGCTGCACAAGAACGGACGCCAGGTCGAGGTGAAAAAGAAATGCCCCCGGCGTACAGGCTACCGCAGCCTGCATCTCCGGCAATGCTGCATCCCACTGCTTCATTCTGACAAGGGCAAGCCCTAACTGAAAATGCGCGCTCCCGGAATCCGGCATCTTCTCAACCGCCTTGCGCAGTATCGGTATCGCCTCATCGTACCGATTGCGAATGGCAAACACGCCGCCCAACTCCAAGTAGGCTCCGCCCAAATTGGGTTCCATTCGGATCACGTCCTGGAAACCGGCGATGGCATCATCGTAACGGTCCTCGTCTTTGCTCGTGAGCGCACGGTGAAATCTGTTGAGAACCTCGGTCTTGTCCTTCGGGTCGACTTCCGCGCTGTCATGGGCTGTGCTCGAATCGCTCGCCGGCAGGTAACCAAGAGCGTGCAGTTTCTCTTCCTGGCTCGGATCGAGTTTTGGCGATGCGGCTTCACCTCCGCTCGTCTTATCCCAGAACTCCTGCAGTTGTGCCTGCAGGGCCCCGGCTATCGCTGGCGACGCGCCCGCAATGTTATGGTTTGCTCCAGGATCGGTCGCCTGATCGTAGAGTTCGCGTTTCGGCGCCTGAACATAGAGGTAGTTCCCAGTTCGCCAGGATCGCAACATGGCCCAACCGAATGTTCGGCGGTTGTAGTTTGTCTCGGAATAAACTGGCTGCTCCCGAGTTCGCTTCCGCGCGCTGCTCTCCTCGTCTTTAGATGGCTCTGCCAGCACGAGCAGCGAGCGGGCTTGCATGCTTGCGGGTACAGCAATGCCGGCCGTTTGAAGCAAGGTCGGAGCAATCGCAGCAAGCGGCACCTTTTCATCCACACGCGTCCCGGCAAGACGTTCGCGCGGCAGCTTGAGCAAGAACGGTACGTGGATGGTTTCGTCATACAGAAAAATCCCGTGGTGCTCCTCCCCGTGCTCGCCGAACGCTTCGCCATGATCGGCGGCGATTGCGATCGCGCAATTCTCAAAGAATCCGTGACGAACCAGCACCTCAAGAATGCTGCCCACCACGGAGTCAGCATAGGCAATCTCGCCGTCATACGGCGAGTCTGCGAAGTGGCTCTTGAACGGCTCTGGAGGATCGTAGGGCTCGTGCGGATCGTAAAAGTGCATCCAGATGAAAAATGGCCCTTGCTGATTCTGGCTCAGCCATCCCATGGCGCGGTTAGCAACATCCTCGGCGCGGCGCTCGATGCTTTTGTACCGATCCTCGCCGGCTGCTTTTTGGTGAAAATGCCCGTCGTAGAGATCGAAGCCGCGATCAAATCCGGCCGCCAGCGTGTCCGACGTCGAGAATCTCCGCGCCAACAAACGCAGCCGTGTGGTAGCCGTGAGCGTGAAGCAGGTCGGGCAGGTAAGGCAGACCGGCGGCAAGCGGCGTCCCGAGGTCTTCGATGTGGTGAATCTGCGGATAGGTGCCGGTCAGCATCGTGGCATGTGACGGCGTGGTCAGTGGTGCCTGCGCGTAGGCTCTGGTGAACACCACGCTGTGTTTGGCGAGAGCGTCGAGATTGGGAGTCAGGCCCCGATTGGAGCCGAGAAATCCCATGCGGTCGGCGCGGGTCGTGTCGAGAGTGATCAGGATGATGTTGGGGGACTTGACGCTCTTAGGTAGGACAGGATGAACGTTCTTTGACGTAGCGGCGAAACCGGCATACGCGAGAAATATAAACAAGAACAAAGACCGGACCGACCGCATAAGGGAATGGACAAAGTCTAGCACAGGGTTTTGCAGACAAGAAAAGGCCGGCCTCGCGGCCGGCCTTTAGTCTTACTGAAGCCTGCAGATTAGAAGTCGAACCGGAGCGCTAACTGCGTGATCCGGGGACCGCCGGTCTGCTGGTTGTTGAAGGTCGCGGTTGATTGTCCGAAATTGCTCTCCTCCAGGTTTGCAACGGGCGTCTGGAAGTTCGGGTGGTTGAAGATGTTGAAGAAGTTGGCTTCAAACTTGAACGCGGCACGTTCATTGATCTTGATGCTCTTGCCGACGCCAAAGTCCGTGTTAAAGAACCCGGGGCCAACCAGCGTATTACGCTCCATCTCGCCTTGTTCGCACCACAAACCCATGTTGACACTGGTCGGGCACGATATTCCGGTTTCGAGGCCGGTGGTCGGTCCGTTTAGCGATCCCCAATTGGCAGGGTTCTGCGTGAGGTAGCCGTGCGCCGGGCTTATGTTGTGGTTGATGGCATTGTTGACGCCGCCGGGTCCAATGTAAACCGCCCGGTCATTAAATTGCGCGTCCGCATTACTATCGACGCTGGCGTTGTTGACCGAGAAGTCAGCACCGCTTTGCACGGAGACGATTCCGGAGATGTTCCAGCCTCCGAGCAAGCGGTTTGACTTGGCGAATGGCAAGTCGTAAACAAAGCTGCCGACAACCCGGTGTTTGACGTTATAGTCGGCCGGACCGTAGTCAAAGTGTGGGTCCATGCTGTCGGTTGGGTAGGCATTGACGCTTGCGTTCTTGGTCGTGAATGCATCGCTAACGTCGTCCATACCCTTCGCGAAAGTGTAGTTCGCGTTAAATTGGAGGCCGCTGGAGAAGCGCTTGCGGAACGTGGTCTGCCATCCGTGGTAGTTCGAATCGCAGCAGTTTGTACGGAAGCTGATGTTGCCGTAGGCAGGATTGATATGGCCGTCGCTAAAACCGTCCGGATAGCCAGCGTTGTAGCAGGGGCTTCCCGCCGGATAACCGCCCGGAGGTGGCGAAGCACAAGCTGTTTGCCCGTCAAAGTTTGCCCGGCCTTCAATGTCGGTCAACTTATGACCGAAGGTTCCTACATAGTTCGACTCCAAGACCATATCTTTACCGATCTGATACTGGAAACCGAAGTGTATTTGCTCGTAATAAGGAGTGACCAGGTTCTGGTCCATCGCGCGGATCGAGGGAGTAAGTCCGGCTCCCGCGAAGGACGATGTGCCCGAGAAGGGATTTTGGTAGAGGGTCGCTGTCTCGCCCGGCCCGATGCCCGCAAGTCCAAAGGCGGACGATCCTAATAACCCGATGGCGAAGAAGGGAGGATTGAAGCGGATGTTTTCAAAGACGTTGTTAAAGAGCCGGTCGTAATTGACGCCGAATCCGCCGCGCAGGACGAGTTTCTGATTGCCGAATGTGTCGAAAGCAAACCCGAGCCTCGGACCGAAGTTGTTCAGATCCTTGTTCCAGAGGTCGTGGTTTCTTTGCTGTACCGATCCAGTTGCAAACCCGGCATAGTACGGGCTATTTACAGGGTAGAACGGATTGTCCGTTGCTTCCGGGATCGGAGTGATCGGAACCCCGGTGTAGAAGTTGGCGTCGAGGCCCTGTTGGAAGTTGTGCGGAGGCCCGAAATATTCCCAGCGCACGCCGAGGTTCACGGTCAAGCGGGGATTTATGCGCCAGTCGTCCTGAACGTAAGCTGCAACCTCGTTAGCGCGAAACCCACGATAGTAGTTTGGCAAAGCGCCGGTTGTCGGGTTGAGGGACGCCTCCGAATAGCCAATGGAGCCGAAGAGCGGACCGCCAAAAAAGTAATTTTCTAGGTTCTCGTTAAACGTTCCGTCCGTGATCAAGTCTTCCGTATCCATCATGGCCAGAACGCCGTTCTTGTACGAATCGAAGCTGCTACCGTTCCGCGTCCGGCGATATTCGCCACCGGTCTTGAAGTTGTGTTTGCCCTTCGATATGGAGACGTCATCTTTGAAGATGAACTCGTTCTCGGTGAAGAACTGGGGAATGTTAGCGGCATTACCCAATCCAATGGTCGGCTCATCGAAGTAGGCAAATATGTCGGGCACACCAGCTACGCTGGGATCGCCCGGAAAGTTTCCGGTGTGGCGCACATAGGAGAAGCGTGCCTGATTGAGAACGTTGGAGCTGAAGGTATGCGCCCAGGTGATGCCAGCGGTCTGTGCACGAGTGTGGTTGTACTCAGTTGGCCCAAAGGTGTTGTTTCCACCGTAGGGGACCGTCACGTCTCCATTGTCGTAGAGGTAAGCACCGTTGAGTTGGTCTTTCGCGCCTAGCTTATGATCCATCTTCACCGCATATCGCGCCTGATTCAGGATCTCGCTCTGGCTGATCGTGACGGTGCCATAAATGGGTACCGGATAAGTGATGGGAGCAGCACCCAGGACCGGACCTGTCCATAGGCCTTGTGCAAGATTTACGAGATTGGTGCAATTCGCCGCTGTCGAGGTGCATAGGACAGGATGCTGCGCGGAAGCGATGCTCGAGTACACCGGGCCCAGTGCCGCGTTGCCAACGCCCGCAACACCGTATGGCGCTGTCGTGCTGAAAGCTCCCGGGCAAGGCGCTGCAGGTACTTCACCTGCCCCAAACACGCTATCCAGCCAAACCTGGTTGTTGCAGATGCCGTTGGGGTCGCTCTCGATAAAGCCCGCGAACGCTCCGCTATCCACAAAGCCACCTGGACCCGCAAAATCCGAGGTATAGGTATTGCCGGTCAATGGGCTTGAGGTGCGCAGACGATGGAATTCCGTCGTGAAATAGAAGAAAGTCTTATCTTTGATAATTGGACCGCCGACGGACCCGCCAAACTGGTTGCGGATGAGGTGGTCCTGTTGGCCAGCGGCGTTCGAAAACCAGCTATTGGCGGCCAAGGCCTGAATGCGATTGTATTCAAACAATGAGCCGTGCCAGGCATTGGTTCCGCTCTTGAGCACGGTGTCGGTGACGAAGCCGCCGGCTTGACCGTACTCCGCAGGAGGCGTGCCATCAATCACGCGATATTCCTGAATGGCATCAGGCGAGATAGTGGTTAGAGCACCACCGGGACCGGAGACTGTGGAAGCGCCGCCCAGACCTTGGTCGTTATTGCTGAAGCCCTCCACCATAAAGTTGCCCGTACCGCTGCGTGTGCCGTTGACGGCTGGGCCGCGATCCGTACCGAGCATTGCTTCAGATGCAGGCTCGGCACCCGCGACCAAGCCCATGAACTCATTCTGGCTGCGGTCTTCGAGCGGCATATTCGTCCAGACCTGGCGGTCGACGTTCTGGGAGAGCGCGGAATCTTCGGTCTGCACGAGTTGGGCTCCAGCTTCGACCGTGACCTGCTCGCTGGCCGTACCCACTTCTAGCCTTACATCAGCTGTGACAATGGTTCCGACCGTGACGATAATGTTCTGAACCTTCTCACTCTTGAATCCCTTGGGAGAGACTTCCAGCGTGTAGGTTCCAACCACTTGCAAAGCCGGGAAGCGATAGGTTCCAGCGGCAGTCGTCGTGGTAGTGCGAACCTCTCCCGTCGCGCTGTTGGTCAATTTTACGGGTGCGCCCGAGACGACAGCGCCAGTTTGATCCATTACCGAACCCGTCAGCTCGCTGGTGCCGCCTTGCGCGAATGCTCCTACGCAAAGGGTCAGAACCACGACTGCCAACAGGATGCGAGTCCACATACTACTGAATGCAGATTCCATCGATCTCTCCTTGTAAGTCTTGAGAAACTCAAAAGTCTTCATTTAACGTCTAGCTAGAACCGCTCGTTTTCAGGTTTTGGTGCTGCGCGGGGAACACAACACCGAACATGTCACTTAAAAGAGCCTGGAAATATAGCAACTAAAGAGTGCAATCCCCATTCCAAAGGAGATCAGAGACAACATCCTTGTAATCAATAGCTTTGGTTATCCGGCGATATGTCAATACGGATTATTGGATGGTAGATACCCGGTGTTATATGGAAAGCTGTATATTCTATGGCGCGCGTCGAGGAGTAGCCTATGCGCGGTCGAGCAAGAGCCTCTCGTCGCGGAAGAGCTTCTAGATGATCAAAGCAGACAGCGAGCGGCAGCGCCTCCGGCGCGGAATTGAACTTTTCAATGCCGGGGAGTTCTTCGAGGCGCATGAGGTGCTGGAGGATGCGTGGAGAGAGTGTGCGTGGGGTACTCCTCGACGCCGGCATCTGCAGGGGTTGGTGCAACTGGCGGTCGCGTTCCATCATGAGTCGCGGGGCAATCTGATTGGGGCGCGGTCGGTGCTGGAGCGGGGCATTCGGAATCTGATGGGCGCGGAAGGTTCGCTCTCGGAACTTGATGTCGAGCGCCTGCGCGATTTGCTGACCGATTGGCAGGCTTATCTGTCTGGCGCTTGTAAGGCTAGTGCTTCTCACGCTGGTCCTTCTCGCGCTGGTTCGGGGCGCTCGGAGAATGTTCGCCCTGGGCTTGCTCGATCTGGGCGAGGCGATTCTGGCTCGCGCCTCGCTCGCGCGGATGATGCCGCTGCTGTTTTGCGGCCCGAGCTTCCGCATATTGCTCGACGCCGCAGCGAGACGAAGTCTCCTGCTAAAATTCGGAAGAAGTGAAACCTGCCCCGCCGACAACTGACCGAGTCTCCGAACCTGCCGCGGCGAGCGCGACTTTGAGCGCTGCTCCCGTGGCGGTTCCCTTGCTTGACCTTCGCCGGCAATACAACGGCATTCGCAGCGACGTGCTGGCTGCGATCACTCGCGTGTGCGATTCGCAGGGATTCATTCTTGGGCCTGAGGTTGAGGCGCTGGAGCGGGAGATCTCGGCGCTGACGGGCGCGGTGGCGGCTGTCGGTTGCGCCTCGGGAACGGAGGCGCTCTGGCTGGCTTTGGTTGCGGCGGGCGTTGAGCCGGGCGATTCGGTCATTACTACGGCGTTCAGCTTCTTTGCTTCGGCGAGCGCGATTGTGCGGGCGGGAGCGACTCCGGTATTGATGGATGTCGATCCGGGGACGCTGAACCTGGATGCGGAGCTGGTGCGCAAGCGGATTGTCTCTGACCGGCCAGCGAAGTTGCAGGCGATTCTTCCGGTGCATCTTTACGGACAATGCGCGGACATGGACGCGTTCACGGAGATCGGTCAGGAGTTTGGGCTCGCGATTGTGGAGGATGCGGCGCAGGCGATTGGCGCGCAGTGGCGCGGACGCGGCGCGGGATCGCTGGGAGCGACGGCTGCGTTCAGCTTTTATCCGACGAAGAATCTGAGCGCTTATGGAGACGCGGGAATCGTTACGACCATGGATTTGGGCATGGCCGAGCACATGCGGCGGCTGCGCAATCATGGGAGTCCGCGACGGTATTATCACGATGAGTTTGGATGGAACGGACGGATGGATGCGATTCAGGCAGCGGTGTTGCGCGTAAAGCTGGGGCATCTGGCGGAGTGGAATCGGCGGCGACAGGCACATGCTGCTGTTTATGATCGGCTGCTGGTGGAGGCGGGATTGATCTCGTCGTCATCTTCTACGGTTTCACCGGTGCGCCTGGTGGCGCGCGCTGCCGAGGCGAAGCATGTGTTCCATCAGTACGTGATTCGGGCGAAGCGGCGCGATGAGCTGCGGGCGTTTCTGGCGGAGCGAAAGATCGGGTCGGAAGTTTACTATCCGCTGCCGCTGCATTTGCAGAGCGTGTTTTCTTACCTCGGAATGAAGGAAGGCGATTTGCCGGTGGCTGAGCAGGCGGCCAAGGATGTGCTGGCGCTGCCGATGTTCGCGGAGTTGACCGAGGCGGAGCTGCACAGCGTGGTCGCGGGTATTGCCGATTTCTACTCCTGAATTTTCCGATTCCCTTCCAAGTTTGCCTTGCTTTTCCCGCCTTTTAAGGACACATTATTTGTCTTGCTTCCCCCTCTCAAGTGATCTTTGAAAACAAAGGAGTTACTGGGGCGAAATCGCTTGATCTTTGAGAACAAAGGAGTTATGGATGTTTTCAAGGTAAGATATTTATTTTTCAATAACTTAGTATGAAATTTTGATGGTTTCTGGCTAAAATGATTACCAACCAGTAATCATGGATGAGCTGAGGCGCGTAAGATATTTATTTTTCAATTAGTTGCCTTTGTTTTTGGTACTGTCCTAGTCGTTATTGGGACGCTACCCCTATTTTGTCGCCCCGTTGTGTGTGCGCGAAAACTGGGCTGTCCCTCCGGAGTCTGGGTCATAGGCTTCTTTCGCCCCTCACGGGGCTGCGTCGCGGGTCCAATAGTCACCCACGGCTTGTGCCGCGGGCTGTATTCTGGCGCCGCTTCGCGGCTGACTTTTTCGCAGCTATCGGCGACGGCGGGTCTTCTTTCCGGATGGATTGCGGTGCTCTTTTTCCCGTCGCTCTTGTTCGCGTCGTTCTTTGCGGAGGGGCTTGGCGGGTTCTTCTCCCGGGGCGATGACTCGTCGAACGATCGGGGTGTTGAGTTTGAATTTTCGCTCGCTTAGCTTGCCGTCTTCGTCGATGACTCGCACGGTAAAGATCGGCAGCACGCCTTCCTTGCCGAAATCTTCTTTGCCAACGGTTACCGGCAACATGCCTTCGAGGCGCTCGCGGTAGGCGGTTTCGTAGCGGTGGCGGCGGGTGTTCCAGGTGAAGACGCGAAACTGGTTGAAGTCGAAGGGCTGGCCGTCTTTCGGTTCGGTCAGGACCATCAAGTATTGCGGGACTTTTTTTACTTCTCCGTTGTCCTCATCCTGGACCTCGTTGAGCGTGAAGAAGGCGACGATGCGCTGGCCTTCCGCGTATTGCGCTACGTCGAGCGGGACGTCGAGATCGACCATGCGAGCGAGGACCCAGCCAACGCGGGCGTGAGAGTCGCGAACCAGCCACCAGTCTTCCATGACTGGAGGCGGGCCGGAGGGCTTGGCGAGCGCAGTGCCGGGCGTTTTTCCGGGAGCGGCCTCACTTGACGCTTCAAGCGCACCTGGACTGGTTTTTTCGTATGCGAATGCGGGGGGCTTGGGCGCGGGTTCGGGCGGTGCAGGCACCACCACAACCGCTTCTTCTTTTTCTTTTTTGGCAGCTGGTTTTTCGGTGGGCTTGAGGGACGGCGCCGCGTGGGCGGGCGGCGGGGCGTTCTTGTCGACGGTGGCCCGTTTGAGCAGAGAGAGTTTTTCGCCTGACGAAATCTGGTAGAGGTGCTCGGTCTCGCGGCCGGGTTCGACGTGGAGGTTGGTGTCATTGCGGGTGACGCCGGTCGCCTGAACGGGGTCGTTGGCATTGTCGGCGGTGAGCTTTTGCAGTTCGTCGTAGACCTGCTGGCTGACGAGGTAGCGCTGCTCGATCCATCCCATCTGGCCGGAGGCGGTGCGAACCTTGGCAAAGTGACGGTCGTGATCGAGGACTTCGACGCGGTCTCCGTTTTTGACGAGGCCGACCTTTTCATAGACAGCGGCGACACGGTCGCGGAGGACAACCTGAATTCCGGAAACGTAGGCGGTTTCGAGGACGCGTCCGCCGGAGTGTTTGCAGGCCGAGAAGGAAAGCGTGAAAGCGGCGCAGAGGAGGGCGGCGAGGGCGCGGAGGAAGATTTTTCGCGGGAAGATCACGGGATTGAAGAGCAACTTTTTAATATAACGCCCGGATCAGATGAAGGGGATACCACGAAAGGGGACATTGCCGAACACCTCCGCGGAGTCTGTGTAAACGGACTGCTCCTCAGGGGCTAAAGCCCGCGTCTTTTGTGAGACTGGACGGCTCGGCTGAAGCCGTGCCCTTCCCCAAAGCCACTCATGGAACGGCTCTAGTCGCCGAAGGTGATGCCGATGGCTCGGGCGGCGCGGACTATTTCTCCGTTGGGGTCGACCATTTTCATTTTGCCGGCGGCGTCGATGATGTTGACGGCTTTGATGGACTCCTGCTGGAGACAGACCATCTTGCCGAACTGGCCGGTGGCAATGAGGTCGACGGCGGCCACGCCGAAGCGGGTGGCTAGGACGCGGTCGTAGGGCGAGGGCGAACCGCCGCGCTGAATGTGGCCGAGGATGCTGACGCGAACGTCTTTGCGGGCCATGAGGGCGATGGCGTCTCCAACCATGTTGCCGACGGCCATGCTGCGCGCCATGTGGCGCATTTCGGGCGGGAGCTTTACGCCTTCGGCGACGACCACGATAGTGAAGCGTTTGCCGTAGCGCTCACGCATTTCGAGATGCTCGCAGAGCTTTTGAATGGAGAACTGAATTTCGGGGATGAGGATGATGTGGGCGCCGCCGGCAATGCCGGCTTCGAGGGCGATCCAACCGGCGTCGCGGCCCATGACCTCGACGACCATGACGCGGTGATGGGCTTCGGCAGTGGTGTGAATTTTGTCGACCGCGTCGGTGGCGGTGTGGAGCGCGGTGTCAAATCCGAAGGTGACCTCGGTGGCGGAGAGATCGTTGTCGATGGTTTTAGGAACGCCGACGACCTTCATGCCTTTGAGGAAGAGTTCGTGGGCGATTTTCATGGAGCCATCGCCACCGATGGAGATGACGGCGTCAATGCCGAGTTTGGCGGCATTGGCGAGGACCTCGTCGGAGATGTCGCGGGTGACCTCCACGCCGTTCTCGACGGTTTTGTATTGAAAGGGATTGCCGCGGTTGGTGGTGCCGAGGATGGTGCCGCCGCGCGGGAGGATTCCGCCAACGTCTTTGAGAGTGAGTTCTCGGGAACGATCGGGCCAGATGAGACCGTCGAAGCCGTCGGTGATGCCGATGACTCTCCACTTGTATTTGAGGATGGCGGCTTTGACGGCGGCGCGGATGACGGCGTTGAGGCCGGGGGCGTCACCGCCGCCGGTGCAGATTCCTATGCAGTTAATGGTGGGCATGGTAACCGATCATGATAACGCTGTGGTCGGAGATTGGGTTAACTGAAGGACGTGTTGGAGTGACTTTGGAGTGGGAAGTTCTTTTCCGCGGATCACGCGGATCTTCTTTTGCGGATCGCGAGTTGGATTAAGGACCGAGTAATCTTTCGGCCCTGGGAATCGGACGGTCGCCTAGTCCACTACTATGTCCAAGGTTGCGGTCACGACCGGGTTGGTTCCGTAGGTGATAGTTACGGGATACGTTCCCGTGGTGGTGTTGTTGCCAACAGTGCACGTTTCAGGAGAGGAACCGTCGTTTGTACAGTCAATCGAGCCCTGTGCCGGGCTCTGGGTCACATTCCACGTCGCTTGGGTCGTGAGATCGTACGGCGTGCCATTGGAGGTTCCCTGCGCCACGAAGGTTTGCTCTCCGCCGTTCGTGCCGCTCACGGTCCATTTCAGTGGGCTGCTGCCGCTAGAACAGGTACTCGTATCGCCGAAAGTGCCCTCACAGACCTCGAAGTTAGTGACGCCCTCAAGTACTACGTTGAGGGTGGCGGTATTTGTGACGCTTTCATCGCCAGCCGTGATCGTGACCTGACCAGAGGACACGCCCAGAACAGACACCCCCCCGCACGTCTGGGATGCGCAAGAACCGGTGATTTGAGCTATGGTTGGATCACTGCTCGACCATGAGACGCCGCTGGTTAGGATGGCACCCTCGCCGTTGCTATTGACACCATAAGCCGTCAGGGAGACGTTCGAGCCGACATTAACGGACGTTGCGCCGTCTATAGTGATGGAGGTCAAGGTCGGATCCTGGAAGAACCCTTTGCAACCGGCGCCGAAGACTGCTACGAGCAGGACGGTGAATGCAATGGTCAGCGGCAGTTTTTTCCCAGCTAGCTTGCGCTCAGTTGCCATGATGGTCGCCTCGGATAACGCAATTTTAGCAGAACGCCGGGACCGGGCCCGATCTCCAGTAGTGCATGGTTGGAGTCGTGGGGGCGCGGATGGGACGGGGCCGGGCGCGCTAAGTAGGGGAACGGACGAGGAAGGCGATCTTGCACAGGCAAATTCGGTAAAATAATGTAAATGGCCGACCGGACGTTTACCCTCGAAGAAGCGCAGAATCTGCTGCCGATTCTGGAATCGCTGCTGAAGCAGTCGATCAACGGAAAAAAACTGATTGAAGAAGTGGACGCCGAGTTTCAGGAGACGGCGCATCGCGTGTTTTTGAATGGCGGCACGCGGCTGGATGTGGTTTACATGGCGCGCCGGAAGGCGGAGCGCGAGAAGACGATCCGGCGGGTGAAGGACGCGCTGGCCGAGATTGACGCGATCGGCGTACAGGTGAAGGACCTGGATATCGGACTGCTGGATTTTCCGTGCAAGGTGGAGGGCGAGATTGTGCTCTTGTGCTGGAAGCTGGGCGAAGACGGGATCACGCACTGGCACGGGACGAGCGAGGGGTTTGCGGGACGGAAGCCGATCGATGACCGGATCTCGCGGGCGGGGAAGAAGCGGTCGCAGTAGAGGGACAGCCGTTCCCTCAGCGGCTAAAGCCGCCCATCATAATGCCGGTTCTATCGCAGCGCTGAAGTGCTGCGCCACCCAAAGTCGCGTTTCAATACCACGTTCTGGAAGCGCATTCAGGGATCGCAGGGTCTGAAGGCGTGTGTCAGAATCGCATGGTATGAAGGGGCGTTAGACTCGCGTTTCGAAAGCGTGCTCCCTGAACGTGCTGCTAATGCGTCTTCCGACGGCGCCTGAACGGGCCACTTTCCATTCATCATGCCGACCTCACCTCCCGATCCATCCTCTCGACCTGATCGATCCGCTCTGCCGGATTCGTCCGCTTCGGTAAAGGCGTCTGCTCCTAATTCAGGCGCACCGCACCACTCGGCTGCGCGGAATATTTACGCGTTTGGATGGACGTCTCTTTTCAACGACACGGCGACCGAGATGGCGTATTGGATTTTGCCGGCGTTTGTGGCGTCGATTGGGGCGGGGCCGGCGAAGCTGGGGATCATTGAGGGCGTAGCCGAAAGCGTGGCGTCGTTTGCGCAGCTTTTTTCGGGATACCTGGCCGACCGGGTGGCGCGACGGAAGCCGATTGTGGTGGGCGGATACCTGGTCGCAAATGCGGTGAAGCCGCTGCTGGCTCTGGTTTCATCGTGGACGCAGATCCTGGGGATACGGTTTGCGGACCGCTTTTCAAAGGGCGTGCGCGGGACGGCGCGCGACGTGATGGTGGCCGATTCGGTAGAGAAGGGGACGATCGGGTCGGCGTATGGCTTGATTCAGGCAATGGATTCGGCGGGAGCGATTGCCGGTCCGCTGCTGGCGCTGGCGTTGATTGGACATTTTGGAGTGCGAGGAGTGTTTGCATGGGCGGCGGTGCCGGGGGCGCTGTGTGTTTTAGTGGCGTGGCTAGGAATACAAGAGATTCGATCCCCCTTGTTGGCCGGCTCTCGGTCAGCGGTCACCGGTGACCGGTCACCCGCGGTTGCTGACCGGTCACCGGTCGTCGAGCAGCGGTCATCGGTCACCCGGTTGCAATTGCCGTTCGTCTTTTATTACGTGCTCGCGGTGGTCACGCTGTTTTCTCTGGGGAATTCCAGCGACATGTTTCTGGTTTTGCGGGCGGGAAGTATCGGGATTCCGGCGTCGCATGCGCCTTTGCTGGGTCTGGTGTTTAATGTGACGTTTACGCTGGCTTCGTGGCCGGCGGGAAAATTCAGCGACCGGTTTTCGCGGGCCCGACGTTCACGGGCGCCGATTGCGGCGGCCGGGTATGGCGTGTTTGCGGTTGTCTATTTTGTGTTTGCTTTGGCGCCTTCGCGTGGAGCGATCTGGGCGACGATGGCGTTTTATGGACTGTTTTATGCGCTGACGAATCCGGTGCTGAAGGCGCTGGTGGTGGGGAGCGTCAGCAAAGAGGTGCGGGGGCGGGCGCTGGGAATTTATTTCTTTGTCACGAGCATTACGACTCTGCTGGCCAGCGTGATTACCGGCGCGCTGTGGAAGGTGTACGGGGCGGCGATGCCATTTTATTTTTCGGCGGGAATTGCGGCGGTGGCGGCGGTGGGGCTGGTAGGACACCGGCATCCACGGACGCCGGTCACGGCTTGATTTCAATTGGCGTTCCGACTCGAACCAGTTTCCAGATTTCATCCATCTCTTCGTCGGAAACGGCGATGCATCCGTCGGTCCAATCGTGCAGAGATTGCGCCTTGCCTACCCAGGCGTAAGGCTTGGGAAGTCCGTGCAGCATGATGTCGCCGCCAGGAGGAACTCCCAGCTTTTTGGCCGCCGCTTTGTCGCTCGCATTCGGATAGGAAATGTGAAATGCCTTGTAGTACTGGCTCTTTGGATTGCGGGCGTCGAGGACGTAGAAGCCCTCGGGAGTGCGGTGATCCCCCTGGCGCGTTTTTGGGCCGACGGGCTCACCGCCGAGCGCGACGTGATAGGACTTTACTTCTTTTCCCTGCGCGATCAGCACGAGCTTTCGCTCATGCTTGTAGACGACGACGTGATCCACGGGAATTACAGAATTGTCAGCATGGCCGCCGAGGCAGACTGCCAGCAGCACGATTCCGCCGATCAGGAAGCGCATTCGACCTCGTGACTACGTCTTGGCATACTTCAGCCACTTCAGAATCTCTGGCAGGGTTGGCCGTTTTCCGTAGATGAGAACGCCGACGCGGTAGATGCGCGCGCAGAGCAGCAGGAGTCCGGCGATGGTGGCGATCAATAAGATCAGCGAAAGAGCGATCTGCCATGCAGGCGGTGTTTGAATGACGATGCGCGCATACATCACCACCGGGGCGAAAAAGGGAAACATCGAGAGCCACGCGACGATGGGAGCATCGGGCGTTCTGACGACGGATGACAACATGAACACCGAAAGAACCAGGGGGATGACCACGATGAACTGAAGCTGCTGACCTTCCTGCTCGGTGGTGGTAATCGCGCCGATGGCGGCGTAGAGAGCACTGAAGAGGAGGTAGCCAAGCACGAAGAAGACCACGAAGGCAACGAGCACTCCGGGGGAGAGCTGAAGCTGACTGAGATCCATGCTCATGGCGAGGGAGGGCAGGGCAAGAACGCCAGCCATCACGGCCCAGATGGCGATCTGGGTGAGGCCGACGGCGCCCACGCCAAAAATTTTCCCGATCATAAGTTCGGTGGATGTGGCGGAGGAGAGCAGGACTTCGACGACACGCGAGTTTTTTTCTTCGAGCACGGAGCGCATGACGGAGATGCCGTACAGGAGCACGGCCACGTAAATCAGCATGACCATGACGACAACTTCGAGGAACTTGGTTCCACTGCTGTCCTGGGATTCGCGGCCCTGCTCGATGCGGATGGCATCGACCTTGATGGGCTTGAGCAACAGATCCGCCTGATCGGCGGTGACGCCGTTCTTTGCAAGGCGCTCGCGCTGAATAATCAGGCTGAGTTCTTCGCCGAGGCGCGACCGCTCACCGGAGTTGGCTACGCTGCGGCTGGCAAACGTAACCTTTCCGGCCGCAATTGCGTCGTCGCTGAGCCAAAGATAGCCGTCGATGGCCTTGGAATTGACTTTATCGCGCAAGACCGCGCGTTGCGCGTCCGTGGGATTCGGGTCGACGTCAATCCGGTAGGGCTTCTGTGCCAATTTAGCAGGTAGGGATTGGGAGCCAGAGTCCCCGTTGTCGCCGCCGCCGGTGGCGGACTCCGGGGACAACAGCCCTTGCCGAACCAGTTCTCCGAATTGCGGGGTTGAGGTCACAACCACGATGTGCTGAACATTCTCACCCATGGTGGCCAGTTTGGCGGGCAGAACCATCAGAGCGGTCATGATGGCGGGCGCGAGCAAGGTAAGCACGAGGAAAGACTTGGTGCGCACGCGTTCGAGATATTCACGTTGGATGATCCGCCAGGTGTTACGCATGGGGTTTGCTGACCGCCTCGATAAAGATTTCTTCCAGAGAGGGCTGCATCACTTCAAAGCGGTCGAGGCGCGCTTTGGAAGAGGCTGAACGCAAAAGCTCCTGGGTATCCGCGCCGGGCGCGAGGCGCACTTCGACGTAGTTGCCGTAGTCATTGAAGGACTGCACCAGCCTCGGGTCATGAAGGAAACCGGCATCGCCGTCGTACTTGATCTGAACGCTGCAGTGGCCGTAGTTGGCCTTGATTTCATCCAACTCGCCTTGCAGGACGGCGCTCCCGTGATTGATCAGGCAGATCGACTGGCACAGACGTTCCGCCTGGTCCATGCGATGAGTCGATAGCAGGATGGTCTTGCCGTTCTTGGCCAGCTCGAGCAGAGCATCTTTCAGGGATAGCGAACTGGAAGGATCGAGGCCGGAAAAAGGTTCGTCCATGACGATGAGTTCCGGATCATGCAGGATGGCGCCGATGAACTGGACCTTCTGCTGCATGCCTTTCGATAGCTCTTCCACTTTCTTATCCATCCAGGCGCCGAGTTCCAGGCGCTCACACCAATAAGTGGCACGTTTTTGCGCCTCGCTGTTGGTCAGGCCCTTGAGTTGAGCCAGGAGAACGAGGTGGGCCCGCACTTTCATTTTCTTGTAGAGTCCGCGCTCTTCGGGCAAATAGCCGAAGTGCCGGGTGTGGCCGCGATGCAGGGGCTCTCCCAGAATACGGACCTGGCCTGAATCGGGGACGGTGATGCCGATGATCATGCGCAGCGTGCTGGTCTTGCCGGCGCCGTTGGGACCGAGTAATCCGTAGATGGTAGCGGGCTTGATGGAGAGAGAAAGGTCATTGACGGCGACGAATTCGTCGTAACACTTGCGAACGCTGGCGAGCTCCAGCGTATTGACGGCTGCTGCGTTCGGTTGTGACGCAGGCGACACGATAGCCCTAGGATCGAAAAGAAAGCGTAACTATTTAAGAGCGGAAATCATAACATGGGGCAAGGACTAGTCCGGGATGGCCTGTCTTAGGTAGTGTCTGAATCAGACGCTACCGAACTCTTCAAGGTTTGCGCCGACAATTGGGCGCTGAGCAGTATGCTCCCGCCCGAGTGTCAGAATTAGTTCCATTTTCATTTTCCAAAACGACAAACCCGCCCCGCGGCGGCGTTGATTGTCAGGCGTATAATTTCGCCCTGCAACAGAGGGCCTCACAAAATGGGCGATAAAGACAAGGAGCTACTGGCCGGATTCCATCACACGATTTCAGAACAGCTTAACTCCCGGCTCTCCGAGAGCCCCAAGTTCTTCGGGCTATTGGTGGTCGTCGCGACCGGATTCGGATATGTACTCGCGATGCCGTCCCCGGCTAATCATTCCGGATTGTTCCTGCTCGCGAGCATTCTGTCGTATCTCGCTGTGCTTTGGGCAATCTGGTATCTCGCTGCTCTTGGATACGCGTTCCGTTTCCTTCAGAACACCCAACACTGTATCGAGCGCGAACTTGGTTGGAATCCTGCCTACGTACCTAAAGCGGAAGACAATCGGGAAAGCGGTACACCGCCGTGGCCGACCGCAAAATGGAGCGACACGTACTGGTTATTGCCCGGCATCTACCACGCTCACGCGGCGGGCCTAGGCGCGCTCCTTACGATCATTTGCGCCGTTTTCTGGTTTCACGCAAATGCATATTGGCCAATCTTTTCGCAGCACTGCTGCCTTGCTTCGTCCGGAACCATCATTGCAGCGTTTGCCGGGCTGTTGTGGCTTCACTCGATGAATCGGCACTATTTGGCAAAATTTGCCAACAAGCGAAATCCCTGTGAACCCAAGCCGCCTTTTGAAGCCAAAGCGAAATAGGCCCACACACATTTCAGACACTACCCCGTCTTACTGCCGGAGTGCCTTGCATCTTCGGACCATTGGGTCATTGGATCAATTGATGGAATTGACGACGTTGCCCCTTCGCAAGAACGCGTATGCGATCAGCAGGAAAACGAGACCGGCCGTGCTGTCGAGGACGACGTCGTGCCAGGTTCCGGTGCGGGACGGGATGAAGCTCTGGTGCCACTCATCCATGGCGGCGACGAAGACGGTGCCGAGCCAGGCGAGGATGGCGGTGCGTCCGTAGGTGACGAGGCCTACGGTGGCGCGTCCGAGAGTTGCGCGGGCCTGGGCCAGAGTGCGACGCCATCCGCGGAGCAGGAGGAGGCTGAGGATTCCGTAGCCGATGACGTGGCCGGTTTTGCGGAGGCGGAAATTCCAGACCATAACGTCGTAGAGATTCACGTCGCCGAAGAGGCGATGAATGACCTTGTAGAGAAGGTCGCCGGTGTGCTCGGAGGAGAGCTTGTCGGTGGATTCCATGCAGATGAGCCCGATCCAGACGAGGGCCGGCCACCAGGCACGAATGAAGCTCTTGCGAGTCGGAGCGGGGCGCGGCGGGACCGCGTGAGGCGGAACCGGGTGAATTGGCGGCTGAGCAGGAGTCCCCATTATTCGACCGCGTAGTTGGGAGCTTCGCGCGTGATCATGACGTCGTGCACGTGACTCTCGCGGAGGCCGGCGGAGCTGATGCGAACGAAGCGGGCGCGCTGCTGCAAGTCAGAGATGGTCTGGCAACCGCAGTAACCCATGCCGGATTTGAGGCCACCGACCATTTGATAGACGATGAGCGCGACCGAGCCGCGATAGGGGACACGACCTTCGATGCCCTCGGGCACGAGCTTGCCGAGGCGATTGGATTCCTCTCCGATAACCGGAGCGGGGATGGAAGAGTCGCCGTCGGAGTTCTGGAAATAGCGTTCGCTGGAGCCCTGCGCCATCGCGCCCAGCGAACCCATGCCGCGGTAGGACTTGAAGGTGCGGCCTTGATACAGGATGAGTTCGCCGGGGCTCTCGTCGGTGCCGGCGAACATGGAGCCGATCATGACGGCGGATGCGCCGGCTGCGATTCCCTTGACGATGTCGCCGGAATACTTGATGCCGCCGTCGGCGATGATGGGAACGCCGGAGTCGCGAGCGGCGCGGGAGGACTCGGCGATAGCGGTGATTTGCGGAACGCCGACGCCGGTGACGATGCGGGTGGTGCAGATGGAGCCGGGACCAATGCCGACTTTGATGCCATCGACGCCGGCTTTGATGAGGTCGCATGCGCCATCGAAGGTGGCGACGTTGCCGGCGATGAGGTCGACCTCGGGGAGTTTGGCTTTGACTTTGCGGACGGCTTCGAGGACGAGCGATGAGTGGCCGTGGGCACTGTCGATGGCAAGCACGTCGACTTTGTTTTTCGCCATTTCCTGAGCGCGCTCGAGGAAGTCGCCAGTGGCGCCGATGGCCGCGCCTACTCGCAGACGGCCTTTGTCGTCTTTGGCCGCGCCGGGATATTTCAGTTTTTTCTGAATGTCTTTTACGGTGATCAGGCCCTTCAGGTTGTACTTGTCGTCGACAACGAGCAGCTTTTCTACCCGGTGCTCGTGCAGAATTTCTTCGGCTTGCTCGAGCGTGGTGCCGACTGGGACGGTGATGAGATGCTCTTTTGTCATCACCTTGCTGATGGGGACGTCGAAGCGCGTCTCGAAACGCAGGTCGCGGTTGGTGAGGATGCCGACCAGTTTGCCGTCTTTTTGCGTGATGGGAACGCCGGAGATTTTGTACTTCTTCATCACGTCGAGCGCGTCGGAAACCTTGGCGTCGGGCGACATGGTGACCGGGTCGACGATCATGCCGCTTTCGGAGCGCTTGACCTTGTCGACTTCATTGGCCTGCTGGTCGATGGTGAGATTGCGATGGACGATGCCGAGTCCGCCTTGCTGGGCGAGCGCGATGGCCATGTGGGATTCGGTGACCGTGTCCATGGCGGCGCTGATGATGGGGATGTTGAGATGGATGTTGCGCGAGATTTGGGTCTGGGTATTGACGCCGGCGGGCACGACCTCAGAGCGCGAGGGAACGAGGAGAACGTCGTCGAAAGTAAGGGCTTCGGGAACCGGAAAATGAATCATGGGAATTGGGTGAAACTTCTATTGTAGGGAGGGCGAGGGAGATTGGGCAAATGGGGATGACGTAGTTGGCTAACTCGATACTTCTTCATACGCAACGAGGATGGTTTCCTTTCCATCACGGGTCAACGTTGGCCTGCACCGGACCTTCGCGCCAGTGGGAAAGGCCCAACGCGTGTCCACCGGGTCGGTATTTACCTCGATAATCTCGTAAGCATTTTCCCCGACGCGAACGGCCTCCACCGGACACCAAACCGCTACAAGTTCATCCGGCAAGTCAACATAGATCTTCAAGATAGATGCCCCGCCACTTGCGACTTATGCAATCGACTCCGAAAAAACTAAAGTGATTCGACGCCGATATCACAAAAGGCGTCCGGTTTCCCGGACGCCCTTGAAAAATAGCAGCTTGCCGAACCCACGGAATTACTCTTTCTTGTCGCCGCCCTCGCCAGCCGGCGGTGCCGACTCGGCTTCGGCTTGCGCCTGCTGGTCGGCCTGTTCCATTGCTTTGCGGGTTTCTTCGGCGCGCTTGGAGCGGATTTCGGCTCGCTTCTGGCGCTTCTCATCGAGGACCTGCTCGCTGCCGAGCAGTTCGATAAAGGCCTTTTCGGCGCCATCGCCCTTGCGCCATGCGGTGCGCACGATGCGCAGGTAGCCGCCGTTGCGGTCGCCAAAACGCGGCGCCACCGTGTCAAAAAGCTTGTGGACGGCCTCGTCGGTCATCAGGTAAGAAGCGGCCTGACGGCGGGCAGCGAGGTCTCCCTTTTTGCCGAGCGTGATCATCTTTTCGACGAGTGGACGCACGGCTTTGGCTTTGATGGCGGTGGTTTCGATGCGCTCTTCCATGATGATGGAGGTCACCATGTTGCGGAAGAGCGAGCGGCGATGGCTGGTGGTGCGGCCTAGTTTGTATCCTGCGACTTTGTGACGCATTGTCTTAAACCCCGGTTGTCAGTTGTTCTGGTCGTTAGTCGTTGGTCGTTAGTCGTTCGCAAACGACACGGGACCAACGACTAACGACTGATTTCCTACAGATCGTTGTCGCCGTACATCGAGGCGGGCAGGATCTGGTTAGAGGTCGGACCGGGAACGGCGTTGCCGTGCTCGTCGATCTTCATGCCCAGGCTCAGGCCCATCGATGACAGAATCTCTTTAATTTCGTTGAGCGACTTGCGCCCGAAGTTTTTCGTCTTCAGCATTTCGGCCTCGGTCTTTTGCACCAGTTCGCCGATGGTCTGAATGTTGGCGTTCTTCAGGCAGTTGTAGCTGCGGACGGAGAGTTCGAGTTCCTCGACCGAACGGTTCAGATTTTCGTTCTTGATCTCGGGCCGGCGCTCTTCGCTGGAAGCGGCGGTTTCGATCTCTTCCTCGAAGTTGATGAAGATATTCATGTGGTCCTTCACCAGCTTGGCGGAGAGGCCGAGGGCATCGCCGGGTGTGATCGAGCCATTGGTCCAGACTTCGAGCGTCAGCTTGTCGTAATCGGTGATCTGGCCGAGACGGGCGGCTTCGACGGTGTAGTTACACTTGCGCACCGGCGAGTGGACGGAATCGATCGGGATGAATCCAATGCCGAGATCGTCTTCGAAATTTTTATCGGCGGAGACGTAGCCGCGGCCGCGCTTGAGGCGCATTTCCATGTCGAGCTTGCCGCCTTCGCTGACGGTGGCGATGTAGATTTCCTTGTCGAGAATCTCGACGTCGGCGTCGGCCTCAATCATGGCGCTGGTCACGACTCCGGGCTGATCGGCACGCAGGTAAATCGCCTTCGGGCCATCGCCCGCGAGCTTAAACGGCACCTGCTTCATGTTGAGGATGATGTCGGTCGCGTCTTCGACTACGCCGGGGATGGACTGGAACTCGTGCAGCACGCCTTCGATCTTGACGGCGGTGACGGCCGCGCCTTCGATGGAGCTGAGCATCACGCGGCGAAGTGCGTTGCCGATGGTGGTGCCGAAGCCGCGCTCAAAAGGCTGCGCCCAGAACATTCCGTACTTGTCGGTGAGTGACTGGGCATCGCTGGCCAGCCGTTTCGGTTTTTGAAAACCTCTCCAAAGCATTTGTTTCTCCTCTCGGCCATGTGGCTCGATCCCACTCGCTGAGCGGCCCGGCTCAGGTCAAAGTCAGGAAAGGCTGATCTGGCACGAATCGTGGGCCAACCGTCCTTTGTCGATGGTCGTTAGTCGTTCGCTCTTCTACCCGGTAGAATTTCCAAACGACCAACGACAAACGACATACGACTTATTTACTGTACAACTCTACAATCAGCTGCTCGTTGACCGGCAACTGAATATCTTCGCGCTTGGGCAACGCTTGCACGCGGCCCTTGTAATTGTCGCGATCGACTTCTAACCACATGGGCGCCGGCTGATGGCTGGCAAAGTCTTTGGCGATCTCGAGAATCGGGATCTTTTTGCTGTTCTCGCGAATGGCGATCTCTTCGCCGACATTCACTTCGTAGGAAGGAATGTTTACCTTCTTGCCGTTGACCTGCACGTGTCCGTGGCGCACTAACTGGCGCGCCTGGCGGCGAGAAATGCCGAAGCCGAGACGGAAGACGACATTGTCGAGGCGGCGTTCGAGTTGCTCGAGCAGCTTGGCGCCGGTTACGCCCTGGGACCGCGCCGCCTTCTCGAAATAATTGCGGAACTGGCCTTCCTGCGTGAAGTAAATGCGCTTGGCTTTCTGCTTTTCGCGCAACTGGAGGCCGTAGCCTACGACCTTGGTCTTTTTGTCTTTGCCGTGCTGGCCGGGCGCGAAATTGCGCTTTTCAATGGGACATTTGTCGCTGAAGCACTTGGTGCCTTTGAGGAAGAGCTTGATGCCTTCCCGGCGACAAAGACGACATACTGCATCGGTATAACGTGCCAAGTTGTTCTCCTTTTAGATGACCGGTTTACGGGTTTCGATTCCGACGGCTTACGCTCGCGGAATACCTTGGCTAACCCTTCGTCCCGGACGGTTTAGTTCTCAGTTCCTAGTTCCCGGTTCCTAGTTCTCAGTGAAAACCCCAAGTTCTACAGCTCTCGCGATCCTACTGAGAACTGAGAACCAGGAACTGAGAACTCGCACCGCGTCTTAGACGCGACGGCGTTTTGGCGGACGGCAGCCGTTGTGAGGAATCGGAGTGGTGTCCTTGATGGAACGCACTTCGATTCCGGCGGCGGCCAGGGCGCGAACGGCCGACTCGCGGCCCGAACCGGGGCCGCTGACACGGACGTCGACGCTGCGAACGCCGTGATCGCGCGCCATATTGGCGGCATTCATGGCGGCTTGCTGCGCGGCGAAGGGCGTACCCTTGCGCGATCCGCGGAAGCCAAGCGAGCCCGAACTCTTCCATGAAAGGACGTTGCCGTTCATGTCAGTGATCGTGACGATCGTGTTATTGAAAGAGGCCTGCACGTGCACGAGCCCGTGCGGGACGTGCTTGCGCTCCTTCTTCTTGAACTTCTTGGTCTTGCCTTTTTTCTCGGGAGCGGCTCCGCCGCCCGCTGCTGCTGGTTTGGCCATGAAAATCGTCCTTCGTCGTTAGTCGTTGGTCGTTTGCAGACTAGTGCTGCCTTAATACATTGGCTCCTGGCTAACGACCAAGGACCAACGACCAACGACGATTTTATGTTTTCGCTGTCGCCTTCTTTTTCTGGGCGACGGTTCCCTTGCGCGGACCCTTGCGGGTGCGTGCGTTCGTGTGGGTGCGTTGTCCGCGCACCGGCAGGTTGCGGCGATGACGGAATCCGCGATAGGAGCCGATTTCGATGAGCCGCTTGATGTTCATCGAAATATCCTTGCGGAGATCGCCCTCGACCCCGCCTTCGCCCTCGATAACCTGACGGATGCGGTTGACCTCGTCTTCCGCGAGGTCCTGGACCTTCTTCGCGCCGTCGACATTGGCCGCGGCCAGAATGCGCGCCGAGCGCGCGTTGCCGATTCCGTAGATGTAAGTGAGCGCGATATTCGTGTGCTTGTTGCGCGGAAGATCGACGCCTGCAATACGTGCCATTCTTAACCCCAGTTCTCAGTTCTCAGTTCGCAGTTGCCCGTAGGACAACTGCCGAGCTATCCCTGCCGTTGCTTGTGTTTCGAGTTCTCGCAGATCACACGCACCACGCCTTTGCGGTGGATGACCTTGCACTTGTCACAGATTTTTTTTACCGATGCTCTTACTTTCATAATCAGTTCTCAGTTCCCAGTTGCCGGTTCCCAGTTACTGCAACTGCAAATTCTATTTGTATCTATACACAATCCGTCCGCGGTTGAGGTCGTACGGAGAAAGTTCGACTGCGACTTTATCGCCCGGCAGAATGCGGATGAAATTCTTTCTCATTTTGCCGGAAACGTGCGCCAGCACCTGGTGCTTGTTCTCAAGTTCCACCTTGAACATGGCGTTGGGCAACGGTTCGACGACCGTGGCCATCACTTCAATCGCGTCTTCTTTACTCATTGACCTCCGAAAAGCAGTTCTCAGTTCTTGGTTCTCAGTAAATCGTCCCGGCTCTCACTGAGAACTGAGAACTGGGAACTGAGAACTAATTCGTTAAAATCACCGGCCCTTGTTTCGTGACTGCTACGCAGTGCTCGAAATGGGCGCTATAGCTGCCGTCGAGCGTTACGGCCGTCCACTTGTCGCTCAAAACCTTTGTGCCCGGACCGCCCGAATTTACCATCGGCTCGATGGCCAGCACCATGCCTTCGGAAAGCTCGGCGCCCTGGCCTTTCTTGCCGAAGTTCGGGATCTGCGGCGCTTCGTGCAACTTCGTTCCGATACCGTGTCCGACAAAATCACGCACGACGCTGAAGCCCGCGGCCTCCACGTGCTTTTGAATCGCCGCTCCTACATGGCCGATCGTGTTGCCGATCCTGGCCTGCTCGATGCCCTTGTACAGCGAGGCTTCGGTTACTTCGAGCAACTTCTTCAACTCCGCCGACAGCGTATCGCCGACCGGCACGGTGATGGCAGCGTCTCCGTAGTACCCGTCGAAGACCACGCCGCAATCGATCGAAACGATGTCGCCCGTCTTGAGCGCCCGCTTTTCCGACGGGATACCGTGCACAATCTCTTCATTCACCGAGGTGCAGAGCACGCAGGGATAACCATAATATCCCTTGAAGGCCGGCGTCGCTCCCAGTTCCTCGATCAGTCTGGCGGCCGCTATCTCGAGGTCCATGGTGGTAGCGCCCGGCGCGACCACGCTTCTTACGTGATTCAGGACCTGGCGAACGATCTGTCCGCTGCGCCGCATCTTCTCGATTTCCGGCGGCGACTTGCGAACGATTCGATCTTCTCCAGAACCCATCATCGTTAAATACTTTGTTTATTACTTTGCCTTCTAATTCTGTTCCGAACGGCTGCGGTCGATCAGACTGAAAATCTCGGCCGTCACCTGCTCGACTGGCCGATCCGCGTTCACCACCATCAACCGCCCTTGCTGCCGGAAATAATCCACCACCGGCTTCGTCTGATTTTCGTATACATTCAGACGTTCACGCACGACCTGTTCGCGGTCGTCATCGCGGATGATCAACGGGGTGCCATCCACATCGCACAGTCCATCTACACGAGGTGGCTGGAAGTGGATGTTATAGAGCCGTCCATCGGTGGGACACAAACGCCGCCCGGTAAGCCGCAGCAGTAACTGATTATAGTCGACTGCCAGCTGGATCACAATCGGCGCGCCCGCGGCGCCGTCCGACTGATTGTCAAAGAACTCTTTTCGGAGGAAGGCGTCGAGCCATCCTGCCTGGGCGGCTGTCCTCGGAAAGCCGTCCAAAATAAATCCGCGCCGGCCATCGGGCTGGCGGAGCCGGTCAGCGACGATGCCATACATCAACTCGTCCGGAACCAGCTCTCCGCGATCCATGATCGCTTTGGCCTTGCGGCCAAGTTCCGTCTGGCGGGCGACATGATCCCGTAGTAAATCGCCCGTCGAAACGTGCGGAACACGGTATCGCTCGACGATCTGCTCGGCCTGCGTGCCCTTGCCCGCCCCTGGGGGACCGAGAAGGATGACCGGGCCGACGTGCGCGTTGCTATCTGCCATCAAAATCGGCCTGCTGCACCGCAGAGGCTAAAGCCCCATCCTTTGTGGCGCGGCCCCTTACGGCACGGCCTAAGCCGTGCCCTTACCAACGTCGTCTTACCAGCGGCGGCCCCGCAAGCGTCCGCTCTTGGGCGTAAAGCCGTCATAGTGGCGCATGATGAGCTGCGCTTCGATCTGGGTCACCGTGTCCATGGCGACGCCGACGACGATCAGGAGCGAGGTGCCACCGAAATAAAAGTTCACACCCAAACCGTTCGTGACCCAGGTGGGCAGATTCTCGAATATTCGCCCGATCAGCGGCAGGTGATTGAGCTTGATACCGGCGATCATCCATTCGGGGATGAGCGAGATCAGGATCAGGTAGAGCGCGCCGACCAGAGTGATGCGGGTGAGCACATCGTTGATGAAGTCGGAGGTGCGCTTGCCGGGCCGGATGCCGGGAATGAATCCGCCCCACTTGCGCATATTATCGGCAACCTCGTTCGGGTTGAACACGATCGAGATGTAGAAGTAGGCGAAGAAGATGATGCCGAGCGCGTAGAGCAGAGTATAGAGCGGCTCACCCCAGCGCATGGCGTCGAGGATAGGACCAATAACCTTGTTGCTTTTGAAGGCGGCGCCCATCATCTGCGGCAACGCGAGGATGGAGGATGCAAAGATGACAGGCATGACGCCGCCGGCGTTGACGCGCAGCGGAAGGTGAGTGGATTGGCCACCCATGACTTTCCGTCCGACAACGCGCTTGGCGTATTGCACGGGGATGCGACGCTCGGAGCGCTCGACGTAGACGATAAAGGCGACGACCGCGACCATGAGGGCGATCAGGATGATCATGGCGGGAGCGGTGAATGCGCCCCAGGCGGCCGTGCTGGCTTTTTCGTAGAGGTCGGCAACGCCGCGCGGCAGTCCGACGACGATGCCGGCAAAGATGAGGAGCGACATGCCGTTGCCGATGCCGCGGTCGGTGATCTGCTCGCCCAGCCACATGATGAAGGCCGACCCGGTGGTGAGGGTCAGCATGGTCATCGGAATAAACTGGGAGGAGGGCATGTTGACGAAGTCGCCGGCTTTGACCAGGCTGACGGCGATGCCGAAGGACTGCACCGCGCTGAGGATCACGGTGAGATAGCGCGTCCACATCGTAATTTTCTTGCGGCCCATCTCGCCTTCTTTTTGCAGCTTGGCGAGCGGCTCATAAACAACGGTGAGGAGCTGCAAAATGATGGAGGCCGTGATGTACGGCATGATGCCGAGCGCGAAGATGGTGAGCCGGCGCAGGTTGCCGCCGCTGAACAGGTCGACGAAACCGAGCACCGAGCCGCGATTCTGCTCGAAGAACTGGGCCAGCTTGTCGCTGTTAATGCCAGGCGTAGGAATGTGACCGCCGATGCGGTAAACGGCCAGCAAGCCGAGCGTAAAGAGCACGCGCTTGCGGAGATCGGGGATCCGGAAGATGTTCGCCAGCTTTTCCAGCATTACTGCAAGACCTCGAACTTGCCGCCCGCTTTGGTGATTTTTTCCTGCGCCGACTTGGAGAACTTGTGCGCGTGCACGGTGATGGCCGACGTCAGTTCGCCATTGCCGAGAATTTTGACGGGAGCCTTGCCGCCGACGAGGCGCGCCTTCTTCAGGACGTCGGGATTGACCTCGGTCTGGCCCAGCGTGGCCAGGCTGCTGAGGTTCACGATGTCATACTCCTCGCGGAAGATGTTGGTGAATCCACGCTTTGGAATACGGCGATGGAGCGGCATCTGGCCGCCTTCAAAACCGCGGATGAGGCGGGCGCCGGAGCGCGACCATTGGCCTTTGTGTCCGCGAGTGGAGGTCTTGCCCATGCCCGAACCCATGCCGCGGCCGACGCGCTTCTTGCCGGTGTTCGCCTTGCGGGGCGCCTTGATTGTCGAAAGATTCATAAATGAGTCCTAGCCTACCGGTCACCGGTCACCGGTCACCGGAATCCCCGTGACCTGCGACCTTGAACTGTGACCTAATCTACAATCTCCACCAGGTGAGGCACCTTCTTCACCATGCCACGGATGGCGGAGGTGTTCGGGCGCTCGATGACCTGGTTCAGCCGGGTAAAGCCCAGCCCTTTAATTACTCGCTTGTGCTTCAGAGGCGAGCAGATCGCAGAACGGACCTGCTTGATCTGGATCATGCCGCTCGCCGTCGTTTTCGAAGTCTTGGTTGTCATTTTGATTCTCGTTGTTCGTCGTTCGTCGTACGTCGTACGTCGTTCGCCGGTTCTCACGACTCACTGCTCGCGATTACAGTTCCTGAACCGACTTGCCCCGAAGCGCGGCGACCGCTTCCCGGTTCTTCAGTTTCTTGAGCGCGTCGAAGGTCGCCTTGATCACGTTGTGCGGGTTGGTGGTGCCGATCGACTTGGTGAGGACGTTCTGCACGCCCGCCGAAGTCATCACGGCGCGCACCGCGCCGCCCGCAATTACGCCCGTGCCTTCCGGGGCGGGCTTGAGCAATACCCTTCCCGAACCATAGCGGCCGAGCGAGATGTGCGGCACGGTCGTCTGGGTGAGGTTCACGCGCATGAGATTTTTCTTGGCGGACTCGATCCCCTTGCGAATGGCCTGGGGAACTTCTTTGGCTTTGCCCGAGCCGTAGCCGACCACGGCCGCGCTCGGATCGCCCACCACGACCAGCGCCGCGAAGGACAGATTCTTACCGCCCTTGACGACCTTGGTCACGCGGTTGATCGAGACCACCTGGTCTTTCAACTGAAACGAACCCGCATCGAGTTTTTTAGCAACTCTTGGCATTCTTAAGTCTCATTTCTATTTTTGTCGTCGGTCGTCAGTCGCTCGTCGTTCGGAGAGTCAAATGCGAACGACCAACGACCAGCGACTGCCGACTAGAATTGCAATCCCGCTTCGCGGGCCGCATCGGCGACCGCCTTGATGCGTCCGTGATAAATGTAGCCACCGCGATCGAACACCACCTTGGTGATGCCCTTCTCCCTGGCCAGTTCGGCGATCTTCTTGCCGACGGTCTTGGCCGCGGCGACGTTGCCGCCGGTGGGGCGCTCGCCCTTTTTGCCCATGGCGGTCGAAGCCGCCGCCAGCGTCTTGCCCTGGAGATCGTCGATAACCTGCGCGTAAATATGGTTCAGCGAGCGGTACACGTTAAGCCGCGGACGCTCGGGCGTGCCGACAACTTTCTTGCGGATGCGATCGTGCACCACTTGCCGCGTCTCGTTCTTTGTATTCTGTCTCAGCATGTTAAATCCTTGTCGTTCGTCACTGGTCGTTCGTCGTTAGCAAGCTACTGCATTCGTCAACCCACATCCGCGAGATACCCTGCGAACGGCCGACGACTAACGACCAAAATTCAGATCCCTTACTTCGTTCGGGATGACCGCGGCGGGCTCAAACGCTCGCTAACGCGATCACTTCGCTCCCGTCTTGCCAACTTTCTTCTTCAGGCGCTCGCCCGCATAGCGCACACCTTTATTCTTGTACGGATCGGGCGGACGCAGCGAACGCATCTCGGCCGCAACCTGTCCGACTTTCTGGCGATCGATGCCGGTCAGACTTATCTTGGTCTGCTTGGGATCGACAGCCGCCTCCACCCCGGTGGGCAGCGGATATTCGATGGGATGCGAATAGCCCAGATTGAAGACCACCATGGCCTTGCCCTTCATCTCGGCGCGATAGCCGATGCCGACGATTTCAAGGTCGCGGGTCCAGCCCTTGGTGACGCCCTCGACGGCGTTGTTCACGAGGGCGCGCGCGAGGCCATGGACAGCGGCCTGCGAGTCGTTTTCGCGAATGGCGACCAGGTTGCCGTCCTTCTGTTCCATCTTGATGCCGGCGGGGAGGGGCGTATCGAGCTTGCCCTTCGGGCCCTGCACCAGCACCGTGTTGCCTTCAAATTTGACCGTGACACCCTTGGGAATCGCGATCGGCTTTTTTCCAATTCGTGACATAAGATCCGCTCTTCGCCGTTAGCTTTTGGCTCTTGGCTTTCTTGGCTGCCGCATCTTGCTTTTAGCGAAAGGCTAAGAGCGAAGAGCGAACAGCTCGATTCTTTACCAAACTTCGCACAACAACTCGCCACCCAGGCCCTGTCTGCGCGCCTGGCGTCCCGTCATCACGCCCTTGGGCGTAGTCAGGATGTTGATGCCGAGGCCGCCGAGGACGCGCGGAATCTCGGTGCGGCGCACGTACACGCGGCAGCCCGGGCGCGAGACGCGCGCCAGGTTTGAAATGACGGCTTCGTTGTTGTTGCCATATTTCAAATAGACGCGCAGAACCTTGTGCCCCTCTTCTTCCGTGGGCTTGAAGTTCGCGATAAAGCCCTCTTCCTTGAGAATGCGGGCAATTTCGGTCTTCAGCTTGGAAGCTGGAATATCGACCTTTTGATGGCGGGCGCGGATCGCATTGCGAATGCGCGCCAGCATGTCTGCGACCGGATCGGTCAACCTCATCGTTTGCTTCTCCTCGAGCCACCCGTTCGCTCCGCGTTGGGCGGAGAACCTGTCAGCGGCTTACTTGCTTCTGTCGTCAGTCGCTAGTCGTTGGTCGTTAGCGAACAACGGCAAATCAACAACGCCTTCCAACTCCGTTGCGGCGATCCCTTGTGTTGTCGCCGACTCGTCATTCCGACCGACCAACGACGAACGAACGACGACGCTTTTACCAGGACGACTTCGAAACGCCCGGAATCTCGCCCCGCAACGCCAATCCGCGGAAACACAGACGGCAGATGCCGAATTTGCGGAGATAGGCGCGCGGCCGCCCGCAGATCTTGCAGCGGTTGTGCTTGCGCGACGAAAACTTCGGAAGTTTCCTGTTGCGCGGTTTGGTCTTGCTCTCCGCGCCGTCCTTGACTCGTTTTGCTGTAGTTGCCACTTAGCTTCTAGCTCCTAAAATTCCAGCTGTCAGCTTTCAGCTGTCAGCTCTCAGTTAACCGCTTTCGCAAATTCTCAAGCCCGGAACGGCATCCCGAGATGTTTCAGCAAACTGCGCGCCTGATCGTCGGACCTTGCGGTCGTCACGATCGTCACGTTCATGCCCTTCAGCTTGTCGACCTTCGCGTAATCGATCTCCGGGAAAATCAGCTGATCGTGCAGGCCGAGCGTGTAGTTGCCGCGGCCGTCAAACGATTTGGTCGAAACGCCACGGAAGTCGCGCACGCGGGGCAGAACGATGGTGACCAGGCGATCGAAAAATTCGTACATGCGGTCGCCACGCAGCGTAACCATGGCGCCGATCGGCATGCCTTCGCGAACCTTGAAGGCGGCAATCGACTTCTTCGCCTTGGTCACGATCGGCTTCTGGCCGGTGATCTGGCCGAGTTCGTTGACCGCCGGGTCCATGATCTTGGCGTTCTGGGTCGCTTCGCCGACACCCATGTTGACCACAATCTTGTTGAGCCGCGGAACCGCCATCGGGTTCTTGAGATCAAGTTCCTTCAAGAGCGCGGGCGCCACCTCTTTTTCAAAGCGCGAGCGCAGCCGGGGCCGTTCCTTCGCCGAATGGCGAGGCGCTTCCGGTCCCGCCTTGGGCTCTTCGGCGGCCGCGTGCTTTTCGCCCTTGCCGGGCTTTGGAGCCCTGGGCTTCTGCTGCTCGCCTTTTTTCTGTTCCTGCTTCTGTTCGTCTTTTGCCATGTTCGCTATTGCCTTCTCTCACGGTTTCGGAAAGAGCTGCGAGCTACGAGCCTCGAGCAATCAATTTTCGTTCCGGTTCGTGAGCACCTTCCAAAATCTAAATCCGCTTCGCAGCTTGCTTCGCGCCGCCCGCTCCTGGCTAGAAGCTCGAAGCTACTTATCGAAGCTACTTATCCAGCGTGGCTCCGCACTTTTTGCAGACCCGCACTTTGCGCTCGCCCTGAATTTCGTGGCCGATCCGTACCGGGCCGCAGGTTCCGCAAACGAGCGCCACATTCGACAGCGGAATCGGGCGCTCCTGCTCGGCGATGCCGCCCTGGATGTTGCGCTGCGGATTGGGGCGCACGTGCTTTTTCACGGTCATGACGTGCTCGACCAAAACCCGGCCCTCGTCGGGCAGCACGCGCAGTACGCGGCCTTCCTTGCCAATGTCGCGGCCGGTCATCACCTTCACGGTGTCGTTGCGGCGGATGTCCACTCGCTTATGAACTTTTGTGGTTGCTGTTCCCATTTCCTGTCCTCAATCTCTGGCGATCAAAATCTGGTGACCGGAGACCTGTTCTACAGCACTTCCGGCGCCAGCGAAACAATCTTCAAAAATTTCTTCTCGCGCAGTTCGCGGGCCACCGGACCGAAAACACGGGTGCCAACCGGCTCGCCCGCGTCATTGATCAGCACCGCCGCATTCTGATCGAAGCGGATGTAGGTGCCGTCGCGGCGGCGATGCTCTTTGCGGGTGCGGACGATGACCGCCTTTACGACTTTGCCCTTCTGCACCTGCCCGTCGGGCGAGGCTTCCTTCACGCTCGCCGTGATCACGTCGCCGAGCTTCGCCCGGAGGCCGGTTCCACCGCCCAGCGGCAGGATCATCTGCAGCTTGCGCGCGCCGGAGTTATCGGCGACCTCGAGCATCGATCTCATCATTACGGCCATATTCGTCTCTCCCTCTGCCGCCTACCGGCCGGCCACTACGTCGGCGTCGGCGGGAATCTCGGGCACCAGCGCGGTCTTGCGCACGATCTCTTTGAGCGTCCAGCGCTTCAACCGCGACAGGGGACGCGACTCTTCGATCTTCACCACATCGCCGATGTGCGCTTCGTTCTTTTCATCGTGCGCATAAAACTTTTTGCGGATCGAGATCACGCGGCGATAGAGCGGATGCGCCTTCTGCCGGGTGACTTCGACGACGATGGTCTTCTGCATCTTGTTCGACGTGACCTTGCCGATCAGAATCTTGTGGTTCGCCGGTTTTGCTTCGTTATGGGCTTGTGTTTCCGCCATTATTTTTTCTCCGTCGCCGCCGCTTTGGCCCTGGCCAGTTCCTGCTCGCGCAGCACCGTCTTGACGCGCGCGATGTCGCGGCGCAGCCCGCGAATCTTCTTCAGGCTCTCGGTCTGTCCCATGTTCATCTGGAACTTCAGCTTGAAGAGCTGGTCGGCCAGATCGCTTTCCTGGTGCAGCAGCTCGACATCGGTCAAGTTGCGAATTTTTTCTGCTTTCATAAATCAGTTCTCAGTTCCGGTTGTCAGTTCCCGGCAAAGCATCTCGCCCCCGGGAACTGCATTGTTCCTTAACTTGTTTGCTCGCGCGCCCAGAGGCTCGCGATTGGTTTACCGCACTTCCCGTTTACAGCACTTCTCTACAGTACTTCCCGTTTTACGAAGGTGGTGCGCAACGGCATTTTGTGCGACGCCAGACGCATAGCCTCTTTCGCATCGGTGATGGTCACGCCTTCCATCTCGAACAGAATCTTGCCCGGCTTGACGACCGCGACCCAGTGATCGGGAGCGCCCTTGCCCTTGCCCATACGGGTTTCGGCCGGCTTCTTCGTGACCGGCTTGTCGGGAAAAAGGCGGATCCAGATCTTGCCGCCGCGCTTCACAAAACGCGTCATCGCCACCCGGCTGGCTTCGATCTGGCGGTCGGTGATCCAGCCCGGCTCGAGGACCTTCAGGCCATACTGGCCGAAAGCCAGCTCCGAGCCCTTCCAGGCTTTTCCGGTCATGCGCCCGCGCTGCTGCTTGCGGTACTTAACTTTCTTCGGCATCAACATAAGTCAGTTCTCAGTTCCCAGTTGTCAGTTCTCAGTAAGAGCCACAAAACCGCTTCGGTTTTCACCTCTGACGTCTTATGACCTCTCACTTCTGACCTCTGACCTTTAAAAAGCTCCGGTCGTACTCACTTCCCTGGCCGGGGTCGCTTCGCGTTTCTTCGTCGGCAGAATTTCGCCTTTGTAAACCCAAACCTTCACGCCGATCACGCCATAGGTGGTGCGCGCTTCGGTGAAGCCGTAATCGATGTCGGCGCGCAGCGTGTGCAGCGGCAAACGGCCCTGGAGATACCACTCCGAGCGGGCGATTTCATTGCCGTTCAGGCGTCCGCTGACGCGAACCTTGATGCCCTTGCAGCCGAAACGCAGCGCCGAGTCGACCGACTTGCGCATGGCGCGGCGGAAGCCGACACGCTTTTCGAGCTGGAGCGCAATCGATTCCGAGACCAGCTGCGCATCCAGTTCGGGCTTGTGCACTTCCTGAATATCGACATGCACTTCGCGGTTGGTGCGCTTCTGCAGCTCCTGCTTGAGCTTGTCGATTTCCGCGCCCTTGCGGCCGATGATGATGCCCGGCCGCGCCGTCTTAATAATGATGCGCAGCTTGTTGCCCGGCCGTTCGATCTCGACCGAGCTGACGCCCGCCGACTTGAGCTTGTCCTTCAGCTCGGCCTTCAGCTTGACGTCCTCGAGCAGCAGTTTGTCGTAGTCGCGCTCGACAAACCAGCGCGACTTCCACGGCTTGGTGTAGCCGAGCCGGAATCCGTATGGATGTACTTTCTGTCCCATCGTTGCTCCTAAACCGTCTTCGGTCGTCTGTCCTCGGTCGCCTGCAACCACTGTCTGCGGTCGACTAACGACCGCCGGCTGACGACCACCTTACTTCTTTGCGGTCGCCTTCTTTGCGACCGTCTTCTTCTTGGCCGGCGCTTTCGCCTTGGCCTTGGCTTTCGGCCTGGGCGCGGCTTTCGTCTCTCCGCCCCCCGTGGGCGCGACCCCGGCGCTCGCACCGTTCCGGTTGCGCTCGGCGAGCACGAGCTCGATGTGCGAGATACGGCGAACATAGCGATACGCGCGGCCCATCGGCGCCGGGCGGATGCGCTTCATGCGCGGCCCATCATTGGCGGCCGCGTGCTTCACATAAAGGTTGTCGACATCGACATCGAGTCCTTTTTCGGTGCTCAGAAAGTTCGCGTTGTCGATGGCCGACTGCAAAAGCTTGGCGACCGTGGCCGCGACCCGCTTCTTGGTGAAGGCAAGCGTATTGCGCGCCTCTTCGACGCGCCGCCCGCGAATCAGATCCAGCACCAGCCGCGCCTTCTGCGGCGAGACTCGCATAAACCGTGCTTCAGCTCGAAATTCCATAATTCGCTTTTCGCTGTTCGCCATTTCGCTCTTCGCCAAACCCTGTCGTCCGAACAGCCCTTCCCTATTTTTCTAAGTCCGCATCTCCCTGCTACCGTCTTTCGCGAACCGCGAAGGACGGAGAGCGAAAAGCCGCGGTTACGCCTTCGGTGCCGATGGGGCCGAGGGAGTGATCGCTCCCGGACCGCCGGGCACGCCCGCCGGCTTGGCGGCCGTTTCGGTCGCCGCCTTCATGGAGTGGCCCTTGAACTGGCGCGTGAAACTGAACTCGCCCAGCTTGTGGCCGACCATGTTCTCGGTGACGTACACCGGAATAAATTTCTTTCCGTTATGGACGGCGATGGTGTGTCCCACCATCTCCGGAATAATGGTCGAGCGCCGCGACCACGTGCGCAGCACCTTCTTCTCGTTGCGCGCGTTCATGGCTTCAATCTTCGTTGCCAGATGCGCGTCGATGAACGGTCCTTTTTTTGTCGAACGTGCCATAAAAGTCAGTTCTCAGTTCTCAGTTGTCGGTTCTCAGTCAATCAGCTCTCAGCGAACCGAAACTGTTTTTGCTCGCGGCTCGCAACTCGCGGCTCGCGACTTCCTTAACTCTTCTTGCGGCGGCTCACGATGAAGGCATCGGTCCGCTTGTTGTTGCGCGTCTTGTAGCCGCGCGTCGGCTGGCCCCACGGGGTCACTGGATGCCGCCCGCCGGAAGTCTTGCCCTCGCCGCCGCCGTGCGGGTGGTCGACCGGGTTCATGGAAACTCCGCGATTGTGCGGACGCTTGCCCACCCACCGCGTGCGACCGGCCTTGCCCCAGGTCACGTTTTCGTGATCGGTGTTGCCGACCTGCCCAATGGTTGCCAGGCAGTCGAGCAGCACCTTGCGGGTTTCACCGGAAGGCAGCTTGACCAGTCCGTAGTCGCCTTCTTTGGCCACCAGTTGCGCCGAACCGCCCGCCGAGCGCACCATCTGCGCGCCCTTGCCGGGCTTCAATTCGAGGTTATGAATCGTCGTGCCGGGCGGAATGTTGCGCAACGGCAATGCGTTCCCGACCAAAATGTCGGCGTCGGGCCCGGAGATAATTTTCTGGCCAACCTTCAAGCCGTCGGGCTGAACGATGTAGCGCTTCTCGCCGTCGGCATAGCCAAGGAGTGCAATGCGCGCGGACCGGCCCGGATCGTACTCGATGGTCAACACCTTGGCCGGAATGCCGTGCTTGTCACGCTTGAAATCGATGGTGCGCAGCTTGCGCTTGTTGCCGCCGCCGATGAAGCGCATGGTGGTGTCGCCCGAATTGCGGCGCCCGCCGGTGCGGATCTTGCCCTCGACCAGCGGCTTGTACGGCTTGGTCGAAGTAATGTCGTCGGTCGTCAGGTGCGTGCGGTAGCGCAGCGTCTGCGTTGTCGGTCTATAGGTCTTGATTGGCATATCTAGCTCTCAGCTCACTGCTTCTTGTCGTTGGTCGTTAGTCCTTGGTCGTTCGTCGCTCGCTGTTCGATTTTCCCAGCGACTCACGACTAGCGGCCAATGACTGACTTACAAATTCTGCGCGTACTCCGGCATCTTTTCGCCTGTGCGCAACCGCACGTAGGCCTTTTTCCAGTCCGGACGGTAGCCCGCAAACTTGCCGCGCCGCCGCTCTTTGCCCGGGTAGTTCGCCGTGCGCACCGACGCAACCTTCACCTTGAAGATCGCCTGCACGGCTTCCTTGATCTCGGTCTTAGTGGCCTTGGGCGCAACCTGGAACACCAGCGTGTTCTGGGTCTCTTTAATGCCCAAGCCTTTTTCGGTGATGACCGGCTTGCGAATGATCTGATAGGCGGATTTCATATCTCTTACGCCACCTCCACCTTTGCCTTACGCGAACGGCGCGCCGGCTTTTTCTTTTCCGGAGCCGGTTCGGCCGCGTGATCCCGCCGCGACGAGGTCTTGCGCAGCGAATCCTGCAACTTTTCGAGGGCCGGCTGCGCGAAGATGATGTGCTTATGGCGCATCAGGTGATAAGGATGCACCTCGTTGCCGCGCACCAGTTCCAGACCGTCGATGTTGCGCGAGCTGAGCACGAGGTTCTTGTTCTCCGCGCTCGAGGAATCCACCAGCAGCGTCGTGCCCTCGACCTTGAGCTTGCCGAGCGACAGGGCAAAAGCCTTGGTCTTCGGCTCTTTCACGTCGAACGCGTTCACGACGATGATCTTGCCATCGGCGAACTTGGCGGCCAGCGCCGAACGCAGCGCGCCCAGCAGTTTCTTCTTCGGGAAAGCGTAGTCATAGGAGCGCGGCTGCGGTCCATGCACCGTGCCGCCGTGGCGCCAGATGGGTGAACGGACCGAGCCGATACGCGCGCGTCCCGTGCCCTTCTGCTTCCAGAGCTTTTTGCCAGAACCGGAGACGCTTCCGCGCACCTTGGTGGCATGCGTTCCGGCGCGCTGCCCGGCGCGGTAGTGCTTGACCGCTTCCCAGAGCAGGTCTTCGTTGACCGCGCCGAAAACCTCGTCGGCCAGGTCCAGCGTTCCAACCTTCGCTCCGTTCAGATTGTGTACATCGATGGTCGCCATTTTTCTTCTCTTGTTCTCTTGTGTGGCAGCCACTCACGGCCGCCCACGTTTTGGCGGACAAGAATGTCCGCCCTACACTAACTAACCCTTCTTGGCCGCGCGCTTGGCAGCCTTCAACGGATCGACCGTAGCCGAACCGGCAAATCCACGGCGCTCTCTGGGCGGCTTCTTCGCCTTATTAATGATGATGTATCCACCATTCGGTCCCGGCACGCTGCCCTCGACGACCAGCAAGTTCTCGTCCTTGTCGACGCCCAGAATCCGCAGGTTGCGGGTGGTGATGCGCGCGTTGCCCATGTGTCCCGACATGCGCATGCCTTTAAACACGCGCGACGGAAACGCCGACGAACCGATCGAACCGGTGATCTGGAACATCGAACCGTGCGACTTCGCGCCGCCCGCAAAGTGATGACGCTTCACGACACCCTGAAAGCCATGGCCCTTGCTGGTGCCAACGATGTCGACAAACTTTTCGCCTTCGAAGATATCGACCAGCACGCGGTCGCCGACCTTCAACGCGCCCGTCGTGTCCTCGGTCAGCGCTTCGACTTCGATGGGAACCTCGCGCAAAAACTTTGCCGGAGGAAGATTGTTTTTGCCGAAATGGCCGCGCATCGCCTTGGTCAGCTTCTTTTCCTTTACGAACTCAACCAGGCCAAGCTGCGCCGAATCGTAACCATCGCGGGTCTGGGATTTGTGCTGCGTGATGACGCACGGCCCCGCTTGCAATACGGTCGCGGGCCGGACCTCGCCCTTCGAATCGAAGAGTTGCGTCATGCCGACCTTCTTGCCCAGAATTCCTGCAACCTTTGCCATTTCATTCTCCGTTCCCAGCTTGGCCCGGCGCTTATTGAACGCCGTCTATTGGCTGGGCGCCAACGAATCAAAGTCGTTGATCGTCAGTCGTCGGTCGTTTGAAATCCATCGCTGGCGAACGGCCAGCGACAAAACGACCAGCGACTATTTGTGTTCTTTGCCGAACGCCTTGATCTCCACATCCACGCCGGCCGGCAGATCGAGCTTCATGAGCGCGTCCACCGTCTGCTGCGTCGGTTCGAGGATATCGAGCAGACGCTTGTGAGTGCGGATCTCAAACGCTTCCCGCGACTTCTTGTCCACGTGCGGCGAACGCAGCACGCAATATTTGTTCTTCATCGTGGGCAGCGGAATCGGGCCTGCAATCTGCGCGCCCGTGCGCTTCGCCGTTTCCACGATCTCGCCCGTCGACTGGTCCAGAATGCGGTAGTCGTAGGCTTTCAACCGGATTCGAATTCTCTCTTGTGCGCTCACTGTTTTCTCTCTAACCCCTTCCGGCCGTCTTCACTCTGAAGTCCGGAAGGAAAGAACTGGCGGCAGGGTGCAAGCCGCTTGTTAGCTACTAGTTGCTGGCAACTAGCTACCAGCAACTGCTCCTTGCTTACTGCACAATCTCCGCGATCGTTCCGGCGCCTACCGTGTGGCCGCCTTCGCGAATCGCAAACCGCAGGCCCTTCTCCATCGCCACCGGCGTGATCAGTTCGATCACCAGGCTGACGTTGTCGCCCGGCATCACCATCTCCGTGCCCGCCGGCAACTCCGCCACGCCCGTCACGTCCGTCGTGCGCAGATAAAATTGCGGCCGGTATCCCTTGAAGAATGGCGTATGCCGTCCACCTTCTTCTTTGGTCAGAATGTAAACCTCGGCCTTGAACTTGGTGTGCGGCGTAATCGATCCCGGCTTCGCCAGCACCATGCCGCGCTCCACATCCTCTTTCGCAATGCCGCGCAACAAGAGGCCGGCATTGTCGCCCGCCATGCCTTCATCGAGCTGCTTCTTGAACATCTCGACGCCCGTTACCACCGTCTTGCGCGTGTCGCGGAAGCCGACAATCTCAACTTCCTCGCCCACCTTCACCTTGCCGCGCTCAATTCGTCCCGTCACCACCGTGCCGCGCCCCTGAATCGAGAAAATATCTTCGATCGGCATCAGGAAGGGCTTGTCCAGTTCGCGCGCCGGTTGCGGCACGCTCTTGTCCACCGCCTCCATCAGCGCGTCCACCTGCTTCTCCCACTTTTCTTCACCATTCAGCGCGCCCAGAGCCGACAAGCGCACCACCGGCACATCGTCGCCCGGAAACTTGTACGACTTCAACAGCTCGCGCACTTCCAGTTCAACCAGATCCAGCAACTCGGGATCGTCCACTGCATCGCACTTGTTCAGCGCGACAACGATGTACGGCACGCCGACCTGACGGGCCAAAAGCACGTGCTCGCGCGTCTGCGGCATCGGACCGTCCGTCGCCGCAACGACTAAGATCGCGCCATCCATCTGCGCCGCGCCCGTGATCATGTTCTTGATGTAATCGGCGTGGCCCGGGCAGTCGACGTGCGCATAGTGCCGGTTTGCCGTCTCATACTCGACGTGCGCGGTCGCAATGGTGATGCCGCGCGCCTTCTCTTCCGGTGCGTTGTCGATCGAATCGAACGACCGGAACGTGATCTTCGGGTTATGCTTCGACAGAACCTTGGTGATGGCCGCCGTCAACGTCGTCTTGCCGTGATCGATGTGTCCGATCGTCCCTACGTTGCAGTGCGGCTTTGTCCGATCAAATTTTTCTTTCGCCATGTTTCTCTTCGCTCCGTGTGGCGCGGGCACCCGCGCCCGCAGATGTTTCTAAACTATTTCGTTGTCGTCTTCCCCTGCGTCTTGGCGATAATTTCCTCCGCCACCGACCTGGGGGCTTCTTCATAACGCGCAAAATGCATCGAGTACTCGGCGCGGCCTTGCGTCGACGAACGCATGTGCGTCGCATAACCAAACATCTCGGCCAGCGGCACGATCGCCTTGATGACCTGCGAACCGGCGCGATGCTCCATGCCTTCGATACGTCCGCGGCGCGAACTCAGGTCGCCCATGATAGCTCCGGCAAAATCTTCCGGCGTGACCACTTCGACCGACATCACCGGCTCGAGAATCACCGGACTCGCCTTGCGGGCGGCTTCTTTGAACGCCATCGAACCGGCGATTTTGAACGCCATTTCGTTCGAATCGACGTCGTGGTAGCTGCCGTCGTAGAGCGTCGCCTTGATATCGACCATCGGATAGCCGGCGAGAACGCCGCCTTCCATTGCTTCCTGCATACCCTGATCGATCGGCTTGATGTATTCCTTGGGCACGGTGCCGCCGACGATCTCGTTGACGAACTCGTAGCCCTTGCCGGGCTCGTTCGGATCGAGATAAATCTTGGCGTGGCCGTACTGGCCGCGACCGCCGGTCTGGCGAATGTATTTGCCTTCGGCTTCGGCGTGCTTGCGGATGGTCTCGCGATACGCCACCTGCGGCTTGCCGACGTTGGCCTCGACTTTATACTCGCGCATCATGCGGTCGACGATGATTTCGAGGTGCAACTCGCCCATGCCGCTGATGATGGTCTGGCCGCTATCGGGATCGGTGTGAACCTTAAAAGTGGGGTCTTCCTGCGCCAGCTTGGCGAGCGCCATGCCCATTTTTTCCTGGTCGGCTTTGGTCTTCGGCTCGACCGCGACGGCGATGACCGGGACCGCAAACGAAATCGATTCCAGAGTGATCGGGTGCTTCTCGTCGCAGATGGTGTCGCCGGTGCCGACATTTTTCAGGCCGACCGCCGCGCAGATATCGCCCGCCAGAATCTCCTGGATGTCTTCGCGCTTGTTGGCGTGCATCTTGAGCAGGCGGCCAATGCGCTCGTGGCGCTGCGTGCGCGAGTTCATGACCGACTCGCCCGACTTCAGCGTTCCCGAATACACGCGAATGAACGTGAGCTGGCCGACAAACGGGTCAGCCATGATCTTGAACGCGAGCGCCGAGAACGGCTCTTTGTCGTCGGCTTTGCGCGTGATCGCCTGCCCGTTTTCCGGGTTGATACCGTGCGTCTCTTTGGTATCAAGAGGGGAGGGCAGGTAGTCCACCACCGCGTCGAGCAGCGGCTGAACACCTTTATTCTTGAACGCCGTTCCGACAACCACCGGGAACAGCTTGAGCGCGATGGTCGACTTGCGCAGCGAATGCTTCAGTTCGTCCGCCGAAATCGCTTCGCCTTCCAGAAATTTGTGCAGAATTTCGTCGTCATTCTCGGCCACGGTTTCGACAAGCTGGGTGTGGAACGCCTCGGCTTTTTTCTTCAGCTCGGCCGGAATCTCTTCCGTCTCGTATTCGGCACCCATCGCCTCATTGTTCCAAACGATGGCCTTCATCTCGACCAGGTCGATCACGCCACGGAACTTGTCTTCCTGTCCGATGGGAATCTGAATGGCGACAGGCTTGGCGTTGAGACGCTTGCGGAGAGTATCGACGGCATGCTCGAAATCCGCGCCCATCTTGTCGATTTTGTTGATGAAGCAAATTCTAGGCACGCCGTATTTATCGGCCTGGCGCCACACTTTTTCGGACTGCGGCTGCACGCCATGCACGGCGTCAAACACCGCGACCGCGCCGTCCAGCACGCGCAGCGAGCGCTCCACCTCGGCCGTGAAATCGACGTGGCCGGGGGTATCGATAATGTTGATGCGGATGTCGCGCCAGGTGCAGGTGGTAGCGGCGGAGGTGATGGTGATGCCGCGCTCCTGCTCCTGCTCCATCCAGTCCATGGTGGCCGTGCCTTCGTGGACCTCTCCGATGCGATGCGTCTTTCCCGTATAGAACAGGATGCGCTCGGTCGTAGTGGTCTTGCCGGCATCGATGTGGGCCATGATGCCGATGTTCCTGCAACGCTCTAATGGGACTGTTCTTGGCACGACTCTTATTTACTCTTTTCCAGGGCTCTGAAACTTCATTTTTGGCTTCCGGCTGCCAGCTTGTAGCTGGAGGCTCGGGGCTGCTCTACCACCGGTAATGCGCGAAGGCCTTGTTGGCTTCCGCCATGCGGTGCACATCTTCTTTCTTTTTGATCGCGGCGCCTTTGCCGTTGGCGGCGTCGAGCAATTCGTTGGTAAGTTTGTCGACCATACCCTTTTCGCCGCGGCCACGCGCATAGCTCACGATCCAGCGAATAGCCAGGGCCGTCCGGCGATCAGGCGCCACTTCGATCGGCACCTGATAGTTTGCGCCGCCCACGCGGCGGGTCTTCACTTCGAGCAGCGGTTTGGCGTTTTCGACCGCCTTGGTAAACAGCTTCAAAGGCTCGTCGCCGCCCTTTTCCTGAAGCTTGGTGAGCGACTTATAAAAGATGTTCTCGGCCGTCGACTTTTTTCCCTGCCACATCATCGAGTTGATGAACTTCGTCACCAGGTCCGATCCGTAGATCGGATCCGCCTCGACCGTCCGCTTTGGGGTGTGTCCTTTTCTTGGCATGCTTCTCAGCTCTCAGCTTTGATTTCGAAAATGCTGCTTTCTTCGGGTTCTATGCTTTCTTGGCGCGCTTGGCACCGTACTTCGAGCGACTCTGATTGCGTCCGGCGACGCCGGTGGCGTCGAGCGTTCCGCGCACCACGTGGTAGCGCACGCCCGGCAGATCCTTCACGCGGCCGCCGCGAATGAGCACAATCGAGTGCTCCTGCAGGTTGTGGCCGACGCCTGGAATATAGGTGGTCACTTCGATTCCGTTGGTCAGGCGCACACGGGCCACTTTGCGAAGAGCCGAGTTCGGCTTCTTCGGGGTCTGCGTATAGACGCGGGTGCAAACCCCGCGCTTCTGCGGACACGACTGCAGCGCCGGGCTCGCCGTCTTGTAGCGCGGACTGGTGCGTCCGAATTTCACGAGCTGATTAAAAGTTGGCACTCTCGCCACTCCCACGCGGCACGCCGCGTCTTTACCACACACTTCCCGGTGACAGGGGCTTCCCGCGTCCCGGTTCTGGCACAGGCTGTTGCGCCCAGCCATACTCTCGCGCCGGCATCCGCCGGGCTGAGAAATTTCCTGTTTCCCGTACTAAATTGCCGACGACGGTGACGCCACGCCGCACCTTTACTAAGGATTGGAGGCGCTCCGTTTCGTCTGCTTCTTCCGCATAGCCTCGCGTGAATCTCGGCTCTTCCAAATTAAACAGCCGAGCGCTAAAGGTTTTCGCGGAACGTTTCAGCGAGGGCGTCCCGATCTCACGTTCGATCGAGCCGGTGAATCTTTAAAGCTCAGCCAGAACTACCCCGGAGCCTATCTTCCACGCAGGTTGCGCATCGGATGGGACAGCCGTCTACAGGCAAGCCAGACTTAACTCGCGGAACCGTATGATAATAACAACCCGGCAGGCACATCGTCAACCATTTGTCGACGCATCGAAGAAAACAGGTCACCAGGAAGCGGGTCACGGGTGACCGGTCACCGGTCCATGAGTTTAGCTGTAGGCCGTCCATCATAACTTTATTGTGTGCTCTTCGTGGGGAAACTCGCTGAGACCGAGGGGTGGTGACCGGTAACCTGCCGCACCGCGCTTGCTCAATGTCCCTATGACCTTCTACACTGGCAGTTTTCCAGCCAACATTTCACTCGCGTCCGGAAACAGGGCGCGGGGAGGGTTCATGCGCCGTTGTATTACCGGGATTTCTCTGTTGATCGCGATTTCGTCCGTCTTAGCCCTCACAGCTTGCCTCGGCAAGAGCAACGCCGGTTCGAACGGCCAGGGAGTGGCGAGCGTCACACTCAGCCCGGCCGTAAATGCTTCCCTGGAGGTCGGCGGAACGCTGACTTTTTCGGCAACCGCAAGGAACGCCGGGGGCGGGGTTATTGTCGGCGCGACACAATTTTTTGTGACCGTCCCTCAGGGTTCAACGAATCCGGCACCGATCTCTATTGCGAACAATGGCAATGCCTGCGCTGGAACCTGGGACCCGGCGGTTGCAATCTGTACCGCCGGACAACCGGGGGTTGCGATTGTCACGGCCGTGGTGGATGGCGTGAGCAGTGCGCCGACCACGGTGTACGTTCACCTCCATATCGACAGCCTTCAACTCTCGGAACTCCAAGTTACGCCGACCTCGAGTTCCTGCTACCAGGCGGGACCGTGTTGCTCTAACGGGCAAACCTGGACCTACCAGGCGCTCGCCTACAATAACGGTGTCGACATCACCAGTTCGATTGGCCAGCCGACGTGGCAGTCGACGAACAACGGCGTGCTGACGAGCGCCACCTATCTACCTCCCGATCAGCCCAACGTGCTCAACGATGTTCAAATCACGGGGGGCTCTCCCGGTATCACGCAGCTTTCGGCGACGAGTTCGGGAACCACCAGTAATTCGTTACAGATCACTACCTGCCTGGTGCAGTATGTGCGCGTGAGGGCGCAGAGCCAGGAGAGCCAAACCGTGACCGTGCCCAGCGGCACCAATGTGCCCATCCAGGCCACCGCCGTCGATACGCTTGGCTACACGCTCTCAAAAGCGCCTTTGACCTGGAGCACCAATAACCCAGAGGTTGTCTCGTTCGGCACGCCTGCGAATAGCACCGGAACAAACAACGCCACCGCGCGCAACAATACCGGCGGCGCGGACGTCACCGTTTCGTGCACACCTCCCAGCTGCAATATTGGGGTCGTCCCCGGGCTTCCGGTCTATGCCAGCGATGGATTACTGCCCAATGGATTGCAGGGATTTGGAACGATCTCGATTGACGTCACCCCCGGCTCTTCGTCCCCAACCTATGTGGGCTGGGCCGCGACCGATCAGTGCTCGCAGTTCCCGACCGGGTGCACAAGCGTGGTGTTTCAAATCACGCCGGGAACGACCAGTAATCCGATTACGGCCACGGCGGGCGTACCCCGAACGCCGAATTCCATCCGGTTTAATTACCTGCAATCGGCCCGCTTATACATTGGAAGCGATCAGGGCCTGATGTATGTCGACGTGAGTTCCTCTCCCACGGTAACTCCGGTCTCAAGTTCAATAACGCCGTGCAACGTCTCCCTATGCGGAAACGTGCTCACGATTTCGAATGACGGCAAGCAGGTGGTCGTGTCAGACGATGTTTCGCCCGCGCCCCACGTTTATATCTACAATTCCGCGGCCCAAAGCGGCACGAGCAACGTAACCGATCTGCTGTTGCCCGGTACCGGCGGCGCAGGAAGTCCCGATGTGGCGCAATCAGCGGCATTCTCGCCTGATCAGTCCAAGATCTTCATTTTGACGAACAGCGGCAAGATGTTCGTCTACTCGACCGTCGATGCGCTGGCGCAGGTCACGATCCCCACCACGGGAACGGATGCGGCGTTTTCCGCGGACTCCAGTTTCGCTTACGTCACGGGCTCATCGACCTCCTCGCCGCCGGGCTCGGTTTCCGCCTTCTCGACCTGCTCGACTCCCGGCGTGCCGAGCACGGAACTGGGAACTCCGGTGACTTTGGCCGACGTGCCCCTGCAAATATTTCCTTCGCCGAACCTGACCACGAACGATGGGCTGACCTACCAGAACGTATTTGTTCTGGAATCTTCCGCTAGCCATCCGACGAGCTTGCAAGTTGTAACGGCGGCATTCACCCAGACCCCAATCGGCGTCACCCAATTCACATGCAACGTGCCGGATCTCTCGAGCCTGACGGTTAGCCCGACTACTTACAATCTCGGTCAGGGCAGCTTCACCCCGCTCTACACGCGCCTGAGCGGGGACGGCAGCGAGTTCATCGTAGTCGGGCAGAACATTCCGGCCGTTATGGTGTTCAACGTGGCCAGCGGCACGACCACGGCGGTTCATCTCGCGCGCACGGGCTATTCGCAGATTTATCCGTACTCGGCCTCGGCGACCAGCGATGGTAGCCTGGTCTTCGTCGCGGCCTGCGATCAGTTCCAGAACAACGACCCCTCCACGCAGAATTGCCTTGCCGGCTCGGTTCACGTCGTGAGCACGACGGGCTTGGGTGATTACCAGCAGGTTCCGTACATTAACTACACGACAAACAATATGTGCAACAACCTGGGCGGAAGCTCGCAGCTCTGCGTACCGGACTTGATTGCAATCAAACCGGACTGAGGTTCGGTTCATGCCCGATTGGTTCGGTTCACGAGCGATTGCCGGAGTGGGTGGGTTCAATAGCGAGCTAAGAGGTGGATGAAAAACCGGTTATCTGGACACGCGGGTTGCGACAGCCTTACGTCCCGATCTCTTTCCCTACGCTGTCAAGCACGCCGTTGATAAAGGTCACCGACTCGGGTGAAGAGAACTTGCGCGCGATTTCAATCGCCTCATTGATAACGATCGCGCGAGGCGTGGCTGGATAGCCGAGAAATTCCGCCACCGCGCCGCGCAGAACATTGCGATCGACGGCGGCCATGCGGTCCATTTTCCAATGCTGCGCGTGCTTGGAGATGAGGGCGTCGATCTCTTCCTGGCGGTCGCTGGCTATGCGAAACAGGTCTTCGGCAAACCCGCGGGCCTCCTCATCAATATCCTGCCGCCCGGCCCAGAACGTTTTGCGGACGAGGTCCGGGGTCTGCTTTCCCATGTCGGCCTGGAAGAGCATCTGCAAAACCAGTTCGCGAGATTTGCGGCGTGTGCCCATGAATAGTTGCCAGTTCTCAGTCAAACCGTACGTCCGCTGAGCTGACACCGGTCAAGCTGACCTAAGTCTACTAGACAGTGGTGTCGTGAAGAATTGCGGATTAGGAACGGCGCTTTCGTTTGGGAGGAGGTCGACGCGTCTTGGTGTTGTTTGTTTTGCTGCTGGTTTTGCCGTTGCTGAGCGCTGAAGGGTGGGAGCTGACAGCTGTTTTAAGATTTGCCATCTCCACTGCGGCCAACGCCGCCTCGAATCCCTTGTTGCCCATCTTCAGCCCCGCGCGGTCGATCGCCTGCTCAAGCGTGTCGCAGGTGAGCACGCCGAAAGCATGCGGCACGCCAGTCTCCTGCGCGGACTGCCCGATGCCGCGCGTGACCTCGTTGACGATCACGTCATAGTGCGCGGTGTCTCCGCGAAGCAGGCAGCCGATGCAGAGGATGGCATCGTACTTTTTTGTTTGAGCGAGAGCGCGCGCCGCTAACGGAATTTCAAATGCACCGGGGACGCGCACGACGGAAATATCATTCTTCTTCGCGCCTGAGCGCAGCAGTCCGTCACAAGCGCTCAGCAGCAGCCGCTCCGTGATAAAGGCGTTGAAGCGCGCGACAACGATCGCGAATCTCTTGCCGGTAGCGTCGAGCGAGCCTTCCAGCGCGGGAACAGCGGGTTCGGGGGGATCTTCAAGTTTTAGCTTCTTTTTTCTCGTGATTTTCTCCGCGACTCTGTGTCTCCGGGGTGAATTTGCCTTTGACGTTTAATGACCCGATGGCCCGATCATCCGATGACCCGATGATCTACTTTCCCTTAAACGCCGCCGGACGCTTCTCCAAAAACGCCGTTGTCCCTTCTTTTTTGTCTTCGGTCGAACAGCAAACCGCAAACAGCGACGCCTCGAGGAAAAGCCCTTCCGCCAGCGTCATCTCCATGCCTTTGTTAACCGCCTCCATCGCATACTGGACGGCGAGCGGGGCGTTGGCGATGATCTTGGCAGCGATGGCTTCGGCACGCGGAATCAGGTCGATCGCCGACGTGACCTCATTTACCAGTCCGATGCGGTGCGCTTCCTGCGCGGTGATCATCTCGCCGGTGAGCACGTGCTGCATGGCGACTCCCTTGCCCACCAGGCGCGGCAGACGCTGCGTGCCGCCATATCCGGGAATGATTCCGAGCTTGACTTCGGGCTGGCCAAGCTTCGCGTTCTCGCTGGCGAGACGCATGGTGCAGGCCATGGCGATCTCGCATCCGCCGCCGAGTGCGAATCCATTGATGCAGGCGATCACCGGCTTGCCGAGATTCTCGATCAGGTTTAGCACCGACTGTCCGCGATGCGTATACTCCTTGCCCGACACCGCATTCTGCTGCGCCAGTTCGGAGATATCGGCGCCCGCAATGAACGCCTTCTCACCCGAGCCGGTAAAGATCACGACCCGGATCGAGGCGTCTTTCTTGATGTCATGAAAGGCCGCGCGCAGCTCTTCCATGGTGGCCATGTTGAGCGCGTTGAGCACCTTTGGCCGGTTGACGGTGACGTAAGCGATGGAGTTTTTCTTCTCGAGGAGGACGTTTTCGTAGATCATGGTTCAGGCTTCTCCGAATTCTTCACCCTGTCAATCGCTTGCAGGATCGCTTGGACAAACCGTTCTGCATCGGCAATTGGCATGAACGCTTCAATGTCACCGTTCGATTGTACCGATAGCGCGATCCCCACGACTCTCTCGTTTTGGCCGATTCTAACAATGGCTACGCAGTTCCCCTCATAAGGATCAACGAAGTTCAGGACTTTTTGTTCGGTCATGTTGTACGACCTCGAAGATATCTACCTCTCCGAGAAGCGTGTGTCAGACATTGTTCCGGGCGCACCAAGACGATTCCGCTAGAAAAAGTCATGCGGCGCTTTGGCCTGGCAATACCAAAAACTCCTCGGAAAAGGACAAAGTCAAAATAAATCCGCGTGCCTCCGCGAAATCCGCGGAGAAGAAGTTTTTCACCTCTGCAATTCTGACCTCTGACTTCCGCAATCTAGAACGTCCCCGGCTTCGGACTATTCGGGTCCGAGTAATCGTAAAATCCTTTGCCCGTCTTCCGCCCATACCAGCCCGCCATCACTAACCGCTTCAGCAACGGAGGCGACGCGAAGCGCCGCTCTTTGAATTCGTCGTACATCACGTGCGTGATGTAGTACGTCGTATCGAGTCCGACGAAATCGAGCAGCGTAAACGGACCCATGGGATAGCCGCAGCCGAGCTTCATGGCGTTGTCGATGTCCTCGATCGAGCCGACGCCCTCTTCATACGCGCGAATGGCATCCAGCAGATACGGCACCAGTAGCCGGTTTACGATGAATCCGGTCTTATCCGAAGTGCGCACCGGAACCTTGCCCAGCTTTTTTCCAAACTCGTAAGCGGCGTCGTACACCTCGGGAGCGGTCGCGATGGTGCGCACCACCTCGACCAGCTTCATGAGCGGCACGGGATTAAAAAAATGCAGTCCGATGAAGCGCTCCGGCCGCTTGGTCGCCGCCATCAGCTCGGTCACGGAAATCGACGAAGTGTTGGTGGCAAAAATCGCCTCGCGCTTCACGATCCCGTCGAGCGAGTCGTACATATCGCGCTTCTGCTGCACATTCTCGATGATGGCTTCGATGACGATGTCGCAATCATGGAGATCCTGCCGGTTCGTTGTGCCCTTCAGCCGCGCGCGGATCGCGTCTCTCTGCTGCGCGGTGATGCCGCCCTTTTCGACCGGCCGCTCGGCCAACTTGGCCAAAGACTTCTCAATCCCGGCAAAGCCCTTGTCGAGATATTTCTGCTCGACTTCGAGCACCGTAACGTCAAAACCGGCCGTCGCGCAGACCTGCGCAATGCCGGAACCCATCAGGCCGCAACCTAGAACGGCTACTTTTTTGATTTCCATATAGCTCCACTTCTCATTACGACTTGTGATCTATCTAAGTCTTGTCATCCCGAGCGCAGCGAGGGATCCGCAGTTTGCTTACAGTTCACATCAGCCCGCGCTCGCACATTACCGCGACCGCCAGCGCCGCGGATTCCGTCTGCCGTGGAAGCACGCGATTACCACAATCCGCTGCTCCTGAACTTCGAAGAATAATCCGTACGGAAAGCGCCGCACGCCAGCACGACGGCGGCTGCGGTAGACGACGGGAAATTGCAGCGGATGTTCCGCGATTGCCTCAATCGCCCCCTCGACTGCCAACGCAAACCGCTCCCCAAGTTGCGGGCGAATTCTGCCATACCACGCCCGGGCTTCCAGCAAATCTTCATTTGCTTCGGGGATCCAGACGACCGGGAGTGTCACGGTTTCTTAAACAGGTCCGCCCTGACTTGCTCCCATGGAATGACATCGGAAGGGTTTCTCTCATGCCGGGCAATGCGGAAATCGAGCTCAGCCCGTTGCGCATCCGTAAGCGATACGGCATCCGCTTCCAGACTCTCCCACACCGTATCCAGCAATTCTGCTTTTTCGGCAGGGGACAGGCTGTTGATCTGGCTTCGTAAATCGCTCATACGCCTATAAACCTAGCGCGGTTTCTTCTCGGTGGCAAGCCTGGGTGCGGAGACGTTATTGGAGTTTTGCATACGGTTAGCGCAACATCGGTCAGCCTTGCTTTTACCGATCGCCCCATTCTTTGACCACTGCCAGCTCCCACGATCGACTCCGTATTTCTCTTATGACCCTTACGGCGCTTCCGGTTTGTTTTTCGAGAGAAACTCTGGGACCACCTCTTCTTCTTGGATCCCAACTTAGAACCGGAAGTCTCACGTTTGGATTCACGCTACTTGCGTAGAATGGCAAGCGATCTTGACCCCACCTTTCGAGAAGTGTGAACGATTCGATTGCTTCTTTTGCATTGCACATCATTGTGCCTATGACGCGCGATCGATAGCGCTCATCCGTATTCTGGACGAACATGTCTCATCAGCCGGTGCGATTTCCATTTATAAAATTGCTCGACGTCTCCAAGTAACTTCGCAGCCGACAATCCTCTTGCTGCCTCTACGATTTTCGTTCCTCATCGGCAGCTGTTCAGACAAACGAATCGAGAAATTCTTTAACAGCGAGTTCATCATCAACGGTGCGCTTGGTCCTAAGCTTGGCAACAAAGACTTTGGTGTTCCTGATTTCCGTGAGGGCGATTTGTTTTTGGTCTGCTACGAATTTCCCCGTCGAATATGCGCTCGTTGAATTCTTGTCAAGGTCGATATCACGTTGAGCCAGTTTCAAGAACTGGGAGAAGCTTTTCGGTCCGTTGGCAAGATGCAGTTTGAAATCGGCATCATGGATGGCCTTTGTCGGCGGATTGAGCGTATCCTGAACAAGAAACACTCAAGAAGACAACCAAGTAATCAATCTCATCATCTTCTCCCACTAATCCAAACTCAAACACCGCCGCACGAGTCAAATAAAACTTTGTCGTCCTGGGCTAAGTCGAAGCGGTTTCTCCTTGTATGTAGGGTGAGTCCAATCGCGCACTAGTGAAAGCTCTCCACCACCATAGCAATCCCTTGCCCACCGCCAATGCACGCCGTCGCCAGCCCATACTTCTTCTTCCGCCGCCGCAACTCATACAGCAGCGTAGTCACCAGCCGCGTCCCAGTTGCGCCCAGCGGATGCCCGAGCGCGATCGCTCCGCCATTCACGTTTACTTTTTCGCGATCGAGTCCCAGCTCTTTTTCTACCGCCAGATACTGGGCCGCGAACGCTTCATTCAACTCGATCAAATCGATCGAATCCAGATTCATGCCCGCGCGCTGTAGTGCCAGCTTCGACGCCGGAACCGGACCGCTTCCCATGATCTTCGGATCGACGCCCGCAATCCCCCAATTCACAATGCGCCCCAGCGGTTTGAGATTGCGCTTCTGCGCCTCTTCGAGCGCCATCACCACCACCGCCGCGCCGCCGTCGACAATCCCGCTGGCATTGCCGGCTGTGACCGTGCCGTTTTTGCCGAAGGAAGCTCGCAGCTTGGCGAGTCCTTCCATCGTTGTTTGCGGACGCCTATGGTCGTCTTCGGTCAAGTGCTCGCCGGTCGGCTCGCCCTTCGCGCGCAGCGGAACCGGTGTCAACTCTTCCTGAATGCGTCCTTCTCTGTAGGCGGCATCGGCATTTTGCTGCGACCGCAGGGCCAGCTCATCCTGCGCCTGCCGCGTAATTCCCTGCTGCTCGGCATACAGCTCGGCCGTGCTCGCCATCTGCATGCCACAGTAGGAATCGAGCAGCGCCACCATCAGCGAGTCTTCCAGCTTGCCGCCCGGGGCGAGCGTGAAGCCGTCGCGGCCGCGAATGGAAAACGGCGCTTGCGACATCGCTTCCATGCCGCCCGCCAGCACCATCTTTGCGTCATCGGTTTGAATCATCTGCGCCGCCGTGACGATGGCCTGCATCCCCGAACCGCATAGCCGGTTCACAGTCAACGCGGGAGTTTCGATCGGAAGCCCCGCCCGCAAGCCCACGTGGCGCGCGCCATACAGCGCGTCGCCCGTAGTCTGCTGTGCGTTGCCGAATACGACGTGATCGAATTCCTTCGCGTCGATTCCGGCGCGTTCGATCGCCGCCTTGGCCGCAATCGCGCCGAGTTCCTGCGCCGTGTAGTCTTTGATCTTTCCGCAATACCGCCCAAAGGGCGTGCGCGCGCCGCTGACAATCGCAATGTCTCCAGGTTTAAGCATGAGTCCTGCTATCTAGATGAGATGGCTGGCCAGAAGCCAACTGGTGAGTTTAACAGGAGAGAATTTGTAATTGGGAATTTGTAATTTGCAATTTTGAAACGCGTAAGCAACACCCGCAACGGCATCGGGCTCTTCAATTCCAAATTACAAATCGCAAATTACAAATTTCACATTTTCTAGGCCACGGCGGCTGCCGCGATCTGCGCAGCCTCGCAGACGATTTTTCCCGGACCCTGCACGATCGCCAGTTCCAGCGCGTGGTCGGCGCGGTTGACGACTTCGGTCACGATGTCCACGGGATCGAAATGCTGGCGCATCACCGCCTGCGCCAGCGCGGCGCAGAATTCGACCGACTGGCTCCGGCCCGGGAAGCGCACTTCCTTCAGCAGGCGCCGCAGTTTCTCGACCGCCATCAGCGCTTCCTTTTCGCCGGTATCGCCGAGCACTAAAGCCACTGTGGTCGCCTCATAGCGGAAGGCCAGATCGTTGGAGCGGATATTGGCCGAGAAGAGCTGCCCGATCTGGTCCATCATCTGATTGACAGGCTGCTCGCCAAATTCCTTGATGAGCGTGCTTCGCTTGCCGAACTGCATCAGCAGAATGGTCACCGCCGTTCCCTGTTGCAACCCGCGGCGGGTCTCGGCTTGCAGCAAATCGAGATACGATGCGCGCTTCAGCAACCCGGACTTCTCATCGGTCACAGAAAGGTTTTTCACCAGACGCCGCAGGCCGACATTGTTGAGCGCGATCACCATCTGATCGGTGAGTGTGCGGATGACCAGCGCCTCGGACTCCTGCCAGGCGCGAGCGGCATTTTGGGTCAGAATCAGGACGCCGATCTGATCGTTGTTATCGGCCAGCGGCAGCGCCAGAATCGATTTGATCTGCGCTTCCTCGATGGCGGCGCGCACACTTAAGAGCTCGGGAGCTCCGAGCGCGTCCGTAATCGTTAGGGTGCCACGCGCCACCGCAAGGTCCTGCACCGCCTCCACTAGGCTTGCTAACGCGCCCGCGCTGACCGGCATCAATCCTTCGGCGTGATATTCCTGCACGCTCGAGGGCGGCAGCCCCGGTTTGCGCAGAGCCGCAATACAGCGCGTCGCGCGCCACACGCCGCCGATCTCGTTGGCCGCGGTGCGTAACACGCCTTCCGCATTGCCCTGGTGGTAAAGCTTTCGCGTGATCTCCGCCACCTTCGCCAGGCTGCTGACGTCCGCCGCTTCCACGACCGTCACAGGCTGCGCGGCAGGCTGCGCCGAAGCCGCAGATAGCGCCCCGGTTGGCGTGGCAGGTCCTCGCGCTGGCTGCACCTCAATCCCCGCCGAAATATAGAGCCGCTGCAAATCCTGGTTGCGCTGCTCCTCGCCCGGAAACAATTCTTGAATGCGCTGAATGCGCTCGATCGCCTTGGAGCGCATTCCGTACTGCACCAAAATTTCCGCCTGCAGCATCAGGTCCTGGAGGGCGGCCGCGCCGAGCGTGGGCTCCGGCGCCCTGGTCGCCGGCTGCTCTTCTTTTTTTACGGTCGAGAAGCGCGCTGCAATCACGCGGAAACGCTGGTCGTCGATCTTGCCGCGCAGCATTTCAACGCGCTTCTGATGGCCCGGCTCGTAGGGATCAACCTCGGCGGCGCGATCCAGGCATTCGCCGGCCTTCATGTAGTCGTGCTTGGCGCAATAAAGATCGAAGAGCTTAAGGAGCGCCTGGGCATAGTCGGCCTCGCGGTTCGAGGCGTTGAAAAGCTCGGCCAGAAACTCGAGCATCTCGACCGTCGGCCGGTGCGTGGCCAGAATCTCCTGCATGGTCGCGATGAACGAACGGCGCTCGCCACGCCGCCGCTGAAAGACCTCGAGCTTACGCGCCAGCGCCACCGCGTCAGTATCGAGCTCGCAGTCGATCATCTTTCCAATCAGGCTGACCACCTGATGGATGCGCGCCGGATTGCGCTCAAACATTTGCCATACCAGCGGCTCGGCCTCGACGCAACGTTCCGCGGTCAGCAGCGCTTGCGCATAAAGGTCACGCAGCTCCGGGGAAGTTGCGCCGCCATTGACCAATGGCTCGAAGATAAAGATCGCAGCACCCGCATCGCCATGCGTGAGCAGACTTTTGCCGTAAGCCATGGCGACCTTTTCGTCCGAGGGATTCTCCGCGTAGGCGCGCTCGTAATAGCGGCTGGCGTTGTCGCCGGCGGCCTCAGCCAGCTCGGCCAGTTTCAGGAAAGCATCGGCGGCCATGACATGCTCGCCCAGTTCCGCCGAAAGTTCCGCGAGGCGCAAATGGTTCGCGGGCGTCGGCTCCAGGCCGACAATCCGCCGCAACACCAGGAGCGTCTCTTCTTTGCGCCCTTGCTTGCGCAGGTCATCGAGGGCGTTCTCGTAGGTGCCAACCGCAACCTTTTTATTGGAACGCTCAAGCAGCTGGCCAAACCGCACCTTCTGCTCCCACGAAGGGTTTGTGTATCGTGCCAGTTTCTTATAGGTCAGGCTCGCCCGAGTGGAATCTGCCGCCCCCACCTGCCGGTCGAAGAGCTCGCCCAGCAACTGCACGGCAAGTCCACCTTTGTTGACCGACAAACACAAATCGGCCGCCATTTGCCGCACATTATCGTTTTCCGGATCGTCTTTCAGGACTAGCAGGTACTCGGCCAGCGCATCGGGAGTCTTGCCCTTTTGCAAGAGCTTTTCCGCCTTCTCGATGCGGCGCGAAATGTCGGCTCGATTGGGGTTTTCCGGCATGCGCGGTCCCCGGCAACCAAGACAGGGAGACCCGTCTCGATTCTAGGTTTCGGGTCCGGCAGCGGCAACGCGCATTGGTCTGAGCTGATTACGAAAGTCATTTCGGATGTTCGCCCGTCACGCCGATAAGTTTAGGTGGAGGACTAATCTCTCCCCGAGTCATGGTTACCGCAGTCCATCAGGAACAGAGTCTCGGTTCGCTCCTGCGAGAATTCATCAGCCCAGGCAAACCCCGGCTTGTCGGCTTGAGTTTCCTCGTCCTCGTCGCGGCACAGAGCCTCGGCTTGCTCGCACTGGGAACCGGGCGATGGGGTTGCAGCCTTTCCGAATCTCTGATTGTCCTCGGCAATCTTGTTGCCCTGGCCTGCGCGTGGATTGCATTTCAGCGTGCCCGGGGTATCAGCTCAATTTTCTGGTTTCTATTTGCGGGCATCCTGCTGGTGTGGCTCGTTCCCAACTCGCTGCACGCTTATGGAAGACTGATCGGCCAGAGCATATTGTCGGATTCCACCTGGAGGCTGCTCTATTGCCTTTATGGCGCGCCCATCCTGATGATCCTGTTCCTCCCCGACACCTACGAACATGCGCGCGCGAAGTCGGAGGTGTATCTCGATCTCTTTCAGATTGGGATCGTGGTCGCTCTGGTCTATTCCAGCTTTTTCTTTATCCCGGCCAGCCATTTGCAACCGGAGGACGCGTTTCTTCGCAATCTGAGCGTCAGTGACGCGCAGAGCATTGTCCTGATGATCGCTGTCCTGCTCCGCCTGCAGCTTGCCCGAACGGCAGCCGCCCGAGACCTTTTCCGCCGCTTTGCGATCTTTCTATTCGTCTGCGCGGTCATGACCCTCGCCGGGGACTGGATCGACCGGCACCAGTTTGTGTCCCTATCGGTTTGGTACAACCTCGTCTGGGCCTTGAATCAGGCCGCGCCCGCACTGATCGCCATTTCATGGATGCCCGAGCCCGAGACCACGACGCGTCCCGAACCCGCCCGATTCATCAATCTGCTCACCGTCAATCTCGCCCTCGTCGCCATGCTCGTCACGATCAATCTTCTGATGGATCACTGGAAGCAAGATCACGGTGAATTGCTGACCGACATCGCCATCACTGCATCACTGGTCGCGTTCACGCTTCGCCTGGCCCTCACGCAACACCGGCAGCAATTGGAGATCTTTCATCGCAAGGAGGCGCAGGAACAACTGGCAGCTTCGAACCGGAAGGTGGTTCGTCTGCTCGATGATTCACGCCGCCAAACCAGCGAGATCACCCAGATCAGCGAACTGGGCAGCTTGCTCCAGGCGTGCGCCAAACGCGAGGAAGTCTTCCGTCTGATCCCGGAGCGCATGCGACGCCTTTTTCCCGATGTCTCGGGCTCGATTTTTCTTCTCGCTTCCTCCAAGAACCGCCTCGAGGCGGCCGCATCCTGGGGCGTCGGTCCCGTCGGCCAGATCATCTCCCCAACCGAATGCTGGGCTCTGCGCCGGGGATCGACTCACGTGCATCCGCGGGGGCGCTCCGGCGCGCAATGCTCTCACTTCACGGGGGAGGGCGCTTCTCTCTGCATTCCGCTCGTCGCCATGGGAGAGGCGATTGGAGTGCTCGCCATCCAGGACAACGATTTCCCGAGCGCCAGTTCCGAGTCGGAGCCGGGCTCCGATCATGCCACCCGTCAGCTCCATCTCGCTTCCGCCGTAGCGGAACACATTGCTCTCGCAATCGCCAACCTTGGCCTGCGCGAATCTCTGCGGGTGCAGGCGGTGCGCGACCCGCTCACCGGGCTTTACAACCGGCGCTACATGCAGGAATTCCTGGAACGCGAACTGCAATCGGCGCGGCGCCGGCATCGGCCGGTCGCGGTGATGATGCTCGATCTCGATCACTTCAAGCGCTACAACGACGCCTTCGGCCACGCCGCGGGAGACCGCACGCTCGCCGCGGTCGGCGAGATTCTGCTGCATTCGATCCGCGCCGATGACATCGCCTGCCGTTATGGCGGAGAAGAATTCGCCCTCATCCTGCCCGAGTGTTCGGTGCAGCAGGCCGTGGCACGCGCGGAGAGCATCCGCATGCGAATTGCAGGAATTTATTTTCAGCCGGGAGAGCGCCCCGAGAGTTCCATGACTATCTCCGTAGGGGTCGCCGCTTTCGATGAGACGACCGATCGCGTCGGCATGCTTCTCAAACTCGCCGACGACGCTCTCTACGAGGCGAAGCGCGCCGGGCGCAACCGCGTCGTACAAGCGCGTCCTGTCTTCGTTGCGCGGGACGAGGATGATCGGGAAGCCACTCCCGCCCCCGAATCCACCCCTCACGCGGTCTCCGCGTCCAACTCCGAATAGAACCGGCACGGCCCGACCTGCCGATGCGCTCCCACCTTCTGTGATAGGAATAGAACCCTCTCATGTCCTCGCCGTCCAATGCTGAGTCGGGCCTGCGCCATCAACTCACGGCTGGACAAATGACGATGGTCGCTGTCGGCGGCTCAATCGGCACCGGCCTCTTGCTAGGTACAGCCTCCGCCATCTCGCTCGCCGGGCCGGCCGTGATCCTCACTTTTCTGCTCGCCGCCTTCATCAGCTGGACGGTCACCCTCGCGCTCGGCGAACTTGCCGGCGCCCACCCCGCGGCAGGATCTTTCGGCGTTTACGCCGAACTTTATCTCAATTCGTGGGCCGGCTTTATCTCGCGCGCCGGTTATTGGTTTGCCATTGCCATCTCGGTGGGAGCCGAACTGGTCGCGGGCGCCACCTACATGCAGTTCTGGGTTCCTGGAATTCCAGCCGTCGTCTGGGTCATTGCTTTTTCAATCTTTCTCCTCTCGACCAATCTCGTCAGCGTGGACAGCTATGGGCGCTTCGAATTCTGGTTCGCCATGATCAAGGTCGCGGTCATCGCCGCCTTTATTGTCGCGGGTTCCGCGCTTCTTTTGAGCGGGCGCACCGCGCCGCAATACACCGCCCATGGTGGATTCTTTCCGCTGGGCGCGACAGCCCCGCTGCTCGCTCTGACCTTCGCGATCTACACCTTCGCCGGAGTCGAATTTGTGGCGGTCACGTCCGGCGAGTCTACAAACGCGAACGAGGTCGCCCGCGCCACCCGCATGAGCTTCTGGTGCCTGGCTGCGCTCTACGTTGGAGCTATCGTCGTCCTGGTGGGCGTGATGCCCTGGAACCGAGCCGGCGTCTCCGAGAGCCCGTTCGTGACCGTATTCCACTCCATTAACGTGCCCGGGGCTACGCACTTCATGAACTTCGTAGTCCTGACCGCCGCGCTTTCGGGAGCCAATGCCGCGCTCTACATCGCCTCGCGAATGCTGTTTTCACTGGCGCGCACCGGCTGGGCTCCGCACCGCCTTGGCCGCCTCAACCGCAGCGGCGCCCCCACCAATGCCCTCATTACCTCTTCCTATGGAGTGATCGTTGCCCTCGTCCTCGAGCGTTATGCGCCCGCACATGCCTTCGAGTACATTCTGCGGGCCGCGCTTTTCGGCGTGATGCTTTCGTGGATCGTTTCGCTCGCCGCGCACATTCGATTCCGGAGCCGTTTTCATGGAAATGGAGAGGACACACAGAAGCTCGAAGGTCGCTCGCCCCTCGGCGCCTGGGGATCAGTCATTGGGCTGGTCATCGTCGTGGCCTCGGTGGCGAAGACGTGGTTCGACTCCCGCGTTAACCTTCTTAGTGGCCTGACGATGCTGCTCGGCCTCAGCGCAGCCTACGTCGTGCTCAAGAAAAGAGCGCAGCCCTAGAACGGAATCATTCCGGATAGCGATGGTTGCGGTTGGCGGTACAATGCTGCTTACTTACTCAAAATACTTAAGGAAATTACGGATGGCACGATTCCTCGCGGCTCTCCTTGGCGCGCTAATTTGTTTCGGCGTCGTGGAGACATCCGCCCAGCCCGTGCAAGGCACCGCAGGCCGCCGGTTCCGCAAAGCCGGCAGCACTCGAAAATATTGCCGTGCGCCCACGCCCGGACGGAGTGACGATTGCCATTACTCTTAGCGCTCCCGTGGTGCCCACATCGAGTCGTGCCGCTAATCCCGACCGTCTGATCCTCGACTTCCCCGGCTGCGAACCGAAGGTGGGAAACCGCCGGATCGCCGTCAATCGCGGACCGGTGAAAGAGCTTCGCGTCTCCCTGTTCAGCGCCCATCCGCCAACGACGCGGGTGGTGGTGGATTCCACGGAAGCCGTTGAATTTTGAATTGAAGCCGCCGGCAACACGGTTGCAATCGAGATTCGATTTTCGAAATCCACGGCCGCGGCCGCCGCTTCAACTGACCACTCGCCGGCGGCAAAAGAAAGAACCGGCAGTCGCACCGGAACAAAAATCGTCGCCGCAGAGACAGACTCAACCATCCGCGCGAGCGGAAAAACAACAGCCTTCCGAACGCATGCCCGCCCGCCGATCCAATCAGGCGCCCGGAGCCTATGCGCTCATGGAGAAGGCCAAGTCGCTCAGCCTCGACGAACTGCAGCCGCTCGAGGATCAAGCAGCCTCAGGAAATCCCGAAGCGCAGACGATGCTCGCGCTCGCCTATCACGCTGGAGTCTTGCTGAAAAAAGACGACGCGCAGGCGACCGTCTTGCTGCATAAAGCGGCGGATCGCAACTACGAAGCTGCGGAAGAATCGCTCGGTATTTTCGCCGAGACGGGGATTGGCCTAGATCGTCCTGCGCCGGAACAGGCGCTCAGCTGGTACAAAAAAGCGGCGCAGGAAGGCTCGGTCGACGCGGCCACCGATATCGCTTTGTTGTACGCGAACGGCAAGGGCGTTGCCCGGGATCCAGCGCAGGCAGTCTCATGGTTTCGGCGCGGAGCCGAGGGCGGCGATGCATCGGCACAGTACAACCTTGCTCTCATGTATGAGCGCGGCGAAGGCGTGACGCGCGATTACAAGGAGGCCATCCGCTGGCACACGGCCGCAGCCGATCAGAATTTGATTCCGCCGCTTCTCGCGCTCGCGGAAATTTATCTTCAGCCCCCGCCCGCGACTGTGACTGCCGATGTGGGCAAAGCGGTGCAGTACTATCAGCGAGCAGCGGATCTCGGCAGCGCAGTCGCCGAGGTCGCGCTGGGAACGATCTCCAGTAAAGGCCTGCAAGGGAAGGTCGACTTCGATCAGGCGTTCGGCTGGTACCAGAAAGCTGCCGCAAAAGGTGAACCGGATGGCGAGTTCGCGCTTGGGGTCAGCTACGCGATGGGCCATGGCGTCGCCGTCGACTACGGCCTGGCGCGCCGCTGGCTCACGGCCGCGGCCAATCAGGGACAGATCGAAGCGCAATACGATCTCGCTATCATCTGCGAACAAGGGAATGGAGCACCGCCGGACCGCGATTCTGCCGCCCACTACTATCAGATGGCGGCCGACCGCGGAATGGCGAAGGCGCAATATCGACTTGGTGCGATGCTCGCAAAAGGGCCATCGGCGGGTGATCGCATAGCGGCGTATAAGTGGCTGGCGCTCTCACAGAACTCGGTCAAAGAGAGCGCTGCGGCTCTGGGCGACGTGAAGAAAAACATGTCGCCGCAGGAGATCGCGCAGGCCGAACAGGATCTTGTGAGCTGGCGGTCTGCTCACGGACTGAGGCACTGAGTCCCGCGCGGCGAGATTACTTACTCGATATCACTTAACCGAGATTACTTAACTCCGAAAACTTCCTTCGCGGCCACGATCGTGTTGGAGTGGATGGTGATCGTATCTTCCAGCCTGTGCGCGTACCCGCCGGCATAGGTCACCATCACGGGAATCCCTTCGGCCTTCGCAAGCTGAAATACCAGCGTGTCCCGCTGCTTCAAACCTTCGATCGTCAATGAGAGCCCGCCGAGCTGGTCTTCGCGATACGGATCGGCGCCCGCCACGTAGGAGATCAGCTCCGGCCTGAACCTCTCGAGTCCCATGCTGATGGCGCTGCCCAGGCAGGCCAGGTATTCGGCATCACCCATGCCATCCGGCAAATTCATGTCGAGCGATGAAGGCGGCTTGAAAGCGGGATAGTTGTTCTCCTGATGCAGAGAGATGGTGAAGACATCGCACGGCGCCCGGCGCGTCCGCGCCATATCGGCGAGCCTTGCCCCCGGGACTGGAGCTCCGGACATGCGATTGCTCGCCGCAGGCGACGGGGCAAAGATTACGGCTGTCCCATTGCCCTGATGCACATCGCAATCGAGCGTCATGGCCGTGCGGATCTTTTCATCACGCTGCATGCGCCGGATTGCAACCGCAATGTCGTTGATCATGCAAAAGCCCTCGCCGTGGTCCGGGAAGGCGTGATGGAAACCGCCGCCGATGCTGATGGCGATGCCATCGTTGAGCGCGTAGTCGGCGGCCAGCATGGAACCACCAGCGGCCATCCAAAAAGCGCGCACGAGCTCGGGGGAATATGGAATCTCCATTTCCAGCTCTTCACGCGCGCTCAGCGTGCCGGTCTTGAGTTTCTGCACGTACTGCGGTGTGTGCACCAGCAGAATGTCTTCGTCGCTGGCTGAACGGGGAGCAATAAAGTCGGATTCGTCCGCGACGCCCGCCGCTACCAGGCGATCGTGGACCCCTCTGTACTTTTCCCCGGGAAATACGTGGGAGCCGATGGGCAGGAAATATTCTTCGCTATAAATGAGCTTAAAAGGAAGCATGCGGCGGTCGAAAGCCGAAAACCCCATATCATACGCGGCTTCGCATCATTTGGCAGGAATTCGTGTCACGCCCGGGGAGCGCGGCTTTTGACCGGGTGGTGGCCGGCCTCTTTGCGAATTGTGACGAGACAAGCTCGTCACACCGGATCCCAGGTAGCTGCTAAACTTTTTATATTGCCCGCGAAAAAGAAATCTTCGCTGAAACCGACGGCTGAACCGGAAGTCACGCCCGAGCGAGTGCTCGAAGCCGCGCCCGAACGCGCGGGTCCGAAGCCGCAACTAGTTCCCGGCTCCGGCCAGGACCGCATTTTTCTGATCGATGCGATGTCCTTCATCTTTCGCGCCTACCACGCCATGGCGCGGCAGCGGCCCATGTCAACCAAAACCGGCCTTCCCACGGCGGCCACATTCGTATTTGTCAACATGCTGCGCAAGCTGCGCGACGATTTTTCGCCGGAATATCTGGCAGCGGTCTTCGACGTGGGCGCGCCGACCATCCGTAACCAGCAGGCGGAAGCGATCACCACCATCCGCAAGTTCGACATCAAGACGCAGACCTTTAAGGAGTCGCAGTACGACGGGTACAAGGCAAATCGCAAGGAAATGCCGCCCGATCTGGTGCAGCAGGTGCCCTACATTCGCCGGGCGCTCGAGGCATATCGCATTCCCATTCTGCAGCTCGAAGGCTACGAAGCCGACGATGTGATTGGGACCCTGGCGAGAAAAGCAGCCGAGGAGTCGCGCTCGGTTTACGTCGTTTCCAGCGACAAAGACATGCTGCAACTGGTGAACGATCGCGTCTGTGTGCTCAACCCACCGAAAGATAATTTGATCTGCGACGCGGCCAAGGTCGAGGAGTTGCTGGGTGTGCCACCGTCCAAGGTTATCGACGTGATGGCCCTGCGTGGAGACTCGATCGACAACATTCCGGGCGCTCCCGGAATCGGCGACAAAGGCTCGGTTGAAATTATCCGGCGCTTCGGCAGTGTGGAAGCGGCGCTCGATCATGCTGCTGAAGTGGAAAAGAAGACTTATCGTGAGTCGCTGCAGAACAATCGCGACAACATTCTCTTGAGCAAACAACTGGTTACGATTGATACGAACGTTTCAATCGACCTCGACGTTGAGGCGATGAGGGCCGGTGAGCCTGACGTTGAGGCTCTGCGCGCGCTGTTTGCGGAACTCGAGTTCAGTTCGCTTCTGAAAGAGCTGCTGCCGGTGGTCGAGGTGAAAGAAGGTGACTACCGCGAGATCAAATCGAAATCCGAGTTGGACGATTACCTGCGTGAAATAGCGCGTGGAACCGCGCTCGCCATTGCGCTTTCACCTCCTGAGACTGCCGGGGAGGCCGAAGACGCATCGGAAATCGAGGCCGAGTTGGGTCCGGCGCAGAGCGGGTTTCTGGATCTGCGGCCGGCCGATGAGGAAGCTCCGCCCGCGCCGCAGCTTCAGCAGATTGCGCTCTCCCGATCGCCGGGTGAGGGCGCGCTCGTCTCGCTTACAGATGATGCTGTCGCAACCGGGATCAGAAGCATGCTTGAGGATGCGGCGATTCCGAAAACCATTCACGATTACAAAGCGGCGATTCACTTCCTTCGCGAACTCGGAATCACGGCGCGCGGACTTGCGCACGACCCGATGTTGTATTCCTACCTCCTCGATCCCACGTACTCTTCGCACTCCTTGCCCGAAGTTGCACTGCGCAGATTGAATTTGAAGTTGAGCGGGAACCTCGCGGAAGCCGCGGACGTGACGGCACGGCTGGCTGCGGCCTTGCGGCAGGAGATTGAACAAAACGGCCTGACATCCGTCTACGACACGATCGACCTTCCGCTGGTGCCCGTGTTGGCGCGCATGGAAGAGGCGGGTGTAAAGATCGATCCGGCGGCGCTTGGGGAAATGTCGATCAAGCTGGAGCGCGAGGCGGACGCGAAGGCACGTGATATTTACGGGCGTTGCAGCGTGGAGTTCAACATCAATTCGCCCAAACAACTCGGCGATGTGCTCTTCAACAAGCTGGGATTGCCCGTACCCGTGAAGTATGGCAAGGGCAAGAAAATATCGACGGCGGTCGATGTGCTCGAAGGCCTCGCGGAAGAGCACGAGGTTCCCCGCCTGGTGCTGGAATATAGGCAGCTGACGAAACTGAAATCGACCTATGTGGACGCCCTTCCGGCGTTGATTCGTGCGGGCAGCGGGCGCGTGCACACCACCTTCGGGCAAACGGGAACCGCGACGGGCAGGCTCTCTTCAACGAGCCCGAACCTGCAGAACATTCCCATTCGCACCGAACTCGGCCGCGAAATCCGGGCGGCATTTATCGCCGAGCCGGGTTACGTCTTGCTGGCGGCTGATTATTCGCAGATCGAATTGCGGCTGCTCGCGCACTTCTCCAAAGACCGGTTGCTGATTGAGGCGTTTCGCCGGGGCGATGATATTCACACGCTCACCGCGTCGCAGGTGTTCGGTGTGCCTCCGCTCATGGTGACTCCGGAGCATCGACGGCGCGCGAAAGCAGTGAACTTTGGAATCGTCTATGGACTGTCGCCGTTCGGACTTTCGCAGCAGCTTGGGATCGAACCTAGCGAGGCCAAGAAATTTATCGACGCTTATTTTGAGACCTATTCCGGAGTTCGGGAATTCATCGATGCAACGCTCGACCAAGCGCGACGCGACCAACACGTAAAGACGCTTTTCGGGCGCATCCGGCCGATCCCGGACATCAACGGCAAGAATTCGAATCTGCGCGGATTTGCCGAGCGGACGGCCGTTAACACTCCACTCCAGGGAACGGCCGCGGACCTCATCAAAATCGCGATGATCCGCATTGACGACGAAATGCGGCGGCGCGAAATGAAATCGCGCATGACCTTGCAAGTGCACGACGAACTGGTGTTCGAGGTGGCGGATGCTGAGCTGGATGCGATGAAGTCCCTGGTGCGCGAGCACATGGAAGGCGTACACGAACTGGCGGTCCCGCTGCGTATCGATCTCGGTGTCGGGCTGAACTGGCGAGATCTGGAATAAAGAATTCCGATCTGGGAAAGCCTGCGGCTCGAAGAAGGCCGCATCGATAATTTTGAGGAAAACAATCGATGCGCATTCCGCTATACTCTTGCTATCAATCCAGCAAGCGCCGACTTCGTCCGCTGATTCCAGCCGCATGACACCTGGTTTAGCTCTTGCGGAGGTTCCATGAGTGCAGCCGTATCGCCGGCGCTCGAAAAAGTACAACGCCGAATTTCTTCCCGCCATTCCATCCATGTCCCGCTGGACGTGATCGCGTTGCGGTCGGGCGTCCCTGAAAATTTGCCGGGCCGGTGCACTGACCTCAGCGAAGGCGGCGTCGGCGGAATGGTGGCTGGCGAACTTTCCGCCGGCCAGCACGTGGCGGTCGAACTGCGGCTCCCGAATGTCGGCGTTCCTGTCCGGGCGCGCGCGCGGGTGCGATATCAGGGCAACTTGCGTTGCGGATTTGAGTTCATCGGGCTTCCGATTGAGCAGCGCGAGATGATTCGCTACTGGGCCTACCGGCTGAATCAGCTGTCCGATCCGATCATTGAGAGAGCGGAAGACAACGAGGGAAAAGAAGAGCAGATAGAACCTGCGTCCCCGGCGCTCGTTATTATGGCTCCCGCAGTAGAGCCCGCAAAGAAGTCGCCACCTCGGATCAGAGTCCACCGAGGACGTTTTTATCTTCTACTCTGCGCGATGCTCATGATGGCCGGCCTCGGCTGGTGGCAATGGCAGCGCTCGTGGAAGGAGTTGGAAGTTGGCGCGGCCGCCGTGCGGGAAGCAGACGCACCGTTGCGGGTTTCCCCGGAGACGATGGAGATGCGCATCGTTTCGAAGACTGATCCCGTCTATCCCGAGGACGCGCGCCAAACCGGCAAGCAAGGCCTCGCCATTCTCGACGCCATAATCGGCAAAGAAGGAACGGTCACGCGCCTGCGGCCCGTTTCCGGGGACGACCAACTGGTTCGATCGGCGGAAGATGCAGTGCGCTCGTGGAAGTTCGAGCCGTATCAGTCATCCGGACAAGCGATCGCAGTGGAGACGACAATTGCCGTGGAGTTCCGCCTGAACTAAGAACGCTGCGATCGGGGCACACGCGCGCCTCGTAGCGAGCTCAGCCGCTTAGTCAAATTTCTCGGCCACTTCGAACTTCGTTCCTTGCTGGTCTTTTGCAGAGACAATCGGGTCGCCGTCGAGCCGCCAGTCGATGCGCAAGCCGGTATCGTTCCAGGCGATCGTGCGCTCGTGTTCCGGAGCGTAGAAATCGGTCGCCTTATAGAACACATGTGCGTCCGCCGATGCCACGCGAAATCCGTGAGCGAAGCCCTTCGGAATCCATAACATCAATTTATTTTCGCCGGACAGCGTAAACGCCTCCCACTTTCCGAAGGTCGGAGAAGAGCGGCGCAAATCGAGCGCAACGTCGAGAATCTCGCCCACGATCGCGCGTACCAGCTTCCCTTGCGGCTGAAGAATCTGGTAGTGCAATCCGCGCACCACATTCTTCTCTGAATAAGAGTGATTGTCCTGCACGAATGCGTCGGGAATGCCGAGTTCCGCAAACGTGCGCTGGTTGTAGCTCTCGAGAAAAAATCCGCGGTCATCGCCAAAGACGCGCGGCTCGAGGAGCAGAACTCCGGTCAGGCTGGTGGCGATCTTTTTCATGTCTACGACAATATTGATCCGAAAGATTTCCTAGAAAACGCGGTCTTTCAGCAGCTGCAACAGATAGGCCCCATAGGCATTGTTACGCATGGGATGCGCCAGCGCTGCGAGCTGCTCGGCATTGATGTATCCCGAACGGTACGCGATCTCCTCGGGGCAGGCAACCATCAGCCCCTGCCGCTTTTCGAGTGTCTGAATAAAGAGAGAGGCTTCCGTTAAGGCGTCGTGCGTGCCGGTGTCGAGCCACGCCATGCCGCGTCCCATAACGCAGACGTTAAGTTCTCCACGCTTCAGGTAAGCGCGATTAACGTCGGTGATTTCGAGTTCGCCGCGGCGCGATGGGCGCAGGCTGGCAGCAATCTCAACCACCTGCCGATCGTAAAAATAAAGACCGGTCACCGCATACCGCGACTTCGGCTGCTTAGGCTTCTCTTCAATGCTGAGCGCCTTGCCCTGCGCATCGAACTCAACCACGCCATAGCGCTCGGGATCGTTGACCGGATAGGCGAAAACGCGCGCGCCCGTCTTTTGCTGCGCAGCCGCTCGCAGTTCCCGCACCAGATCGTGACCGTAGAAAATATTGTCGCCCAGCACGAGCGCGCACGGACTGTGACCAATGAAATCTTTCGCGATAAGAAACGCCTGCGCGATGCCTTCCGGCTTCGGTTGCAACGCGTAGTGAAAATGCACTCCATAGCGCGAGCCATCGCCCAGCAGTTGCTGGAAGCGCGGAAGATCGTCGGGGGTCGAGATCAAAAGAATTTCGCGAATGCCGGCCAGCATCAGCGCCGAGAGCGGGTAATACACCATGGGCTTGTCATAGACCGGCAGCAGGCTCTTTGCGACTGCGTGCGTAACGGGATAGAGCCGCGTGCCCGAGCCCCCCGCGAGAATGATGCCCTTGTAAGTTGTTTTCGATGTTTTGGTCATCTTCTATTGTTCAGTCATTTATCGTTCAGTCATTGCTCAGTCGTGTAGTGCCGCGCGATCCACTGCCGGTAACTTCCGTTGGTTACATCGCGCACCCAGTCCTCCTGTTCAAGATACCAGCGAACAGTTTTTTCGAGGCCCGATTCGAACGTTTCGGTGGGATGCCAGCCGAGTTCGCTCTCGATTTTGTCGGTATTCATCGCGTAACGGCGGTCGTGGCCAGGACGGTCGTTCACGAAGGTGATGAGTTTCTCGTGCGGCATCGTCGGATCGTTGGGGCGAAGCCGGTCAAGCAGCCGGCAAATGCTTCCGACGATATCAAGGTTCTTCTTCTCGCTGCGGCCACCGACGTTATAAGTTTCTCCGACCCGGCCATGCGCGAGCACCGTGCGAATCGCCCGGCAATGATCTTCTACGTAGAGCCAGTCGCGAACATTTTGCCCATCGCCGTAGACCGGAAGCGGCTTGCCCGAACAGGCATTCAGGATGATGAGCGGGATCAGCTTTTCCGGAAATTGATAGGGGCCATAATTGTTGGAGCAGTTGGTGGTAAGAGTCGGCAGACCGTACGTGTGATGATAAGCGCGGGCGAGGTGGTCAGAAGCCGCCTTGGAAGCCGAATACGGACTGTTCGGCGCAAATGGCGTCTTCTCCGTAAAAGCGGGATCATTGGGACCTAGCGAACCATAGACCTCGTCGGTCGAGACGTGCAGAAACCGAAACGCGGAGCGGTCTGGCTCGCCAAGCGCAGACCAATAGGCACGAGTTTCTTCCAGCAGGCTGAATGTGCCATTTACATTGGTGCGAATAAAATCGTCGGGACCGTGAATCGAGCGATCGACATGGCTCTCCGCTGCGAAATGGACGATGGCGCGAGGCCGCTCGCGCTCCAGCAGCCTGTTGATCAACTGCCGGTCTACAATGTCGCCGCGCTCGAAGCGGTAACGGCCATGACTTTCCACCGACCGCAGATTATTGAGATTCCCGGCATAGGTCAGCTTGTCGAGATTCAGGACGCGCGCGGACTCGGAGGCGATCCACTGAAGGACGAAGTTGGAGCCGATGAAGCCCGCCCCGCCGGTAACGAGAATCAGATCTTCCATGCTGGAATCGCCGCGCGATTGTGTCGTCAGCGAGCGGCCTTCTGATTCTAATTAAAGTGTGGACTGTTGTGGGTGCGACGGTCATCAACTGTTACTGCCGGCTGTCACCGCCAACTGTCACGCCCGGTAATGTCTCTCGTAGCAAGCACCCGGTACTGCCCGCGTGATGTTCTTGTGCTCGAGCACGGCGAACCGTTAACTCATGGCCTTGGCCGAGAGGGACTTTGCAGGCGTCTCACGGTCGGGCAACCGTTTGCGGGGCGGCCAGCCGAGCACGTCGTGGTATATGCGTTCGATGGAAGCGGCAATCTCAGGCCAGAGATATTCGTTTTGAACGCGAGCTCGCTCGCGCGTAGAGGCCTGCCTCCGGAGTTCAGGACTTTGTACAAGCAGCGCGAGCATGCGTTCAAGATCGCCGACATCACCGCGCCGGAACGTGAAAGCGACGTCATCGACCACCTCGCGATTCTCGGCAATGTCGCTCGTCAGCGCGCACACTCCGGCAGCCATCGCATCGAGCAACGCCAGAGATAAGCCCTCGATCTCCGACGGCAGCACAAACACCGCCGCATGCTGGAGAAGCTCTTCCAGATTCGCTCCCGAAACCCAGGGCAGAAACCGAATGCGCGCCGATTCGTGCGAGCGAAGCCCCTCGACATAATCATCGGAATGGCTGGACCCTCCGGCGAGGACGAGCTTCATGTCCGTCTGAATTCGTTCGAACGCCTCGATCAAGCAGATGGCAATTTTTCTCCGGCGAAAATCTGCCCAGGAAAAGAACATATTTATCCGCTACCAGGCCCCACTGCTGCAATTGAACCGCCGGGCGGGAAGCCGTGATGTTCGCACCATTCGGAACGTACGTTGTCTCGCGCTGGTATTGGTTGCGGTAATACTGCTGAAGAGTATGCGACACGACCATGGTCGCATGGGGAAGCTTGACCGCTGCGGCCTCTCCCCAACGCAGCACGCGCGCGGCGACTCGTCCCCACTTGGCGCGCTGCCAGTCAAGACCCTGCACGGTAACCACCGTTTTCTTGCCGGCGAGCCTCGGCAAGAACGAAAACAGCGCCGGACCAAGACAGTGGTAGTGCACAACATCATAGTTCGCCCTCATCGCATCGAGGCTGCTCAGCAGCGTGTGGACCACCGTCTCCAGGTGCTTGGACCGGATTACCGGCAGGCGCCGCACGCGCATGCCCTTGTGCTCCTCCATACGCGGCGTGAAATAGCTTCGGCAATACACAGTCACGTCGTGACCGCGACGCGCGAGTTCCCCACCCGCCTGCTCGTAAAACGACTCGATCCCACTATATTTTGAAACCACTCCACGCCCGCCGATGAAGGCAACCCGTACCTTGCGCGGAGGCACGGATGGCTCACTCGGCGTGTTCGCTGCCGACGCTCCAGGAAAAGACAGAATCTTGTTCGATCTCGCCAGTCTTGAGTAAACCTCCAGCATTTTCTCGAGGTGCTGATCAGGATCGTGTTTGGCGCGCACGCGGTCTCGCCCGGCCATGCCCATCGCCTTCGCAAGGTCGGGACGCCCTGACAGGAACGCGATCGAATTCGACAGTTGCGGGATGTCGCCCGGGGAATAGAGTAACCCTGTGACGCCTTGCTCGACGATTTCGCGCCGGGAGCCAAGGTCGGAAGCGATCACTGGCCGCGCATAGGCATAGGACTCCAGAATCGATTTGCCCAACGTTTCATAGGCGTGCGATGGGAAAATTGAAAAGCCGCAGCCGGCGATTATTTTCTTCAATTCCTGGCCGCCCACATGACCGATGAACCGCACGCGGCTCAGGTTCAATTCCCCAGCCAGGGCCTCAAGCCGCGCTCTTTCCGGACCATCGCCCGCGATCACGGCTGGAAGATCCGGATGCAGAGCGAGCGCCCGCAAGAGATCCGCGACGCCTTTCTCCTCGGAGAGCCGGCCAAAGTAGAGCAGGTAGCGTTCGTCTTTCCCCAACTGATCTTCTGCCGGCAATTCCGCCGGCAATTCCTGGAAATGCGGAAGCACCTCGATTCGCGCGGCCGGGAAGCCGTGCTTGATGAGCTTGTCGCGCACAAATTCGCTGGGCGCAAGAAAAAGATCGACGCACTGCTGATAAGTTTGCAGCCACCGGTGCAGGTAGGCCTCCGCCGCCAATACTGCCGCGCTGGCTCGCGATCCCGCATAACAGCTCTCCGTAACAACATGGTGGAACGCGCCGCCGGAGCACAAATCGCAGGCCTTCCCATGCGAAACCATGTTGTAGGTCGGGCAAAGAACTTTGAAGTCGTTCAGGTGATACAGCACAGGCACGCCGCGGCTTTTCAGTTCCCAGAGGATTGAAGGCGAAAGGTGATGATAGATTCCGCGGATGTGTGCGAGGTCCGGCAAGAAGTCGGTGATGCACCTTTTCATCGAACGCCGGGCCGAGGGCGAATAGATGGCGCGCGCCGCTCGCCGCACCTTGGTGAGCAGCCCGGCAGCAGGATCCTTGAAGTTGATATACGGAATGAGATAACTGCGGCCGCGAAACGCCGAGGGCGAGCCGTGATCCATACTGAAGAGCGCGGTCTCATGCCCGCGCTCGTCCACTCGCTCTATCAGGTCGAAGAGATAAGATTCGGTTCCGCTGAAGCGATAGTTAAATTTGTTGCCGTACAGAATTCTCATAATCTCCGTCCGCTTGGGGAATGAGTTCCAAAAAGTGATCGGCAAAGGCTCGTACGTTCCGTTGGCGGTGGAACGAATCCTCAACCTTGGCCGCTGCGGCCCGTTGAATTGCACCCAGCGCATCGCCGTTGGTCTCAACATGGTTCGCGTGAATCCTGCAAACGGAATCGACGAAGTCCTCGAGCGAATCGGGCGGGTAGAGGAAGCCGGTGCGTTGATGCTCGACCAGTTCGGGGATGCCCGTGATTTGCGGAGCCAGCACGATTTTGCGGCACGACATCGCTTCCATCAGGGCGACGGGAATCCCTTCACTCTTGCTGGTCATGACAACGAGATCGGCATGGCTGTAAAAGCCGACGAGATCGCGCCGCGGAATATGTCCCACCAACCGGACACGAGATTGGAGGCCAAGCCGGACGATCTGCCGTTCGAGGGCTCGGCGCTCCGAGCCCTCCCCGGCGATCCAACATAGGAAATTCAACCCGCGCGAGCGCAGCGCCGCGCACGCCTCGATGAGGAAGCCATAGTTCTTGACGGGATGCAGCCGTCCCACCGCCAGCAGGCAAAAGGTACGCCGCTCATCGTTCAGCCGCGGGGGCAATGGCCGGGAGATAACGCGATCAACTCCCAGCCGCTGCACCAGCACCTTCGCTGGCTGAATCGATGGAAATTTCCGCAGGAGGTATTGGCGGTTGAATTCAGAAACGGTTACACAAAATTTGCATGCGGCGAGCTTGGCCTCCAGAAGATCGGCGCGGCGAAGAACGTCCGAGCCGTGCAGCGTGATACTGAAATCGATCCCCAGCAGCCGCGCGGCAACGAGCGCCATCCAGGAGGCGAAATACCCGTGATGACAGTGGATGTGCTCGATATTCATCCCAGAAAGTTGCTCCGCCAGAGCTGCTCCCATCAGCGTGTGGCCGAACGTGCGGATGCGGCGCGTCGGTGACGTGTTGCGCGCCACGAAGAGAGCCCGCAGAAGAGGCCAAGCCATTTGGCGGTCCGAGGCCAGCCGCCTCACGGCCCGCATTAATTGATCGTCGGAGAAAGGCTGGCAGTACAACGTCTCTTTCCAGAAGGCGCGCTCCGCAAGGGTCAGCGTGTTCGGAGCCACCCGTTTTCCGCTGCAACAAACAACATTGATCCCGCGTCGCCGAAGCTCGTTGATCTCATCCATCACGTAAGGCTCGAGCGCGGAAGGAAACTCATTGGCAATGTAGGCCACAGTCGTCATGATGCCGGTTCCTCGCTCGCACACCGCTCCTCGCTGGCACACAACATGCCCGCCACCGTGAAGAGCAGGCCAATCACGAACTGATATGTCATATCGACGAAGCAAGCGTTGATCAGGTAGACGGATAAGAGAATCGGCCATGCCTTGCGCAGAGCGGCCACCGTAGCAGACTCGTTCGCCATACTTCTGCCCGTAAGGCGAAACAGGTTGAAGAAGAGAATGCCGTAGATGGCCAGGCCGGGAACGCCGAACTCCACGAGCAGAGCCAGGTAGGTGTTGTGCACATAGAAGATGCGCAGGTGATAGCCCTCCATGCGTCGCCCCAACTCGGCATACATCTGCCCGGCGGGCCATCCGGTCAAAGGATGTTCCTTAAACATGGCCCAGCCGGCCTCGTACACCGCCATGCGCGCCTCAACCGGTCCGCGTTCGCTGGTGCGGTCCGATAACGCGTCTTGCAGCGAATGATTGCTCACTCCCAGCGCAATCCCACCCAGCAAGCTCGCGACGACGACCAGCACGATCGCCGCCAGCAGACGACGCCGGATCATTCGAAAACCCAGAACGAACGCTGAGAGTGCGAAGGCAATCCAAACCGCGCGCGTCATGGTCGCCAGAATGGCCACGGGCAAGGCCAGCCACAGCAGCCAGACATACCTCTTCCCTTTCCGCGCCAGCACCAGCACAAGAATACCCAGCATGTTCAGCGACACACCGTTGGCAACCGCCTGCAGAAACGGGCCGCGCGCGCGGTCAGGATGAAACCCCATGCTCTCGTCGAGGATGAAGCGGGGAAAAATCAGCGAGCGGGCATTCGCAAGGAATGCGATCGAAGTAAAAATCAGATAGGCGAGAACGAGAGCGACGAAGATTTCAAAATGGCGGCGCGCCGACCGCCCACGAAATACAAGGACCGCAATATGAAATAGCACGCACGGCACAATGAATTTGCTGGCAACAATACTCCAGAGCTGTGCGTCGAAAGGCTCGCGCAGCGCGCGCAGCATTGCCAGAGCCGCTAAACCGAGCATCGGAATCGTGAGCCCGGCAAAGAAAGGAATCGGGCTCCGCAATGCCATCGCACGCAAGCCGACGAAAAAAACCAGGAAACCGAAGGCGATGCGATCGGCATAAAACGAGAACAAATCCGGTGGCCGGAATAAAAAGACGGTCATGGCGCCGACATAGAGTACCGACGGATAGGCCAACGCCAGATGCAGGGGGCGAATCGCCAGCGCCGCCGCCCCCCAGATGGGGCTAATCTTGTGTTCCCAAACGATGGCTTGGCTGCTCATAGGCGTGAACGCTAATCGCCCTCTGGCCGGAACAGAACCCGAATTGTCCCCAGCAGGATGCGCAGATCGAGCCGCAGGCTCCAGGTTTCGATATAGGTGAGATCGAGATGCATGTTGAGCTCGAACGAGGGCGAGTGCCGCGCCGTGATCTGCCAGAGTCCGGTGATGCCCGGCTTCATATCCAACCGGCGATAATGATGAAGTTCGTAATGGTTGACCTCGTCGACCGGATGCGGCCGCGGCCCCACCATGCTCATATCCCCGAGCAGCACATTCCAGAGCTGCGGCAGTTCGTCGAGGCTGTAGCGACGGATGAAGCGTCCGACACGGGTAATTCTCGGGTCGTCAACGATCTTGAAGATCGGCCCTTCTCGCTGGTTGCGCGATTTCAGGTCGGCCTTCAGTCCATCCGCATTCGAGACCATCGAGCGGAATTTGTAGCAGTGGAATCGGCGCCCCTTGGCGCCGGTCCGTTCCGCGCCATAAATGACCGGCCCGCTGGAATCGAGTCGAATCAGCAGCGCTACGATCGCCATAATCGGGCTCGCCAGCCCGAGCGTAACCGCTGCGCCCACGACATCGATCAAACGCTTCGCGAAAAGTCCGGCGCTCGGCACCAGTTCGCGGTGAAGAGTCACAACCGGAACATCGCCGATGAAATCCACGCCCGCTTCCGGCCAATATCCTTCCGGCAAATCCGGAACCGCTCGAATGTCGAGGTGATTGCGCAGCGCGGCCTCAGCAGCCTCGCGGGCCTGGTCGGGCCGATCAGGCAGGGCAATGACGACCTCGTCGATGAATTCTCCGCGTGCCAGCCAGTCCAGGTCCGCGATTCGCCCAAGCACGCTGGAGGAGAGGGGCGAGTCGTTATCGACGCTACCGCACACGAACGTTCGGTGCAGCGGATCGTTGCAAAGGACTCGCGCAATCGAGCGGGCAACCGGTCCTCCGCCGACGATCAGCACGTTTCGCAACTCGTTGCAATGATGCGGGCGCGTCCATGCCAGATAGCTAATATGCCGGAACAACAGCAGTCCCACTAGACTGTTGGCGGCCGTTGCCAGCAGAGCGGCCATGCCCATGCCCTCGTGTTTCGCAAAAAACAGCAACGCGATGGCGAACAGAATCGACCGCGCTAATCCGGGAAGGATGGTTTGCGCCGAGGCGCTGATGTTCTTCGAATAGATCCCTTCGGTAAAAGCGAAGAGCGTGACCAGCACCTCAAAGAGCGGCAGATCCAACGGCCGCAGGCTCCATGCCGGCAATATCAGCATCTGCGCCCCGCACATGACCGTGAGAATCAACAGATCCTTCGCCACTCCCATGTAAAGCGGGAAAGCATTAACCGCCGGATGCGGCCGCAGGGTCTGTGCCTCGGTATGCGCGGGTCTGGCTTCAAAAGGCTTACCTTCCGCCGCCGCGGGCGTCCTTTTTGGCGATGCTGGCGCGCGTTCCGCACGCAAACCCGCCGGCGCCATCGACGTGCCCGGAATCATGCGCGCGTACTGTGAAGGTCCATCCGGGGGGTCTGTTGTCCATCCCACATTTGTGACTAGTTCGCCCATAGTTATAGCTTCCTGTAGAGCCCTTGCGGCACCGGCAGACGGCGTTCCGCGAGCACTGTGCCGAGCAGTGGAACTTGTGCCTTTGCCAACTGGTCCTTGATTCGTGCCGCCACCAGCCGCCTGGTCTTGTTGGCGGTCAGAATCAGAACCAGGCCATCGCAACCGCGCGCGATTCTGGCCGTCGGCCAGGAAACGGGCGCACAGTACACAATGGAAAAATCGAATTCCCCCATGAAGTCATGCAGGCGTTCGAGATCGTGGTCGGTGACCAACTGGGATTCCGTCTCGCTCCGCCAGCTTTGCCGCGGCACCAGCCACAGGCGGGAGGAAACCGGCCAAATGGGCTGCGCATACACGGGGGTCTCGATCTGCAATTGCTGCGTCAGAGCCGCGCTCTCGCAGCCCGCGTCGATCAGCCCAACGTCGTATTTCCCCCCGGACGCGAGAGCTTTCGCAATATCCAGGCACATCGGCGCCGTCTGGGTCGACGCTTCCACGGGAGCGAAAGCGGCATTCCGTACCTGTCGCCCCTCACGCTGCAGGAAGAGTTGCTGAACCAGAGCCTGAATCTGTTCGTCGCGCAGCGAAAGTGCCCACCACGCTCTTTCTTCGCTCTTTGCTTCCACACGAGTCGATGCCCGGACCTCCCGGAAATCGTAAGAATCACGCTCGCCCGGGAGCGGCATGGCTCGCAGCAATTCTCCGAAGGTGCTCATGGCACGACCCTCGGCGCCTTGTTGGGCCACGTGAGAAGGCCTGACCCCGTCTGCGGCGCCGGCAGCCAGGCGAGAACCGGCACTTCCAGAAGCTGCTGCGCTTCATCCGGAGTACGTACGGTCGAGTCAAAGTAGTCGGCAGTGAAAGCCACCCCCACTGCAAAAAAGCCGGAAAGGCCAACCGCGAGCGCGCTGTAAAAGAGGATGGAATGGTTCGGCAGCGCCGGGGCGATGGGTGGTTCGACAATGGCCACGTTCAGGATTCGTTGCTCGTCAAGAGCGTCGCCAATCCGCGCCTCCTCGCGCTTGTGGACATAGAGGAGATACGCATCCTCATCCGCCTTCGCAGTGCGCATCAGGTCCTGCTGGTCGATCGAGCTTGCCTGCAGCTGCGCAGCCGTGGAGCGCAACCCCGCAACCTGTGCGGACGCATCGTTTTCTTTCGCGCGCAGGCCCGCCAGCTGCACCTCGTCTTTTTCGAGTTCCAGGCGTGCCCACTCGTAGTTTGGGTCCTTATCGCTGGTCTCGTCCCGCATTGGCGTCAAGGCTTCCGCGGAGATCGCCGCCCGCGCCTGCTCGATCTGCTGATCGACCTCCATCACCAGCCGATACGACGGCTGAAAGCGCGTGAGAAGCTCAGTGCGCTTCAATTGCAGATCCAGCAGATTTGTCTTCAGCTTCTCGAGCAGTTGCGGATTATCCGCCCATCGCTTGAGCGTCACCGAACGCGTGGGAAACGATTTGAGCTGCTCCTTGAGTGACGCGATGGAGTGCTCGGTATCCACCCGTTCCTGGTCGGTCTGCCGGCAGGCGGCGTCCGCTTCGCCCAATCTTTGCAGCGCGATGTCGCGCTCCATCGCACCGGAGACCACCCCACGCGCGCGCGTGAAGTTGACGAGCGCATCCTCCGAAAGCCGCAGGCGCCGCGCGCTTTCGTCGGTTTCGCGATCGAAGAACTGGATCTCGCCTGACGGCCGCTGCAGCCTGGTGTGCTTCGCCACATACGCGTCGGCCAGCGCGTTGAGCACACGAGCCCCGCGCCGAGGATCCCTGTCCTTATAAGACACTTGAACAAGGTTCGATTTCTTGAGCGCATCCACATCCAGCCGCCGAGCCAGTTGGCGCGCGGCGTGCTCGATTTCCGCCGGCCGCTGCTCGGGCGGCGTGCCGGACGGAATCAGGCCCGCCGCGCTCGCCACCTGTTTCAGCAGATCTTCATCGCGCAGCAGCTCAACTTCTGAGTTGAGTTCCTCTTCCGTAATCTCGGGGCGGCTGACGTCCATTGCGCTCGTGGGCTGCGCCGAGGCCACGGGATCGTACCTTCCTCGCCGCAGCAGGACCTTGAAGTGCACTTCATAGCGCGCAGAGAAGACAACGAGCAACATCGTCGCCGCCAGCATGATGGCAAACGAGCCGAGTATGAGGCTGGGTCTGCGGAACAGCGTCGCTGCCAGGTCGCGCGGTGTGAGTGCGGGCGTGGGAAGAGCGTTTCCCGAGGTTCCGGAGGTCATGGCGTCGTCGCAGACAATCCGATTGGCGGGAAGTCCGCCAGACTAGAGACAGTCGATCGGTGTCTGCGCTCCTTCTTATTTAACTGGTTAGTACTGCAGAGGGTTGACGTACCAGCTCAAGGAATTGGAGGGAACAAATTTGCGAATTTTCGAAATCCGGCTTTGCGGGACGAATATGAAGTCCCCCGGCCGAAGGTGCAAGTCTTCGCGCAAGTCGCGCGAAGCCAGCATTTTTTTTAGATCCAGGACATGGGCCTCCGCAACTTCGCTGGAAACCCGCCGAAACAGCACCACCTGCGAATGGCGCGCCTGCTGCGTGAAGCCCCCCGCGATCGCAATCGCCTCGTTCACCGTCACATCACCGCGCAGCTCATACTTGCCCGGCCGGGCCACTTCTCCCGAGGCGAGAAAATATGGCTTGTCGAACTCCTTCAAGGCGAGCGAGATCTCCGGGTCGTGCAGAAACTGACGGTAAGCCTCCGCCATCGCCTGCTGGAGTTGGGGCAGTGTCAGGCCTTCGGCATAGATTGTGCCCGCGCCTTTCAGGGCGACAAAGCCATCCGGTTGCACTGTCAGGTTTTGATTGAAGTCGGGCGAAAAAGTGAAACTCGCCTCGACCACGTCCGATTTGGTGAGCCGGTAAAGCGGATGGCGCTCCCCTCCGAATGCAGGATCTCCCATGCCAACCGCTTTATCGGGCTTTGCAATCGCGCCGCTCCTGGAACTGCTCATTTCGGTCCGGTCCGGGTCCTGCGAACTCTCCGCCGTCACGACCTTACTGGGCAACGGAGCAGATGACCCACTCACCGAAACCGGTGATGTAGCAGCTTCCTGGGCGGACGCGCTTGCCGCCAGCTGCGAGCTGAGCAGGCCCGCAGCCACTAAAACCACGACTTTTACTTTTACTTTCATTCTCCATACTCACCGTTGCTCAACGGTCATTACAGCTCGGGCGATCAAGCTGTGTGCATGACGGTAAGGTCAGACCCAAAGGACAACAAGACATGGAAAGTGTTGCCTACCGATGTATAGGGTAGAAACGAACACAATCAATCTGTGACGAATTCCCCAGTCGGCCCGCCAGCAGTGGCCTTTCGTCCGCCGACGCCGATCAGGGACAAAATGGGTGCCCAAATCGCGGTGCCCAAGAGGAGTTCCACCAAAGTGGACCGGGCACCCCGGATTCATCACTAACGGGGTGTGATCAACCCTACATCCGACTCCTGCTCTTTCGGGCATTATGATCCCGTGAAGCCCCGCCTGCTAAGAACTACTCCCTCGCTCTCTCGTCGCGACGGCAAACCGTCGCCGATCGCACCCGCCAAAACCGCCATCGTGCATGTGCTCGTGGCCGACTCCGGTCCCCTGCAATCGCAGCTGCTCACGCGCGCTCTGCGCGCGCGCCGTGAATTTCACGTCTCCGCCGTTCCGCTGAACACCTCCGCGCTCCAGGATTTTCTCAGCGCCAATCCTGTCGATGTCGCTCTGGTCGCTGGCAGCCAGCTACCAGATTGGGGTTTGCTGCGATGGTTTCGCATTACACATCCGGGGGTTGCCCCCGTGCTGCTCGCCGAAAGCGACGACCGCGATCTGGTGCTGAACGCGCTGCGCGCCGGCGCGAAAGGAATTTTCCTCTTCATGCATGACCCGTTTCGTATGCTCTGCCGGTGCATCCAGTCCGTTTATCAGGGAGAGATCTGGATCAACAACCAGCAGATGCACTACGTCATGGATGCGCTCGCCGAAGTCCCCGCCCTGCGCGTCGTGAATTCGCACGGCCGGTCGCTGCTGACCCCGCGCGAGGAACAAGTGGTCGCCCTGGTCGCCGACGGATTGAGCAATCGCGAGGTTGCAGTCGAACTCGGCCTGAGCGAGCACACCATCAAAAAATATCTCCTGCGAATTTTTGACAAGCTGGGAGTTTCAAGCCGCGTCGAACTGGTTCTCTATGCCATGTCGCACGGTGAAAATCGTCCGGCGGAGTGGATGCCGAGCAGCACGCAATTCTCGGCATGACATTCGAATCATATCGAGCGCCCAGGTAGTACAATCGCGCCATGCCACCGGAAGACGGACAGACAGCGCCGCACACCCACGCTGGAGTCGCCCGCCGCTGGACCGTAATTGCCTCCGGCCTTCTGATTCTCGCGCTCGCGCTGGTCGTAATCTACACCGGTCCAAGAGCGTTTCTCAGTCCGGTCGCACTGGTGGTGGTCTCGGCAATCGGTTTGGCCGCGCTCCTTCTCCAACTTCGCTTTCGGCGTGACCTTCCCCAGCTACACTCTCCTCTTTGGCTTAACGTTTTGGGCGTGATGCTTGCCGCCACCACGCTGCTCGGAGATCGTATCCGCCTGGCGCAATCCACCCTCGACGCAATGGCGTTCGGCGCGGTCGTCTGTTTCGGAATCAGCGGCATGCTTATTCTTCATAAACTTCGCCAGCCCAGCCCAGGAAATTCCCAGTCCACGCTCAAATAAGCTTCCATCGATCCCAGCTACAATGCCGCTATGCGCCTCACGCTATTTGGAGCCTCGGGACTGCTCGGGCAGGAACTGGTTCGAGCCTTCGACGGTGTCGAACTCACCGCGCTCTCCTCGCGCGACGCCGACCTTCGCGACCGCTCCCGCGTCGAGCAGGTCACGCGCGATTCCCGACCCGACTGGATTGTCCTATCCGCCGCGTATACCGACGTGGATGGCTGTGAAAAAAACCGCGATCTGGCGTTCGCCGTCAATCATCAGGGCGCGGTAAACGTCGCCCAGGCCGCACGCGCCACCGCTGCTCGTCTGCTATTTCTCAGCTCCGACTATGTATTTGATGGCATCAAGACCTCGCCCTACGAAACCACCGATCCACGCCATCCAATGAGCGTCTATGGCGAGACCAAAGCCCGCGCCGAAGAACAACTGCTCGAACTGGTTCCCGAAGTCTGCATCGTGCGAACGTCATGGCTCTTCGGCCACGGTGGCAAATGTTTTCCGGCGACCATTCTGAAGCTCGCCACGCCTAAACCGGACAATCCGTCGCCCCAGCTTTCCGTCGTCAACGATCAGCGCGGCTCGCCCACCTTCGCGCCCGATCTCGCCTCCGCCATCTCCCAACTCTGCCAGCAGCAAGCGAGCGGCATCGTGCACGCCACCAACTCCGGCGACTGCACCTGGTACGATTTCGCCTGCGAAATCGTGCGGACTTCGGGCTTGCCCGCGACCGTCAAACCAGTAGCGACGGCAGAGTTCCCGCGGCCCGCTCGCCGCCCCGCGTATTCGGTTCTCTCGCCCGCCACCCTGAACGTCTATGGAATCAAAATGCCAACCTGGCAGGATGCTCTGCACCGGTATCTTGGCAAGAACGACCACTGACTTTGATCTCTGCCAGCGAACCTCCCACCCCAAGATTCCTTCAAACCGCCCGCCCAACGCCCAATTGCCCAGTCGCGCAGCCGGTGCTAAACTGCCGCTGCGCTCAAGTGACCATCGAACCCGCGCGACTCTCGAGGAGGTCTACCGTGAAACTTCTCCGTGTCTCATCTTTCTTATTCCTTTTCTTATTACTTCTGGCCGTCTACATCCCTCCGGCCATGTCTCAAACGAATGTCCATCACGTCTCCGCGAGAGTTCCAGTCCAGGGCGCGACCCATGAACTTTCCGCCGATCGGCCCTATGTCGCTGCCAGCCCGCAAAAGCTGATTCGCACGCGGCCCGACGGCAACACCTGGACGCTCCAGGCCACGCTGCCGGGAGCCGTCATCCACGACATCTCGTTCTCGTCAGCACAGGTCGGCTACGCTGTGGCGGAGGGCGGTCAAGTCTGGAAGACAACTAACGGCGGCCAAAACTGGTCCCTGGCCCTCAACCTTGGCTACCCGTACTACTTTTACGGAGTCGACGCGATCAATGCGAAAAACATCGTCGTCTCCGGCTTCTATGATTCGTCCTCTTTCTATGGCCTCATTCGCTGGAGCCACGATGGCGGCAAGACCTGGGGCAGCGACATCACGTTGACCGATACCGGCTGGGTGCAGCGCGTGCGCCTTGTTAAGAAAAATGGCCTGATCATCGATCTCATCAATGGCCAGCAAAACACCGCGCAGTACACCAGCGATGGTGGCGTGGGCGCGTCCGACTGGACCTCGGTGGTCGACGATTCCGATGGAGGCTGGTTCGGACTCGAATTCAACTTCTTACCAAACCTGCACGCTCGCGCGACCGGCGTCGACTTCTGCCAGAGCCTGAATGCGGGCGCTGCATGGAGCTGCGGCCCCAGCGTCGACTCTGTTTTTGACGGTGAAGTTTTCTTTCTGAATAACGATAAAGACGGCTGGGTCGCGGGCGGCGAGATTTCACCGAACGTCGAAGGCTGGGTCCACACCACCACCAACGGCGGCGCGACCTGGAGTGGCCGCACTCTCGACGGCCCCTGGCCGATTCGCGAAGTTCTCTTTCTCGACAAGAAAACCGGCTGGGCAGCGGGCGGCAACATCTACAGCGGAGTTGGCGGAATTTACTTCTCGAACGACGGCGGCAATACCTGGTCGCTCGACGTCAACACGGGCGCCGAAATGGACGCTTGCGCCGAGAAAACCGTCAAGTCCGGTCATCAAATCTGGTGCGCCGGCTACGACGAGTCTTTCAACGGATACATCTACACCACTACCGTGCAATAACTAAAAGTCCTCGACCGGAGTTGGCCGAGTTACCATCGCACGCTAAAGCGGCGGCTGGTTCTAATGAACGCCGTCGACGCGTCTCTCTTTTTTAGTCGAGCCCTGCCCGACCAGATCGCTGATGTCGAGTAGCGTCACTACCACGCCGTCGATTTTATTTTCCAGCGTGCGATAGGGGGTGATGCGGAGCTTGTAGGTCTTGCCGTCACGCGTCTGCACCTGCTCGGTGCGCATGGTCACGTCGCGCATCACGTCGAGCATCCATCGCTCGAACTGGGGAATCTCCACGGTCAGGCGAAGGTGCGTCAGCGCCTTCCCCATGTCATTGCTGGCGAAGCCAAACACTCTCTCGGCCTCCGGCGTGTAGCGCCGGATATGCAAATCTTCGCCCAGCATGATCATCGGGATGGTGGCGCTGTTCAGCAGGTTAATCAGATCGTTGCTCAGCTGCGCCAGTTGCTGGTTGCGATGTTGAATCTCTTCATTCACCGTATTCAGTTCTTCATTGGCGGACTCGAGTTCTTCTTTTGAAGTCTGCAACTCTTCATTCGTGCTTTGCAGTTCCTCGTTGCCCGACTGGATCTCTTCGTTCGCCGATTGCAACTCCTCGTTCGTCGCTTCCTGCGCCTCGATAATCGATTGCAGATATTCCTTGGTGCTGGCTAACTCCTGTTTCAGCCGCGTAAGCTGTACTTCGCCCCTATCCGAGGCGCCTTGCCCCGTTTTGCGCGTAGTCTCGAGCGGCGCAGCCTCCCGCGTCTCCGTCTCTTCGAACAGAATGAGGAAATGCCGCCGGTCGCTGGCGGGCGTGCGAAACGGAATCACCTCCAACTTCACGGTGGCCATTTCATCGCCGTCTTCCAAAACGACGCCCTCCTTGGAAGTCGGAACGGAATTCTTGCGCACCTTCTCGATTAATGACCGCAATTCATAGAGCAGGCCCGGGCGCGCCATCTTGAGCAGGTTCAGGCTGGCCCGGCCCGTGGGAAGTTCGAGGAAACGATTCGTCCTTCCGCGCGTCTGCAAAATCTCAAGATCGTCGCTCACCACGATCGCGGAAGGCACATACTTCGTGAGCAGCAGGCGATCCGCTTCGCGTTGCACGTCGGACGGCAGTTTGGCCGGTTCTTCTTCTCTCTCCCCACGAGCCGCTTTCTCCGGCCCTTTTTCGGTCGGGGTGCTGATGGTAAGGCCGAATGTAACCGGCGATGGCACCGGCCTCTTCTGATAAATTTTGCTCTTGCGGTGCACCAGGTCGAACAGCTCCGCGCCCGAGCCCAGCAGACCCTCGGTATTTCCCACCAGCAAAAATCCGCCTTCTTTCAGCGCATAGTGAAAAATCGGAATGACTCTCTTCTGCAAAACCGGGCTGAGATAGATCAGCACATTACGGCAGCTGATCAGGTCCATCCGCGAGAACGGCGGATCGCTGAAAACGTTCTGGCTTGCGAACACGCACATGTCGCGAATCGACTTCGAAATCTGGTACCCTCCCGGCACTTTATGGAAGAAGCGCCGCAGCCGTACCTCGGAAACTTCATTCGTGATGGTGTCCTTATAGAAGCCGGCCCGCGCGCGGTGAATCCCGATCTCACTGAGGTCGGTTCCGAAGATTTGGATTGGCACCTCGATCCGCATTTCGGAGAGCATTTCGACCAGCGAAATCGCGTGGGAATATGTTTCTTCACCGGTGGCGCATCCCGGCACCCACACCCGCACCGCCTCCGCCGGCGACCGGTCGGAAAGAATTTTGGGATAGACGACCTCCCGCAGACTGTCGAAGACATCGGGATTCCGGAAAAAACTAGTCACGTTGATGAGCACGTCCCGGTAGAGCGTCTCCACCTCCGCAGCGTCCCGTTGCAGCAGCTTCACATAGTCCGCGAGGTCGTTAACCTGCTTGATGTTCATCCGGCGCAGAATGCGCCGCCGGATAGTCGCAACCTTGTAGTCGATGAAATCGACTTTGCTAAAGCCCTTGAGCAGCCGGAAAACCTCCTTCATTAGGCGATCCTGACCGTCGAATTGGATGGCCCGTTCCCCTTTCGCGGCCTGGCTGCGCATACTGACCAGTTCCTCCGCGATCCGATCGGGAGCCAGCACATAATCGACGACGCCCGCTTCCACCGCACTATTCGGCATGCCGTCGTACTTGGCAGTCCGGGCGTCTTGCGCAAAAGTAATTCCGCCTTCGCTCTTGATTTCAGAGAGTCCCTTGGTCCCGTCGTTGGCAGTGCCGGACAAGATCACGCCGATGGCATTGGTAGTCTGGTCTTCGGCGAGCGAACTCAAGAATGTATCGATCGGCATGTGATGGCCACGCGCCGAGTCCCGTTTCACCAGATGTAACACGCCGCCCGCAATGCTCATATCCGAATTCGGCGGCAGCACATAGATAGTGTCGATGGCGACATGCATTCCATGGGCGGCCTGGCGCACGGGCAAAGTCGTAGTGCGGGAGAGCAACTCCACCATCGCGCTTTCGTGGGTGGGATCGAGATGCGGAATGAAGATCAGGGCAAATCCAGGGTGCGGTGGAAGCGCGCGCAAAAGGCTGCTGAATGCCTCCAGACCGCCCGCCGAGGCACCCACGGCCACGATGGGAAAGCTCGTCTCCATCGACGGTATCGGAAGGTGGGCAGCCTCAACCCGTTTGGGGCGCGTCTTGGACTCTTTCCTCGCTCGGCTCTTTTTCTTCGATGCAGGGGGCATAAGTGCACTCCAGAATTTCTGCCGCTACAAAGTGTTGCGCAAGAGCGTTTCATTGTAGTGTACTCGGAAACCATTAGGGCGACGGTTCCCGCGTTCGTGACCATTACTGCCGCGCGAGCATGGTCAAGCCTGCCCTCTTTGTTCTGATTGCGTAACAGCCCAAATCTTCCAATTGACATACTGTACCTAACGTTGGAGAATTCTCTTCTTCCCCCGGCGAGCTTCTCCAGCCTGTCTAAAAGATCGGAGCATCTATGGCTTCGGACTTTGACGTGACCAATGAAATACGCTTCGCCGTCGTAATGTACGGCGGAGTTTCTCTGGCGATTTACATGAATGGGATCGCCCAGGAGTTACTCCACCTGGTACGTTCGACCGCCCGCAAAGGTTGGGAGGGCGACGAAGTTTGCCAGTTCCGTTTCGCGGACGACGAACTTTCAGGAACGGAAAAAGTTTATCGCAAGCTCGCCGATAAGCTCACTCCCGGTGAGGGCAGAAACGGGGTGCGTTTTATCGTGGATATTCTCTCCGGCACCTCCGCCGGCGGAATCAACGGAATCTTCCTCGCCAAAGCTCTGGCCAAAGGCCAGAGCATCGCCGAACTAGAAGACCTTTGGGTCAAGGAGGGCGACCTCGGCAAGCTCCTCAACGACTCCAAATCGGTGGAGGGCGTCAACCTGCCCAAACCGTCGAAACAGAAATCGCTCCTAAACAGCGACCGCATGTACTGCAAACTGCTGGAAGCCTTCACCGGCATGGACCTTCCCGACGTCGATTTCGCCGGAAAAAGAAAGAAATCCAGCGCCGCGACTCCTCCCCATCCGGAATTAGTCGAAGAACTCGACTTATATGTAACCACTACCGATATTCGCGGACGAGTTATTCCGCTCCGCACCGCCGACCGCCTCATCTACGAGCGCAACTATAAGTGGGCTTTCCATTTCAAATACGGTCGTCCCGAGCTCGATCCGGGCGCTCCGCAAACAGGCAAGGCGACCGGCGATTTTGATCTCAACCAGAATCCCTTTCTCGCCTTCGCCGCCCGCTGCACCTCATCGTTCCCATTTGCCTTTGAGCCCATGTGCTTGAACAAGGTGGCGGAGCTCACCCCGTCCTACACCGGTTATCCCTACCAAGTCGACCTCGACACATGGAAGCGTTTTTTCGCCAACAGCCATCAAGCAGGACCGGAGAGCGACGAACTGAACGCGCGTTCTTTCGGCGACGGCGGCTATCTCGACAACAAGCCTTTCGGCTACGTGACCGATACCCTCCTCAAGCGCAGCAGCACCGTGCCCAGCCGGCGCAAGCTGCTCTACATTGAGCCCGCGCCCGAACACCCCGAATTGCAAACCAGCCAGCAACGCAGCGCCGACCTCTCCGCGCCCAATGCCCTTGAGAATTCGATGGACGCGCTCATCACGCTTCCCAACTATCAGCCCATCCGCGAGGATCTGCTGCGCATCAATGACCGCAACCGGACCATCCGAAAAGTCACCGAACTCATCAACGGCATCTCGCTTCGATTGGCTCAACCTGTCAAAAATGAAAAGCACGTCGCCGTGCTCGATCAACATCGGACTACTCCTACCGTCGACCTTCAGGTCACCTACGGCTCCGCCTATGCCGCCTATCTGCTCTTGCGCGCCTATGACGTTACCGACACCCTGGCCAATGTCATCGGCAAGGCCCTTCAGTACGACCGAGAAGGATCATATTTCTTCGCCATCCGCTGCATCGTCCGCGCCTGGCGCAAGATGTTTTATGAGCGCGCCGAGGACATTCCGCTCCAGGACCGGCCTCAAAAGCCCAAGGATCTCTCCCCAGACGATTTTGGGACTACCATCGCGTCCTTCCTTCTCGATTTCGACCTCGCCTATTACATCCGCAGGGCCCGGTTCGTTTCCAGTCAGATCGACTTCCTCTACACGCTCGATGTCCGGGCCATGCAGCGCATGCGCGCCATGGGACTTACTCCGCCGGATTCCTTCAATCGTCCGATTGACGCGGAAACAATCTCTTTCCGCGCAGAACTCAGAAGACTCAAGAAGCCCGTCGACGATCATTTCCGGCTCTTGCGCTCCACTGCCCGCCATCTCCATGAGAACGTCGAACTGGCAAAGGAACTCAATGAACTCAAGCAGTCGCTGCTCGAGGAAGTGCTCGACATAGACCACCCGACGCAGTCGCCCCTCAATCAAGTGCTCGGCGTCACCAGGCCGAAGGACAAATCGAGAGGCGAGTTTGCGCCTTTTCTTCAGCTCGACCACGAAGACCAATACGTGGAGAATGCCGGCAAGGTGATCCAGGAACCCGGCCTAGTAGCAAAACTGAACCGGATCGCCAGGATCATCCGCCAGGCCCTCAGGGACGTGGTCGCGAAACTCGCTCAGGAGATCCCGCCACAGCCGCCCACTGACGCCGCCGCCCTGCTGGCTTACAAAGCAGTTCTGCTTCTCTGCGAGCAATTCCCCGATTATGACGCCTCCCTATTTCCGGTCGTCTACGGCACCGATGTCGGGGAACTCGATCCCGTCGATATCATCCGCGTCAGTCCCGAGGATGCTCCCACCATCGTCGACGAACTCAAACACCAGATGCATAAGCTCAAGGGAATCTGGCTCGGTCACTTCGGCGCGTTCCTCGATCCTCGCTGGCGCCGCAGCGACATTCTCTGGGGACGGCTCGACGGCGCCGAGCGCTTGATTCAATCCCTGCTTCCCGGCAAAGAGGCCGAAGACTTCATCAAGGATGCGCACGATTCCATCCTTCGGGATTTCGTCAAGGGATGCGAAATCGACGTCGCGCAGCAACTTGCCAATGCGGCGTTCTCCTACATCGGGGATATCCGTTCACACGCTTCGGAAAAGAAAAATGGTGCGCCACAGAAAGGTACACACAAAGATCGAGACAACGATGAGGAGGTAAACGAGCATGCCGGAAACTGAACGCAACATGAGTCCCGACCACATCCTCGGGCTTCTCACCGCCTGGCTTCGCCGCAAGCTCACTCCGCGCCCGCCTCTTTCCTATCACGCCTCCACAGCCATGCTCGATAATCTCCGCCAGGCCTTGCGGGATAATGCGACACCGGTAGGCGCTGCGCCATCTCCTCAGCCCGACCCTGCCTTCACCGTCCGCTCGGCGGCCCGCTCCGCGGAGATCGTCGGCCACATGATGGACGCCATGTCCGACAAATACGCCGTCATGAAAAACCCCGCCGCCTTTTTCGTCAAAATGGGCAGGATCACCTGGGCCCTTGTAGAGGCCGCCATTCCACGCAGCGTCGCCAACCTGCTGATGCGTTACTGGTTCACGCTGCTGCTGATCGTCGAGATCGTGATGATTCTCGGGTCGACCTTCGTCGCCCAGGAGAAGACGGTTCAGGCGCTCGGAGTGAAGCTGCTGGCTCTTACGCTGCTCTTCCGCGCTGCGGTCGAGATCGTTGGTCTTTACCTGCGCAGGCTGCGTGCACCCGGATGGGCTGGCGTTGTCCTTGTGTCGGCAGTGCTGGTCGTTTTCTGGCGCGGAGTCGTGCATGTGCAGGACGACGACATTCCAGCCATCGAAAAGCGATTATCCGCCGCCAAACAAAACTATCTGTGTGGATGGCTGAGGTGTGAAAGTCCGAAACCCGGCGGCAAATAGTACGTCGTGCTGGAGCTCCCGGCGACGGCGCTTAATAGAACAGGTACTTTCTCCACTTGTCGTCGCTGTGCCCCATCAATCGCATGATGTGGCGCGAGGTGTGGAGATTGAACGAGCGCGGCTCGCGCATCGGCCGCATGTTGGATTCGTGCGGCAGCTGGTTGCCCTTGCGCCGGTTGCAGGGATGGCAGCACGCCACCAGGTTCTCCCACGTCGAAAGCCCGCCCCGCGACCGCGGAATCACGTGGTCAAGGGTCAGTTCGCCGGAAGGTAGCGTCGTCGCGCAATACTGGCAGGTGTTGCGGTCGCGCAGCAGAATATTCTTGCGCGACAAAGCCCGCGACTGGTGCGGAATCCGCCGATACTCAAGCAGCCGTATCACCGATGGCACACGCATCGCCACGCGCGCGGCGTGCAGGAAATGTCCGTTCTCCTCCTCCGTCATGGCGATGCCCTTGAGCACCAGCACAATGGCTCGACGCGCGGCGCACACATTGATCGGCTCATAGGAAGCGTTCAGCACCAGCACCGGCTGATGCAGAGCGTGGCCGTCGTTCTCCTGATGCATGGCCGCCGCCAGCAACCCCGGATGCGGCCGGTAGCCTCCCGTGAAGTTGTGCATGCGCAATGACATAATGTTTTCCCTATCTGCCGCGACCGCCCCTATCCCCGTGCCGCGACCGCCAACCCCTTCTCGTCTCCGCTGCCGGCGGCTTCGTCCAGTGAACCCTCCGCCCATGCCATATCCGAGATTTTAAGGGTGCGCGCCACCGTCGCCACCCACACGCGCTTCGCGCCCGCGCGCAGCAGAACACGCGCGCACTCCGATGCCGTCGCTCCCGTCGTATATACGTCGTCGATCAGTAGGATGTAGCGATTCTCGATTCTCGTTGGATCGCTGACCGCAAATGCCCCCCGCAAATTCTCTCGCCGCTGATGGCGGCTCAATCCGATCTGGCTGCCCGTGTCGCGCGAGCGCACCAGAGTTCCCTTCACAAGTTCAAAACGTCCAGCGTGAACACGGGACAAACTCTTCAACGCGGCCCGCGCCAGAACCTCCGCCTGATTGAATCCGCGCTGCACCCTCTTCTTCCGATACAACGGCACCGGAATCACTCCGATAGTTCCCGCCGGCAGCGACGGTTCGAGGCCCTCGATGCTCTTCGCAAGCATCCGTCCCAACACTCCGACCAGCGGCCTGACCTGATGGAACTTGAGCAGATGAACCAGGTCACGCAGCGTGCCGTCATAGCTGCCATACGCAACCGCGCGGTCAAACGGCGGATGAGCTTTTTGGCACAGCCGGCACTTTGCCCGCGCTGCATCGAGTCCCGGCGGAAAGTCCCATGCCTCTCCGCAAACCGAGCAGAACGATCCGCTCAGCGCCTGCGGTTCGCGCAGACAATTCCTGCAAACTGGAGTTCGGGAAATTTCAATCAGCGGGGCGCCGCAAACGCGGCAATCGGCGGGAAAAAACGTAAAAAAGAGGCTGGCAGCAATTCGTTCTGCCCAGCAAGCGACCCGAGGGATCACTGCTGCGGGCTGGGCAGCCCGTATTCGAAACCCAGTACTGCTGAAGACGGCCTCCCGGCGCCCGATCGCGCCTTCGCCTGACCGGGCGACACAAGCCAAGTATAGCCTCGCTTCGGGAAGCTGCGCAATGCGGCTACGCTTGTGCGGTTGTCCCCGCCGATGCCCTAACGCGGCAAGGTCTCAAGCCCTCCCCATCGGGCTTGAAGAAAGTCACGTCGGCTTGAGGGGTTCAATAACTCTGCGCAATTGTCGGAGCGCTGATTTTGTCGTCATTCCGCGCCACTGTATGAAATCGAACATACCTGATGCGCTCCGGGTTGGCATACTGCCGCCTTCCCATGGACAAAATCAGCAGCGCGCGAGTGCGTGATCTCTGCGCACGAATTCAGGAAGAAAAGGATCCGCAGAGATTTCTGAATCTCATTCAGGAGTTAAACCGGATTCTAGGCGAGAACGATCCCGCCCCCTGCGATCCGCCCAATCCACTTCCCAATTCACCCAAGGATAAAAATGAATGAGGAGAGTACGTTGCCCGGCCTCGCGATCCCAAGGGACGCCCTGGTAGAAGTCGGTCACTTTCCTACCCGGTTTACAGGATTTGCCGGAATCGAACCTCGATGCCCTTCCGCATCAGATTTGACGTGAATACACTGACCCCAATCAATCCGATCACAAAAACGAAAGCCGGCCGCGGCATTCCAGTTCGCGCCGGCGAGCGTTCCGACGCCAGCGGGAAAGCAATCCGCAACATCATTCTGTTATCGCTGCCCGACGAAGAATATGCGTTACTCCGTCCGGGACTCGATCCCGTCGACCTTCCGCAATACCAGATTCTTCACGAGCCCGCCGAGAAGATCGATTTCGCCTATTTCCTGAACGACGGCATGGCCTCGATCGTTGCCCTCAACTCCGACGGACGCAGCGTCGAGGTCGGAATCGTCGGCAAGGAAGGCATGCTGGGCATGCCGCTGATGATGGGCATCCAGCGCGGAACGTTCCGCGCCATCATGCAAATGTCGGGCAGCGGCGTTCGCATTCCGGCGAAGGCGTTTCTGGAGATATTACCGTCCGCGCCCACCCTCAAATCCTTGCTCGGGCATTTTGCGCTGATGCACGGCATGCAGACGGCGCAACTTGCCGCCTGCAATCGCCTCCACGACATCGATCAACGGCTGGTGCGCTGGCTCCTCATGTGCCAGGATCGGGTCGACTCGCAACTGCTTCCCCTGACCCACGAATTCCTGGCCCAGATGCTCGGCACCGGCCGGCCCAGCGTAACACTGGCTGCGGGAGTCCTCGAAGAATCCGGCCTGATCGAGAACATGCGCGGGACGGTAAGAGTATTGAACCGCAAGAATCTGGAGGCGGCGGCCTGCGAATGCTACGGAGTGATTCAACACTTCAACGGAAAGATGGGGTTGAAGTAAGTTGCGAGATTTTTTAGAGCCTCACTCCCGAGGACTACAATCCCGGCTTTCTGTGTATCAGTGATCGGTCCCTTTCGATTCCCTACAACGAAACTATTCGGCCCCGACGCAATCCGTAAGCAAAACTACAGGCTTAACGGGAAGCGATAGACGGCCCGTGGGCACGGCGCGACATGATTGACAATTAGTCGGATGTTTCATAGGATGCGCTGGTAAATAGTCTCGCCTCTTCGACCTCCCCAGCATCGGCCCTGCGCCAAATAAGGCGAACTTTACACCAGATATTCGACCGGCTACGAGTAGCAGCCCGCCCAGACAAGGAGCTTGCCATGAAACGGACCCCGGCTCTCTCTTTTCGAACCATTCGCAGCCTTGTGTTTCCATCGGTCGTCATCGCTTTGGTTCTCGCACTCGGCGTCGCTGCGTTCCCGCAAGGCGCTCATGGCGGACTAAACACGGCCGTGTCCGCCACTGCGGACAGGAGCCAGGCCCGGAATCTGGATACCAACACGACATTCCGCGCGGCGGCCACCTACGGCTCCGGAGGCAATGACCCCAATTCGGTGGTCGTGGCCGATGTGAACGGGGATGGTATTCCCGATTTGATTGTCGCCAATGGATGCGATGTTTCCACGAATTGCAACTATGGCAGCGTCGCCGTTCTCCTCGGCAACGGCGACGGGACCTTTCAGCCGGCGGTCACTTACAGCTCGGGCGGCGACGACGCAACCTTTGTGACGGTGGCGGACATAAATCAGGACGGCAAACCCGACTTGGTCGTTTCCAATCTTTGCGTGAACTACCTCGACTGCTACGATAGCGGCGAAAACGGCGGAGTGGCAATATCACTGGGCAACGGCGACGGAACATTTCAGCCCGCCATGTCTTACTCCTCGACTGGCCTCTATACGCTGGGCCTGGCCGCCGCCGATCTCAATGGCGATGGAAGGCCCGACCTCGCATTGGCTAATAACTGGATCGCCGACGGCAATTCCAACGGCTCCGTCAGCATACTTTTGTCGAACGAAAGCGGAGGCTTCGAGCCAGGCGTAACCTACGCGACGCAAGCGGGCAACACGTACGCTGTGGTCATTGCTGATGTTAACGGAGACGGCAAGCCCGATCTGTTGGCCGCCAATGCGTTTTCCAATTCCGTCGCCGTGCTCTTGGGCAATGGCGACGGCACCTTCCAACCGGCTGTCAACTATGGTGCAGACGGCACGGCTGTCTCCTTGGCCGTGGCCGACGTAAACGGAGACGGCAAGCTCGACATCGTAGTGGCCGACATGGGCGGCACCATCTCCCCAGGCGCCGTGAGCGTGCTCCTCGGCAATGGCGACGGAACATTTCAACCCGCTGCGACTTACGGTTCGGATGGTTACACCGCCTATTCCGTAGCGGTTGTGGATGTAAACCGCGATGGCAAGCTTGACCTGATTGTCGCAAACGTATGCGGGTTTAGCGGCTGCAACGATGAAAACAGCGGTGTTGTCGCCGTGCTGTTAGGCAATGGCGATGGAACCTTCCAGAGTGCGGTGCCTTACAATTCGGGCGGCGACGGGGCCTATTCCGTGGGCTAGCCGACTTCAACGGAGACGGTCTCCCCGACTTGGCTGTCACAAACTACTGTACGAGCACCGGGGACTGCTCGATCGGTGTTGTCGGCGTGCTCCTCGGTGCCGACAGCCAGACGATCACCTTCACCATCAATGCACCGCCCAGAGCCTTGGTCGGTCGCAGCTTCACGGTTGCAGCCGCTGGTGGCGGGAGTGGCAACCCGGTCATTTTCACCAGCGCGGGATCGTGTTCGAACGCCGGCCCAACCTACACCATGACGAGCGGCAAGGGAACATGTGAGGTGATCGCCAATCAGGCTGGTAACACCCAATACGCGCCGGCGCCGCAGGTAACCGAAACGGTAACTGCAACCCAGGCCACCCCGGTCGGGCGTTAGACCAACCGATCCCGCATTGCCAAGACAATGTTGGATTGTGTAGTGGACTCTGAGCCTTTAGTGGGCCAGCCTCGTTTGAACTTGAGCCGTTGAGCGGGCGTGAGCGAAGCGGGAGCCCGCTGTCGAAATCCCGAGTTCGCAAGGAACCCTGCTGGTGGGCCCGCCTGGATTTGAACCAGGAACCAACAGATTATGAGTCTGCTGCTCTAACCGTTGAGCTACGGGCCCGCGCCATCCATTCTGACACAATCGCGTCAGCCCGTGACCGGTGACCAGCGACCGGTGACCTAGATCTGTGACCGGTGACCTAACTCGCAGGCGGCGCAGTCGGGGCCGGTGCTGCCGGAGCCGGCGCGCTCGCCCCGCTGTTGATCAGATCCTTCAATTCCTTACTCGGCTTGAAGAACGGGATCTTCTTTGCCGGCACTTCCACGCGGTCGCCAGTTTTCGGATTGCGCCCGACCCGCGGTTTGCGTTGGCGCGTGCGGAAACTGCCAAACCCGCGGATCTCGATCTTGTCGCCCACGCGCAGCGATCGCACCACGCTGTCAAAGATCGTCTCGACGATCACTTCACTGTCCTTGCGGGTCAGTTCCGCCAGCCGCGAAACCTCTTCGATCAGATCCGCTTTTGTCATATGCCTTGTGCTCCAATTCAGTTCTCAGTTCTCAGTTGTCAGTTCTCAGTTGCGGCCAAGCCGCCTGAGAACTCAGAACTGGGAACTGGCGATTCCTTATAACCTTCTCAAATTTCAGGGGTTTCGCGCAAGTGGGGAGGCGGATACCACCCATCGGAGGGGGCGCCGACAGTAGCCGGTTCGCGCAAGTCACGCCCCCAATTGATTCCCTTCGAATTGGGTACCGAGAACTGGGAACTGAGCAACTGGACAACCGAGACCGCCATGTCCTACTTCCAAAGATAGTAGAACCCAACCTGCTGCTCCAGCAGTTTTTCCCGCGATGGCAAGTAGCTCGATAAATCGCCAAACAGCAGATCGCCCAGCCCAGGGCGCTTCTCTTTCGGCGGCCATACCAACGACGGTTCTCCAGAAATATTGACCGAGCTGGCAGTGTCTTTCACCGCGCCCTCAAAATCCGTAAGCTGATCCACCAGTTTTATCGGCAGCGCCTGCTCGCCCGTCCACACCTTGCCATCGGCCAACGCGCGGATATCGTCTTCTTTCGCATGCCGTCCGTCAGCTACCGCTTGAATGAACTGCGTGTGCATGTTATCGATCATTCCCTGAAAATACTTTTCTTCCGCCGGAGTCATCGGGCGCGTTGGGCTGCCCGTATCTTTGAACTCTCCCGCCTTCATGGTGATCGGTTGCAGCTTGGCCCATTTGAGCAAGTCGCCGTAATTCACCCACTCGGCAATCACGCCGATGGAACCGACAATGCTGCCGTTGTCCGCATAAATTTTGTTGGTCGCCGAAGCCACGTAATACGCGCCGCTCGCGCCCACCGTCTCGATCGAAGCCACGATGCGCTTCTTCTTCTCGTCGCGGATGCGCTTCACCTCGCGATAAATCTCCTCCGAAGCAGCCACCCCGCCGCCCGGCGAATTCACATGAATAATGATGGCTTTGATGGAATCGTCGTTGGCGAAATCCTTAAGCTGCTTGACGACCTTCTTGGGCGAGACAATGACGCCATCCAGTTCGACCACGCCAATCTTAGGTCCGAAGCCGGAAAACGATTCCTCATCGCCCCCGTTGAAGCTGAAGTAAACCAGCGTGACGACGGCGGCGACAAACAGAACAAACAGTCCGCCACCCACTAAAAACCAAATCCAGATACGCGAACGACCCTCGGCCATAATTGAAAAAGTGTAACAGTTCTCGGTTCTTAGTTCTCGGGTTCAAGTCTGGTCGTTGGTCTGCCCGATCATCTGTCGATCCTACTGGCAGCACCTGGCACGCATTTTGAGATACTGAGAACTGACAACTGACAACTGAGATCTTCTTCATGCGCGACCCTGTCGAACTCGAAGTCTTCAAGAACCTCTTCCACTCCATTGCCGAAGAGATGGGCGCCGCCCTCCGCCGCACCGCTTTTTCCCCCAACATTAAAGAGCGCCGCGACTACTCCTGTGCTCTCTTCGACGCTCGCGGCCAGGTTATCGCCATGGGCGACCACATGCCCGTCCATCTCGGCTCGATGCCCATGTCCGTTGCCGCCGCCCTCGAGCAATGCCGGCTCAACCATTCGCCTCTCGAACCGGGCGATGTCGTCATGCTCAACGACCCCTTCCGCGGCGGCACTCATCTTCCCGATATCACCCTGGTCATGCCGGTCTACATCGCCGATCCCAAGTCGCGCGGCGTTTCCCGCACGAGCGCGCGATCTGTACGCGCGAATCTGCGTTCAACGCAGAAGAATAATCCTCTTGCCTTCTACGTCGCCTCCCGCGCCCATCACGCTGACGTCGGAGGCACCTATCCCGGCTCCATGGGCCCCTGTCGCGAGATCTATCAGGAAGGCCTGCGCATCCCGCCCGTCAAAATCATGCGCGCCGGAAAAATCGTCCCCGACATCCTCGCCCTGCTTTTGAATAATGTCCGCACGCCCGAAGAACGCGAAGGCGACCTCGGCGCCCAGATCGCCGCCTGCCAGACCGGCTCTCAGCGCCTCACCGAACTCTGCGCCCGCTACGGCCTCTCTCGCACGCAAAAAGCTGCCGCCGATCTTCTCGACTATTCCGAAGAACTCATGCGCGCTTTCCTCGCCAGGGTTCCGCCCGGAAAATATCTTGCCGAAGATTTTCTGGACGATGATGGGGTGGAGGCAAAGCCGGTCCGCATCGCCGTGACCATCAAGGTCGCGAATCATGCCAGGAAGTCCTCCGCGCCCCTGCGCGCTTCCCGCGTTTCAAAAGGCGAGACCAAATCCGCCGTCACCGTCGACTTCACCGGCAGCGACCCGCAAGTGCAGGGCGCGATCAATGCGGTCGAAGCGATCACCTACTCGGCCTGCTTCTATGTCTTCCGCTGCCTCCTCCGCGACGACGTGCCCGCAACCGCCGGGCTGATGCGTCCGATTCGTGTGATCGCCCCCGAAGGCACAGTTGTTAATGCGCGCCCACCCGCGGCGGTTGCGGGCGGCAATGTCGAAACCTCGCAGCGCCTCGTGGATGTCCTCTTGCGCGCTCTGGCGCAGGCGATCCCCGATCGCATTCCCGCGGCAGCCGCCGGCACCATGAACAACCTCACCATCGGCGGAATCGATTTCCGCGGAGTGGGTTCAAGCGATGAAGATTCGCACAGTAAAGATGCGCACGGAAAAGAACCGCGCCTCGCCCAGCCCTTCGCCTATTACGAAACCATCGCCGGAGGCATGGGCGCGCGTCCCACCAAAGACGGCGTCTCCGGGGTCCACACCCACATGACCAACTCGCTCAACACGCCGGCCGAGGCGCTTGAAAACGCCTATCCCTTCCGCCTGCGCCAATATTCGTTACGCGCCAACAGCGGCGGACGCGGCCTGCATACCGGCGGCGACGGCATCATCCGCGAGATTGAAGTCCTCACCGACGCGCAGGTAACCATGTTAGCCGACCGCCGCATCCGCGGCCCCTACGGACTCAATAGCGGAAGTGACGGCGCTCCCGGCCGAACCATCGTGATTCGTAACGATGGCCGCGAAGAAGAACTCCCTGGCAAAACCAGCGTCCGCCTGCGCGCCGGAGAGCGCGTACGAATCGAGTCTCCCGGCGGCGGCGGCTGGGGCAAACCCCTTCCGTGACAATTGACTTCACTCGCTGTGGTATGCTGCCCGCGTTGAAAACTTTGGCCGCCAGAGCCCCCTTGGATCAGGCCTTCAACGATCGTTTTTGTTCGTAGCGATTGAAAAAATCAAAGGTGTAGTTTCATGGTGAACAAAATGCATCGATCCCAGTCGTTTCAGACACTCTCGCGTGGAATGCGCGCCCTGTGCGCGTTTAGCGTTGTACTCATACTCGTTGCGGCAGCATCCACATTCACGCAAGCACAAACATATAAGGTGCTCTACTCGTTTGGCACAGGCGCTCAAGGTGCCGATCCGTGGTCCGGCGTCATCCTCGACAATGCTGGCAACCTCTACGGCACAACCGACCAGGGCGGCGACTACGGCACTCAGTGCACGAAGCTCGGCTGCGGCGTCCTCTTTGAACTCAGTCCCGCCGGCAAGGAGACCGTGCTGCATAAATTTACCAATACCAAGTCAGACGGCTTCTGGCCCACCTTCGGCACGGTGCTCCAGGATTCTGCCGGCAACCTTTACGGGACCACCGTCTACGGCGGTTCCGGAGCCAACGGCATTGTCTATGAACTGAAAAAGGGAGCGAAGAAGGAGACCATACTGCACACCTTTCCCAGTCAGAGCGGCGACGGCGCGGCTCCGGAATGTGGTTTGATCCAGGATGCGGCCGGCAACCTCTACGGCACTACATTCGCGGGCGGCAATTCCGGCAAATTGAGTGCCGGCACCGTGTTCAAGATAACCAATACCGGGCAGGAGAGCGTCCTGCACAGTTTCGTCGGGACTGACGGATTCGGTCCGGTCGCAGGTCTGGTTGAGGACTCGGCCGGCAATCTGTACGGGACAGCTTCGTCGGGCGGTTCCGAAGGCTGGGGAACGATATTCAAAATAAGTGCGTCCGGCGTTTTCTCCGTGCTCTATACCTTCCAAGGCTACCCAACTGAAGATGGCGGCTTGGCCTCGGCTGGATCCCCGATGGTGCTCGACAGCGCCGGCAATTTATACGGCGTGACCACGGAGGGCGGCAACGCCTATGCCTGTCCGGGTTTTGGCTGCGGCGTTATCTTCAAACTCGACCCCGCAGGCAATGAGACCATACTCCACATTTTTGTTAGCACCGACGGAGCCTCGCCCAACGGCGTTATTTTCGATGCCGCCGGCAATCTGTGGGGAACCACATCCATGGGTGGAACTCATGACCTCGGGACCATCTTCAAACTCGATCCCTCAGGCAATCTCACCACGGTCTATAACTTCACGGGCGGAGTGAAAGACGGAGGAATGCCGTTTGCAGGATTGACTCCGGATCATGCGGGCAACTTCTATGGGACGACTTCCACTTACGGGAAGCATGGCGACGGCGTCCTATTTAAGCTGACTCCGTAGTCGCAACAGCGCAAATCGCGATTGCCATCGGGCCGTGAGCTCTGCCTCTCGGCCCAATTTTTTCTGGAGCGCCGTTACTTTTCGAGTAACGAATTTTCCTAAACTCCGCATACTCTCCCGGTACGTCGCGCTTTTCGTTAAAATCCAAACTGTCCTCTTTCTCGGAGCCATCGATGAAACCTCTTCGCCCCGTCATCATCGCCATCGTCCTCGCTGCCGGATTTTTCTACTTCACCACCCATCGCCCATCCACTACTCATTCTGTCGACTGGCTCAGCCGCCCCCAGCACGTCGAGATTACCGAAGCCGCCAGCAACGAGTCCTTCGATCCCGAAGAGCAGAACAACATTAACGTCTACCGCAAGAACATCGGCTCCGTCGTCAACATCACCTCGCGCATTCGACAGTTCGACTTTTTCTACGGCCAGTACGAGGCGGAAGGCCAAGGCTCCGGCTTCGTCATCGACAAAGAAGGGCGCATTCTTACCAACTTCCACGTCATCGCCAACGCCAGCAAAGTCTATGTCACCCTCCACGGCCGCGAGAAGCAGATCCCCGCCTCCATCGTCGGCACCGACCGGGCGCATGACCTCGCCGTAATTCAAATCAAGGTGCCCGACCTTCGTCCCATGACACTTGGCGACTCCTCCAATCTTCAAGTCGGCCAAAAAGTCTACGCTATCGGCAATCCTTTCGGACTCAACGGCACGCTCACCCGCGGCATCGTCAGTTCCATCCGCGGCGTCCGCGAGCCCGATGGCATGCAGATCGAAGACGCCATCCAGACCGACGCCGCCATCAATCCTGGCAACTCGGGAGGTCCGCTGCTCAACTTCCACGGCGAAGTCATCGGGATCAATACCATCATCGCCTCCAATGGTGCCGAACAAAGCGCGGGCATTGGTTTCGCCATCCCGATCAACACCGCCAAAGCCGTCCTCAATGATCTGGTCACCCTCGGCCGCGTCCGCCGTCCCGCGCTTGGCGTCCGCACCATTCCGATTGATGCCGAACTCGCCAGCGAACTCGGCCTCGCCGCCGACTACGGCCTCCTCATCGTGCAAACCGTCCCCGGAGGCGCCGCTGATCGCGCCGGCCTCCATGGAGGCACCGAACGCGCCTATCTCGGCAACATGCAAATCTTCATCGGAGGCGACCTGATCGTCGCCATCGACGGCAAGCAAATCGAAAATCAGCAGGACCTCGCTCAGGTCATGAACAACCATCGCGCCGGCGACAACGTAAAAGTCACCATCTTCCGCGGCAAGAAAAAACTCGAGGTCCAGGTGGAACTCGGCGAGTCGCGCGAGCAGGTGTAGTCGCTTTCGGGAAGAGTACGACTCAAGCGGCTATGAAGAATCTTTCGTAGAGACGGGGCTCGCCCCGTCTCGGCACCATCCGCGGACTCGTGTTCGAACAAGAAAGGGAAGGGCACGGCTTCAGCCGTGCCGTCACAAGCCGCAAAAAGATTTGGGCTTTAGCCCCCGAGGGCCGAATTCCTAAAGATGACCGCCCAACCTCACATTGTCGTCATCGGCGCCGGAGCCTTCGGCGGCTGGACCGCTCTCTATCTCCTCCGCTCTGGCGCCCGCGTCACTCTTCTCGACGCCTGGGGTCCGGGCAACTCCCGCGCCTCCTCGGGCGGCGAAACCCGCGTCATCCGCGGCGCTTACGGCCCCGATCAGCCCTACACCGCGCTCGCCGCCCGCGCTATGGAACTCTGGTGTGAGAACGAACGTCTCTGGAACCAGAAATTTTTCTTCCCCGTCGGCGTTCTGTGGATGGTCGAAGGCAAGCACAATGACGACTTCGAGCGCGCCTCGCTTCCGTTACTCAAAGATGCAGGCATTCCTTTCGACGAACTCTCCACCTCGGAAATGTCCCGCCGCTGGCCGCAGATCAATTTCGACAATGTGACTTGGGGCATCTACGAACCCCACAGCGGATATATTCTCGCCCGCGCCTCCGCCCATGCGGTCGTCGAGCACTTCATCGCTGAAGGCGGCACCTATCGCAAGGCAGCAATTTTGCCCGACGGTCAAAGCGGTGCCCAGTTCGACTCCGCAGACTGGACCAGCCTCCAACTCTCCGACGGTTCCATGCTCTCCGTCGATTCCTACGTCTTCGCTTGCGGACCATGGCTCGGCCAGCTGTTTCCACAAACTGTCGGCCCGCACTTCGCCTCCACCAGGCAGGACGTCTTCTTCTTCGGCCCACCCGCCCCAACTCCCAAAAATCATCTGCCCTACGACGAAGGCAGCATCCCCGTCTGGGCCGACCATGGCGCGCGCTTCATGTACGGCATTCCCGGCAACCAAGGCCGCGGCTTCAAAATCGCCGATGATACCCGCGGCCCAGAGTTCGATCCCACCTCCGGCGACCGCATCGTCAGCGCCGATCGTCTCGCCGAGGCCCGCCGCTATCTCGCCTATCGTTTTCCCGGCATGAAAGACGCTCCACTCGTTGAGTCTCGCGTCTGCCAATATGAAGACACCGCCGACCGCAATTTCATCCTCGATCGTCACCCTGCAAAACCAAACGTCTGGATCGTCGGCGGCGGCTCCGGCCACGGCTTCAAACACGGTCCCGCGCTTGGCGAACTGGCAGCCCAACTCGTGCTCCGCGATGGCGTCCCTTCGCCAACTTATCGTCTGACCCGCTTCGCCCGATAGGCAGGGCCGACTCGCCCACGAATTCCTTCAATTGGTCAAGTACTATCGGGTTGGCACCCTAATTACATTAGTTTCTCCTTAACCTTCGTTCCGCTTTCCCGCATGCTTTCTCCCCTGTTTCAATGATCTTGGACGTTCGCTATCCGACGAATCAGCCCCCGGATTCGCGGGACGTAGTCTGTCGTTCATGTCATCACGCGCCCCATCCTGGAAGGAAATGAACGCCGCCGCCCGCGGCTTCATTGCCACCGTCGTTGCCTGCGGCTTAGCCGTCTTGATCTACGCGGCAATTCTCCACGGCAAGAGTCTGAATCCCGTTAAGTTCTTCTGTTATCTGGTGATCGCGGTCGCCGCCTCGCGCCTCAAAGTCAACTTGCCCGGCATCACCGGCACCATGTCGGTGAATTTCCTCTTCGTGCTCGCGGGAGTTCTCGAACTGAGCCTGCCTGAAACTCTGGCGCTCGGCGGCGCGGCGGTCCTTGTACAATGCCTCGGCGGCGAGAGGCCAGTTCCAGTGCAGGTCGCATTCAATGTCTGCTCAACCGCCCTCGCCATAGCGTGCACCTTCTTTCTTTATCGCTATTCTCTGCTGCACAGCACCGCCAACCCATCCACCCTGCTCTTCCTGGCGGCCTGCGTCTATTTCATCGCTAACACGCTTCCCATCGCCATCATCATCTCTCTGACGGAGCGGCGCTCCCTCCGCCGGATCTGGTCGGAATGTTATTTCTGGAGCTTCCCCTACTACCTTGTCGGCGCCGGCGTTGTCGGCATGATGAGCTGGATTCACAGCTTCACTGACTGGCAGACCTCGCTCCTCACTCTCCCCGTCGTTTACCTGTTCTACCGCTCCTACCGCCTCTACCTCGGAAAGCTCTCCGATGAGAAGCGCCACGTCGAGGAGATGGCCGACCTCCACATGCGCACCATCGAAGCCCTCGCCCTCGCCATCGAGGCCAAGGACCAGACCACCCACGATCACCTCCAGCGCGTGCGCGTCTATGCCCTTGAGGTCGCGAAAGAGCTCGAAGTCGCCCCGCAGGAACTGGAAGCCCTCCAGGCGGCGGCTCTCCTGCACGATATCGGCAAGCTCGCCATCCCCGAGCACATCGTCTCCAAGCCCGGCCGCCTGACGCCCGAAGAGTTCGAGAAGATGAAGATCCATCCCGTCGTCGGGGCTGACATTCTCGAGCGTGTGCAATTCCCCTACCCCGTCGTGCCCATCGTTCGTGCCCATCACGAGAAATTTGACGGCACCGGCTATCCCTTCGGATTAAAAGGAAACCAGATTCCCATCGGCGCCAGAATTCTGGCTGCGGTCGACTTTCTCGACGCTCTCGCCTCCGATCGCCAGTATCGCCGCGCCCTGCCCATCGACGAAGTCATGGTCAAGCTCGCCAAGGAATCCGGCAAGTCCTTCGATCCCAAAGTCGTGAGCGTGCTCCAGCGCCGCTATAAGGAACTCGAGAAACTCGTTCACGCGCAAACCGACAATAAGCCGAAATTCCCACCCGAAACAAAAGAGGTAGTCGAAGCCGACGAAGCGACAGGGACTCGCATCATCGAACCCGCGGCCGGATTCGAAGCCCAGGGCAAACACCAGCCGCAGGAGCGCAGCTTCCTTAGTTCCATCGCCGCCGCGCGTCAGGAAGCCCAAACCCTCTTCGAGCTTAGCCAGGACCTCGGTGCCTCCCTCAGCCTCGGCGAAACACTCTCGGTTTTCTCCGTCAAGCTCCGCCGCGCCATGCCCTACGATGCCATCGCCATCTACGTGCGTCACGGCGATGAACTCGTCCCCGAGTACGTCAATGGCGATAACTTCCGCCTCTTCGCCTCACTGCGTATTCCGATGGGGCAGGGCCTGTCCGGCTGGGTTGCCCAGAACCTCAAGCCGATTTTGAACGGCAATCCGTCCGTCGAACCCGGCTATCTCAACGACTCTTCCAAGTACAGCACGCTCACCTCTGCACTCGCCGTGCCCCTCGAAGGCCTCCAGGGCGTGGTCGGAGTCGTCGCCCTCTATCACGCCGAAAAGGATTTCTTCACCTCCGACCATCTCCGTATCCTCCTGGCCGTCAGCTCGAAGATGGCGCTGGCCATCGAAAATGCCCTCAAATATGAGCAGGCAGAGAACTCGGCAGTCACCGACTATCTCACCGGCCTGCCCAACGCTCGCTCGCTCTTTCTGCAACTCGACCGCGAACTCGCGCGCTGCAAACGCGACGGCAAATCGCTCACGGTCATGGTCAGCGACATGGATGGCTTCAAGCAGATCAATGACCGCTTCGGCCATCTCGAAGGCAATCGCGTCCTGCGCCTCTTCGCGCACGCCCTCAAGGAAACCAGCCGCGAGTACGACTACGTCGCCCGCATGGGTGGAGACGAATTTGTAGTCATCGCCCCCGGCCTCACTCCCGAAGCCTCCGCCCGCAAAGCCGAACAGATGCGCGAACTCGCTCAGAAAACCGGCCGCGAGGTCTGCAACGAAGACATCCTCTCGCTCAGCGTGGGCAAGTCCGTTTATCCCGAGGATGGCCTCGACGCCGAAAAGCTTCTGTCCGAGGCCGACAAGCGCATGTACCTCCAGAAGCAGAACCAGCCCTCACGCAATAATCGCCGGATGTATCCCCGCGTGCGCAGCCGGATTACGACTGAGATCGAAGTCGAAGGGCAGGAGCGCGCCGTGCTCGGCATCCTCACCGACTTGAGCATGGGCGGCTGTTATGTCGAAACCAGCGCCATGCTGCTTCCCGGGTCCAAGCTCAAGCTGACATTTTCAGTCGATCGCACCCCCATCGCCCTTCACAGCGAGGTTGTGCGCATGGACATGGGCATCGGAGGCGCGCTGAAATTCAGCGAGTCCACGCACGAGGTTCGCACCGCCCTGCAGCACGCGCTCGATCACCTAGCCAGCCTGGAAACCAAGGCCGATCGCCAGCGCGGCCAAAATGCAGCAGCCGGCAAGTAGTCTGCAAACTATTCCAATCCAACACGGCGCAACAAATCGCGGAAGCGGGGATCGCTCCGAATCGGGTCATACATCGGGTCAACTTTGACTTGTACAACGGCATTCGAGTGCTCCGAAACCGCTTTCTGCAGCAGTTCAATCACCTGCTCTTTTTGGCCTGTGCCCGAATAAGCGACCAACAACGCTGGGGTTCGGTCAATCCGCGAGCCCGGAAGCTGCTCAATGTTCACCACTTCCCGGCGCGCCTCTTCGGCACGACCCAAGTGGCTATAAACAGCAGCCCTCATCGCCACCGCCCATGGCCCTTGATCGCCGGCTGCCCAGCGATTCATCTCGTCGAGCGCCTCGTCATATCTGCCCAGTTCCGAATAGGAAGGGACCATCAACCCTCGCGCATGACGAAAATTCGGGTCAAGTTCGAGCACCGAGCGGCATTGCTTCAGCGCGCTGTCGTATTGCCTCGAGTAGTACAGGATCGATGCGTAATCGGTGGCGATAATCAGCGATAACGGATCCAGTCGCCGCGCCTGCTCGCTCTGGGCGAATGCTTCTTGGAATCGACCTTGCCACGCAAGCGACTCCGCATACCACTGGTGCGCCGTCGCATATTGCGGCCCGAGCTGGATTGCGCGGCGGAATTCTTTCTCCGATCCCAGCCAGTCGTAATCGTAGTTCTCTTTGATCAAAGCGAGCGAGGCATGCGCCTCCGCCAGACTTTCGTCGAGTTCCAGTGCTCGCAAGGCCGCCGTCCTCGCCTTCGGCATGAGTTCACTTTGCGGACCCTGGTACCATGTGCTCATCAACGTGAAAGTGTCCGCCAGCCCGGCGTAAGCGCGGCCGTAATTCGGGTCCTTATCGATCGCTTGCTGAAAGTAATCAGCCGCCTGTCGAAAGCCTTCCTCCGTCCGCTTGTTCCAGAAATACCGGCCCTTCAAATAAAGGTCATAGGCTTCATATGACTTAGGCTCAGGAGCAGACGTCTCCCGCGCCGCCTCGATCGGCCGTCGCCCGCTCAGGCTGAACTCGATTTCGTTGGCAACTTCGCGCGCAATCTCCGCCTGTAATTCCAGCAGGTGGCCGAGGTCCCGATCGTATTCCCGCGCCCACAGATGGCTCTGGTCCTTTACCTGGATCAGCTGCGCCGTAATCCGCACCCGCTCCGAATCGCGCCGCACGCTGCCCTCGATCACATACTGCACCCCCAAATCCTTTCCGATCTGGGGAATTGATTCCTGCGAGTGCTTGTAGTGCATCACCGAAGTCCGCGCAATTACTCCCAGATGGCCGGGATCGAGGTCTCCCAGCTGGCTGATCATCTCCTCTGTCAGACCATCGCTGAAATATTCCTGCCCCGCATCCCCGGTGAAATTCTCAAAGGGCAGAACCGCCAACATCACTCGTCCCCCAGACTGGAAGGGGCGGACCTGGAAGAACCATTGGTGGTACACACCCCAACCTGCAATCAGGACGATCGAGGTGGCTAGAATCGATATCCCAAGCACTCGTCTTCGTCGAAACCAGGGGGCCGAATCGCGGACGGAAGACTCCGCCACCACAGCCTCCAGTTCCGTAACGGAATCGGTGACTGGCGCGATGACCGGCGATGCGGCCGGCGACGACATGACCGGAGATGCAATGACCGGCGAACTGACCGGCGCAATGAAACGATAGCCCTTACCGGTAATTGTCTGAATGAAACGAGGCTGTTCCGGGTCGTCTTTTAGAACTTGCCGGACCTTACGTATCGCGCCGTTGATGCTGTTGTCGGTGTCGAGATAGACGTCCTTCCCCCAAATCTTTTCCACCAACTGTTCACGGGTCACCACTTCTCCTCGCTGCTGAACGAGGAAGAGTAGAACGTCCATGGGGATACGTTCGACTTTGAGAATCCGACCGGAGCGGCGTAGTTGGCCGGCAACACAATCGATTTCGAAGTCGTCCCCAAATCTGAGTGAATCTTCGATTCTGGCCGGTTCCAACGACACAACACTCCCCTGGCGGTCAGCGCAACATTCTAACCCGCCTTTCAGGCTCCACAACAGCGTCATTGTTTCTCGCAGGTTACGGGGACATGAAAATTAAGAATCCGACAGGCGCCCGCTATTGAGTGGAAGTCTCGTTTGCCGCAGGATGGGCTCGCGTTTTCAGGGTGAGGTCTTAGCGAAACGCAATGAAAAATGAAAGATGAAGGACGCAAGAAAGTAGAAGTTCTGTTGGCTCTATCCACAACAAAACAAATTCCTCTGAAGGAGAGTTTTATGTCGCGCAAATCCGTTTGTTCCATTCTTCTGGTTCTCACCTGCTGGGCCTTGTTCGTTGTCCCGGCATCGGCACAACATTTTCAGCAGGTAAAGGGTACTCTCGCCAGTGTCTCGGCCGGCCGAAACGAGGTCTTCGGTCTCGATGCCGTTTCCGGGGTCTGGCGATTCAATGCCAAAACCCTATCCTTCGCCAAGATAAAGAACGCGTCGCTTGTCCAAGTTGCGGTGGGCGGCGGCACCCTCTCCCAGCTTGACGAGGTGTGGGGAATCAACTCTGCCGGCCAAACCTTCAGGTTTAACTACACCACCAAAACCTTCGATTCAATTGTCGGTACTCTCAGTCAGCTCGCGGTCGGAGTGGGCAACCAGGACAATTGCCATCCCTATGAAGTCTGGGGCGTCAACTCCGGGGGCACCGTTTTCCGATTCAACTACTGCACAAACGCGTTCGTCGCAACCAGTGGTTCCCTGAGTCAGGTCGCAACCGGCGGAGGCGACGTATGGGGGTTCAACAACTCGGGCAATATCTTCCACTTTAGCTTTGCCACGCAAACGTTCGGGCAGGTTGGCGGCGGCTTTATACAGATCACTGTGGGAGTGAACGACGTGTGGGGACTCAATCCCAACATTAACGCCTTTCGCTACGATCCCGCCACCGGCGACTTCAACATCTCACAGGGGTTTGTTCATCAGATCGCGGCTGGCGGGGATGGCGTCTGGCTCATCGACACATCCGACAATATCTGGCGATTCGACTCCAGCAAAGAAGCGTTCGTCGAGGTTACGGGCCCTTTCAAGAATATTGCCGTCGGTTCCGGAGCCGGTGTCTGGGGTGTCACTTCTTCAGGCGCTGTCTTTACATTCGTTCGACCGTAGAAGATGCGAATCCCGGCAACCGGGTGCAGCATTCGTAGGATTTCGCGAGTCGAGTCTCCGGAACGCATGGTTGTGGGCGTCTGGGGATTCGGCTTGCGGAAACATCCCTATGCCCACGCTGGGGGAGTTAAGTCCTCCCTTGCTTCTCGGGTAGCGCTACTCGGGAAAATGGGTCGTTGAGTTCACGCCGATGGACTTTAGCCCCTCAGGGCCACGGCCACTGGTTGAATCTGAATCAGCGTCGCCGCCCGTGGCGCCCCGGCGCTCAACGGCTTCTCCAGTCCCAGCCGCATCATGTTCGCCGTCGCCACGCCCGTCCGATAGAAAGATTTCTCGCAGTCCGCCGTCGATGGCCCGCGCATATTCCCTTCCATATACGCGAGGCCCGGACACCGCGTGCAACTCGCCACATGCGAGCACGAGGAACAAGTCGTCAGATCCCGCGCCTGAATCGAGCGTACCTCGTTCATCTGCGGTGAATAATTCCAGATGTCGAGAAACTTCTGCTGCCGCACATTGCCTGTCGGCAGCGGAAACTGTACGCACGGAAAAACATCTCCGTACGGCGAGATGTAGCAGAACGAATGCCCCGCACTGCACGAATACCCTTCCAGATCCTCTTCCGACGGCGGCGGAGGCGGCGCGCAGAACTCTTCCTGATTTCCCACCAGCGCCGGATTCCGAAAAACTTCTCCCAGCTTTTCTCCGGGTATCCGCAGCGCGAGCACTCCCATGTCCCCATCCATCATCGGCGTAATCGTAGGATCGAGCGTGTAATGCACACCCAATTCGGCCGCCAGCTTTTGCGTGCCGTACTGATCGCCGAGATTCGCCGTCATCAGCACGTTCGCAATCGTGACCCGCAATCCCTGGTCGCGCAAAAATTCGATCGCCTTCACCGTGCGCTCGAAGGAATGCGGCAGCTTGGTAATCGCGTCGTGCACTTCGGCCCGATGCGAGTACAAACTGATCTGCACCGTATCGATATTCAGAGCGCGCAGGCGCTTGGCATCGTCCTCGTCGATCATCACCGCATTGGTCTTGACCTTGACGTTGAACGACAGCCGCCGCGCATGCTCCAGAAGATCGAAGAAGTCGCGCCGCAGAAAAACTTCGCCCCCGCTGAAGGTGAGAAAAAACACGCCCGCTTCAGCCAGTTGCTCCAGCACGCCCTTGATCTCGGCCGTGGTCATCTCGCCATGATCGTCGTGATCGAGATAGCAATGCACGCAGCGCTCATTGCAGCGATACGTGACGTCCAGATGCACGGCGAGCGGAACGCCCAGGTTGAACGCCTTCTGGCCGACCTCTGCCATCAGGCTCATTGAATCCGCTCCAGCGTGATTGGACGGTCGGAGACGATCAGAATTCCGTGGCCCGCCAACTCGGCCACAAACCGCTCCGCGTCGGCACGCGCCTGCTCGGGTGTGACGTCGAACCTCTCGCAGATGTGTTCGCGCACGATTTGACTGAGCGGCGTGTGTCCATCGGCCGCCTGCCAGATCGCCGTCGCGACCTCGTTCAGCGTGAAGAACGTCGAGTTCTCCGAATTCATGACCATCATCTCCCCGGCGAGCATACGTGCGGCAACCGCCGGGCTGCGGGCAATATACGTCTCGGACATTCCGGGTTCCATCTCCTCATCCAGCCGCGTTGACACACGCATGTCTGGCCTCCCGACCGAAGCGACGCACTTCGTCCCACACTTGACTGTCAGGATAGAACGTTAGACGCCGAATGGGGAGTGACGCAACGAATGCACATGCTGTGGCCAGAAGTTCTTCTACAAGGGAGGGATCTTCCGCGAAAAACAAGACGTTTCGCATCAACCGCCGGACCGCTTCGGCTGACGACAAGTCGTCAATACGATTGGAGGGGCCTTTTTCCAGGAAAAACAAACCCGCGATCGGGGCGCTCGTGTTGTCGCCGGGCTTCGCCAGTTCGCCGGCGAAGGGGGTGCCAAAGGCAAGATATGACTGGCGGCCAAGCCCCGACTGTGCCGGATCCGGCCGCGCAGGCTCCGGCCGCACGTACGAGATCTCATCGGAAAGCAATGTGACGTCTCGGGTCGCGATGCGCGTCATGGTCGTCTTACCGGCGCCCGAGACTCCCGAAAATAGAAACGCCCGGCCGTCGCAGATTGCGCTCGCCGCGTGCAACAAAAATCCCCCGCGCTTGGCCAGGATCAGGCTGTGCAGGATGCGCAGCACCGAATCGAGCGAATAAGGATTCGCATTCTGCCGCACCATGCCTTTGCCCGTCCGCGGATCCCAGCGCGCGAAAAAATCTCCCCGCTCCAGCAGCCATTCCTCCCCGTCTCGCCGCACCCGAACGTCGTCGTCCGTTGCCGGCCGCGGTTCGATGATCTCAAAATCGAGCGCAAAGTCAGCCCGCGTCTCGCTCAGAAAATCCGCATAACGCCGTCGCAGCAGGTCATAGAAAATGCCGTCTGTAGTAGATAAGGAAATCGCAATACGGCCGATCTCCACACACGCGACATATTTAGGCCCGGGCATGCGGTAGCTCCGGGGCCTGTCGTGCTGGGGAAACCGCGTGGCCAGGAAGGATTATGCGGTTGGAAAGCATCGTGCGACTGGCAAGGATCGTGTGGCGCGGACACTCCTGTCCGCGTGCCGCCGCCATTCCGGCTTCGGCGGTGACTAAAGCATTTGCTTCTTCGGCTGCCTCACGTCGTCGCCGCCAGAGAGCATGTAGCTTCAGCGCAAACCTGAGCGCCAGTCCGCTGTGCGAGATCGTCCGTCCCGCCGCCCGCGACCACCAACCGAGTGGCATGGCCGGACTCACCTTGCCCAACAGCGCCTCTCCCGAAAGCTCAGGATCGGCCGCCGGCATCGAGTCGCCGCGCAACACCAGACCGCCCGCTCGCGATCGCCCGACAAAGCGGTGCAGATAAAATCGCCCGTCCCGCAGACGCCAACACTACGTCGTCCGGACGCACTTCCTCAGCGGAGCACTGCACGACTTCGACCACCTCGCCCGGCCAGATCGTCGGCAGCATGCTCTCACCGCGCACACGCAGGCGCAGTCGCCCGCTTGCGCGCAAACTTTCCGCAGCTAATAAAGGACGCTCGGCCTCCCAGATTTCCGGCCGGCAATTGGGCGTCTCATTCAAGGTCAGGAGGTCTTCCGCGAGGAGTTGCAGATTGCCGAGGTGCCGGCTATCTTTCCGCACGCCAGTGCCGCGGTTTCGAAGACTCTCTCAAAGCGAAACGACGGCTTCTGGTACGGCTTTTTCCCATCCAGGCTTTCGTCGGTGCTCGTCTGTTTCTCGTGAGGGACTAGATCATTCATCATCATTCACAGGGCCTGACTCTGGCTCTTTCCCCCGATTTCTTGAGAAGTATGCGCAGTGTACTACACGATTTTTTAGATGCCAATAACACACTTGGATCGAATGCCTACTGTAACCTTGGCAATAAAAATTCTGCCCTTTCGAATAAATTTCTGCCCCTTCCTAATAAAACGACAGCGTTCCGAATCGCCGCGCCCGCTTCAAACTCAGCGACAGTCCGAGCATTGCCAGCGGAACCAGAATGACTGCGAACAAAGTAAGCGCCACAATTGTCGAGCTCATCTCCGCCAGTGACCGTCCCTCCAGCAGCGCACCCCGCATTCCGTCAATCGCGTAAGTGAACGGCACCGCGCGCGCCAGTACCACCAGCGGTGCCGGCAAACTCCGCACCGGAAACGTCGCCCCACTGAGTAACCACAATCCCGAGCCGAGCAGCCATACCAGCGCCGAGCCCTTTTGAAACGCCACCTGAAACGTGGCCGCAAAAATCCCCAGCGCCAAAGCCAGCGCCAGCGAAAGCACCAGCACCACCATGCACGCAACAAAATTGGCATGCACCGCCGCCCGAAAAATAGCCACTCCCGCCACCACATACACCAGCAGGTTCGTCAAACTCCCCGCAAACGCCGAAATCGAACTCAGCACAATCAGCTCGGCCGGCGCCGTCGACGTCGTCATCAGCACCTCAAGCGTCCCCGTCTGCTGCGCCTCTTGCACCGCGCTCAGAAAGGCCTGCGCGCTCATCACGAAAAATGTGTACAGCCCCGTCCCGACCAGCAGAAAAGGGAAAGTACCCCACGCCATCCGGACGAAATCCCGGTCCAATCGCGCGCGACAAATAGTAGAACGCTGTAAGCTCCGTAAAGAGTCCCACCAGCGTCACCACAAATCCGCTGCGATGCCGCAGCGCGGTCAACAAATCCCGGCGCAGGATGACGGCGAGTTTGTCGATCAGTCCGCTCACGAAGCCGCTCCCGCCCGCCGCACAAAATGTTCATCCGAATCTTCGGCGTCGAATTCACCAAGTTCGCCGCCGCTAACCACCTCAACCGCCATCTTCTCGCCCGTAAGCCGGAAGTAAAGCGCGCGCAATTCGTCCGCCGACCCCCGACTGAGCACCGCCCGATCCGCCAGCAACCCACCGCGATGCAGCAACAAAACACGGCTCGCCAGAGCGGCCGCCTCTGCGAAGTTATGCGTCGCAACAAATACCGTCGTGTTCTCGCGCGCCAGCGCTCGGATCGCCTGCCAAAACTGTGCCGTCCCTCCCGCATCAAGGCTGCGCGTCGGCTCATCCAGCAGCAGCACCGCCGGACGCTTGATCAGCGCCCGCGCCAGCCCCAGCCGCTGATACATGCCGCTGGAAAACTTCATCACCAGCGTGTCGCCGTGTTCCTCGAGCCCCACATCGCCCAGCACCTCGTCGATTCGCGTCCGCCGCTCGCGCCGTGGCACCTCTTCCAGCGCGGCAAAAAAATCCAGATTCTCCCGCGCCGAGAGCCGCGCAAAAAATGACCGCTCATTTGCCACGGCAATCCCCACTTGCCGCCGCACCGCTCCCCCATCGCGCTGCGTCTCAAAGCCGCCCACCCGCACCGACCCGCCATCCGGATGCAGCATCGTCGAAATCAGTTTGAGCGTGCTGGTTTTTCCGCTGCCGTTCGGTCCCAGCAGCGCAACCACTTCTCCGCTGGACGCGGAAAAAGAAACATCCTTCAGCGCCACCGTCTCGCCCGTCCGTTCGCGTCCCACGCAGTTAAAAAGCGCCGGCCGATGCCGAAATACCTTGCGCACGGATTCGAATACAACCTGATTCTTCAGAGCTTGCTTCATCAATTTGAAGGGCCGACGAGTGTTTGTATTATAGTTTGCAGTCCGATACTGATCTGGTGTCTGAAAGGGTGCCCCATCGAGCGAGACGCACGCCACTCTATCGAAAGGGTGCCCCATCCTGAACGTCGCGCCGTTTGCGACGCTTAGGGTGGGGGTTGATTCCGTGCTCCCATCCCCTCCGCACAACATCTCGCCGAACCGCACCTTCGATCTGTTATGCGCATGCTGCACGGCGCATCCCACTCCCGCGCAAATTGCGCACATCGCTACGTTACAGTTCGCCGATTTCGACTGGCCAGAATTCCTGCGCCAGGCCGAGCATCACGGAGTCCTCGCCCTCGCCGCGCACAATCTCACCCAACACGCCGATAACCTTCCGCACGAAATCCGCGGCACGCTCGAATCCGCCCACGCCACTAGCTTTCGCCGAGGCTTGTGGTTCGCGGCCGAACTCATGCGCGTCACGCAACAACTCGCGCGCAAAGGCGTCCGCGCCATCCCCTACAAAGGTCCGGTCCTCGCCCAGTCCGCCTACGGCGATCTGGCTCTCCGCAGCTTTTCCGACCTCGACCTGCTAATATCCCCCGCCGATTTTGATAAGGCCAAAAATGCGCTAGCCGAAATCGCCTACTGCCCGTCCAAGCCGCAGACTCCGGCCGTTGAGCGCCTCTGGCTGAAAACCGGCTACGAGTGCTCCTTTGACGGCCCCGCCGGCAAGAACCTGGTCGAACTGCAATGGGCGTTACTTCCCCGCTTCTACGCCGTCGCTTCCGCGCAATTTCAATTTGACGACCTCTGGTCCCGCGCTGGCCGCGTCGCTCTTGGTGCCAGTGACACTTCGGCCGTCCCCTGTCTCGCCCCCGAAGATTCCCTGCTGATTCTCTCCCTGCACGCCGCCAAGCATCTTTGGACGCGCCTCATCTGGGTAGCCGACATCGCCGAAACACTCCGCGCCCCCAGCCTCGACCTCGCGCAGGTAATCTCCCGCGCCCGCGCCGCCGGAATCGCCCGCATTCTCGGCGTCAGCCTCAATCTCGCAAGAAATTTATTGGGAGCACCCATCCCTGAAATAGCGCAAGCAGCAATCAACTCCGATCCCGCCATTTCCCCATTAACCGCCGAGTGCTCATCCCGTCTCGCGCACTGCGCGACCTACGATTTCCAATCCACCCAGTATTTTCGCCAGATACTCCGCCTGCGCGAGCGCCCCGCCGACCGATCCCGCTATCTCTGGCGACTGCTCTTCACCCCCAGCGAGGGAGACATTCAGTCCGTCACCCTGCCCGAGCCGATGTTTCCTCTCTATCGCGCCGTGCGCCTCGCCCGCCTACTCCGCAAACTGGCCAAGCCCCGTGGATAAAGTCCAAAAAAATGTCGCGATCCAACTTTCGGTCTTTTAAATGTCGCATTGGAAACACCGGTCGTCTTGATCGAACGTTTCTGTTCGGTTTCGCAGGTTAAAAGGTTTTCTCTGTGTCTCCGTCCCTCCGTGGTGAATCCGCCCTTAATGTAACTCCGTTGCCATGCCCTCCGTTGTGGAGCATAATCAATCTGTCTGCCATCCGCAGCCAGGCCAATCTCTGCGTGAATCTTCCCAACACCATCACGCTCACGCGCATCGCCGCGATCCCGTTGCTCATCTGGATTCTTTGCACCCCGCGCCTCTCTGACACCAACGGCGAGCGCGAAATCCTCGCCTCCACCGTCTTTATTCTCGCCTCCATCACCGACGGCATCGATGGCTACCTCGCCCGCAAGCGTGGCCAGATCACCACCATGGGCATACTGCTCGATCCTCTCGCCGACAAACTCCTGATCGCCGCCGCCTTCGTCACCCTCGTGCAATTCAATCCCGTGCTCGTTCCCGCCTGGGTCGCCGTCGTCATCATCGGCCGCGAATTTCTCGTGAGCGGCCTGCGTTCCATCGCTGCCTCCGAAGGTTTCACCATTCAAGCGAGCGAGCTCGGTAAGTTCAAAATGCTCGTGCAGATCATCTCGGTCGTCGCCGTAATTCTCGCGCGCCGCTGGCACGACTGGCCGCTCGGCAGCATCTACGTCTTCCCCGTCTACTGGATCGCCCTTCTCGCCATCTGGTTCATGGTGCTGCTCTCGCTTGTCTCCGCCATCGACTACTTCGTCGCCTTCTGGTCGCGCATCGATCGCACCTCCGAGAAGCGCCGTAAACGGCGCGCCTTCGTCCTCGCTCGACGCAGGAAAAGCGATGTCCAAACTGTCTGAGAATTTCGTCGCCCCCATCGCCGACAAAGTGATCGCCGGAAAGCCAACCGTGGAAGATTCTGCCGCCGCGCCGGAGTTTACCGCGGAACAGCGTCACACCCTTCTCTCGATCGCGCGCAACTCCATCGCCTCCGCATTGATCGGCAACTCGCTTCCCGATTCGCCGCCCGCCGATTCCTCATTTCCCGCTCTCACCGAGCCGCGCGGCGTCTTCACTACCCTTTATCTCGAGGGTCAACTGCGCGGTTGTGTCGGCTACGCCTTGCCCATCCGACCGCTCTTCCGCGCCGTCGCTGAAACCGCTCGCGCCGCCGCCTTCGAAGACACTCGCTTCTGGCCGCTCACTCCCGAAGAAGCTCCCGGCCTTCAGATCTCCCTGAGCGTGCTCTCGCGTCTCTTTCCCATCGCCGCCAGCGAAGTCGAGGTCGGCCGTCACGGTCTCCTCATCTCCTCCGGCCTTCGCCGAGGCCTCCTGCTCCCGCAGGTTCCGGTCGAGCATGCCTGGGACCGTGAAACGTTCCTCGACCAGACCTGCCACAAAGCCGGCTTGCCGCTCGACGCCTGGCGGAAATCGACCACCATCGAGGCCTTCACCGCCGAAGTCTTCGGCGACGAGGGCGCGCCATCCTGACCAGCCAAGCGGATCGCTCTTAATTTCACGCGTCAATTTCCCGCATCGAGATTTCGCTAAGAGTTGCCTCGCGCGCGTCTCGTCATCCGCATCCAATGAAATAGAGCCTCTTCCGGAGACGGTACTTTGGAAGATGGCACGTTGGTGACCTTGTTTCCAGCGTGAAACCAGGTAAGCTGCCAGAATGTCTCCGGCTTCGCGCCAGTGAATGCCGGGTGTGCATTGGAGGTGTTGTATGGAACTCGCCTTTGTCGTCGTGATCCTGCTCGTTGCCGGCGCGGCCATTCCCGGTGACCTGAAGGTCCCGTTCTACCACTAGCCTAATCTTTCCCCGCGCGCGCCATCCTGCACGCACTTACCTCTCGCATCCGATCGTCGAAAACCCGCTTCATTCCGCCCAAAACAAAAAGGGCAGAGTCTCCTCTGCCCTCTAACAACCTTACCAGTGAAGCGAAGTCGCTGCGAAGTTCGCTTACTCCTGCGGGTCCATTTCCACTACGTCTCCCGCATAAATGTTCTCCAGCGCAAAGACCACCATCGCCGATGACGAGGTCGGTGTCGTGCTCAATACCACCACCTCACCCACCGCTCGCCGCGGCAGATCCCCAACGTGGATGTTCGGCCCCGCGCCTCTCGTAAAGCGGTTCGCCTCGAAGGTCGGCGAATGCAATTGCGTGTCTTCCGAAATCTGCGCCTTGAACGAAAGCGAATCGGCCGCGTCATGCAGGTTCGCCGCGTAGGACCGCACCACCCGGAAATAGTCTCCCGCCTTCACTCCCTGGTTCGATCCAACGTTCAGATACAGCTTCACGCCCGCCCCGAGAACCGTGTCGAAGTCCTTGCCCAGCAGAATGCGGCCCGTCAGCTTGCCATTCGACGGAGCATAGCGATCGAAATGGCCCGGCACATGAAACGTGATCGGAGCCTTCTCTACAAACGGCACCGCCACGTCGCCCGGATTGATAGGGTCACAGCTGAACTCCACCTGCGCCACCGCGCTATGGCTTCGGGTGTCGAGAATGCGTACCCGCCCAACCTCCGCATACGGATGGCCCGCGGCATTCAGCAACTTCCTCATGCCCGGATAAATCTCGTATTCGTTCACGTCGCGCAGCTCGCGCACAATCGAGTAGAGCGAGCCGACCTGATAGTCCTTCCCCGTCAGGTACACCAGTTCGCCGATCTCAAACTTCGTCGAGGTCGGTGTCTCCAGGCCGCCGTTCACGTACTTCGCGTCCGGCACCTTGCTCTTGGAAACGAATCCGGCACAATAAATGTCGGCTTGGGTCGGCGTCTGGTAGCGCACAAAAGGAACGCTGGTCGTGCTCTCGACAATCCCTTTATCGTTGGGCGTCGCCGCCATCGTCGAGGTAACCGACGGCGTCTGGGCAAACGCCAGACTCGCCACCAGCACCACTAACAATCCTGTTTTCTTCATGTTGGCTCCCACCCCCGCCGCCTGATTGCCAATTTTGGTAGACCCAGCTATCTATCTGGGAAGACAAGGGTTACAGCCAAAAAGTAACAAGCCGGGTGACCAGGGTCAAGGTTACGACGGTATTAGTAGCCCGCGACTCCCAAAGTGTTGCACCCCCCATCCGCAATCCCCTGTTGCATCCTAGCCGACGCCCTTGTAAGATCGCGCCGTCCATCATTTACATGGCATTGGCATTTCCGCCCACATTTGCGCCGCGCTTCTTCCCCCAGCGACTCCCAAAAGTCTGCCTCGCGGTCAGCGCCGATAATCCCGACTCCATGCTCGATACCGCCGAGGCCCTGGCCCGCGACAATCCCTTCATGGAGTTTCGCCTCGATTACCTCAAGCAGCCGCTTGCCGCCATGGTCAAGATCCGCCGCTTCCTTGAGACCCACCAGTACGTGACCGCCGTCGCCACCTGCCGCCGCGCCGCCCACGGCGGAAAATTCAAAGGTTCTCTCGCCGCCGAGCTCTCCGTCCTCAACAAGGCTCTGGCCGCCGGATGTCAGCTCGCCGACATCGAACTCGAAAGCGCGCTTAAAACCAAGCCCGATGTTCTCGCGCGCCTTCGCCGCAGCGCCGGCCTCATCGTCTCTTTCCACGATTTCCGCGCCACCCGCAACCTCGAAGCCACGCTCGACAAAATGCTCAAGGTCCCGGCCGACTTCTACAAGATCGTTACCACCGCGACCACCCTCTCCGACAACGTCACCATGATGAAATTCCTGCAAGCCCAAAGCGACAAGCACGCCCTTATCGGCCTCTGCATGGGCGAGCAAGGCATCATCAGCCGCGTGCTCAGCGTGCGCGCCGGCAGCGCCTTCACCTTCGGCGCCGTCAGCCCGGAATCCAAAACCGCTCCCGGCCAGGTCAGCGCCCGTGATCTCCGCGGCATCTATCGCATCGAGCAGGTCGACGCCGCCTCTCGCATCTACGGCGTCGCCGGCGATCCCATCGAGCACTCGCTCTCGCCCATCATCATGAACACCGCCCTCCGCCGCGAGAACGTCAACGGCGTCTACGTCGCGCTCCACGCCAAAACGCTCAAGGATCTCCTCCACTGTGTCCGCGAAATTCCACTCCACGGCCTGTCCGTCACCATGCCCTACAAGCAGGCCATCGTCGAGCATCTCGACAACACCGACGCCCACACCGAAAAAATCGGCGCCTGCAACACCGTCGTCCGCGGTCAAGATGGCAAGCTCTTCGGCTTCAACACCGACGTAGTGGGCATCATCCGCCCACTCGATCAGCGCCTCGCCATCGAGGGCTCAAAAGTTTTGGTGATCGGCGCCGGTGGCGCAGCTCGCGCCGCCGTCTTTGGATTAAAGGAGCGCGGCGCCGAGGTTTGGATTCTCAATCGCAGCGCCGTCAAGGCGCAGAAACTCGCCCGCCAGGCCAAGGCCAGAGTCATCAAGCGCGCCGACGTCCGCAAGACGCAATTCGACGTCATCATCAACGCTACCCCGGTAGGCATGGGTAACACCCGCGATTGTCCGCTTAAAGAGGATGAAGTCCAGGCCAAGGTTGTCTTCGACATGGTCTACGACCCGGTCGAAACCCGCCTCCTCCAGATCGCCCGCCAGAAAGGCATCGCCGTCGTGGCCGGCATAGAAATGTTCGTCCATCAGGCCGCCCGTCAATTCGAAATCTGGACTGGCAAGCCCGCTCCCGCCGCCGAGATGCTGCGCGTCGTCACCATCGCCCTGCAAGACCGCCTCGCCCAGAGAAAACAAAAGTCCTAGTTCCGTCCCATTCAATCCCGCGACCCGGAACCGGTGACCGAAACCGGTGACCGAAACCGATGACCGGAACTGGCAACCGTAAGAGCGATAGGGTGTCCCATCACTTCTGCATCAATGACCCCGAGGCACAATAGTTTTTCACATACTCCTCTGCTATTAAGCATTTCATCAATGCCGTAAATCCCCGCCAAAATCGTTTCTTTTGCAATTTGAGACGAAATCCGATGCCCTGTCTGTAAGAAAGGTTGCAAATTTCATGATCCAGCAGTAATATCACTTTAGATGCGATACTTCGCGTCTATCTCGTCTCAAAACAACACAACAAACCGTCTTCCAGGTAGGAGCAGCTCCAAGTTCAAAAAATCTAAAGGGAGCCGTAGGCCCCGGTGCAACTCGGAGAGAATGCATGTCGTGGTATGCGTACTGCCTCACGGAACACCAGACCCTTCCTAATGGTGTTCGCGCCCGTCGCCCATTCGTCCTAGAGGGAATTCAAGGTGTTAACTCCGCTCCCGTCATGAGCTATCCCAGCGGAGATTTTGCGGTCATCGTCAGTGAATACGACCGCGCCACCTCGAAGTTGGACGAAAAATCGGTTCTGGAACACGCCCGCGTGGTTAGCCAGAGCTTCCGCACCGCAACCGTTCTGCCCTTCCGCTTTGGAACGATCTTCGATACAGAAGATGCTATCCGCCAGGCCGTTCGCTCCAATCGGCGCACCTTCTGCGAAAGTGTCGCCCGCCTCCGCGGTAAATCCGAAATGCGGATCAAGTTAGTCGTGCGCGACGGCTCCCTCCGCGGCAACATGGAAGAAATCATCTTACCCGACACCGTAGGCCGCGAGTATCTCGCCAAGCTGCGCGAGAAAGCCTCGCGCGAGCGCGAGCGCCGCACCAAGGCCCGCGCCCTCTCCGTTCAGGTTCACAAACTCTTTAACCCGCTCGAAGAGGAAGTAAGCTGCAAGCGCGTGGCTGCCGATGGCATGCTCCTCGACATAGCCCACCTCATCGACACCAAGTCCATCGAAAAATATCAGAACCGTTACTCCACCGCCGCCAAGCAGCTCAAAAATTGCGAGATGGTAGTAAGTGGCCCCTGGCCGCCCTATCACTTCCTGCCGGAGAAACTCCGCCAGGTAGCCGGCAACAGCTAACCAGGAACTAACAAGAAGAAGCCCCACCTTACGTCGCGCTTCGACATAAGGTGGGGCTTTTGATTTATCGAGACCCGATTACTCCTGCCCGAGCGAGCAATCCGTATTTACGTTCTGAATGTAGATCGCGTTATTGCCAATCCGGTCATCCGTCCAGGCCACCGCCGCCATACCGGAGGGCGCCGTACCGACCGACAGCCCATACTTATCCGAAGGCGCCGACGATACCGCAAAGGGAGCGCACGTGACCTTCCCATTCCCCGCCAGCTTCGCCGCCTGCATCGTCGACATTCCGTATCCCGGCGAATCGACCCACATCACCAGCGCCCCCGTCCCCATCTGCACGTTCTCGACAAAGGTCTGCGTGTCTGTCCCGAGCGGAATCAGCACCTTCCCGGTTGAGCCCCAAAGCGAGTTCCCCTGCCCGTCAAACTTCTGCCCTGAAACTCCGTTATAAAACTGGTTGCTGTCTTCCTCCGTCCAGAACATAAAGGTCTCGTCCGTTTTCGCCTGGTACGACACCGACGGATCGACCCGCACATCGTTCATGTTGGTCGAACCCGCCGACCCGTTGTGCGGAAACGCCTCGCTCCCATCCGCGCGGATATGTTGCGCGAAACATTGCAGCGCCGGACTGCTCGTGTACCAGGAAAAAACCGCGCCCCCGCTGCCGTCCAGAATGAAGTACGGAAAATTTCCAAACTGCAGCGATCCCTGATCGAAGATCACCACATTATTTTTGCCCCACAATTTTTTCCCGGTCGCCGAAATCTTGTTCGTGAGCAACTGATGATTGCTGAAGAACCCCTGCTCGATCACCAATGACACGATCACGCTGCCATTATCGGCCGCGTGCATGTCCGACAGAAAAAGTTGATAACCCGGCTCATGAAACAACACCGGCCGCGGCCACACCGGATTGCCATTCGGATCAAGCTTCTGCACCTTAACATTGGTCGTCTGGCCAAAACCCTCTGTCCACGCCACCACCACACCGCCATCGCTCGTCCCGGCAATCTTCGGATCGTAATGCTGCGTTCCGCCTTTGGTAAGCTGCACTCCCATCGGACCCCATACCGGATTGCCGCTCGCATCCATCTTCGCCGCCGTCACCTGCTGATTCGTCCCTTCGCGCGTGTCGAGAAATGCCAGCAGCGCGTTTCCCCAGTTGTCGATATCGAGCCCGTAATCCTCCGTCGAACTGTTCGTCAAATTCGCCACCATCATGCCATCGTGCGGAAATTGCTCCACCCCTCCCGCGCTCAGCAACTGGTAATACACGTCGTAGCCCACCGGCGGTGGGTTGTTCCCATCCGCATCGAACCAGCTCACATACCACTGCCCATTGGGCAAAGGTCTCACCTTCGGCTGTACCTGATCGCTATTCAGCTGATCCGCTAAAGGAAGGTTCACCGCCGGATTCGAAGACCACTGTCCCCATGCCAACTGCCCCATCATCACGCACGATAAAAGTACCGCCACAGAAATAAGCATCTTCTTCATAGAGTCCCCATTCTCACTGCCACAGAAGCAAAACCCAAAACCTCACGCCCCGGAATCCTACGCGCAGCGCGCCTTTCGGTCAATTTTCTTCTCGAAAGTTCATCCCTCCCGAGGTCGGAAGGGTTTCTTACTCTTACGCCGGTTTCTTACGTCGATTGTCTGCGACGTAGGGTGGGGCCTGTAGCAATGGCCCAGTTTCAATCCCTGCTCTAGAGAAACCAAAGACACGAGCCAGAGAAAAGATACGAGATTGAGAAAAGATACGAGATAGAGAAAAGATACGAGCTAGAACAAACTCCAGTAGTTCTGAGAGTTCTTTCTTCGCGAACCTTCGTGCCCTTAGTGGTTGACGCCTAGATTTCCGCCTTGACTTACCTCGCAAGAACCCAAACACTCAAAGGTGGAATTTTGGGAAAAGCCTTGTGCGAACAATGGCACATGATCGAACCGTGAAAGGTGCGAAAAACACCTTCATGACAGCCCTCAAGGCACACCGTGTCAACTTGACACGAAACAACCAGATAAAAATCGGCAGCCCTGTAGAAAACGCAGAAGCCTGGTTGATAAATTATTATTTTTGAATACTTTACATATAACTCCAAGCGGCTCAATACTTTGCCGGAAAAATGCCGCTAAACTTATGATTCCACTAGCACCGGGGATAGGGGGGTACCGCCGCCAACTGGTAAACAGAAAGCCAAAAAATTCGCTGATTCGTCCTTCTCCCGACACCTCATAATTATATTTATTTTGTTTTCTTTATCTTCGCCTTTGGAATCTCGAATTGTCATCGACTTCAGTGCCGATTCCGCCGCCGCGAACCTCGCCTCTGCTCTCGCCCAGAGCGCAGAAACTGATCCTCTCTCTCTTGCTGATCCTGGCCACGCTGGCGCTCTATAGCCCGGTCTTTCGCGCACCCTTCCTGAACCTCGATGACGACATCTATGTCACACAAAACGCGGAGGTTCGCAGCGGCCTCAACTGGCATTCGATTGCCTGGGCGTTCACCACTACAACGGCTACAAACTGGCATCCGCTCACCTGGATTTCCCACGAACTTGACTGCCAGCTCTTCGGTCTGAATCCTGTTGGACCGCACCTAGTGAACGTGTTATTCCACGCCGCGAATGCCGCGCTGCTCTTCCTGATTCTGGCCGCTGCAACCAAGAAGATATGGCGCAGCGCGATCCCGGCCGCTCTCTTCGCCATCCATCCAATTAACGTAGAATCAGTAGCTTGGATCGCCGAGCGCAAGAACGTTCTGAGTATGTTCTTCTTCCTGCTCGCTCTCGCGGCCTACGGTTGGTATGCGCGCAAGCCGGACCTTCGCCGCCATCTTGCCGTCACGTTTCTTTACGCCTTGGCACTCATGGCCAAACCGCAGGTCATCACCTTCCCATTCGCCCTGCTTCTCCTCGATTACTGGCCACTTAACCGCATTCCCGGAACTAGGCTGAAGACCTTGCTATGGGAGAAAATCCCGTGGTTCGCGCTCTCTGCCGCGAGCGCCGTCATTACCATGAAGGCCCAAAGCACCGCGCGCCACGAGGGCATTCCCCTCTGGATGCACCTCGCCAACGCCGCTCTAGCTTACGCCAAATACATCGGCAAGACCTTCTGGCCAAACAACTTAGCCCCGCTCTATCCGCACCCCGGAATCGCGATCGATCGTCCCGCAGCCGCGCTGTCGATGGTCGGCATTCTAGCCGTAAGCGTTCTCGCCATCATCTTTCGCCGACGCCGGTACCTCTTCGTCGGCTGGTTCTGGTTCCTCGGAACAATGGTTCCAATGATTGGCCTCGTCCAAGTCGGCGTGCAATCCATGGCCGACCGTTATGCCTACATCCCAGTCCTGGGAATTTTTCTGATCATCTGCTGGGGAACTCCGGACCTCCTCGAATCAAGTCGCGCCGAGCGACAGACGCGGCTGTCCCCCTCTCTCCCGCTGATTGCACTCAGCGTCTTTGTTTTATCGGCCCTCGCCTTCGCCCTCCATCGCCAGGTCGATTATTGGACGGACAATCTCACCCTCTGGCAGCACACGCTCGCCGTCACTGAGAGAAACTTCATCGCCGAAGATAACGTCGCCACCGCCCTGCTCGCCAAAGGCAGAACCGACGAAGCGGTTCAGTATTTCCGCCGCGCGCAGGCCATTCGTCCCGCCGATCCGGTCAGCAAGCTCAACATCGCCTCCTACCAGCAGCAGCACGGCGATAATCAGAGCGCGATCCAGGGTTACGACGAGGTCATGCAGCTCACGTCGAGCCCCGAACTGCTTGCGCTCGCGTACACCAATCGCGGATTCGCCTATCTCGCGCTCAACAAAGACGAGAACGCCAAGCAGGATTTCGCCGCCGCGCTGAAGCAGCGGCCGGAGAGTTCGTCGGCATATCTAGGTCTCGGTATGCTCGCAAGAAAGTCCGGAAATCTCGAGCAGGCCGCCCGCGACTTCGCGCGTTCGGCCCAGATTCAGCCGACGCCGTTCGCCTACCAGCAGTTGGCTGATGTGCTCGACGCGATGGGGCAAAAAGAAAATGCCCAGGCGGCGCGCGCCCAGGCAGCGAAGCAATCTCAGTTCTAAATCACGGCTCGACGCGTTCTTCCTCAGCGTCGGCCACGCGGTACTTTTTGGTTCCGCTCAATTCGCGCAAAATCGCAGGCGAGGCCCGACCTTCTCGGGTTACGGTTCATAAATCTGTACGTTGCCGAGAACGGATCCCTGATACGAGCTCTGGCCGCCGATGCAGTAAAGCTCGCCCTCGTAAAGCGCAGCGGCGGAGAACATGGCAGCCTGCGCCATGGGTGCGAGAGTCGTCCAGCTATTTTTGGCGGCCTTGAACGATTCGTTCAAAGTGGACGCGGGGGTTCCCGGTCCACCGCCCGAATAGCCTCCAGCGACATACATGGTTCCGCCGACGCCGCCGCCACAAGCCGCATTTCGAGACGTCGGATCGGACTTATAAGAAGTCCAGGAGTTGGTAGCCGCGTTGTATCCCTCGTTGTCGCCGTTGTCGCCGGAACTCGTAAACCCGTCGGCGGCGATGATGGTCTTGCCGCTGACGAGCCCTACTGCGGGCTCCGATTTCCCAACCGACAGAGGCGCCTCTTCGGTCCACGTATTGGTGGCCGGATTGTAGCTTTCAACGCTCGTAAGCCGCTCGCCATTCGCAACGCCGCCCACCACGTAGATGATGTTCTTCTCGACCGTCGCGCCCATGCTGCATCTCCCGATCGGCATGGCCGCCTTGGCCGACCAGACCTTCGTCTTCGGAGTGTATGCCCAAACCGCATTACTACAGGTTGAGCCGTCCGGAGTGCCTCCGATGAAGTAAAAGATGTTCTTCACGACTGCCCCCGCACCGTCGGCGGTGGCCGCCGGAAGTGAGGTGCCGGCACTCCACGAGCCGTTGACCGGGTTGTAGATCTGAGCGTCGTCGACGATCGTGCCGGAGGAGTTTATGCCTCCGACTACGTAGATTTCCCCTTTGACCACTCCCGCGCTCGATTGGTAGGTCGGATCTGGCATGGGCGTACCAGCCGTCCAAGAGTTATGGGTGACGGCCGGGCTCTCGGCCTGAACTGCACGGCTCTGGGCCTGCACTTCATCGGCATAGGTTCCCAAGCCAGGCAGCAGGACGACTCCGGCCAGGAACAATAGGGCTGTTAGCGCAGGAATTACGAAGAACCCTCTGTTGAAATTGCGGTCAATCGCGGTCATGAGATCTCCCTGGAAAGTGCTGGTCTGCACGGCGAGTGCAAACAATTGCGGCTGCTTTTGAGTTTCGCCGTGCTTGAATCTCAGCTATAATCGCCCTGAACCCCTCCCCTTACAATCGACATGAACGGTCATGAGCGGGCTTGACCGGACATTTCTGTCCCAGAGGGAGTCATTTCAACGGTTTCGCAGCCTCATCCTGACAAACGACTCGACTCCTGGAAAGAGATCGCGGCTTTCTTTGAGCGCGACGAGCGCACTGTGCGCCGCTGGGAGACCGAGCGCGGCCTCCCTGTTCGCCGCATGCCGGGCAGCGCCCGCGGTGTCGTGTATGCCTTCACCCACGAGTTAGAGGAATGGCTGCGCCGCAAACAGCCGGCGGAGATGGTCGAGTCCGGCCCGACAACAGCGACTCCCTCGCCGATTGCGGTCCCTGACTTGAGTTCGGATTCGCATGGCGAGCCGGGCTCGCCGGGAAGACACGCAAGAAAGCTCGAACCAGAATCCCGAGCTGGGATCGTTAAGGGACGCGGCCAGTTCCTGGCTTGGGCTATTGCAGTCGGATTAGCGATCGTGGTCTTGGCGAGCACTTACTACCATCGTCAGACGATTCGCTTTGCGGCGCGCGCCGAGGGATCCCGTTGGGCCGGGACAGCAAATGGGCAGCACGTTCCGTCTCCCGAGGCTCAAGATCTTTACTTGAAGGGCCGGTATTACTGGAGCAAGCGCGATCCTGAGGATCTGAATAAGGCCGTCGACTACTTCACGCAAGCAATCGTCAAAGACCCCGCCTACGCCGGCGCGTTTGTCGGGTTGGCCGATAGTTACAACTTGTTGCGGGAGTTCAGCGCCATGCCGGCGGAGGAAGCATATCCACGCGCCCTGGCCGCCGCCCAAAAAGCTGTAGAGCTCGATCCGCTTTCGCCCGAGGCACACAATTCTCTGGCCTTCGTCACCTTCTATTGGAATTGGGACGCCGCAACGGCGGAGCGTGAATTCAAACGCGCCCTTAAGCTGAACCCCGACTTTGTCCAGGGACATCACTGGTACGCAACTTTTCTGTTGGTACTCCGTCGCATTCCGGAAGCGCTCGATCAGATTGAGCAGGCGCGCCAGCTCGATCCCTCCTCAACCACGATCCTCGCCGACAAGGGCTTTATTCTCTGGCAGGCCGGCCGGGAAAAAGAAGCGGTGGCTCTTCTCAAACAGTTGGCCATCACTGACCCCGCGCTCGCAACCACACACCACTACCTGTCCCGAATTTCGCTGGCGAAGCAGGATTACGCGAGTTTCCTGGCGGAATCGAAACGGGCGGCTGAGTTGCGCAACGATCGTGGCGCACTCGCTGTTGCAGAAGCTGCGCAACGCGGATTTGATGAGCGCGGAGTGCTGGGTCTGCAAGAGGAGATGCTGCCGGTTCAGGAAAAACTGTTTGCGGAGGGCCATGGTTCGGCCTTTGACGTCGCCCTAACTTGCGCTGCGCTGGGAAAGAACGATGAAGCGCTGCGCTTTCTGCAAACTGCCTTCGACAAGCGTGAGACGGAGGTTCTTCTGCTGGAAGGGCGGACTAATTTCAGCGCGCTTCAGGCCAACCCGGGTTACCGGGAACTGGTAGCGAAGATACAGAGCCGCGTGCCACAGAGCGCGATCGGAGAGCCCGGCGCGGAAGTTCGATGACCGCGGAGGTCTGGCCTTTTTCGACCCAGCCTTCCTTTGACTCAGCCTTCCTTGACACCCGGATTTCATGCCTTTATTCTTAGTCATTGCTCCCTCGGAGACTGTCGTCTCTGTGCGTCTTGTCTCTGTAGTGCTTCCGCGGGCCTTCGCGGTAATGGGTTGGGGGGCGGCGGAGGTTCTTTGCTCATAGAAATTAAGGAGTTGGAGCTTCACCCGGTTGATTTCCGGGAGGAGTTTGCCCCCGGCATAATCGAGCTGGGCGAGGATATGCGGCAACAAACGGCGCTCCGGGCCGAAGGGCGCGCCGATCTGGTTAAAGAGCATCACGGCAAGCACCAGGTCGTGCAGGACATCCGGCTGAAGGGTAAGCTGGAAACAGTTCTTCAGGTGGCCTGCGCTCGCTGTCTGGAGCCAGTCGACCTGCCGGTGGAGCGGAGTTTCGATCTGCTCTATCGTCCGCTGGGCACCGATTCCGGACACAAAGAGCTGTCAGTCACGGACGCCGAGGCCGAGATCGGTTATTACCAGGGCGAAGGTTTGTTGCTGGAAGACGCGTTGCGGGAGCAGGTATTGCTGGCAGTTCCGCTGAAAGCGATTTGCCGCGAGGACTGCAAGGGACTCTGCCCGCACTGCGGAAGTAATCTGAACGAAAGCCAGTGCGCATGCTCAGACGGAGTAGAAGATCCGCGCTGGGCCGCGCTGAAAGATATACGAAGTAAATTGAATCAATAGGAGAAAAGTTCCCGGTTCCCAGTTCTCAGTTCTCAGAAAAAGCGCGCTTACTGAGAACTGAGAACTGGGAACCGGGAACTAAAAAATACATGCCGAATCCAAAACGTCGACACTCCCAGAAGCGTACGGCCACCCGCCGCGCCCATGACGCGCTCTCCAAGCACTCGCTCTCGGAGTGTCCCAATTGCCATGAGCAGAAGCTGCCGCATCGCGCCTGCGCAAAATGCGGCTACTACAAGGGCCGCGAAGTTATAGAGGTCGAAGAGAAGTCGTAGTTAACAAGATCCGTTTTCTCCCTCAATGCCTAGCGTAATCGCTCTGGATGCGATGGGGTCGGACAAGGCGCCGAAGCCGGAAATTGAAGGCGCCTTGCAAGCCGCCCGTCATCATGGTGCGCGGGTCGCGCTGGTCGGGCCGGAAGATCTTCTCAAGTCCGAGCTCGCGCGCTATCCCGGTGCGCAGCGTCTGCCAATCGAAGTTGTCCACGCCAGCGAAGTCATCACCATGGATGACAAAGTGGACGCAATTCGCGCTAAACGCGATTCGTCGATTCGCGTCGGATTGCGCCTCGTGCGCGAAGGTCACGCCGCGGGATTTGTGACCGCCGGCAATACCGGCGCAGCCATGGCGACAGCCAAAGTCGTGCTGGGCGCGCTGCCCGGAGTAGATCGTCCGGCGCTGGCTGCGGCCTTCCCCACAGCGTTGAACACGGCGGCGATCCTGCTCGACGTGGGCGCCAACGTCGATTGCACGCCGCAAAACCTCGAGCAGTTTGCGGTGATGGGTGACATCTATTGCCGTTCGATTTTCGGCATGAAGCATCCGCGCGTCGGTCTGCTCTCGATTGGCGAAGAAGAAGGCAAAGGCAACGAGCTGACCCGCGAGGCCTTTCAGCTGTTGAAGCGGCTTCCAATTAATTTCATTGGCAATGTGGAAGGGCGCGATTTATATAACGGCCACGTGGATGTGATTGTTGCCGACGGATTTGTCGGGAATGTCGCGCTCAAGACTTCCGAAGGCGTGGCCAGGCTGGTGCGGTCCGTACTGAAAGAAACGCTGAAATCGACGATCACGCGGCAGGTGGGCGCATACCTATCGCGCAACGCATTTTCGGATTTCAAAAAGCGCCTCGATCACACCGAATACGGCGGCGCGCCACTTCTCGGGATCAAGGGTGTGTGCATCATCACCCACGGATCGTCGAACGCCAACGCGATTAAGAATGCGGTGCGGGTAGCGTCCGAGTTTGCCGAGGGCAGAGTAAACGAAGCCATCGAACGGGAACTGGCCGGATTGAGGCCGACGGTCGAAACCGCAAATTGATTAAACCTCAAACATATGACGAATTCATCTTCCGCTATTGCATTCCTCTTCCCGGGCCAGGGCTCGCAAGCTGTTGGCATGGGCAAGGAACTCGCCAGTAATCACGCCGTCGCTCGCCAGACGTTCGAAGAGGCCGATGAGGCGCTCGGCTACAAGCTCTCCGAACTTTGCTTCGATGGCCCGGAAGAAAAGCTGAAGCTGACCGAGATCACGCAGCCCGCAATTCTGACCGCGTCCGTCGCCGCCTGGCGCGTCTTGCAGGAAAAAGGCTTGAAGCCCGACAACTCAACCACTTTCGTCGCAGGACACAGCCTCGGCGAATATTCGGCCCACGTCGCCGCCGGCGCGCTGCCATTTGCCGACGCTGTGCGCACCGTGCGCAATCGCGGCAAATACATGCAGGAAGCCGTTCCGGTCGGTGTCGGCGCGATGGCTGCGATTCTGGGAATGCCGCTCGAGCGCGTCATAGAGATCGCCAATGAAGCCGCACAGGGCGAGGTCTGCCAGGCTGCCAACATCAACTCACCTGAGCAAATCGTGGTCTCGGGAGACGCGGGCGCGGTAGCCCGCGCCATTCAACTGGCGACCGAGCGTGGCGCGAAAAAGGCTGTCAGCCTTCCCGTAAGCGCGCCTTTCCATTGCGCGCTCATGCAACCTGCGCAGGATCGTCTGGCAGTCGATCTCGCAGCGCTGGTGTTTCACGAACCGGCAGTCCCAGTCATCTGCAATGTCGATGCCGCAGCCGTTACATCAGGCGAAGCCGCGCGCGGCGCGCTCATCCGCCAGGTCACGGGCGCGGTGCGCTGGGAGCAATCGATTCGCCTGCTGATTGACAAGGGCGTCGGTTTGTTCATCGAAGTCGGACCCGGCAAAGTCCTGTGGGGATTAATGCGGCAAATCGACCGTTCGAAAACTTGTTTGAACGTGAACGACGAAGCATCGCTCGCAAAGACTTTGACGCAGATCACAGCGCCCGTCTCGTAGGAAAGAATACTCAGCAGTCGGTTGGGAAAGCGGATAGCTCGCCGCAGGGACGCCGCTCAACAGCAACGCTCAATACGGATAAACAGTAATCGTCTTATCCGATCTCTGCACAAACAAACGCGCATGCTCCGCGCGATCGTTGACCACGATCTCCACAATCACACCGCCGCCGAAGCCTTTCGTAGCTGCGGAGCCGTAAATGCGGAAAGACTTGATCAGCCCCCATTCGCCGCCCGGCCCCCAATCGCGGTAGAAATCGGCAAAGGGATACTTCGCGTAATTCTGCTGATGCAGCCGCCAGTTCGGATCGTTGAAGTAGATCGCGTAGGCAGAATCGTAGTCCTGATGCTCGAGGGCGGCAAAGAAGTGGCTGACGACACGCTCTTCGGGCCAATTCCGATACATCCACGCAGCCGCGGCGAGCGCGATCACCGCGACGATCGCAACCACGATCTTGATCTTGCGGCGCCGGGCGCGCGCGGCATCGAATGGCTGAGCATCGAGTAGCGTCATATCGCTACCTAAGCATAACGGATTTAAGGGGCATTAAGGTAGAACGTGTAGACTTCGCGAGCGGCACGAAGGCATTTCAGAACTACCGGAAGTCGATCTCGCCAGCTGTTACGTGTGCGTGCAGCCGATATTTCCCGGAACCTTCCTGATGGAATGCCCGGAACAATCCACCCTTCGAGACGTTGAACGCGCTCGCCTCCACGCTGCCCGCGAGCACCGATGCGTCGCGGTGACCGTAAGCGTCGGGGTGAGGAACGTCGATGTTGATCTGCCCAGCCCAAAGCTCGACGTCTTTATCACCGTCCACATCTTCGACGGTAAGTTCGCCGGCGCTCAACCGAGCCCAGAGATTCGAGTGACGCGGAACTTCAATGGTGGCTCTGAAGTTGTTGTGTGGGGTGTTGCGGACGTAAATGTCGGCGCGCGACGTCATCGCCTTGATTTCAACCGTTACACCCCTCGACTCACCGTTCGGATTCGGCGGATATGTAATGACGATATTGTCGGTCATCGCCGGCCTGATCGTGTAGCCTCCCGCTTCGAGGTGCAGGCGCACTGTTCCGCCGGAAGGGAACCGTTGCTGGACAGTCTTCTCAAACGGGTTGGACTCGGCATTGAGCGCAACTAGCGGAACAAGAAGGAACAGCAGGGTTCTCCAGCGTTTCATACACCACTCCTTAGAACTTTGTACGCGGACATTCGGGAAATGGTTCCATGCACTGGGAATAATTCTCGCATTCGATACACTGAGTTCAAGGACCATTCAATGCTTCCCTGCCAGCAAGAACTCTTCGATATTCCCGACGACGTCGCTTACCTCAACTGCGCCTACATGTCGCCGATGATGAAGCCTGTCATTGAGGCCGGAAGAACGGGACTTGCGCGCAAAGCGCATCCGTGGGCATTGACGCCTGACGAGTTCTTTACGGGCGCGGAGGAGTTTCGGCAGACAGCCGCGCGAATGCTCAACTGCTCCGCAAACTGCATTGCGATCACTTCATCGGCTGGATATGGTCTGCAAACCGCCGCGCACAACCTGAAGCCGCGGCGCGGAGAGCGCATTCTTGTGCTCGCCGAGCAGTTTCCTTCGAACTACTATCCGTGGCAACGACTGGCAGAACAGACGGGTGCGGAACTGAAGGTCGTTCGATGGCCCAAAGATGACGATTGGACTGCGGCCGTGCTCGAGTCGTTCACCGATCAGGTGGCAATCGCGGCGCTTCCGCACGTGCATTGGACAAGCGGCGGACGACTCGATCTGGTAACGATTGGACAAGCATGCCGAAATCTTGGAGCCGCGCTCGTGCTTGATCTTACGCAGTCGCTGGGCGCGTTGCCGTTCGATGTGAATGAGGTTCAGCCTGACTTCGCCGCCGCTGCCAACTACAAGTGGCTGCTCGGTCCTTACACAACTGGATTGCTCTATGTCGCGCCGAAGTGGCACAGCGCTTCTCCGCTTGAGGAAGGTTGGATTCAGCGGGCAAACTCGCGCGACTTCTCCGGCCTGATTCTCTACTCGGACGACTATGATACCGGCGCGCGACGCTTTGACATGGGTGAGCGCTCGAACTTCGCCTTGTTGCCCGCGGCGGAACTCGCGATGCGGCAGATTCTGGAATGGAAGGTCGGAGATATTTCCGAGACTTGCGGAGCGATGAATCGCAGGCTCGCAGTGGCTGCAGCTGAGGTTGGATTTTCTTCGCCCGAGGAACCGCGGCGCGCGCCGCATTATTTGTGTTTGCGAAGGAAGACACCGATTCCGAAGGAATTGACGGAAGTGCTGGCGCGGGAAAGAGTTTTCGTGAGCGTTCGTGGAAGTTCGATTCGAGTTACGCCTCACATTTACAACACGGAGAGCGATTGCGATCGATTGATCGACTGCTTGCGGCGCTTCGCCTGAATTTCTTCCGCTTGCTCAGCCCTACTTAAGGGCCGCCAGTTTGCGCTGCGCCATCGAGGAGGCCGGGGATTGTGGATTGTCTTTCTGAATTGCCTGGTAGATCTTTTTCGCCTCGTCGGGCTTCTGTTCCGACTCGTAAAGTGAGGCCAGTTCTAACTGGGCCTGGACCTTGCTGACGAGTTCGGTCGGCTTGTCGATGAGCTGCTTGTAGAGATCGACGGCCTGAGAGTCTTTCTTTTCGCCGCGATAGACGGAAGCCAACGCCAATTTGCCCAGAGACGCAAGCTGGGAATTGGATGAGTCAGCCGTTTCCTGGAGGGTGCGCTCGGCGGTGGCATTGTCTCCAAGCTGGGCCGAGGTCACGCCCACAAAGTAGCGGGCCATCTTGCCCGTTTTTGTCTGCGGGTACTTATCGGCAATGGCCTGGAACTGCTTACGCGCCTCGGTAGCGCGCTCAGTCAGGGACTCGTAGCTTTGAAATCCGGGCTGGGCGGGGGTACCGGGCGGACGAAGCTGTGCTTCCATGGTGCGCACGGCGGCGGTCATGTCAAGGCTGGCTTTTTCGTCTTGCTGGTTGACGTAATACCAGCCGCCGAAGCCGATGGCGGCGATGACGACGACGGCAATGGCCGCGGCGATGAGCTTCGACTGGTGCTCCTGGCTCCAGTGCATGGTCGCTTCAGCCGCGTCCAATGTGGCTTTGCTGAAGCGATCCTGCTTCATTTGATGGCGAGTTTCTGCGCGCACACGCTTCCTTTTTGGCTTAGAAATAGGATGGCAAAACTTCAGTCTATCAGGCGGATTTCGGGAGCGTCAAAGCGGGCTCCAATTCATAGTTGCCGATTTGGTTGAAAGCGGTAACCACCAAGGCCACGAAGGTCCACTAAGGAAAATCATAGACCTCCGTGATTCTTGCGGCTTGTGTGCTGCCGGGGTCGGCATCGAGCGCGCCGGGTGCTATACCCCCTACCCCCCTCCCCCTCCCCCTCGGTATATTGGAATCAGCGAGTTACAGGTTCCGTTTTTGCAAAGTACGTCAAATAGATGGCTTAGAGGTAAAGTACGCATCGCACTGGACTTAGCTCGCGAAGGGCCCTCCATGCCTTTCAAAACGCCGTCGCTGGCTGACTCTTGGAATAACTGCGGCAGATTGCCAAAGAACGGGTTAAGTTCCAAACAGCCCTTGATTTGCTTACCTTCACGTTGAAGACAACGCGCGGCTAAGTCAAGGTTTTTTTGCCCGGGCGAGAAATTGTCAGTGGAGTGGCATCCTGAAACGGAAAAAACGTCTGTACTATCCAAACCGCACCAGCAATTCATAAGGCATCTCATTCATAGGGCATCGCGACGGCTGGTTGGCGGTCATTTCGGGTCGGTCCGGTAGCTCCACAAGCCACTCATTTGCTCCTGCAAGATGTGGAAGGGCGCTTCGCGGACATCCGGCGTTCCGTTGTCTTCAATAGCGTCCTCTCGAACCGCGTCTTCAATCCGCTGATGCATGGGTGAAAGTTCGCAGACGGGATCGGTCGCGGTCGCATCCCCCGTGAGCAGAAGCGCCTGGCAACGGCAGCCACCGAAATCTTCCTGGCGGCGGTCGCAGGAGCGGCAGGGCTCAGGCATCCACGCTTCGCCGCGAAATTTCTGGAAGGCGGGGGAGCTTGACCATATCCAGCCGAGCGGGTGATTGCGGACGCTGTCAAAGATCATGCCCGGAATTACGCCTGCGGCGTGGCAAGGCAGGGCGCGGCCGGCGGGGTCGATGAGCATGAGTTGGCGTCCCCAGCCGCCCATGCAGGCCTTGGGAAAGCGGGCGTAGTAATCGGGAACAACCATGTCGATGCGGATGCGGCCCTTCATACGCTCTTCGGCGGCCGCAACCACGGCGAGTGCGCGGTCGAGTTGGGCTCTGGTGGGTAGAAGTGCGGAGCGGTTCTTGAGTGCCCAGCCGTAGTACTGGGCGTGCGCCACTTCCATGCGATCGGGATGGAGGGCTTCGAGCGCGGCGATCATCGGTTCGAGGCGGTCGATGTTCTGGCGGTGGACTACCAGATTGGCAGTGAAGGCGATGCGGTGCTGTCGGATCCAGGCCGCGAGTTCGAGCTTGTGGGCGTGGGCGCGGGCGCCCGCGATCCAGTTGGCGGAACTTTCTCCTGTGTCCTGAAAGCTGAGCTGGATGTGGTCGAGGCCGGAGTCCACCAACTGCTTGAGCCGCTCGCGCGAGAGGCCGATGCCGGAGGTGATGAGGTTGGTGTAGAGCTTGGCATCGCGCGCGCCGGCAATCAGGTCGGCGAGATCGGGGCGGGATAGGGGCTCTCCGCCAGTGAGGTGGAGGTGAAGGACGCCGAGAGCGGCGGCTTCGCCGAAGACCCGCAGCCAGTCGGAGGTCGATAGCTCTTCACTCCGGGCGGACAGCTCAAGGGGATTCGAGCAATAGACGCAGTGGAGGGGGCAGCGGTGTGTAACCTCGGCGATGAGGGCTAGCGGATGGGACATTTGAGGACTTCTTCACCACGGAGAACTTTTTCACCACGGAGGCACGGAGCCACGGAGAAAATCCTTTCTTGCTTTTCTCTGTTACCCCGCGTCTCCGGGATGGATCCTGAGTCTGCGATCAGCACAAATCAGCGCACGATGAATAATAACGAACGACGAATAGCGAATAGCACACCATAGCTCAATAGTCGATGATCCGTTTGGCGTGCAATTGCTCGATAAAGCCGGTGACGTCGGCGCGAATTTTTCCGGGCGGCGCGAGGATGAATTGCGCTTCGAGCTTTTGCACGATTTGCGCGAGCGTCAATTGGCCGGCGCAGAGTTCGAGAATGGCGCGGCCCGTGCCTTCGACTTTGATTGCGCCTTCCGGAAAGAGCACGACCGGCGCTTCGGTGGTTCCTCCCCAGCGGCAGCCGGCGGCGAGCTGCGGGATGCTGGCGTCGGTTAGTTCAGGCACAGATTCCCCCACCATAGTGTCTTGTTGTGTAAAGTGCCATCAGCCACCGATAATCCTCGCGCACACCGCAGCCCCCACCAGACTAGCGAAAGAAACCGCGACAGAAATCAGCATGTACGCGTGAATAGCACCCTCCGGATTTAGCTTGCGATATTCGGCGAAAATCCGCTTTGTCTTGAAGTAGTGATAACCGAAATATGAGATTTGGTCCCCGTCAGACCTCTTTCGATTCACCTCTCCAATCATCATGAGCTGAAACATGTTTCCGAGAAGGATGCCCGTCATAAATATGCAAAACAGGACAATGCCAAGCAGCATCCGCGGGGTCATTTGCCAGCCTGCCCTCCCCAATCGATGCGGAACGCGCCCGGCGGCGGCCAGCCCGGCTCGATGTAGGCGAAATAGAGCGCGTCGAGCTGCGCCCAGAGGATGTCGCATTTGTCGCGGAGGGCTTGAATTGCGCCCTCTTGTTCGGCGCGGGTTTCGGCGTGATCGAAGACGTACTGGATGGCGAAGGCGGCATCTTCCGGGGCCTCGGTGAGGCGGGCTTCGAAATAATCAAGACCGCTGGCGAGCCAGGGATAGTGCTCGCGAAGTTTTTCCATGCGCAGGGCGATGAGGTCACGCGAAAAAAGTTCGGTAAGAGAGCTGGCGACGCATTCGGTGAAGGGACGGGTACGGACAAGGTTCAGATATTCATTGCCGATGAAGCGGGTGGCGGGCAGGATGCCTTCGGCGCGCTCTACCCGTTCGCGATCGAGGCCGGTTGCTTCCGCTAGCTTGATCCAGCGCAGGATGCCGCCGTTCGGTTGGGCGTCGCCGGCTTTGTCCGTGCCATCATGATCGACAATGCGCTTGCGCCAGGCGCGGCGGAAGGCGGAGTCGGTGGAACGCGAAAGAATGATGGCGTCTTTGATCGGAATGATCGACTGATAGTAGTAGCGGTTCAGCGCCCAGGCCTGCAATTGGCCGCGGGTCAGCTTGCCCTCGTGCATGAGCAGATGGAAGGGATGGAGGTGGTGATAGCGCTCCTCGCCCACTTGGCGCAGGGCGGCGCGGAGCTCGTCGAAGGTGAGCTTCGGGCTGCGCTCTGCCTGACTCTGGGCCGGTTGTCTCTGCCCGGCTTTATCTCGATCGGCTAGAGTTCCAGATGCCAATTGTCCTCCGCGACTTCCCAACCGGCTTCGCGAACGGCGCGATGCTCGGCGCTGGCTTCGTTCAGGATCGGGTTGGTGTTGTTGATGTGGATGTAGATGCGACGGCCGACCTTCACATTCTTGAGCAGGCGGAGACTTTCTTCAACCGGAATGTGGCCCATCTGGTGGGCGGTTTCGCCGCTGCCCTGAACGCGAATGAGTTCGTCATCGCTCCAGAAGGTGCCGTCGAGGAGTAGCGCGTCGACGCCGTCGATTTTTGCCAGGAGCGCGTCGTTGAATTTTTCGACGGCTGGAATGTAAGCAATGCGTTTTTTCAAGGCCGAGGCCGGCGAGTCTGCTGCGAAGAACAGCGCGGCGGTCGCTTCGTGGGCGAGGCCCGCGCTCTTTACGTATTTTGGAAAGCGTCCGGAGAGAAAGACGGCTTCGCAGCAGAGACCGGAATCTTTCTCGTCCGGGCCGATTAATGGGAATCCGGATCCGGCTTTCATCGGAGACCAGACTACTTGACGCTCAACTCGGTTCAGCATTCCGAACATGCTGTTTTCTTCGCGCAGAATGCGCAGCACGGAAGGAGCGGCGTAGACGCGCAAGGGCTGCACTTCGCGAAGCAGGAGTAATCCGAGGACATGATCCAGATCGGCGCTGGCGAGAATGACCCCGGAAATCGGCGAGTCGCGCAGGGCTCGAGGATGAAGCTGGGGAGTCGCTTCGATTTGGAAGGCCAAGTCGGGAGAGGCTCCGGCGAGAAACCAATTGGAGCCATTGGAGCTGAGTGCGAGTTGGGCCTGCGTGCGCGACTTTCCGGGAAACTTATGAGTGCGCGCGGCGACACAGTTTTCGCAGCCACAGTTCCACTGCGGAAAGCGCCCCCCGGCCGCTGAACCGAGGATACGCAGCTGCATCAAGAAAGATTAGAGCTTCGCGCTAACGTAGGAGTTGATTTCGCAGCACAGAACTACTTCTTCGAAAACCGGAGCGGTCCACGTCATTGGCTTGATCCTAAGTTCTGAATTTTCCTCGTCGCCCCACAAACGCGGCGGGAAGGAGTGGGGAGATCATACCATTCGGCCGGGTTGGATGAGAGGAAAAATTTGCTGCCATGGCACGGATGGGCTACGGGACGTGGGCTTTGGGCTATCCCCCAAAAAGGGGCAAAGTCCCATGCGGGGGCAGGCCTCATCTTTAGAATCATGGGGATGGAAAAAACCCTCCACCCGGGGAGGGTGGAGGGCCCCAATAGACAGCACATCAGGAGAGCAACCTGTGTCGGCTAGTCGGGATTGATCACCCCGAAAATCCCATCGGCATTGTTTTTCGGACCGGCCGTGTAATAGAGCGAGTTGGTGGCGCCATTGGCCGACGAGCCGCCGCCGAATTCGATTCCCCAGATCTGGTTGACGTGAATCACCTTGCCGGCGGAGGTCTTGATGGTTCCGAGGAAAGCGCCGGTGTTGGGATCAAAAGCGTTGATTTCTCCGGCGTTGACGTTGTTACTGATCAACAGAGCATTACTAAACGTGCCGAAGTTGGAAGGAGCAATGGCAAATCCGAAGGGCTGTTGGAGGGGCTTGCCTTTGATGAGCGTCTTCACGAAGGTTCCGCTCTCGGTATAGATGTCGACCTGGCCGGTTTTCTCTACGGTCTGCGAGGCGAAGGCCACGTAGAGCTGGCCGTTGATGTCCTGGACGTTGAGCGGCGCCCATCCTGCCGGCAAAGAGGTGTCGGTGAAGGAGGTAACGAATTGGAACTTGCTGTTGTAGACGTCGACCTTGTTGTTGGCGAAGTCAGCGGCGTAGACCATGGTATTGGCGGCATTGATCGCGAGGCCGGTGTAGACGGCGCCGGAGCTCCAGTTATTGACGCCAATCAGAGCAGCGTTCGGATCGAAGTGCGACCAGCCGCAGATCAAGCCGTCGAGGGTTGAGAACATGAAAGCCGAGGTCCAGTTGTCGATCTGAAATCCGGTTCCGGCGTTATAGACGACGCCAGCGGGAGAACCGAGACCGGAGCCGGAGGCGGAAGGAATCGTGACGACGAGACTTTGCTTTACGCCCGACCCGTCGTACAAGGTTGAGAGGCCAGAACCCTCGTCGCCGAGCCAGAAGGGTTCTCCGGGACCGTAGGCCAGTCCCCAGGGGTTAATGAGCTGTTTATCGCCATTCTTGCCGGTATTTTTGACGAGGGTGGTGGCTGTGTATTGCGCAAAAGCTGTGCCGGCTGCGAGGGACAAAACGATCAAAAGCATGACGGCAGAGCTCAAATTTCGACGAAACAGTTGAGACATACTCTCTCCTTATTGAAGTGAATCAGATAACGGGTCGGACGGCGGAAGGGTCCGAACTACGAACGGGATGGATACTAGCGGGAGGAAGGGCTTGACTTGTCAGCCGAAGGTCAGCGATTTGTAAAATTCTTGTCATGCTCGGGAGAGCGGCCGCGCATGAACAAAACGGATTTCGCGGATTGGAGACGAGGCGGGGCTTCGACTTGACAGTGTGGGATGATTTGACGCGGCGGAATGACGGGCGAGGGCGTGGCTATTGCGCGGCTTCGAGCATTCCTTTTTCGGCCTTTTCCTGGCACTCGATGCAGTGGCGGGTCCACGGCACGGCTTCAAGACGTTTGGCATTGATCTCTTTGCCGCAGGATACGCACTCGCCGAAGCTGCCTTCGCGAATGCGCGCGAGCGCGCCTTCGACCATGTTGAGCAACTGGCGGTCGTTGTTGCTCTGGCTGAAGAGGAATTCCTTGGTGTAGGAGCTGGCGGCGCGATCGGCGACGTCCTGGGTGGCCTCTTCGTCCGCGGCGCGGCCGTCCTTTTGATTGCGCGTCACCATGTGGCGCAATTCCTGTTGACGAGTTTCCAGCCGCTTCTTGAAAGCTTCTAATTTCTTCTTATCCATGATTGCGCCTGCTAAAAGAGATGCCCGCACGGCAGCTTCAGTTAGCAAATAGCCAAACGGATATGGTAAGCGCCGACTGGAATAGGCGTCAACTGGAGGACCTTAGCTTCGAGCTTCGAGCCGCGAGCTTCGAGCAAACCTAAAAGACGCGCCTCCGCCGGCAGGCTACGATTCACCGCACCTTTGGAGGGTCGCTCATGGCTCGAAGCTCGCGGCTCGAAGCTTGTTACTTTTGATTTCTTGGCAGAGGCGCGGGCATCGCGGCTAAGGCGTATCCCATCACCGCCATGGCGGCGGCATTCTCTTTCAGTTCCTGGGGATCGACTTTATCGAGCGTGTCGGCGGCACTGTGGTGATAGTCAAAATAGTGGCGGCTGTCCTGGATGATGCCGATGCCCGGCACTCCGGCTTTCACCAGCGGCTCTATGTCCGATCCGGGACTTTCATTGACCGGATGGAAGAGCGTCGCGCCGACCGGACGGAGCACATCAACGACGGGGCGCAACACCGCCAGCGCCTCCGACGACATCTTGAGATCGAAACCGATGGGATGAGCGGCGCCGGTATCGCTTTCAATGGCGGCGATGTGGTTGATCATCTCGGACGCATAGTCCTTGGCGTAGGCTTCGTGACCGCCTCCTCCGTTCTCTTCATCCATCCAGGCAATGACGCGCAGCGTGCGGCGGGGGCGGAGATGCAGGCGCTGCAGGACTTCCGCCGTCTCCATAGCCATGACCACGCCGGCGCCATCATCGATGGCGCCTTGGCCGAGATCCCATGAATCGAGATGTCCGCTCACAACAACGATTTGTTCGGGATGCTCGCTTCCCTTGAGATCCGCAATTACGTTGTAGCCGGTGGCCGTGCCGAGGTTCTGCGGTGTGAGCGTGAGGTGCATGCGCACGAGGCCTTCGGCGGAAAGATGATCGACGAGGTCGGCATCCTCAGCGGCGAGGGCAGCGGAAGGGATTCTCGCGGGCACACTGTAACCGGTGTGGGGCAGACGAAAGTTAGCGCCTCCGACGGAGCGGATGAGCGATGCCGCAGCACCCAGCGCGGCTGCGGCCTTAGCGCCATTCGTGCGATAGACGACCGCTTCGCCATAGGCTTCGAATGAGGAACCGGCAAGCGCCTTGCGTTCGTCGTAAGGGACGTTGAAGAGGACGATTTTGCCCGCTACTTTTTCGCGGCCGAGAGCGTTCAGTTCATCAAAACTGTGCACGGCGATGACTTCCGCGGTGAGACCATCCGCTGGGGTTGCAGCGCTGCCACTTAGCGCGGTGAGCGCAAGGCGGCGCGGCGTGCTCGGCGGTTGGCCGGGATATTCGATGAGTTCGGCTTTTTCTTCTCCGCGCACCCAATGGGAGACCTGCGCGGGCTCGAGGTGAACTTCGAGGCCAAGCTTTTTTAGTTCGGCGGCGACGTACTCGGCCGCAGCTTGTGCGGCGGGAGAGCCGGATGGACGCGGACCGATGTTTTCGGTGAGGTGCGCGAGTTGCTGCCAGGCGTAGTCACTGGCGAGAGCCGCATCACGAACCTCGCGCAGTTGGCTGAGCAGGTCCGGAGAAAATGTGGAAACTGGCTTTGCGGGCGAGATTTGTGGCCAAACTCGTGGGGCCAAGAGCGAATAGAAGCAAAGGACGACGAGCGTCCGGAGCGCGGGCAGCATTCTCTTGGAATTTTTCATCACGGCAATTTTATTTCATGGCTGTCTTTCCATTGGAGGCTGGACCGTCTTCGATCGGCGGCGGACCATATTCGGGCAATCCGAGCTTGCTGGCCTGGGTGCGCTTGATCTCAAGTTCATTGAAGAGGAGCGCCGGGCTGACGACGCTGAACGGAACCGACTCCAGATGATTCTCGACCATGGGGGTGGTTCCAGCAGCCACGAGGTTGTTGCGGAGCGAGCGCACATCGAGGTCCTGAAAGACGGCCCCACGAATCAGCTCCTGATGACCGTCGCTGGTGTAGACGCGGTAGATGAGGCGCGGCTCGAGGCCGGGGCCAAAAGTTTCCACGTAGATGCCATAGGGGAGATTATTTTGACGCGCGATCTCGACCAATCTTTTCTTCAACTCGGCGTCGGGACGCGGATCGTCGGATTGGAGAATCAAATTGCCCGGATTGGGCTCGGGACCACCGGTGGCGCTGGCGCGGCCGTGCCCGTTCGAGGCCGGAAAGTCGCGGATGGGCTCGCGTCCGATGAGATACGAGATTAGTTGGCCATGGTCGACGAGCGGAACGCGCTCGGCTCTCACCCCTTCATCGTCGAGGTGGTAGTCGCCGAAGAGGGGCTGGTTGCCAAGCGAGGAAATGCTCGGATCGTCGACCACGCTGATGAAATCGGGAAGCACGCGCATTTTGAAGCTGCTCGACCAGGGGCCGGTGGTGCGGCCATTCTCGCCGAGTTTGGGTTTTCTGCCGAGAAGATTCGGCTCGATCAATTCTCTTACAACAGAGGCGGCCGCATCGTTGGAGAAGAGAATCGGGCCGCGATATTCCTCTTCCACCACGGGCGCATCCTGCAATTGTTTGAGCGTATCGAGAATGGTGGCCGTAGTCTTGAGAAATTTTTCGCGCGATGGAAGACCGCTTGGATCTTTGGCTTCGTCTTCATGTGAGCGCTGCACAACCATGCCGTCGGCGGCCTGGGTCGAGCCGGCGATGGTGATGGTGTAGTGGGCGCTCCCGCTTCGAGCCACAGTGCCCTCGGAATTCACGAAGTAATGGTTGATGGCCTCGAAGCGCAGGCCGGATTCGAAATGCTCGACCTTCGGATCGGAGCGATAGAGGGCCGAGGATTCTTCGAGCAGATGGACCCAGGGAGTGAAGTCAGCGGTGGAAAGATGAGCCAGGGGCTCGACCGACTCGACAGGAGTTGCGTGGGCGAAGTCATCCACCGGGTCATCGACTTTCATCTGCTTCAAGGCCGCCTGCTTGGCGGAGAGCGCCTCACCGGCGGCTTTGTAGGCGCGGTCGGTGGCGAGCCATACGCGATGACGGATGGCGAACATGTTGTCATCGAGCGGAACCATGTCGACCGTGCCTTCGCCAGAGCCATAATAGCTGTCCTGCTTGTAGTCGCCGATGCGGACGACCACGCGCAGAAAACGTGCGCTGCCGCGTTCCTGGCTGCGGATGGCGCCGAAGATTGCGCTGGCATCGAAGACTTCCAGCCCGGTGACGCGGTATTCGATGTAGTAGGGCGCGGCGACATTGTCCATTTTGAGCTTGGCTTTGGAGCGAGCCATCTCTTCCTGAAGCGCGCGGAGCACGACGTCGTCAGAACCGTTCGCGGCCGTCGCCGAGGCAGCAAACGAGCAGAAGAGAGAAGCGGCGAACAGGACGAGCAGAATGGCGCCGCGGAGCGGGTGGGCTGGTACGAAATGTTGGAGACGCATCAGCAAGGAGAATTTTTTTTGCTTCATTGCGCGCCTCCTTCTCTGATCGCGTCATTGTTAGAGTTGGCGTTGGCGTGGGCATTGCCGCCCTGGGCTTTCTCATCCGCGCCCGGCGGAGGCGGCAGGATGGGAGGCCTGGTATCGCCGTACTTTTGCTTCTGCACCTCCATATCGGAAAACAGAATCATGGGCGCCGCGGCGGAGACGGGTACGCTTCCGGATTCCGCGCCGCAGATTCCGTTAAAGACGTGCATGGTATCGCCGGTGGCTTCGATCTGATTGAGAACAGTCAACGGCGTGCCAACGATATCGACGCCGCGCACCAGTTGGTCGGGTCGGCCGTCGGCATAGACGCGCCACACCATCACCGGCAAAACCTGGAAGGCTTGCGGGAGATCGCGGGTGGTGAGCGTGAAACCGCCTTCGATATCTTCGAAGTAAAGGCCGTAGGGTTTGCCCTGCTTCTTTATTTCCGCGACAAAGCGCGCGCGGAGGTCGGCGTCGGGAACTTTGTTGGACGAGGTGACGATCAGGTTGCCTTGCCGCCCTACGGGCATCTTTCCCGCCTGGGCGCGACCATGGCCGTTTGAGCTAGCAAAATTCTTCACCGGCATGCGTCCCATGAGAAAGTTTCGCAGCACGCCGTCTTTGACGACCTCGACACGCTCGGCGGGCATGCCCTCGTCGTCGTAGCGGTAATAACCGGAGAGTTCCATGCCGTTGAGAAAGCGCAGGGTGGGGTCGTCGGTGACGCTGAGAAAGTCGGGCAGGATTTTCTCGTTCACTTTCTTGGTGAACGTTTGGCCTTCTTCGCGGCCTTTTTGACGCTGGCCTTCGATGCGATGGCCGAGGACTTCGTGAAAGAAGACGGCGGCCGCGCGTCCGGAGAGCAGCGCTGGACCACTAAACGGCTCGGCGAGCGGAGCCGCACGGAGCGCGTTCAGATCGTCGGCAATTTTCTTGACGCTGGCGTCGACCTCGGCCTGCGACGGCAACTTGGAGGGATCGGAATATTGGAAGGTTTCGGCGCGTTCGAGGCGCATGCCATCGTCGGCGAGGACTTCGCCTTCAATAAGGACGCGAAAGATGGCATCGGCGGTGACGACTTTTGTGCCTTCGGTGGAGACGAGATAACTGCGGCCGCTGGCGGCGGAGAGATAGACCACCGACTCCTGAATCTGATAGCGGCGAAAGGCTGCGGAATAGTTGCGCGCGAGGTCTTCCCATACTTTCTGATCGGGGAGAGCGGCCGGCTGCTCGTTGTCGATATAAGAAGATGGCTTTTCGACGGAGAAGTCGGGAGAGTCATCTTCGTCTTTCGCGCGCACCGCGTTCTTCGTCTTCGCGTTGGTGTAGGACTTACTGGCTTTGCGGTACTCCTCGTAGGTGAGACGCCAGAGGGTGCGGGCGATGGCGTCGGGATCGTTCTCGATGGGAAGGGCGCCGCTGGTGATGCCGGAGTTGCGGTCGCGCCCGTGGGTGTTGTCGAGTTCGGGCTTGCCGATCCGCATGCTGACATCGGCAACCCGGGTGTGCTGCCGCGAGCCCGACAGGACGGCGCCCTGAGCGCCGAGCACGGCCATGGACTCGCCCTCCGTGATGTTGTAGCTGATGAAGTAGGGAGCGGGATCGAGTTTGGCGAGTTCGGCCTGGCCGCGGTGCAGCTCCTTTTGGGCGATCGCAAGGAGTTGATCTTCGGAGGAAGCACTCGCAGGCGCAACTTTTTGATTCTTGTTAGCAGCTTTCGCGCCGGGCGATCTGGCGCTCAAAGGCGTCGCGCAGATGGCAAAAGCGAGAACGAGGAGAACCGCGAAGGAAGGAAGCTTTGGAAAATTCATTTTCACCGGTCGGTGAACCGAGTGTACAGGACTTTCTGTAGCAAAAAAAAGCGGCCCCGATTGGGGCCACCCTTTTCAAAGAGGCAAGGAGGCAGGATTCAGAGGAACTTATTTAGACGCCGTTTCCGGGGAAGAACCGGCAGGTGAGAAGTCGAGAAATCGAAGGAGTGTTCCACAGGGTGCGGCCTCTTCATTACCGGATGATTGAGCACTTGCGGAACCAAAATGGTAAAAGGGAAATCCGAATTGGGTAAATCCTTGTAAATCATAGATATTAAGCATCTTAATAGTGGATTATGGCGGGGAAAGAGATTGTCGATGGCAGTCAGAAGCCGGATGTACATGCAGAATGCTGCACATAGATTGAAGCCCAGGGTTGGCCTGGGAGTCAGGTTCCGTTTCTGCTCGAATCGGTACGGTCGAATCGAGGCGTATGGGCCAGGTCAATTGGAGCTTCTGGCGACAGATGCGGGAGGGCCGAGGACGGCTGAGCATGCCGAGGTCTTTTCTAGCCCATAGACCTTCGCGCGGCCACGGACTCGCCGGGGTTAAAGGGGGGGTACAGGCTGCCGATGAAACAAAGGGAAGGAACGCAGTGCGCGGCTTCGCGGTGCAAAGGCGAACCCCGCTCGTCGGTGAAACCATGGATCCTATACGGGCGATGATTGTCGACGACTCGTCGGTCATGCGCAAAATCGTGGAACGCTCGCTTCGGCAGGCCGGTGTCGATTTAATCAAGGTGGTGGAAGCGGGAAACGGTGCGGAGGCGCTGGTGGCGCTGGGGAAAGAACCGGTCGACCTGATTCTGTGCGACATCAATATGCCGGTGATGGACGGCCTGGAATTCGTCAGACAGCTGAGCACGGTGGAAAACGCCAAGGGCGTTCCGGTGGTGATGATCACAACCGAAGGAAGCGAGAATCACGTGGTGCAGGCGCTTTCGGCGGGCGCGCGCGGATATATCCGGAAGCCGTTTACTCCCGACCAGGTAAAAGAACATGTCTTGCCGGTGTTGGGGAAAAAATCATGAGCACGGATACCTCGCTAGTAGCGCGATCGCACGAGGAGAACTGGTTGCCGGTGCTCGAGCTGGCGGTCGAGGAGGTTTTCGAGATCATGCTGGGGCAACGCGTAAAGCCAGTTTCCAAGGCCGAGAGCCAGCCGGCAGGAGGTTTCACGGCGATGGTCGGCCTGGCCGGGGCACTGTGCGGGATTCTGACCGTTTCCTGCAATAAGAAGACGGCGTTTGATGTCGCCAAATGCATGCTGGGCCCAGAGATCGCCGAATCGGAGGAGCAGGTGTCGGATGCGCTCGGGGAAGTCTGCAACATGATTGCGGGAAACTTTGAAAGCGGGTCGGCGCAGATGAAATCCACGTCGCAAGCCACCTTTGATCGCATCGCCACCCTGCTGCGCCAGCGGGAGTGCAATATTCGCGTGGAGGGGCACACCGATAACGTGCCCATCCATAACACACAGTTCGACTCCAACTGGGAACTCTCCGCAGCGCGCGCGACCGAGATCGTTCGCCTGCTGATTGTCCGCGACGGATACAACCCGAGCCGGCTTGGCGCGGCGGGTTATGCGGAATTTCATCCGATCGCATCGAATGGAACGGCGGAGGGACGCGCCTCAAACCGCCGCGTCGATGTCGTTGTCCTGCGCCAGGAGGCGCCTCGATCTGCGGACGCTGCGCCAGCACAACTCTCGCTCACTCCAGACACTCCCGCCCCGCTGGCAAAGCGGATGCCAATCGCAAAGCCGTCCCCTGCATTAGGAGCAAAGCCGGCTCAAGGGAGCACCCAAGCCCGCAACAATTAGCCCGATGGCGGGAGATTCACTTTGCGCCAATTTTGTTCTTGTCCGCATTCTCGATCTCGATCGCCGATTCGGGCGAGATAGCTCGTTTGCGATTGCGTGTCGCCAACCGGACATTTAAGATTTCTTCACTCTCATGTCTGAAGTGATTTCCGCCGAGCCCAAGCCTTCGCATCCGATTGCCGAATCCACCAGCGCACCGTCCGTTGAGGTCTTCGCCGTTTACGGGGTCGAGCCCGAAATCCAAGCCTATGCGATGGCCAAGTATTCGCGGTCGGCGCTCTCGATGAAAGAATCGCTGCGCGAAATCACGACTCAAAAAGCCGAGAAATTTCTCAATACCTTTTACTTCCAGTACGGGCATCGCTCGATTGCCGATTTGGCGCACATTGCTCTGGCCATCGAGCGGTTGTCGATCCTCGCTGCCATTGTGGTCGCCGACGAGCAGCGCTGGGACGGACAGGAGCGCTCCACGCGATATCAGGACTTCAAGAAGAGCGGCTACTACACCCCAAACTTCGAGAACTCTGACGCGACGGCGCTCTATTCAGAGGCGATCCGTTCCCTGTTCGCGGCCTACGAAGAAGTTTCACAGAAGTCCTTCGAATATCTGGTCAGTATTACGCCCCGTCCAGCCGAAATGAAGCCCGACGCCTACGAGCGAACGCTGCGGGCGCGCGCTTTCGATATCTCACGCTACCTGCTGCCGCTGGCAACCAATACCTCGCTCGGTGAGATCGTCAACGCGCGCACCCTCGAAACTCAAGTTGCGCATTTACTCTCGCAACCGCATCGCGAGGTGCGCGAGCTGGGTGCTCTGCTCAAGAAAGCGGCCATTTCACCCGCCTACAACGCGAATGAAGATTCGTTGCGCGCGCTGGTGGAGCGGATTCGCCAGATCGCGCCAGAACTTGCCAATCAAGCCGAGGGCGAGCTTCTCCGCGAGGTGCGGGTCGCCCCGACGCTCGTCAAGTATGCCGACCCGAACTTGTATGAGATCGAATCGCGCCGCGACTTGAAACAGGCGGCCGCTGAATTGATGCGGGGCGTCACGGTCGAGCCTGCGCCGCTGGTCGATTTGCTGGATGCCGAACCACTCGAAATTGAACTGGCGGCGACGCTTCTCTATGGCCAGTGTCATTACTCTTATCGCCAGATCCGCGCGGCAGTCGAGGGCGCGGGCGAAGCCCGCCGCCGCGAGATCATCGATCTCGGCCTTCGGCATCGCGGCAAGCACGACGAACTTCCGCGTCCATTTTCGGCGGGCAACCAGTTCCGCTTCGACATTCTCATGGACATCGGCGGTTTCCGTGACATGCATCGCCACCGCCGTTGTGTACAGATCATGCAGGATTTCACCACCGCGCACGGATACGACACGCCGCCGGAGATCCGCGCGGCCGGCCTCACTTCCACCTATGCGGAGGCGATGCAGAGCGCAGCGAACACGGTGAGCAAATTGGCACATGCGGGCGGGAACGAGGCGTTAGAAAATTCCCAATATGCCATTCCACTCGCCTTCCGCAAGCGTACCCTTTTCAAGATGGACTTCGCCGAGGCGGTTTATATCTCGGAATTGCGCACCACTCCCGCCGGGCATGCCTCCTATCGCAATGTGGCCTATGCGATGTATGAGGCGGTGGCCAGGCAATATCCCGTGCTCGCTAAGTATTTCCGCGTGGTCGACGTGCGCGAGCCGGTCGATTTGCTGAAACGCTAAACTTCAATTCCGCCCCCTCAGCGCCAAGCTCCAAGCTTTAAAAACAATCTCCCATTTTACGTTTGCTTGGATCTGAGAGCTAAGAGCTTGGAGCTTCCCCCTGAGAGCTGTTCTCCTGAAATTGACGCCGCTCAACCACAAACCCTAAAATCTCTTCACCGATGCCCCTTTACGAATACCAGTGCAAAAAGTGCAAGCACCGCTTCGAACAGATCCAGAAATTTTCCGACAAGCCCGTCACAAAGTGCCCCAAGTGCGGAGGGCCGGTTGAGAAACTGATCTCGACCTCATCCGTACAGTTCAAAGGCTCGGGCTGGTATGTGAGCGACTACGGCAGAAGAGGTTCGGCCGGCCAGTCGACATCTTCCTCACCCTCCGAGTCCGACAGCGGATCGAAGGAGTCCAAAGACTCGAAGGATAGTAAAGATACGAAAGAGACGAAGGATTCCAAGAAGGACGACAAGCCCAAGTCCGACACTGCCGCCAAGAAGCACAAGAAAGACTGAGATCGCGGAATCGCGGCTATCCCCCGAGCTGAGGATTCAAAAGCGCCGAAAACCCAAGGGCGCGGTCCTGAAGTCCGCCCCGTGAATCGTCCTGTCGATTCGAGCATCTAAATACTTGTTATAACGATTAGTTCGGGAGGGACCCATGATTACCATCCGGCGCAGTAATGAACGTGGAGGCGGCGACCACGGCTGGCTCAAGACTCACCACACCTTCAGCTTTAACGACTATTGGGACGAGAAGTGGATGGGTTTCCGGTCGCTGCGCGTCATCAATGAGGATTGGGTCGCGCCGAACAGCGGCTTTCCCACCCATCCCCATCGCGATATGGAGATCATCACCTACGTTCTCTCCGGCCAACTCGAGCACAAGGACAGTCTCGGCACCGGCTCAGTGATTTTGCCAGGCGATGGCCAGCGCATGAGCGCCGGCCGCGGCATTCGTCATAGCGAGTACAATCCCTCTCCTGAGGAGAAAGTGCATCTGCTCCAGATTTGGATCATGCCCGACAAACAGGGGCATGAGCCAGGGTACGAGCAGAAGAGTTTTCCGGAGTCCGAGAAGCGCGGACAGCTCCGGCTGATTGCCTCGCGCGACGGCGCCAACGGCTCGGTCAAAATTAATCAAGATGCCAGCCTGTTCGTGAGTCTGCTTTCGCCCGGCGACGAGGTGAAGCACGCGCTCGGCGAGAAGCGGCATGCGTGGGTGCAGGTGGCAAAGGGCGAGGTCGAACTCAACGGCGAGAAACTACTCCAGGGAGACGGCGCCGCCGTCAGCGATGAAACGGCGCTGACGATCAAGGGGGCGAAGGACGCCGAGGTTCTGCTTTTCGACCTTGCCTAGGACGAACGGGGACAGCCGAGGGCGGTTGTCCCCGCGTCACTTCAGACGAATCCCGGCGGCTCCCAGCAACCTTCCTGTTACACCCTTGTCCCCGCGAAAACTAAACAGCTGGTCGTGATGACACGCCGTACACGGAGCCGAAGCGTCAATATTCTTCTCCGCCAGACCCGCATCGATCAGCTGCCGCCGGTTCGCCTCGACGAGATCGAGAAATGTTTTCACCGGCAACTCGCTGTGCCCCGGCGCGCGCGCAGTTAAGAACAACAGCGGATACTTCTCCCGCACCGGATCCGATTCCTTGAGTTCGCGAAACAGGCTCGTCCCATACGCAAACTGCGATTCAAACTGCGTGCGCACTTCGTCGCCCACTTCGTAGCAACACGATTGAATCCCCGGACCAATCGCCGCCAGCATGTTGCGCGGATCGCTGCCAAAATGCTTCCGCATCTCGCCCACGCCCTTTTCCACGATTCGCTTGACCGTTCCTCGCCATCCGGCATGAAACACGCCCACCGCGCGCCGCTTGCAGTCGACAATAATCACGGGCAGGCAATCGGCGGCCTGCACGGCAACTAACAGTCCGGGTGTATCGGTGATCAGCCCATCGCCCGCCAATGCCTGCACCGGAGCCCGGTCGACGTGCCAAATCAAGTCCGAATGAATCTGACGAAGGGTAATCAGAGGCCAGCTTTTTCGCCCCTTGGCCACGCCCAGTTTCTTGAGAAACAACTCGCGGTTGCGCACGACCGCTGCGCGCGAGTCGTGCTTGGTGAAGCCTAGATTCAACGCATTTCCGCCATAAACGCGCGACACGCCCCCACTGCGCGTCGAGAAGGCGTGCACCAGCCAGGGCACTCCAGCAAGTTTGCTGGAATGCAGCAGTTTAATATTTGTTTTCAGAGCCGCCGTGACCGCCACGTTTCCATAATACTGAATCGCCGTCTCTCGCCGGCCGCCAGTGAATGTGCGTCGTCTACATTGAGGACGGGAGACGGCGGTGGACTGCACAAGGATCCAGGGTTCGCGTCCGGCATTCTTCGTTTACTCGCAAGCTGCCGGAGCGATATAGTTAAATGTTCGAGGTTCTATGTTTGCAGACTTTACCGCCACCGATCGCTGGACGAAGAAGACGGTTCACGTCCTGTACCAGGCGCTGATCGTCGCCATTGCGACGCGCCACGCCGACGCCGTCGACATCAAGTTTCTGGTGGATGGCCGCCCCGTTTGGGTCGCCCTGCCCCACCCCGCCTGGGGCGAGTACAAAAATCGCACGGGTAAAATGATTACGGACCCGCTCGCCATCGAGATTGCCGGTCACTTTCTGAAAACGGCTCTTGAATCCGGCGAAGGCCTGGGGCGAGAAATGTATTCCCTCACGGTGGCCGAGACGCTCAAGCACCTGGATGCCGTCGCCTCCGAGGCCGGTTCGCCGGTGCTCTCGGTTCCTTAGGAACGGTAGTCGCCTTCCGCTATTTTTGAAGACGGTCTGGGGAAAACCCTTAAATCCTTCCCACTCATCACAATGGGCTGTGATCTCTGACACATTGTATTGTGCGACTCCTATGGATAATCGACCAACCGTGCGGCCAGACGGGCGGGCGTGCCTAAGAGCGGGTGGCGGTCCGGGTAGGTAGTGCTGGAATCATCCCTCAAATTGAGGGAAAATATAGTTCCCGTCTGTGGGGTTGGGGGCAGCCCCCTTTCGTTGGCCATGCGTTTCTGCTCGCAAGTGCCCGGTTCGCGCCGGACGCGGATTAGAAAGTTGGATGTTTTCCCGCTTTCGGGGAAAGGATGCTATGGCCACTCATATTTTGGATCCAGAAACCATGACCGATGGGGCCAGCGAAGGCCGACATAAAGCCTTGCTCGCCTGGGTGGAAGAGGTCGCCCAACTCTGCAAGCCCGACCGGGTTCACTGGTGCGATGGCTCAGATGACGAATATCAGGCGATGATCCGGCTCATGGTGCTCGCCGGCACCGCCATTCCCTTGAATGAAGAGAAGCGGCCCAACAGCATCCTCGTCCGTTCCAGCCCGGCCGATGTAGCCCGGGTCGAGGAACGTACATTTATCTGCGCCCGCACCAAGGAAGAAGCCGGTCCCACCAATAACTGGGAAGATCCCGCGACGATGAAGGCGCGGCTTTTGAAGCTGTATGCCGGCTCGATGACGGGCCGCACCATGTATGTGATTCCTTACAGCATGGGACCGATCGGTTCGCCGATCGCCAACATCGGCGTCGAGATTTCCGACTCGCCCTACGTGGTGGCCAATATGCACATCATGGCTCGCGTCGGCACTCGCGTGCTCGACGTGCTCGGCACCCATGGCGAGTTCGTCCGCGGATTGCACTCGCTCGGCGCGCCACTCACGCAAAACGAGCAGGATGCCGCCTGGCCCAACAACGCCAACGAAAAATATATCTGCCATTTCCCGGAGACTCGCGAAATCTGGTCCTACGGTTCCGGTTACGGAGGCAACGCTTTACTCGGCAAGAAATGCCATGCCCTTCGAATCGCCTCCGTTCAGGCACGCGACGAAGGCTGGCTCGCCGAGCACATGCTCATCCTGAAAATCACCAACCCCGAAGGGAAGGCCAAATTCTTCACGGGCGCGTTTCCCTCGGCTTGCGGCAAAACCAATCTCGCCATGCTGATTCCAACCATCCCCGGATGGAAGGTGGAAACCGTCGGCGACGATATCGCCTGGATGAAGTTCGGCGCGGATGGCCGGCTCTACGCCATTAATCCCGAATATGGCTTTTTTGGCGTCGCTCCCGGCACGAGCATGAAGTCGAACAAAAACGCCATGCTCACGGCGACCAAAAATTCTATCTTCACGAACTGCGCAATCACTCCCGATCGCGACGTCTGGTGGGAGGGGATGACCAACGCGAAGCCCGACGAATTGCTCGACTGGCTGCGCCGCCCATGGACGCCACATTCTCTGCGTAAAGCGGCCCACCCAAACGCGCGTTTCACGACGCCTGCGCGGCAGTGCCCCGTCATAGCGCCCGAGTGGGAAGACCCGAATGGAGTTCCCATCGATGCCATACTCTTCGGCGGCCGCCGCGCGACCGTCGTCCCGCTGGTGACTGAATCTTTCAGCTGGCAGCACGGGACTTTTCTGGGCGCGACTGCCAGCAGTGAAACCACCGCCGCGGCCTCCGGACAAGTCGGCCAGCTTCGCCGCGACCCCATGGCCATGCTTCCCTTCTGCGGTTACAACATGGGAGACTACTTTGCCCACTATCTGAAGATCGGCGAGCGCGAAGGCGCAAAGCTCCCCAAGATCTATTACGTCAACTGGTTCCGTACCGGCGAAGACGGTAAGTTCCTATGGCCGGGCTATGGCGAGAACAGCCGGGTGCTGAAGTGGGTCTTCGAACGCTGTGAAGGCACGGTTCACGCCCTCGAAACCGCGATCGGTCTCATTCCGCAGCCGCGCGACCTCGACACTAATGGCCTCGACGTGCGCGAGGAAGACCTGCGTCACCTGCTCAGCATCGACATCGACGGATGGCTGGCCGAGATCCCTCTCATCCGCGAGCATTTTGCGAAGTTTGGCAGCCACCTGCCGGAAGGACTGAATCGCGAACTGGATGACTTGGACCAGCGGCTGCGCAGGAGCATCACCCGCGTTGGCAAGATGCACCGGTTCGATAAGGTGACCAAACTCGGGAAGCGGTCCGACGAGTAGCCTTTAAAGGGTTCATACATCACAGCTTTTTTGCGAAAAGCGTCACACCGGTTCGCTTAAATTTCGCCAAAAAATAATTTTTGGGGTGCGCGGGGTGCAGAACCCGGGCTACATAAGTTTCTTATTTCTAATGGCTTAGATTTTGGAAAAACGGGCCGCGACCTTTTCGTCAAGGAGAAACACTGCTGGGGTTAAGTACTTGGCTGGCAATTACTTGGCGAGGGGTGCAGAGGAGAAACTGCGCGGAAATCGCTGCCTCATATCATGGCTGTCAATAGCGTAGTGACACTTTTGTATGTATATCATGGTAACTCATTGAAGGCCGGGCAGTTAAGTTGCGTTTTCGGGGCACAGCGCGGGAAACGGCGCGGAATGCCCGGGAAATTTTCAATCACTTAGCGGGGATGCACCTTCTACGATTGTGCGAACGGCGAATCCTTTTGTTCGATTGAGCCTGGATTCATTTTCCGATGCAGAAGGTTCCGAAGATGAGGGTGAGGATGTCGTCGGTGGTGGTGGCGCCGGTGATTTCGTCGAGCGGCCGCAAGGCATTGTAGAGATCGAGCAGCAGCATTTCGTGCGGAACGCATGCGGCGACCGCGCTTTCCCCTGCACCCAGCGCGGTCAGGGAATCATTCACGAGTTTCCGGTGGCGCGCGTTGGTCAGAAATCCGGCTTCGATCTGGGCGCCGGCGTCGCCGCCAACGTGGTGCACGATGGCCGCACGCAACTCGGCGATGCCTCGGCCGGTGACCGCTGAAGTTTCTACCGACGCCAATCGAGAACCGGGAACCGAGAACTGAGCCGTCGCGATATCGCACTTGTTCGCCACGACGATGGCGTTGCGAGCTGCGACTTGGCTCAACAGCTCGCGATCTTCCTCCGAAACTGGCTGCGACGAGTCGAGCACCACGAGCACGAGGTCAGCATCCGACAAAGCTTCAACCGATTTGCGGATGCCGATGCTCTCCGCTTCGTCCAAGGCACGCCGGATACCTGCCGTGTCCACCAGCCTCACGGGGATGCCGCCGATGGCAACTGTTTCACTGACGAGGTCGCGCGTGGTTCCCGGTTGCGCAGTGACGATGGCGCGCTCGGACTCGACGAGCCGGTTGAACAAACTCGACTTGCCGACGTTGGGGCGGCCGACGATGGCCAGCGTCAGGCCTTCATGGACGACCTTGCCGTAGGCAAAGCTGGCGGCAAGGGCCTCGAGCGGCGCGCGGACGCCGGCGATCGCACTCAGGACGGTGGCGTTCGGGGCGACGGAAACATCGTCTTCGGCGAAATCGATGCCGGCTTCAAGGAGAGCGATGAGTTCGATGAGCTTCCGTTTGATTGGCTTGAGACGGGTGGAGAGAGCGCCTTCGAGTTGCTGGGCCGCGACCTTGGCCTGAAATAAAGTTTGCGAGTCGATGAGGTCGCGGACGGCCTCGGCTTGGGTGAGATCGAGGCGTCCGTTGAGGAAGGCGCGCATGGTGAACTCGCCGGGTTCGGCGAGTCGAGCGCCGCGGGCGAGAGCGAGTTCGACGATGTGGCGGAGAACGACCGGCGAGCCGTGGGCGGAGATTTCTACGATGTCGTCGGTGGTGTAGGAATGGGGCTTTTGGAAGTAGGTGACGACGACCTCATCGATGCGGGAGGGTTCGGGGGCTGAAGCCCCCTCGCTATTTGGCGGATTGATGGAGCGGCTGAAGCCGCTCCCCTTCAAAGCGATTGCCTGCGTCGTGGCGGACATCTGATCCGATGCCGGCACGCGGACAGGAGTGTCCGCGCCACACGGTTCGATCAGCTCCGCGAAGATGGCGCGGCCCGGCTCCAACTCGCGCTTCAGTCGCAGCATGGGGGTTGCGATGGCGCGGGCTTCGGTTCCGGCCAGGCGAACTACTCCGATGCCGCCGCGGCCGGGGGGAGTGGCGATTGCGACGATAGTGTCGTCGAGGTTCACAGGGTTATCTTAGCGGTGAATGGGGTCGAGGGGGACGAGCGCTTTAATCGGGTATGAGTCCAGGTGGGTCTATTCCCTGGGGCGACGATGAGTGTCGATGCGATGTTACGCCAGTCGATGCCTACTCAGTCAGATGGCAGAGCGATGGCGCGAAGTGCAGCCACGGTTTGGCGCAAGACAGCGAGCGTGGGTCCGAAGCAAGATCCGGTCACCCTCTCCCGGTAATCCCGAATAAATGTCGGCGGTGGAGTCGTCCGGGGCACCCGAGGTTAAGCTCAAACAATGTCCGTTTCCCGTCGTTGCGAATTCCACAGTGAGCGGGATAGCACAAGAATTGCTTCGGCACCAATGTTTTCTGGATGGGGAAACTTGCCGACCAGAGCCACCGGTACTGATTCGGTCTGTATGGATTCGGGGTGTTCTGCCAATACGCGCTCCAACTCCGAAATAATGCGATTGTCCGAAAGCAGCGAGGTTTTCCTAACGGTGCCGGTGTTATCGAATTCAACCAAGAAGTTCTTTAATCTCCAGATGGGGGCTTGCTCTACACCCATATCTGTCACCACCGCCATAGCCACAGACGAACTTTCCCAACGACCCCAGAAGGACCATCGCGACGAAACGCCATTCGACCGACCTAAATTCGCTCAATACTTCCTCGCGGTGCGATATCCCTGGCCTCGTACTCGGATCGGGTACGCCCCGTACGATCCCGCCGGGGGCTTGCATGTGCTTATGGGTGGGATATGGCGGCGTGCAGCCGACGAGCACCGACGTTGCTACCACCGGCGGTCCAACGGCGTTAATGTGGTTCATGGACGGTTGCCCGGTATCTGCCGTCTAGATAATACGTTTCGGAAATGAGCGTGTAAGTGTTGTAACCAGGCGATTACAGTCACGATCTTGTCGCTGTCTGGTCTGGGCCGTCGTTTCAGTCTTCCCGTCTGAACAGGCTCTGAAGTCTCTGTTTCGTAAGAAAAACGGCACTGTCCCCACGATCTTGCCAGAACTTCGCTCGCATCGCTCCGACGAAGATAATCATCGCAAAGACTCCAATCATCCCAAGCAGCGTTGTGAGTTGGTCACCCGGAAACAGTTCATGGAGAACTTGCTTGACCGATGTCATCGTTCGCACCCATAGCTGATGTTATTCCAACTGTCGCGATCAGGCGTGGCTGTTGAAAAACTCAATTTCTTGGAATTCACGAAAAACGCATCGCGTCAGGATGACTTATAAGCGACTGTCTCGATACGGGTAGACATTTTCTATCCCTAAATCTGAGGCCGTTTTCATGGGGGAGGGACTTTTTCAACAGACACAGGCGATATCGCAAGTGTGCGCTTTCCTTTCGCTCCTTGCTGGTGGTCCCAACGGACATTGGCATATGGTACTTGTCGAGGGGTGTTTCTCGAACGTTCATCGAGCATTGTGCGTGTTTGAGCTCAGTCGACGATAAACAGGCGGGCGCCAGTACTTGTCGACGAGCGATGTCCCGGCTCGCCATCCGGGGCTTGATAGCTCTCTCCCGCCTTGAGTGTAAAGTGCTTTCCATCGTCGATCTCAGTCTCCAGTTCACCGTCCAGGCAGAGAAGCACATGCCCCTTCGTGCACCAGTGATCAGCCTTGTAGCCCGGCGAGTACTCCACCATCCGCACCCGGATCTCGCCAAACTGCTGCGTTCTCCAGAGCGCCTTGCCGGTCTCGCCCGCGTGCTCGGTGGGCGCGATCTTGCTCCAGTCGGTGGTGGCGAAAGCGAATCCGTTCATTTGCATGATCGAAGTATAGTCACTTGATCCGGTCGATCTTTGTGGAACCGCTAGAAGTGATGAAAGCCTTGAACAAACGTCACCCCTAAGGTGCCGGTTGCAAGCCTGGCAATCGTGGGATCGAGTATTTCGAGAGAATTCTCTATTTTCGGCAGTAGCCACTTTCCAAATTCAAACTCGACCCAGAACCGCGCGCAACCCGCATTCGGGACCTCGATCACCTGATTGGTGACGGGATGGGAAAACAGTCCGGTTGTATTGTGTGGAGCGCAGACCTCGCCAAATCGCGGCCGTTCACTCACTGTCCGTTGGTCTCCCAAGTCTGACATGGAGACGGGCTCGGGACGAAGGCAACAACGAACGATCAGACCGTAATCCTCAGTGAACGCAGACCCTTCCAAATCGTAGAGAGGGAAAGGGGGTATGTTCGGCGGACCCTGACCATCCAAAGACACAAAGTACTGCTGAGCTAAACCAATGGCGGACGCAACTTCTGAATTGCTTTGCAGAACGACGCGGTCATACGCGGGGATAGATTTGGATTCACCCGTCACCGGATTCTTAAAGGAGCGAAAGCGGCCCGAGTGTTTTAGAACCAATAGCGTAGGATTTAACGGCGCCGCACCCAGCGCCGAAAGGCCTTTGAGGAATTGAGCAACCTGTTCCGGCGTCGGCGAAAAGTCCGGGTCGCTCGATATCAGCGTATGGAGATACTGTTCCAAAATCATGGCGGAACTGCATTATAAAAGCGGCCAACAATTTTTGCGTCAGTTCCACTCAACCACGGTTTGCTCCCTGCGCTCACCGTCATTTATACTTACCGTTTGCCTTACTACCGCTGACAGAATCAGGAGCAGGGATTTTCGATGCCGAAACGTACATTTCAACCCAACCGGCGCAAGCGCTCGAAAAAGCACGGGTTCCGGACTCGCATGAAGACCAAGAGCGGGGCCAAGGTGCTATCGCGCCGCCGTGCCAAGGGACGCAAACGCGTTTCCGTGAAGCCGGGTTTCCGCGAGTAGCTTCCCCACCAGGGCAGTAATGCCGTCATTTGCCGAGGATTGCGAGGTTGTGATCGCCGACTCTTCGAGCCGGGGTGGAAACGAGCCCTCCCAGCCGCGTTTGATCTTTCCGCGCGCTGGGCGCCTGCTGAAGCACTCGGATTTCGAGCGCGTCTACAAGCAGGGGCGGCGTCACTTTTCCTCGCACATGACGGTCTTTTATCTTCCCCAGGCAGCGGAGGCCACTAGCGGCAGCGTCTCTCGTGTCGGTTTTACGGTTGGCCGCGCACTGGGCGGAGCCGTCCAGCGCAATCGCATCAAACGCAGACTGCGCGAGGCAGCGCGGCTGCGGCGATCGACATTGAAGACCGGGGTCGACATCGTGATCAATCCGAAAAAGTCGATCTTGACGTTGGAGTTCGCAACCGTGCTCGAGGAAGTGGGACGGGCGTTCGACGTAATTGGAAAGAAGCTGGCATAAACATGAAACCATTGGCGCTCTCGGTGCTGCGGTTCTACAAACGATGGATTTCTCCGTCGCTCGCGCCCGCCTGCCGCTATGTGCCGACCTGCTCGGAGTACGCCATGGAGGCGATCGAGCGTTGCGGCGCGCTGCGTGGTGGAGCGATGGCTGCGTGGCGATTGTTGCGGTGCCATCCTCTCGTTAGGGGGGGCTACGATCCGGTGGTAAAAAGCAATACCGGTTCCGAAGAAAGCGTAGCTTCAACAGAAAGCGCAGCTTCAACGACGCAGGAAATCTTGTGCGGGCATGATGCCAGAACGACAAACGGCCGACGACTAAGGACGAGTTACTAATTTGGCTGAATTTCAAAATCCTCAGCAAGAACCCGGCATGGAGCGCAGGCTGCTCCTGGTCTTCGCGCTGACCTTCCTGGTCATCATTCTGTTTCAGCCGATCCTGAAAAAATATCTGCCGCAGCCTCCCGCGCCGCAACCGAATCAGCAGGCGCAATCGAATCCGGCGCAACCGGCGGCCACGACTACACAGACCGCCAATCTCTCCGCAGCCGCGCCCGCCCCATCCTCGGGCGCAACTCCCGCCAAGCAAGCAGCTGCCGAATCTGAAACGATCATCGAGAACGATCTCTACCGCATCGTCTTCACCAATCGGGGAGCACAAGTAAAGTCCTGGGTTCTGAAAAAGTGGGACGACGATAGCGGCAAACCTCTCGATCTCGTCAATCACAACGCTGCCGAGAAATACGGTTATCCGCTGTCGCTCTGGACTTACCCGGGCAGTCTCGACGACGCATCCCGTAACCAGATCAACTCGGCGCTCTACGTCGTAACGAGCACGGGTTCAACCGCGCCCGCCGACATCACCTTCGACTACTCCGACGGCGCGCTCGCCGTCCACAAGAGCTTTCACTTCGATCACAGTTATGTGGTCGGCGCGCAGACCTCGGTGGAGGTCAAGGGCGCGAACGTTGTCGCGTTCCCCATGTGGCCCTCGGGATTCGGCGATCAGATCACGGCGCCGCAATATGCAACCAGCCAAATCGCGTATCAGGACGGCGGTAAGGTTGAGCGGCTCAACAACAGCAGTTGGAGCGTGCTCCCTTCCATCAAGGCTATCGGCGGCGCTACGATTCCGGGACCGTTCCATTGGGCTGGAGTCTCTGACCAGTATTTCTCCGTGGTGTTTATGCCGGCAGATGCGCTGAGTTCTGCGCTGGTCACGCTGCGCAACCCGACAGAGATTCCACACAATCCATCCGATCCGAATGACAAGCGGATGGACAAGATGGATGTGTACGGCATCGCTGTGGGTGACGTGAAGGGTCCGACCGAAACCCGCCTTTACGTCGGCCCAAAATCGCTGGGCGATCTTGAAGCGGTGACTGTTCAAGGACTTTCCGGTTCCGATCACGACCTGCGCGCGGTGGTCGACTTTGGGTGGTGGGGCCTGATCGCGCGGCCATTGTTTCTCTGGCTGAAATGGACTTATAACCACATTGTGGCCAATTGGGGTTGGGCCATCCTGATCCAGACGGTCATCATCAATATTGCGCTTCTGCCGCTTCGTCTTTCGCAGATGAAGTCGATGCTCAAGATGCAGAAGGTGGCGCCGCAGATCAAGTCGATCCAGGAAAAATACAAGAAATACAGTCTGCGCGATCCACGCAAAGCAGAGATGAACACTGAGATTTCGGCGCTCTACAAGAAAGAGGGTGTGAATCCCGCCGGCGGCTGCCTGCCCCTGCTGATCCAGATGCCATTTCTGTTCGCGTATTACCGGATGCTGGGCGTGGCCATCGATCTGCGCCACGCGCACTGGCTGTGGGTGCACGATCTGGCCGCCGCCGATCCGACGCACATTTTGCCGATCGCCATCATCATCACCATGCTGGCCATGCAGCGCATGACGCCGCAGGCCGGAATGGATCCGTCGCAGCAGAAGATGATGAATATCATGATGCCCGGCATGATGGGCGTTATCAGCTGGAACCTGCCCGCCGGACTTGGACTCTATTGGTCGGCCGGTCAACTGATCAGCATCGTGCAGCAGGCGATCATGAATCGCACCTCGCTCGGCCGCGAAATGCGCGAGATGATGGAAAAGCGCGCGCGGAAGAAAGAGAAATAAGTTTTCGCTGTCAGCTTTTGGCTGTGGCTAAGAGCGAACGGCTGAGTGCCAAGAACTATCTATGCCAATCACCGACAAAGTCGCCGCCGCTAAGCAAATCGGCGAATTCCTGCAAACCGTCATCACCAACGGTGGATTCAAACTGAAATACCGCATCACCGTCGATCCCCCTATCGCGCAGAATCGCGATTGGGAGCATCCTGAAATTCTGGTTGAATTTGCCGGTCCTGATTCCGCGCTGCTGCTCGAACGTGGCGGGGAACTTCTCCGCTCCTTCGAACTGCTCGCCTCCGAGATCCTGCATCTGCAGGGCAACGAGCACGAGAAGATCTGGTTCGACTGCAAGAATTTCCGTTCACTGCGCATCGATGAACTGCAACTCGCCGCTCGTACCGCGGCTGACAAAGTTCGGCGCACCGGTGAGCCTTATCGTTTTGGCCCAATGTCTTCACGGGAGCGCAGGATCGTTCACCTCGCGCTGCGCGAAGAGCAGGATCTGCGCACCGAAAGCGACGGCGAAGGAAGCCGTCGTTCCGTGGTCGTCTACCCGGGAAACTACAAATCACCCGCGAGGCCCGGCGGAGAACGATCCGGCCGAGAACGATCCGGGGGAGAACGATTTGGCGGAGAACGCCCTCACGGAGAACGACCGCGCAATCCGCGCCACTGATCAGACGCAGGGGACGCGTTCCGTTTTGCGTGAAGCTCGTGGTCCAAGCTCGCAACTCACATTGCACTCTTCTTGCGGCAGTTAGTTTCTCGACACTTGACAGCTAAAAAAAATCGCGATGCAATCTCGCATGCGCGAAAAAGTTTTTTGTTGCACGACACCGACACGCCGAATTTTTTTGTGCTAGTATGCCGTTCGTCCCGTAATGAATTTCACCGATAACCAGTACCCAAAAACAAGCGCTGCCTCGCAGTAGCGAAGACTTCATATTTCAAGATTGGATTCGATCCCGGTGACATTCGCCGGGCGTTTGGTATTCATAAAATGTCAGTTTCCGGTTCACCGATCAGTCCGAACCCGTGGGTACGCATCCTGGATGCGCTCGAAAAGAAAATTAATCGGCACTCCTACAACACCTGGTTAAAACCGACCCGCTACAGCCACATCAGCAATGGCATTCTCTTCGTTCGCGTTCCGAGCGACGAATATCGCAAGGAAGGCGACAAGTATGCCGACCTGATCCAGGAGGCGGTTGACGATCTGGGCCTCGGATATCAGGATGTGAAATTTGTCACCCCCGAGGACGATCCCTCAAACACGCCCATTCGCCACAACGGCGGCCTCTCCGCGTTCGGGTCGGCCGGCGGGCCGCAACTCGCCATAGCGCCCTCGCAGGGTCGCTTCGACTGGGACTCCGCCGCGCAACTCAACCCCCGCTACACCTTTGACGCATTCGTCATCGGCAGCGGCAACCAGTTCGCGCATGCCGCCTGCCAGGCGGTCGCCGAGCGCCCCTCCAAGGCCTACAACCCGCTCTTCCTCTATGGCGGAACCGGCATGGGCAAAACCCATCTCATGCAGGCCATCGGACACGAGATCAAGCGCAGGACGCCGCAAGCGGCCATCTGCTACGTCTCCAGCGAGAAGTTCACCAACGAGATGATCAACTCGTTGCGCTACGACAAGATGATCAGCTTCCGCGACAAGTTCCGGACCGTGGATGTGCTGCTCGTCGATGACATCCAGTTCCTGGCGCAGAAGGAGCGTACGCAAGAGGAGTTCTTTCATACCTTCAATGCGCTGCACGAGTCGATGAAGCAGATCGTCATCGCCAGCGATCGACCGCCGAAAGAACTGGCGGAGTTTGAAGATCGCCTGCGCAGCCGCTTCGAGTGGGGCCTGATCGGCGACATCCAGCCGCCCGATCTCGAAACGAAGGTGGCGATCCTGCAAAAGAAAGCCGAGCAGGAACGCGTCACGCTGCCCACCGACGTGGCCCTCTACATCGCCTCCAACATCCGTTCGAACGTGCGCGAACTGGAAGGCGCACTGATCCGGCTGGTCGCGCATTCATCGCTGATCGGCGCCGAGATTACGCTCCCTTATGCCCAGCAGGTCCTGAAGAACTTTATCGACTCGCAGGCCCGCAAGGTGACCATCGAATCCATTCAAAAAGCGGTAGCCGAGCAGTTTGGCTTGCGCCTCGTCGAAATTAAGGCCAAGAACAACTCGCGTTCGATCGTTTATCCGCGCCAGATCGCCATGTACCTGGCCAAGCACCTGACCGAAGCGTCGTTGCCGGAGATCGGCCGCCAGTTCGGCGGAAAGCACCACACCACCGTGCTGCACTCGGTCGAGAAGATCGAAGGAGTTCGCAAGGACGACAAGGATTTGAACCGGCTGCTCAACAAGCTGACCGAGCAATTGGGCGCGTAGGAAGTCAGTCGTTGGTCGTTCCTCGTTGGTCGTTCGTCCCTGGCCGTTAGGTGGATCGGTTGGGCGGAACATTGGCTCCTAACGACGAACGTCCAAGGACGAACGACCAATCCTCTGGTTTTCTTGCATTTACATTTGATATAAGAAGAAGAACGGAAGTATAGTCGGGAGACCCAAACATGCCGGTAGAAGTCGCTGCGCCCGCGCCCACCACGACTATGGAGATCACGGTCAGCAAAGCCGAACTGCTTCGTGAACTGACGGCGACGCAAGGCGTCGTCGAACGCAAGACCACCATCCCGATCCTCTCCAACTATCTGTTCGAGGCCGCGGGCGACAAGCTTTCGCTCACCGCCACCGATCTCGACTTGAGCCTGCGCACCTCCTGCAATGCCAAGGTCAAGAAAGAAGGCGCTTGCACGATCCCGGCGCGCAAGCTGTACGACTACGTCCGGCTGTTGCCCGACGCGGATATCACCATAAAGCTGCTCGAAAATCACTGGGTCAGCATTCGCTGCGGGCGTTCGAACACGAAGATGGTTGGCATGGCGCGCTCAAATTTCCCCGGCCTACCCGTCTTCCCGGCAGCGGGCGCGATCAAGATCTCAGCACCCGTTCTGCGGTCGATGATTGCCAAGACCGGCTTCGCCATCGCGAACGAAGAATCGCGCTACACGCTCAACGGCGCATTAATGGTCCTCAAGCCCGAGTCGATCACGATGGTGGCCACAGACGGCCATCGCCTCGCTCACATTGAGCGCTCTGGCGAGAAGTTCGATGGCGTTTCCGGGGAGATGAAGACACTCATTCCGAAAAAGGCCATGGACGAGCTCAAGTCCCTGCTCGACTCCGATATCGAGTTCATCGATTTCGCGAAAGACGAATCGACGCTGTTCTTCCGCGTCGGTCCGCGACTGCTTACCTCGCGCCAGCTGACCGGCCAGTTCCCCAACTACGAAGCGGTGCTTCCGAAAGAGATTACGAAGTCGATCATGCTCGAGAGCGATGAACTCGGTGGAGCGATCTCGCGTGTCGCCCAGTTCGCCGACGAGCGCTCGCGCGCCGTCCGCCTGCGCCTGGACAAGGGCGAACTCAAGCTCTCCGCTTCCTCGACCGAGACCGGCGAGTCCGAGGACTCGCTTGAGGTCGAATACAATGGCGACCCGATGGCGATCGGCTTCAATGCCCAATATTTGCTCGATTTCATCAAGGCGGTGGGCGCGGGCGAAGTCAAACTGGAATTGAAAGACGCGCAGTCCGCCGGCCAGCTTCGCCCAGCCGAGAGCGAAGACTACAAGTACCGCTATATTGTCATGCCGATGCGGATCTGACCGCGAAGTCAGGCCAACAAGACACGCGTGGAAACAGAAATCCCTCGGCTCCCTGAGTGAGTGAGTCCGGGTTGCGGTACAAACTAGCTGCTGCCTGATTATCTTGCCCTTGACCAAACCTTGGGCTCCATTTACATTTAACGGCCATTTCAACTCAGGAGTTCTTATGTTATCCGGATTCAAGCAGTTCATTCTGCGCGGCAACGTGGTGGATATGGCGGTGGGTGTGGTGATTGGCGCGGCCTTCGGCGGCGTGGTTACCGCATTGACCGCAGATTTATTGACGCCTTTCATTGCGGCGATCGTCGGCAAACCTGATTTCTCGGCCATTCATTACACCATCAATGGAACGTTGTTCCCGGTGGGGCACTTCATCAATGCCGTGGTCTCATTTCTGTTGATCGCCGCGGCTGTTTATTTCTTCGTGGTCACGCCGATCAATGCGCTCATCGCCCGGACCCGGAAGGCGCCTGCGCCAGCCGATCCCACGACGAAGAAGTGCCCGGAATGCCTGAGCGAGATTCCGATCGACGCCCGCCGCTGCGCCCACTGCGCCCAGCCGGTGATGGGCAAGGCGGCATAGTTTCGATTCAGGAAAGGCGGTCCCGGGAAAGGCGCTTGGAACGCTGGCTGACAGGGATTTTACGGGGGCGGATAACTGCCGACGGTGGTTGGCAGTTCGCCCGTCTTCCTGTAAAATTAGAGTTTCGGCATCAGCCTGGGAAGGACCTCTAGAGTTATGGCACGAGTTTGTGATATCTGCGGCAAGGGGCCGCAGTTCGGCAATACCATCAGCCACGCCCACAACGTAAGCAAGCGTCGCTGGAACGTCAATCTGCGTCCCGTTCACGCCAAGGTAGGCGCGACCACCAAGCACATGCGCGTGTGCACGTCTTGCCTGCGCAGCGGCAAGGTCGTCAAAGCGTAGCCGGTCGACTTATGGGTGGCGCGGCCCATTCCCGGTCCGCGCCGTCTCACCATAAGGAACGCTATCGCTTTCTGCGGATACTCGTTCTACTTTACATCCACCAGCCGCACATCAAAGATCAGAGTAGAGTTTGGCGGGATTGCGCCTGGATAACCCTTCGCCCCATACGCTAGATCGGGAGGAATGCGCAGCTGGCGCTTGCCGCCAACCTTCATGCCGGCCACGCCCTCGTCCCACCCTTTAATGACTTGCCCGGCGCCCAACATGAACTCGAAGGGCTTTCCGGTACCCACCGAGCTGTCGAATTGCTTTCCATTGGTAAACCAGCCCGTGTAGTCAACCTGTACCTTGTGCCCGGCCTGTGCTACCGCGCCCGTGCCAACCTTGATATCCCAATACTCCAGTCCGCTGGGAGTCTTCACGGGCTCACCCGTGACCTTGGTTGGGCCGGCGGCAGCTTTTTTAGCGGGTGCCGTTTGCGCAACCGCCGAGAACGTTAAACCGAAAAGCATAATCATCAGAGCAATCGTCTTCATAATGTCCTTTCTAGTTTTGAATCTTCCGCAAGAATCACGAGAGGCGCAGGTCGCGACCGCCATGCGCCTCTGTTTACCCTTGGCTTCTCTGCGCCCAAGTGCGAACGCTCAACCCTGCGCGATGGCGTCAATCTCGACCAGCACATCCTTGGGCAGTCGCGCCACCTCGACGGTCGAACGAGATGGCGCCGCGTCTTTAAAATAGCGCCCATAAACCTCATTCATCGCCGCGAAGTCACCCATATTCTTCAGAAAGACCGTGCAGCGCACGACCTTCTCTAGACCACTGCCAGAAGCCTGTAGAATCGCCACAAGATTCTTCAGTACCCGATCCGTTTGGGCCGCGACATCGCCGGCAATGACCTGTTGCGTGGACGGATCAATGGCCACCTGCCCTGAGGTAAAAATGAACCCGCCTGCCCGAATCGCCTGCGAGTAGGGGCCAATGGCTTTGGGTGCGCCCTCGGTCGAAATCACTTCCTTCGTTGTCAAATCCGCCTCCCGTCAAAATAGCGAACTCTGCCGCCGGTTCGGCGCGATCCCAAAATGCTCGTAGGCAAGCTGGGTAGCGACGCGCCCGCGCGGCGTACGGTTCAAGAACCCAATCTGGATGAGAAAAGGCTCGTAGATTTCTTCGATCGCATCCGGCTCCTCGGCCAACGCCGCGGCCAGTGTGTTCACGCCCACGGGACCGCCCTGATACTTCTCGATGATCGTCAGCAAGAGCTTGCGATCGATCTCATCAAAGCCGTGCTGATCGACTTCCAGCATGGAAAGCGCGGCTTGCGCGGTGGCATGATCGATGACTCCCGCCGCCCGCACCTGTGCATAGTCCCGGACGCGGCGCAGCAGCCGGTTTGCGATACGCGGTGTCCCGCGCGACCGCCCGGCAATCTCGTCCGCTCCCGCGCGATCGATCTTCACGCCTAAAATTTCGGCCGATCGCTCGAGGATAATCCGCAGATCGTTGTTGGTGTAGAACTCCAGCCTCAGCAACAGGCCGAAGCGCGAGCGCAGAGGCGCCGAGAGCAGCCCGGCTCGCGTGGTTGCGCCCACGAACGTGAAGGGCTTGACGTCGAGCGTGTGGGTGCGCGCCGAAGGCCCCTGCCCGATCATGATGTCAAGCTTGTAGTCCTCCAGCGCCGAATAGAGAATCTCCTCCAGCGCCGGCTGCAACCGATGCACTTCGTCAATGAAGAAAACCTGCCGATCGCGCAAGTTTGTGAGTATGGAAGTCAATTCACCCTTGATCTGGAGGGTGGGCCCTGAGGTTTGCTGGAACGCTACCGCGAGTTCATTCGCGATGATGGTCGCAAGCGTAGTCTTACCGAGCCCGGGAGGCCCGTAGAGCAGCACGTGATCGAGCGCCTCGCCACGCGACTTCGCCGCTTGAATGGCGACGTCGAGATTCTCTTTGACCTTCGACTGGCCAATAAACTCGGCGAGGCGCTGCGGCCGCAGCTTCAGTTCAAACGAGGAATCGTCCTCGACCGGAGCGGCGGAGACGAGCCGGTCTTTGAGATGGAGCGCGGGATTATCTTTGGCAGCAGACACTGAAAGGGATGTTAGCAGTTCCAAGTTCTCGCTCGCTAGTTGGCAAATCGCGCGAGCGGAATCTACAAGAAATGCGGCACCAACGCCGCCACCCGCCGGGAGTAGTCTTCATAGGAGTCGCCGAATTGTCCGCGCATCCATTTCTCCTCCAGCTGTAATTTATTCCAGAGCGTGACAAAAACCATTGCCACCGCGAGCAGTCCGCGCCATTCGCCACGCGCAATCGCAGAGCCAAAGAACGCCAACAGTAGGCCAGTGTAGATGGGATGGCGCACAAGGCCGTAAGGACCGCTTTGAATGAGTTCGTGACCTTCCTTCACGGTAACGGCCTGGCTCCAGTTGTCGCCCAAGTGATGTCTTGCCCAAACCGAGAAGATCAGACCAACGGCCGTAATCCCCGCCCCCATCCAGAACCACAAGCGGACTGGAGGAAGAAACCGCTCGTCGAGCACATGAATGGGAACGCGGGCCAACCCGAGAAGCAGCCCCGCACCGACCATCAAAATCATGCGTGTGAGCCGCGATGCCAGGGACTCCTGGCGCTCCGCAGCCTTGACGTTCTTTGCCATCGCCCACCAATAGGCGAAGTAAGCTAGCCACATTGCGGGGAAAAGATAGCTGTATAAGAACGGCACCGTGTCCTTCGATTATTGGCCGATCACCCCAAGCCGCACACCCTTGAGCTTCCCGGCGTCAAACCATGCGACCTTCTGACCAAACCAGGTCTTTGTGCCCGAGAGCCGGTACTTCTTTACGGCTGCAGGAAAATCTCGCGCCGCCAGAAGAAATGCCACCGGCGACTCGCCAAACTTGCCGATGCGTTCAGAAATCCATCCCGCCCCCGACACTAGAATCACCGGCTCTCCGGGAAAGTACGCCATCTTTCCCCAGTCTTTTTGAGCCTCAATGATCGGGTCTGCCCACCCGTAGGCTTTGCGGAACGTCGCGACCGCCGCATCAAGATTGCTCACCCCGATAACTACGTTTTCGACACCCGAGACCGGCGCTCCCTGGACGCTCGCCGAAGTCTGCACGCGCCAGGCACGGGGCGTCTGGTCCTCAATGATGAAGGGCAAAACAGAGCCCGGCGTGCCCGCGCCCGCGTCCGCAGTACTCCATTCGATCGACATGCCATCCGGCCTTTTGCGGCTGCCTTTGACCGGCTCGGTAACAGGAATCCCGGCTTTCTTCAGCCGATCCACTTCCTGGAGCAACACGTTGGTGCCGACGGCCCATGCGCACGTGATTGCGTCTTCCCCCATAAATTTCCCCCACGGTGACCCGGAGGCTTCGCCCGCTTTCACCGGAGCGATCAACTCGATATAGGTTCCGTCATCGAAGCCAATGGCCGCCATCTGGGTCACGCCGTTGCCATGAGGACCGCCAAAATCCGGCGTGAGCCCCACCTCGGTGAATGCCGAGCGCAGGGTGTCCAGATTGGATCCGCAGACCGACACATGGTCGAGTTCCAACACCACGTCCTTCGTCGGTTGAGCAATCGTGAGGGTTGACAGCATGAGTACGAACGCCGCGGCGGAGAAGCGGCAAACGGTCGGGAGATTCCGCCTGCGCATTTGGGCCTCCAGATTTAACAACAGATGGTACGCCAATCGCGGCGAGATAGGAAAAGATTTCCGAGCGCTGCATGGCTGAATCGCCGAGGTACATTTAGGGAGAAGGCATAATCGAGGTTCGACGGCACCGTTCAAACGGCGCAAGTCAACTTGGCCAAGCCGCCTCCATCGAGCGATAGATGACTGCTGCGAGACTGTTGACCTCGGTAAGGAACGCGACCGCGTGGGGGTAAGGATTGGTGCAGAGCATCAGAATCGGGTTTGAAAACCAATCAAGAGGCACAGGCTGCCCAAAAACCGGCGCGTTCAACCAGCGCGTATAAGAGAAAAATCCGGGATATGCCCGCCCGTCATTCTTTATTCCCGCAGCTCACTCGTGAAGATCACCGGCAGGTGGCAGCGGATAAATAAGCAGAGGCATAAATTCGATTATCAAGAGCGATTCATCATTGTATTATATAATTACACTAATCAGTATATAATTATATACAACGCGAGTATACTCGTATCTATGCCCTTAAGTATCAAGAGCGAAGCCACCGAACGGCTCGCCCGGCAACTTGCCAACGAGACCGGGGAGTCTCTCACCGAAGCTATTCAAAAGTCTCTTGAGGAGCGCCTGGTGCGCTTGAAGCAACGACGCAGGAACCTCCTCTTGGCGGGGCAGATCGAGGATTTGCTTCGACGCGTAGATACGCTTCCAGTGCTCGATCCCCGCACTCCGGACGAGATTCTCGGATACGACAAAGACGGCCTTCCCCGTTAGGATTTGCATGGTCATCGATACCTCGGCGCTGGTGGCAATTTTTCTGGGTGAGCCAGAGCGCGACGAATTCCTGCGGCACATCCTTGAGGCGGAGACGAAAATGATCTCCGCGGCGAACGCGCTCGAAACCGGGATCGTGGTCGAGGCCAAGCGCGGAGAATCCGCGGGGCGCGAATTCGATCTGTTCCTGGTAAAGGCCAGGATTGAATTAGTCCCCGTCGATGCCGAGCAAGTTGAAATCGCGCGCTCCGCATGGCGCAGGTATGGCAAAGGCCGCCACCCCGCGGGACTCAATTTTGGAGATTGCTTCGCTTATGCGCTGGCTAAATCGAGCGACGAAAAGTTGCTCGCAAAGGGCGGGGATTTTCCAGTGACGGACGTGGCCTTGGTATAGAACTCTTACGCGCTCGGGGTCACCTTTGCGGGCGGGAACATCAGCTCACTTCTTCCCTTACTCTTCTTCCTCCTTCACATCCCCACGCAGCGCCTTCGCCTTCTCGATGATCTTCTCCTGCAACTGTGCCGGCACGACGTCGTAGTGATGCATCTCCATGTTGAAGCTGCCGCGGCCCTGCGTCATCGAAGTCAGATCGGCGCCATAGGTCAGCATCTCTGCCATGGGAGCCTCGGCCTTCACAATCGTGTTGCCACCCTTGTTGTCCATGCCCTGGATGCGCCCACGCCGGCTGTTCAGATCACCCATGATCGTTCCCGCAAATTCGTCTGGCACGGTGATCTCGACGTTCATGATCGGCTCGAGCAGGGTCGGCTTGGCCACTTCCATCGCCTTCTTGAATGCGATCCGTCCCGCCATCTGGAATGACAGATCGTTCGAATCCACGTCATGGTACGAGCCGTCGTACAGAATGACTTTGAAATCGACCATCGGGAATCCGGCAAGATAACCGCGCGCCGCGGCATCCCGGATTCCTTTCTCTACCGGTGGAATGTAGTTCTTCGGAATTGCTCCACCGAAAATGTCGTTGACGAACTCAAACTCTCCCCCGCGCGGCAGCGGCTCGACCTTAATCTTGCAATCGCCATATTGGCCGTGGCCGCCCGTCTGTTTCTTGTGGCGTCCCTGCACATCGGCTTTGCCGCGTATCGTCTCGCGATACGGCACCTTGGGCGCCTTCAGCACCACCTCGGCGTGGTAGCGCTTCTTCATCTTCGAGACCACCACTTCAATGTGCTGCTGCCCCGTTCCGGCAATCAAAAACTCCTTGGTCTGGGGATCGCGGAAGAAGCGCAGCATCGCATCCTCTTCCATAAGCTTGTGCAATCCCACTCCCAGTTTGTCTTCGTCGGCGCGTGTCTTCGGCTCGATCGCAAAGGTAATCGCCGGATCAGGCAGCTTTACCGCGGGATACTGAATCGGCGCATTCTTATCGCCCAGCGTGTCGCCCGTCAGTGTCTCTTTCAGCTTGGCCACGGCGCCGATGTCCCCGGCATGCAACTCCGGAATCGGAATCGTCTGCTTGCCCTGCATGGCCCAGATGTGGGCAAATTTCTCGGCCGTATTTCGATTGAAATTCTGCAGCGTAGCGTCGTTCTTCAAAATGCCCGAAAAAACTTTGAAGTATGAAATACGCCCGGCAAAGGCGTCCGACACGGTCTTGAACACGAACACCGAAGCCGGCTCGTTGTCCGTAATTTTACGGGCGGCCGGACTTCCATTGCTGCCCGGTTGTCCCGTAACCTCATGATGCTCGCTCGCCGCCGGTGTGTAATCGACAATAAAATCCATTAGCTCATCGACGCCGATATTCCCCAGCCCCGATGTAAATAGCACCGGGAACAACTTGTCTTCGCGAATTGCCTCATGCAGCGCCGGAACCAGATCCTCTTCCGGAATCGTTCCCTTCTCGAAGTATTCTTCCATCAGTTCATCTTTACCCTCCGCGACAAGTTCGACCAGCCTTTCGTGCGCTTCTTTTGCGGCATCGGCCACGCTCGCCGGGATCGGCCCTTCCTTGCCCTTGCCGCTGCCGCCCATGTCGTAGGTGTACGCCTTCATCCGAACCAGATCGACGATCCCGGAAAGATTTTTCTCGCTGCCAATTGGAAGCTGCAGCGGAGTGACCGCGCGCCCGAAGGCTTTGGTGAGAGATTCCAGAGTTCGCGTCGCGTCGGCGCGCTCGCGGTCCATGCGATTTACCACGATCATGCGTGGCAGATTGACTTCCTCGCAGTACGCCCACACCCGCTCCGTAACGACCTCGACGCCGGCGACACCGTCCACCACGACCAGCGCCGCATCCACCACCGGGAGCACCATCTTCGCCTCGTGGACAAACATGTTGAACCCCGGCGTATCCAGCAGGTTGATCTTCGTCTTTCCCCACTCGGCAAAAGCCAGCCCGGTCGCAATCGACATCTTGCGGGCGATCTCCTCTTCGTCGTAATCGGTAGTTGCGGTGCCATCGTCGACGTGTCCGAAACGCTGCGTGGCACCGCTCGTTTGGAGCATGGCCGATACCAGGGTTGTCTTGCCCGCATGGCCATGCCCGATCAGGGCAAGGTTGCGGAGATTGGCTCCTTCATAAACTTTCACAGTGGTCTCCTTCAAGGAACACGTGGGAACAGCCGCCTCCGGCTGTCCAGCGGAGCCAAGCTCCGCAGTCGCAGGCAGACCACGTTATCCGAAAAAACGATTGATTCCGGCTGGGCCGTATCGATAGAAGAGTGCTGGTACAGGCCAAACGCGGCATCGCCTGCGAAAACAGTGATGCTAACACAGGCGTTCGGCGCGCCTCAAGGAAGGTCTACCGTGAAGCAGGCTGTTTGACCGGCCACATGTCCCTCACAGCGTTGCGAAAGGATTGCCAGAGGTTCCTATAGATCTCGACGCGAACAGTCCTGCACACCTAAAGGGTTGCTTTTTTCTCCGCAATCACTTGTTTGACCTTCTCCACAAATTCCGCGGCCGCCATGTCCTCGGTCTTCTCTTTCCCCCGAGTCCGCACATTAACTTTTCCTGCCTCGGCCTCTTTGTCCCCCACCACCAGCAGAAACGGCACCTTCTGCATCGCATGCTCGCGGATCTTCGCGTTCATCTTCTCGTTGCGCGCATCAACCTCCACGCGCACACCCACCGCCCGAAGTTGCGCCGCAACCTTTTCCGCGTACTCCACATGCCGCACGGCTATCGGAATCATCACGGTCTGCACCGGCGCCAGCCAAACCGGAAACGCCCCGGCATAGTGCTCGATCAGCACGCCAAAGAAGCGCTCCACCGACCCATAGAGCGCGCGATGCACCATCACCGGCTGCTTGCGCGTGCCATCCTCGGCCACATACTCGAGATCGAACCTTTGCGGCAGGTTGAAATCGAATTGCACCGTCGAAAGCTGCCACAGGCGCCCGATCGCATCCACCAGCTTGATATCGATCTTCGGCCCGTAAAACGCCGCTTCGCCCGGAATCGTCTTGTACTCGATATTCAATTCCTTCAGAACTTTTTCCAGCGAATGCGTCGCGTGATTCCACTGGTCCTCGCTGCCGACAAAATTCTTCCGGTCATTTGGATCCCACGTCGACAACTCAGTCTGAAATTTGTCGAAGCCAAAATCACGCAGCACATCGCGCGCGAATTCCACGCAATCGGCAATTTCTTTTTCGATCTGCTCCGGAGTGCAGAAGATATGCGCATCATCTTGCGTAAACCCGCGCACCCGCAACAGTCCGTGCATGACCCCCGACCGTTCATAGCGATAGACGGTTCCCAGTTCGCCCAGCCGCACCGGCAAGTCGCGATACGACCGCAGCGAATCTTTGTAGATCAGAATGTGTCCCGGGCAATTCATCGGCTTCAGGCGATACTCGGCATCGTCCAGTTCCATCGCGTCAAACATGTTCTGCGCGTAGTACCCCTCGTGACCCGAGGTCTGCCACAACTGCTTGCGCATCACGTGCGGCGTATAGACCAGCGAATACCCGCGCTTCAGGTACTGCTCGCGCATCCAGTCTTCCATCTGCTTGCGGATGATGCCGCCCTTGGGATGCCAGAAGATCAGCCCCGGCCCCGCCAGCTCCTGAATCGAAAATAAATCGAGTTGCTTCCCCAGCACGCGGTGATCGCGCTTCTTTGCCTCTTCAATCGAATTCAGGTACGCATCCAGATCCTTCTTCGAATAAAACGACGTCCCATAAATCCGTTGCAGCTGCGGATTCTTCTCGTCGCCCAGCCAGTAAGCGCCCGCAATATTCAGCAGTTTGAATGCCTTGATCTTCCCCGTCGAAGGAATATGCGGTCCCCGGCAGAAGTCCAGAAACTTACCGGTCTTGTATATCGAGATCTTTTCATCGGGCTTGGTGAACTGCTCGATGAAGTGGCACTTCATAAAATCGCCTTCGGTCTTGAAGCGATCGAGCCCTTCCGTCCGCTCCACGAACTCGCGCGCGTAAGGCAAATCCTGCTGCACCAGTTCCTGCATCTTCTTTTCGATCTTCTCCAGATCTTCGGGAGTGAAGGGAGTTGGGCGATAAAAGTCGTAGAAGAACCCGTTCTCCGTAGCAGGCCCGTGGCCCAGCTTCGTCTCCGGAAAAAGCTCGAGCACCGCGGCCGCCATCAAATGCGCCGACGAGTGCCGGAATACCTCCAGCGCTTCCGGATCCTTCTCCGTCAGAATGCGAAGATCGGTATCTTTCTCCAGCGGTCGCGTCAGATCGATGAGATTGCCATTCGTCTTCGCCGCGAGGGCCGCATCCGCCAGCCGCGGACTGATCGACTTTGCCACATCCAGCGCGGTCGCGCCCTTCGCAACTTCTTTGCTACTCCCGTCGGGTAACTTCACATGAATGCTGTCAGACATAATTGAGCCTTTTCTTGATGATCGAATCTTTTAAGTTTAAGAGACTGCACTGGGAGGGTCAAACAGATCGCCCACCATTTAATTTCGCGGTGGGCGTCGCATGACGAGTGCACAAAGCGCGCCGCCGACCGCCGTGAGGACCAATGCGACGATGAAGGATTTCGCCAGCCCCGCCGGCGTAAATAACTCCCCTATGCTCGCCTGAAACTGCGGACTAGCCGTGTCGATTCCAAACTTCTGGCATAGCTGCACCAGCGCGTCGATACACTCCTGCTGCGCGTGCATCACGATAATCGGAATGATAAAGAGCGCGTTGATCGCAAAGAGCACAATCCCCGCCGCCGCGCCGAGGCGCGCGCCCATAGCGGGAGGGGGTGAAACCCTCGTCTCGCGACGATAGAGATACACGGCGAGCATTCCGGTGAGCACAATGCCAAGCACCGGTATCATTCCGATAAAACTTCCCAGGGCTCCGGCCCATAGCGCCGCCTTCACGGCCGCACGTTGATTCGATATTCCTCCCTGCAATTGGTGGACATGGAAATCGGCGGCTCGCACGCCGGCGATGTCCGGGGTTTCCATCCCATCGGCTGCGACGGGGACAGACTCTCCAAGGCTGCCATCCGCCATCTGAACGTGTATCTGCGGCGCCCGGCATTCCGGGCAGAATGGCCGCCCATCCATGACGATAGCCCCGCACTTTTCACAAGGATGATCCACAGATGAGAAGCTAACGCAGAAGTAATCCGGCAGCAACCCTGTCGGCACTTTCAGCGCTCAACGAATTTCGTATGTTGAAATCGTAAGCGGCGACTGAAAAGGGGTGAGACCAAACGGCGTCGAACCACAGGCCGCCGGGTCCCAAGACGCCACCCCTATGCATCCGCAGAGACGATACCTTGCGACGTTAGGGCGGCGGATTGGACCTGAAACTAACTAGATTGTGCTGTCCTTGCCGGTGTGCATGCGCAAAAAGACCAGCGCAAAGCGCGTGCCCTTGCCACTCGACTTGACCGCAACAATATGCTGATTCCCTTCCGTCCCGACTTTAAGCTCGAGCCCATCGCCCGAGTCGGTCTTGTCGCACGTCACGGGACGCTGCAAGTCGTCACCACGCCCATTGATGTGCCCGCCATTACTGTATTGTCCGCGGCACTGGATTGGCTTCCCAAACTTCTGCAATTCCTTGTCGTAGTATGCCGTGATTTTGTCCGGCGCGTCGTCCGACAAGAACTCCCCCGCCACGACCTTCAACTGAAATCCCGGCAGAGCCAGGTTCACGTTCGCGCTCTTCTCGTCGTCACTGTTGTCCTTGGGCGCCGGCTTCGCTCCCGGATACACATCCAGACCCGTATCGTGCATATCGGCATTCTCACTCACGTGCAGATCGCCAACCGGAGATTGAATGTCGACGTGCTTTGCACCGTCTTTTTCGCCTTTTTTGTCCACATTGATGCTGCACGCCGGCAGCAGACATAGCGCGATCGCGAGTATGCCCAGCCACAATCCGGATAGCGCTCGCGTGCCTGTCGATCTCTCTCCGAGATCCCTAATTCTGAACATGTGCCGACCCTCCTGATGCCGCCCGAGCGGGGCGTTCGAGTCCCTCGCCTCGGTTTGCTATGCCCGGAATCGTTACGGGCAGATGACCACCAATCGGAATCTCGCCAAATATCGCCTTCACTGCCGCCGTCTCTGACACGGTGGCATTCGAAAATGCGCATACATAATCCTGGATCGCCGGAAAATCCGAAATCACATACGGATTCCCCATCGCCAGAACAATCGTACGCCCGGCGGCTCGCTCCAGCACGGCATTCAGCAGTCCCGCACTCGCCTCATCCATCGACACCGTATTCTTCAATCCCGCGCCCGACTGGATCGCCTTGCCTGCCGTCGGAATCACATACAGCGCCGCGACCACGTACTCGGCCGAGTCGACTGCTGGCAGAATCGTGGCCATCATGCCCGCCGCCGACCGCGAGTCCACATAAATGATCCGCGCATCCGGCACGCGCGCCAGCATCTCCCGCGACAAAACCCGGCCCGACTCGGTTCGCATATCGTCCGAGAAAATCACTGCAACAAGACGATTGTGCGCCTCTGTCACTGACTGATACGGAAGCGGAGTCTTCGCGGTTCCCGAAGAAGAGACTGGAACAGCTGTAGCCGTCAGAGGCAGGATCTGACCGTTCTCCCGGACCAGCGTAATCGCCTCATCCGCAATCCTTTGGCCGACCGCGCTATTCTCCGGCGCGCCCACAACCTGCTCAAGCGCGTCCATGTCCACCAAGCGGTTCCTGTGCAACCCAAGGGATGCCTTCAGCTCCAGAATCTTGCGCACCGAGTTGTCCAGCCGCTCGCGGCTGATCTCACCGCTCTTGACCGCTTGCACCATGTCGCGATAGCTGGCATCCAGGTCTGCCGGAATAATCAGCAGATCGTTCCCCGCCTTGAACGTCTCGACCGCCGCTCGCCCAACATCGCTTGCAAACATCCGCGTCAACCCCGCCATGTCGAGCGCATCCGTCACCACGATCCCTTTGAATCCCATCTTTTCCTTAAGAAGGCCGGTCACGACTGCGCTCGAAGTCGTGGCCACGCGATTTGGCTCTGCATCGAGCGCCGGAACCGTCACATGCGCCACCATCACCGCATCCACCCCCGCGTCGATGGCGCGTTTGAAGGGAGGCAACTCGACCGTGTCCAGCCGCGCGCGATCGCCAGCCACCTGCGCCACGCCCAGATGTGAATCCGTCGCCGTGTCCCCGTGTCCCGGAAAGTGCTTGGCCGTAGTCAGCATCGCGCCTTCATGCGCGCCCTTGATATACGCCGCCACGAAGTCGCCTACCTGCGCGGGATCGCTGCCGAACGACCGCGTGTTGATGATCGGATTCGCCGGATTTGAATTCACATCGGCGTCAGGGAAGAAATTCCAATGCACGCCAATTGCACGAGACTCGAGCGCGGTGATGCGTCCGGCATCCACCGCATTCTCCGGCTTTCCGGTCGCGCCAAATGCCATTGCATGAGGAAAGACGGTAGTCCCGTTCAGCCGCATCGAAACGCCGCGTTCAAAGTCCGCGGCAAAAATCAATGGCAGCTTTGAAGTCTTCTGCAGACGGTTGAGCAGCTCCGCCGCCTCATAGGGCTGGCTCTTGAGGAGCAGCGGCCCATCCGTAGGCACCGTCATCCCCAGCGAACCGATGTGATATTTGCGGACCTTGTCGCGCAGATCAATCCAGACCGGATCGGCATCGTTCATGAACTGCACTTTCGCCCAGATCATGAAGAGCTGCCCAACCTTCTCCTCGATCGACATCCTCCCCAGAGTCCGGTCCACCCACTTGCGCCCAGCCGCATCCAGATGAATCGGCCGCGACCAGGGATGGCGCTCGCGTGCGCCCACATTCTGGTCTTTGGCGGAGCCGCCAGCCGCGCAAAAAATAAATACAAAAACAAGCACGGCAAGAAAGGCATGTCGAAACATGCGACAAACGATAGCAAATTTAGGCCTGTGCAATGCAGATAAGAAAAGTCGAGACGTCAACCGACGGTGTGGTTTATCTCTCTTGCGGACTAAAGTCGTCGTCTGATTCCCAGGCGAGTAACCAATCGACAAAGTTCAAGCTAAATTTGGCTCGGCCCGATCGGATCGGGCCCTGGCAAAGGCACGTCAGGAGTCTCCGGCCCGTCTGGTGCGGGTTCGCGCCCAGGGGCGGGTATGGGTTCGGGAACCGGGAAGGGCTGCGGCGGGTGCAGCGGATCGCTTGGCACTCGAAGATGAAACGTTGCTGGTGCGAGTGCGGGCCGGTAGCCGGATGAGGTGGCCCGGGAACCCAAGAGCGCGAAGCGAACTGCCGCGCGCCGCCCAATCCCGTTCGCGAAAGTTAGCACGTCGCTAACACGTTCGTCATAGTCAACGTGGCCAGTACTCCCATTCGTGCCAGCCGCCGTTAACCTGATCATAAGTAGCGTTTGAACTCGCATTCCTGCGAACCCGCTCGCGCGCGGTGCGTGTCGGAATTGTGGTGTCGCATGTCTTCGCGCCGTTCGAGCCGCCCTCTGTGGCCTGGCAGTACCCTTCTGGCGCTGATACGCCTTACGCGCGATGCCCAACCTCTCCACCATTTCGTGAACACCGGGTTCTCCTGCGCCTTACCCATGAATGGCCCTCCTTGGATCTGCGTAGTTTGGATCGCCGTGGTTTCATTGGTGACGGACTCAGGGCCCAGCGACGAAGGCTTCTCTTCTGAAGGCGGCTGGCCGTCCACGATCCGTTCTGGATGCATACGCACTATTCTCCTTTGGCTCTTGTTCAACGTCGATACAGGAAACCGTCCACTCGCTTCCGCAGGAAGCTGTATAGCGGTCGAGGCAGACGGAAGGGCAAACGCGATAAGAAATCGGAATCAAAAAACAATGCGAGACAGCGGCGTACTCCACTCCCGGGCGATTGTCTGTGCCCATGTGTTATCGGCGGCGGAGAAAGAAACATGAGCACTGTTGCGGTGTCGATCTTTCGACCACAATAGCCCTAACGGACCGCGCTGTCCTTGGCTGATCCCGCACCGCTTATAAGAGTCAGCCCCCAAGTATTCAGCTCCGTATACCCAGCTCCGCCGAAATATTCCCTTTTCTTTCGCCTTGTGCCATACTCCCGAAAGTCGCGGATTCTCGGCCACGGGCCAAGGGTTAGCGGTCGACGCGTCGCAGGAATAATTCGGGCCGCGTTTTCCAACCCGACGCTCGACCATTCACAGGCGAAAAAGAATTACTATGCATCGCACCCAACTCAACATCGTGGCCACCATCGATACCAGCGTCGGACGCATGCCCCAGAACGTCGAAGCCGAGCGCTCCATCCTGGGCGCCATATTGCTCGACAACCACGCCTACAACGATGCCGCCGAGCATCTCAAGCCCGACGACTTCTCGCTCGACGCCCATCGCCGCATTTACACCGGCATGATGGAGCTGGCCGAATCCTCGCGGCCGATCGACATCATCACCCTGGTCGAAGAGTTGGAGCGAAAGAAGGATCTTCAGGCCATTGGCGACGTGGGCTATGTTTCGAGCCTGCTCGATGGCGTTCCCGACCGGCCGAGCATCGAGCATTACGTCCGGATCGTAAGGGACAAAGCGATCCTGCGCGGACTGATTAGTGTGTCGAGTTCCGCTATCGCCAAGGCGAGCGAGCAGGCCGATCCCGCCGATGAGATTCTGAACGACGCGGAAGCCGCTATCTTCGCGCTCTCGGAAAAGCGTATCGGGCAAGGCTTCCAGGGCATTCAGGACATTGTTCGGAACTCTTTTGGTTCGATCGACGCGCTACTGCAGCGTGGCCAGCGCATCACCGGCCTCGAAACCCATTACACCGAGCTCGACGAGATGACGAGTGGCTTCCAGAAGTCCGATCTGGTGATACTGGCCGCCCGCCCATCCATGGGCAAGACCTCGTTCGTCATGAACATCGCCGAGAATGCCGCCATCGACGACGGAAAAACGGTAGGGATTTTTTCGCTGGAAATGTCGAGCGAGGCTCTTCTGCAGCGTCTGCTTTGTTCGCGGGCGATTGTCGACGCGCACAAGATGCGCACCGGCTCGCTGTGGGCCGACGACATGAAGAAAGTCGCGCGCGCGATGGAAGAGCTGGCTGCGGCGCCCATGTTCATCGACGACACGCCCGGTATCTCGCTCAGCGAAATGCGGGCGAAGGCGCGACGTTTGAAACAATCGCGTGGCGCTCTCGATCTTCTGGTCGTCGATTACCTCCAGCTCATGTCTGGAGGCAGCAAGCGTTTCGAAAATCGAACCCAGGAAGTATCCGCCATTTCGCGCGGCCTGAAAGCCATCGCCAAGGAATTACAGGTCCCGGTGATCGCACTCTCGCAGCTCAGCCGCGCACCCGAGAGCCGCGGCGGCGATCATCGTCCGCAGCTCAGCGATCTGCGCGAATCGGGTTCGATCGAGCAGGATGCCGACGTCGTTATGTTTATCTTTCGCGAGGAGATTTACAAGCCCGACGACCTCGAACTTAAGGGCAGGGCTGAGATCATTATGGCTAAGCAGCGCAATGGGCCCATCGGCAAGTTCCACCTAGCGTTTCTCCACAATTCGACCCGCTTTGCCAATCTGGCGGACGGCAACAGCGAGCCAGGCGACACGATCCAGTAGCCTAGTTTTCTCCGGTAATCTGCCGCCTCCGAGCGCCGTTGAAAGTGCGAGCCTTCAGCAGTCCGGAAGCGGGTCCACCCCGGGCCCTGGTCACACCACTCTGTGGAAAACATTGTGGATGCAATGGACTGTTGATAGCTCCATTGCTAAAACCGGCAAAATCCGCGAACTTTACCCCGTTCCTATATGTCCTAACACTATGTTTCTAAGTTGGTTAACGGTACGATTTTCGGTAGTCGACGAGTGCTTCCCAAATCAAAACTTTCGTGCGCCAGTTTGAGATTTGCACATACGGCGAAGGCTGTACCAATGAAAGCGTTACAATCGTCGCGAGCAATGACAGTGCGGGCCGCAATTCGCCGGATAATTTTCGCAGCCTTGGGAGCCGTCCTCGCCGCATTGTTTCTTCCTGCCGCGACGGCCCAAATGCGCGGAGGATTTCGCGCCCCGTCGCGAGGCGGACGGGGGTTCAGCTCGTTTGGCGGGCATCGTCGCCACAGCGTTCCAAGAGGTTATTTCCTAGGCGACACCGCTTTTCTCTACGATGACTATCCCTTCGCGCCGGCGGTTCCCGAAGATGCCCCACCACAGTTCGGCATGCTTCAAAAGCTGCCCGTTGAAGTCGTCCCACCCAAAATTCCCTCGCTATTGATCGAATTGGAGGGCGATCAATATGTGCGCTACGGTGGCGCGGCGGAATCGTCACATCGCCAGGTTCCCGCCAGGCAAGCTGCGGCCTCAAAACCGAGCACAGGCAGAGACGTGTCGAGTCTCGCGGGATACGATCTGCCGCCTACTGTTCTCGTTTTCCGCGACGGGCACCGGGAAGAAGTCGCCGACTATGCCATCGTGGGAACGGTGATGTACGCGCACCAGAGCGGCGATCAGCCGATCGGCGGTGGTCTCGACCACATTCAAATCTCCGCCCTGGATCTCCCCGCCACGAGAAGTGCGAACCGCGAAAATGGCGTGAGCTTCGTCCTGCCCGCTGGCCCAAATGAAATAGTTACCCGGCCCTAGAACAAGGACGTTTCGAAAGGCGGCTTTCGTCATTGTCGCGAGCCGAAGTGATAGCTCGCCTGGCCGCGATGAGGAGCGCATCGCCATGAATCGGGCCGGTCGAAGAGACCTCTGCCGTTTCATTATTTCGATATTTATCCAGATCGATTCGGCATCGCTTCCCAGCGCGGGAACACTAGCTGCTGCTCTCCCCAACCTTCAGCACGGCCAGGAAGGCCTCCTGCGGGATGTCCACACGGCCGATGCGCTTCATGCGCTTCTTGCCCTCTTTTTGTTTTTCGAGGAGTTTGCGTTTGCGGCTGATGTCGCCGCCGTAGCATTTGGCGATGACGTTCTTGCGCATGGCGGCGACGGTTTCGCGGGCAATGATTTTGGCGCCAATGGCGGCCTGGATCGCGACTTCGAACATCTGACGCGGGATGAGCTCTCTCATTTTCGAGACAAGGGCGCGGCCGCGCTCATACGCGAAGTCTTTATGGATGATGGTCGAGAGCGCGTCCACCGGCTCGCCCGCGACCATGATGTCGAGCTTGGCCATGGGAGACTCCCACGTGCCCGAAAGGTGGTAGTCGAGCGAGGCGTAGCCCCGCGAAACGGACTTCAGGCGGTCGTAGAAGTCGAGCACGATCTCGTTCAGCGGCAGCTCGTATTGCAGCATGACGCGCGCTGAGCTGACGTATTCGAAACTTTTCTGCTTGCCGCGCTTTTCTTCCACCAGCTTCAGAATTCCGCCGACGTATTCTTCGTTGGTCAGAATGACGGCCAGAATCACCGGCTCTTCAACTTTGGCGATCTCGCTCGTATCAGGCCAGCGCGATGGGTTGTCGACCTCGATCACTTCCCCATCGGTCTTGTGGATGATGTAGCGCACGCCGGGCGCGGTGGTGATGAGGTCGAGGTTGTACTCGCGCTCCAGCCGCTCCTGAATGATCTCCATGTGCAGAAGCCCGAGAAAGCCGCAGCGGAAGCCGAAGCCGAGCGCCGCCGAACTCTCCGGCTCGAAGAAAAACGACGAGTCGTTGAGCTTCAGTTTTTCGAGCGCTTCGCGCAGTTGCGTGTGCTCGTGCGCATCCACCGTGTAGAGGCCGGCGAAGACCATCGGCTTGATCTCTTCAAAGCCAGGCAGCGGTTCGATCGAGGGCCGCTCGTCGTCGGTGATGGTATCGCCGATTTTTGTGTCGGCGACATTTTTTATATTCGCGATGACGAAGCCAACCTCGCCGGCTTCGAGTTGGTTGACGACGATCGGCTTGGGCGTGAGCGCGCCGAGGGCTTCCACCTGGAAGACGCGGCCGTTCCACCAGAAACGTATCTTCTGGCCAATTTTCATCGTGCCTTCGAAGACGCGAGCGAGCACTACCACCCCCCGGTAGGGATCAAACCAGGAGTCGAAGAGCAGCGCCTGCAGCGGGCGCTCGGGCTTGCCTTTGGGCGGCGGGATGCGCTTGACGATGGCTTCTAGGACTTCGGGCACTCCCTGGCCGGTCTTGGCGCTGATGAGGAGCGCGTCTGTGGCGTCGAGGCCGACGGCGCTTTCGATCATCTCCTTGGTGCGGGGGATGTCGGCGCTTTGTAAGTCGATCTTATTGATGACCGGGATGATTTCGAGGCCGTGATTGATGGCGAGATAGGAATTGGCGAGCGTCTGGGCTTCCACGCCTTGGGAGGCATCCACGATAAGCAGTGCGCCTTCACAAGCGGCTAGGGAGCGGGAAACTTCGTAGGAGAAGTCGACGTGGCCGGGAGTGTCAATCAGGTTGAGCTGGTAGGTCTGGCCGTCCTGCGCCTGGTACAACATGCGGACGGCGTGGGCTTTGATGGTGATGCCGCGCTCGCGCTCGAGGTCCATGGCATCGAGGACCTGCTCCTGCATTTCGCGCATGGCGAGCGAGCCGGTCAGCTCCAGCAGGCGGTCGGCAAGCGTTGATTTGCCATGGTCGATGTGCGCGATGATCGCGAAGTTGCGGATGAGCGATGCTTCCATGGGGACACTACGATTCTAGCAGGCAGAACGCGCGTGCTTGATCGAGCGCGCGATGGGCTGGTTCGCCGTTCGCTCTTCGTCGTTCGCCGTTTTCAAACCGTCTTGCCCTCGACGGCCAGGCTTTGTACGCAGCGACGGCTGAGGAGCGAACGAGGAGCAGCAATAGCGCGACTAGCGCGGTGGGGCTACAATGTCGGCGTGCGCGCGACGCCCCCAATCAAGCCGGCTACGGAAGAGCAGCATCGGCATCGACACGCCGCTTACGCGGCGGAGGCGAGCGGCCTCGTCGTGATCGCGGTTCTACTGCTCATTCTGACTCTCGTCCGCTACTGGGAATACATTCGCTGGAGCGCGCGCTGACGGAGCTGACGCGGTGAACGCGGATCGCCTGCCTCTGCTGGTAGTTGTGCTCGGACCGACTGCCATCGGCAAGACCGCACTTTCCCTTGCGCTGGCCCGCGAATTCCATGGAGAGATCGTCAACTGCGATTCGGTCGCGATGTATCGCGACTTCGAGATCGGCACCGCGAAGCCCACGCGAGCCGAACGCGCGGAAGTGCCACATCACCTGGTCGACGTGGTCGATCCCTTGAGCGAGGTGACCGCTGGCGAATATGCGCGAGCCGCGCGGACTGCGATACGCGAGATTGCTGCGCGTGGGCTTCTGCCTGTCGTGAGCGGAGGAACGGGGCTCTACCTGCGGGCGTTGCTGCAAGGGTTGTTCGCCGGACCGGAGCGTTCGGAACCGCTGCGCGAGCGGTTGCGCGAGCGGGCGTCCGGACGCGGCAGCGAATATCTTCATCGCATTCTGCGGCGGCTCGATCCAGCGGCCGCGGAGCGCATTCATGCCAACGACGTTCCAAAAGTGATTCGCGCCATCGAAGTCTGCCTGGCGGCGCGGCGTCCGATGACCGAGCTTTGGCAGGAAGGACGCGAGCAGCTCGCCGGTTTCCGCATTCTGCGGCTGGGATTGAATCCGGAGCGCGAGGCGCTCTATGCGCGGATCAACGAGCGTGCGGCGAAGATGTTTGACGCGGGATTGGTCGCGGAGACGGAAGCGCTGCTGGCGAAATATGGCCCTGCGGCGCGGCCGCTGAACTCGCTTGGCTACAAGCAGGCGGTTCAACTTCTGCGCGGGGAACTTGATCGTGAGTCGGCTTTGCGAGCGGCGCAGCAGGCGCACCGCAACTACGCCAAGCGGCAGATGACGTGGTTTCGGCGGGAGCCCGAGGTGAATTGGCTGGAGGGTTTCGGGGACGATTCGCGGGTGCAGACGGCTGCGCGAGAGAAGGTTCAGGGCGCGGAATGAAGGAGTGAGGATTTTGGTCGAGGTATTTACTAGTTGGTACTATTACCCCCTCTCTTTCGATCTTTAAGAATCATAGACTTAGGGGATTATTTTCTCTAGATCTTTGAGAAATAAGGACTTATATATTTTCGTAAGTTATTGAAAACAAAAGATCGGATCGTCTCCGCGAGGAGCGCTTGCAAGATATTTATTTTTCAATAGCTTACACGTAAGATCTTGAGAACAAAGCGGCGGGCAATCTACCGAGTCGGGATCGCATCGTGGCGCAATTTACACGAGCGTAACCGCTAGGGCCACTAACGGACACGAAGGAAAATCTAGAAACCGGAAGATCTTCGAGATTTCGGAGGAGCTCGGAAGATCAAGGTCCGAAGATGGGGCGTTGCTTTGTGTCTTTGATGCACGCAGCTTTCTCATTGTGATGCCTTGTAACTGAATCACTACCTGATATCTTGTCTAGCGATATGGGACAACGGTTCTTGTTGTTGGCGGCTATCGTTGCTGTGCTGTTCCTCGAACCTGCGCTGGACGGCTCCGAGAAGCGTGTCGAACCGGTGGGCATGGTGCCGAGTCAGGGATTTCGCTTGACCACTTCTCAGGGCGCCGCCGTCGTGCCGATCATGGTTTCGGTGGATTGGACCAAGCCACAGCCCAAGATGACGCGGGTCGTGATCGGCTTTCACGGCGTGGGACGGGACGTTGAGGGGTACTACCGCGCGGTGCAGGAGGCCGGGGACAAAGCTGGTTCGGCCGCGCGCGATACGGTTTTCATCGCACCGCAATTCCTTGAGCCAGAAGATATCGAGGCTCATCGCATTCCGGCAGAGGTGTTGCGCTGGCGGCATACCGCGTGGGAGGCAGGCGCACCTGCGCTCGGGCCGTTCCCGGTCAGTTCCTATGAAGTGGTGGATGCGCTGCTGCTTCGATTGAGCGATCGGATGCTTTTTCCGAACCTCAAAACCATCGTTCTCGCAGGGCATTCCGGAGGCGGTCAACTGGTACAGCGATATGCGGTGGTGGGACGCGCACTCGCTCCCCTGGCTAAGGCCGGAATCCATGTGCGGTTTGTGATTGCCAATCCGTCGTCCTACGTTTATTTCAACGACGAGCGTCCGGCTTCGCGGGGTGAAGGAATGGCACCGTTCAAGGACGAGGGGTGTGCGCATTTCGATCATTGGAAGTACGGTCCGATCGATCCGCCGCCTTATGTGAAGGCCGATGCGGACCGAAGTTGGACGCAGCTGGAAGCGGACTATGCACAACGGGACGTAATCTACTTGCTTGGTACGGCCGACACCGATCCGCACGAGAAGGACCTCGACATTAGTTGCAGCGCGGAAGCGCAAGGCCCGACGCGTTTTGCGCGCGGCCAGGCTTATTACGCATACTTGCATGCCCGGCATCGTTCGGACTGGAACCAGAGAATGTGGTTCGCGCCGGGCGTGGCGCATTCGGCGAACAAAATGTTTACTTCGCTGTGCGGAGTCGACGCAATTTTCGAGGCGGGACGATGCGATGATCAATCGGGCGAGAAGCTTCGATAGACTCATTGAAACGGCGCTCTTACAATAAGGGCTCGATGCGCCGCTGGTTGTTCGCTGCGCTCAAAAAATTTGCGAGGTAGAGAATGAATCGTTTCCGCTCTCAAAGCCGCTGGTTTCATCGTAGTGTTTTATCGCCGCGCACGGGTGACGGGCGCAGGTTCACGCTGGGCGCCTTTAGATTTGAATTGGGATTGGGATTGGCGGTGTTATCGCTTGTGCTCATGGGCGCGGTGTCCTTGCCCGTGGCTCATGCCCAGAGCCGCAAGGCGGAGGCCGCCAAGGGCACTCCTGAAAGCGGGGGTGATGTGGCTCGCGGGAAATATCTAGTGGAGGGCGTCGCGATGTGCGGACAGTGCCACACGCCCCGGGACAGTGAGGGCCATCTGGACCACAGCAAGTATCTGCAGGGAGCGCCCGTGCCCTGGTCCCCGGCGAATGGGAGCGTGAGCAACTGGCCAATGATCGCGCCGCGGATTGGCGGGGAGCCTCCGGCGAGCGATGCGGATATGGTCAAGCTGCTGACGACCGGGATCTGGAACAACGGACAGCCGCTGCGCTTCCCCATGATGCCGTTCCGCATGAGCGAGGCGGATGCGAAGGCGGTGGTCGCTTACTTGAAGACGGTGGGGGGAAGGTAGGCGGCGAGTCGGGCTTTTGATTCTTGGCTCTTTGTTCTTTGTTCTTTGCCACTCGTGGCTCTTGGGAGCTCACGGCGGTTGCGGCTTAATCCGAAAACAAATGCGGCCCGGGCCAGCCACCCGGGCCGCATTGTTATCGCGGATGCTCCTCTGTTGCCGTCTTCCGCCAGGGACGGAAGATTGTTGCGCCCGCGCTCTTACGAGCACTTTTGCGCAACGCCCGCCGAGGCTCTCGCCTCAGGTTTCCATTCAGCGCTTCCATCCTGCCTTGGAGGAGGATTTCGGAGGAGGCCGCATTGCCCGGGCACCGGCTCACTGGACATGAACCGGAATTCCCCCGATGACTCACCCTCGAGAGAGTCACCGGCGTCGCTGAATTTTGGCCGGCAGCGCTCGGAACATTCTCGCGCTTTGGCTCGGATCACTCTGCCGGAGTGACGAGGTGAACGCAACCGCAAAGTGCTGCGCGCTTGTGCAAAAGATGTGGAGGAGAGAAAGTTCCTGTGGAAGAGTAAGGAAAAATGAGGCGCCATCTTCCGTTCTTCGTAATTCGTCCTTGGTCATTCGTCATTGGTCGTTCGCTGTGCCTCGATCGCGAAACGGCTGGTCATGGATTGAGGACGCCTTGCGCGGCTTCTCTTTTGTGGGTCTTCTAGTGTGTTTTGTGTTGGGCGGGGCGAAGGACTAGGGACGAAGAGCAATAGCGCTCAGCGTACAATAGCGCCGATGATTGCGCACCTTCGCGGAACGTTGCTGGCCAAACATCCGAACCAGGCGATTGTGGAGACGCATGGCGTGGGCTATGACGTGACCATCAGCGTGCCGACTTTCTCAGAGATGCCGGCGGCGGGCAGCGAGGTGGCGCTGCACATCCACACGCATGTGCGCGAAGACGCGCTGAGCTTGTATGGATTTTTACGGATTGCCGAGAAACATCTTTTTGAAAAGCTTCTTACGGTGAGCGGGATCGGACCGAAGCTGGCGATTACGATTCTGAGCGGCATGCCGGCGGACGAGATGGTGAATGCGATTCGCGGCGGCGATGTGGCGCGGCTGACGCGGATTCCGGGAATTGGCAAAAAGACGGCGGAGCGCATGGTGCTGGAGCTGCGCGATAAGTTGCCGGCCGTGACGGGAGCGGCGGAGATTAGCGCGCCCGCGGCTTCGCCCGTGGAAGAAGATGTTCTGTCTGCGCTGGTGAATCTCGGCTATCAGCGGGCGGCGGCGGAGAAGGCGCTGAACACCGTGCGAGGCAAGTCTTCTGGAGGGTTCGATGCTTTGTTTCGGGAAGCGCTGGGAGCGCTGGCGAAATAGCTGCGAGCTGCGAGCTTCGAGCTACCAGGCACGAGGCCCCTGGACGAATATCGTCACTAGATCGTTACTATGACGACAACTTTGACGTAAATCATTTTACGTAAATCGGTGGAGGGATTGTGCGGCGGGCTTTGAGTATTTTGGTGGTGACGCTTTGCATTGTGGCCGCCTTTTGGGCGGAGATCCCTTCGCTGGTCGATCAGCGTATGAACAAGGTTCTGGTGCGTCCTCCGTACAGCGCGCCGGACAAGGCTCTTGCTCTGCATTCGCAACTCACGATCGCCGATCTGCATGCGGATTCGCTTCTATGGGGCCGCGATCTTTTGCAACGCGATACGGTGGGGCACGTCGATATCCCGCGGCTGGCGGAGGGGAATGTTGCGTTGCAGGTTTTCTCTTTGCCGACCAAGACCCCGCGCGGGCTGAATATCGAGAGCAATGACGACAAGAGCGACAACATCACATTGCTGGCGCTGGCGGAACGCTGGCCGCGAGCGACGTGGACCAGCCTGACACAGCGGGCGTTGTATCAGGCTGGACGGTTGCATCAGTTTGCCAAGGGTTCGCGCGGCGGATTTGTGGTGATCCAGAGCGCGAACGATCTGGCGGACTATCTTGGGCGGCGTACGCGGAATCGAAATCTTACGGCCGGTTTGCTATCGATTGAGGGGGCGCACGCGCTGGATGGGAAACTGGAAAATCTGGATGTGCTGTACCGTGCGGGGTATCGGATGATGTCGCCGAGCCATTTTTTTGATACGGATATTGGCGGGTCGGCGGCGGGGGTAGGCAAGATCGGACTGACGGACAAAGGGCGTGAGTGGGTGCGGCAGATGGAGGCGCGGCACATGATCGTCGATCTGGCGCACGCTTCGCCGAAGACGATTGACGATGTGCTGGCGGTGGCGACGCGGCCGGTAGTGGTCTCGCATACGGGCGTGAAGGGGACCTGCAATAACAATCGAAATCTGAGCGACGAGCAGATTCGCGGAGTGGCGGCGAAGGGCGGATTGATCGGCATTGGATATTGGGACACGGCGACGTGCGGGACGGATGCGCGGGCCATTGTGCGGGCGATGCGGTATGTGTCGGATCGGGTGGGCGTGGAGCACGTGGCGCTGGGATCGGATTTTGATGGCGCGGTGACGGAGCCGTTCGATACGACCGGTCTGGTGAAGATCACCGAGGCGATGATGGATGCGGGATTTTCGGAGGCGGAGATCCGGATGGTGATGGGGGAAAATGCGGTGAAGTTTTTGCTGGAGAATTTGCCGGAGAAGTGATCGCAAGCGACGACCGGGTGAGAGATCGGCCCCGGCGATTTGACACGGCATCCCAGCTTTAGAGGACGAAAGTTCCATGACCATCCTCAGCCGATTAGAGCAATGGAAGACGCAAGGCAAAATATCTCCGGAGCAGTACGCACATTTGGCAGGGCTCTCGCGTGGAGAGCCGTTCTCACTTTTTCTTGAGCTGAACATTCTGCTCTACGCCGGAGTGGTGGCGTTCGTTGGCGGACTCGGCTGGACGGTCAGCACCTGGTCGCACCAAATCGGCGATGTGGTTGTGCTGACCATGCTCTCCGGCATTCTCGCCGCCAGTTTTTGGTATTGCTTTTCCCGCGCGCCCGCGTGGTCCTCCGCTGAAGCGCCTGCTCCGAGTCCGATCTTTGACTATGTGCTTTACCTCGGCAGCCTCGTCTGGGGCGTAGAGCTCGCATACCTGGAGAACCGGTTCCACTTACTCTCCGGACAATGGGATTTTTATCTCCTGGCGACCGCCGTCTTCTTTTTCTTTCTCGGTTATCGTTTCGACAACCGCTTCGTGTTGTCCCTCGCTTTGTCGTCACTGGCCGGATGGTTCGGGCTTACGATCTCGCACTGGCCAAGCCATCAGGACGCTACGTATCGCCAATACGCTCTTCTCTACTGCCTGGTGGTTGGCGTCGCCGGGGCGCTTCTTCAGCGGCGTGGCCTGAAACCGCATTTCTTCGGCACTTATCTGAACATTGTCGCCAACGTTCTCTTTTGGGCAGTACTCTCTGGCTTATTCGAGCGGGAGGGCTACGGCCTGTGGTTTCTTGCCCTGCTGATCGCCTGTGGCGGGTCTCTGGCGTGGGGACTTACGCGCCGGCAGTTCGTCTTTGTTGCTTATGCCGCGGTGTACGGCTACGTGGGCATTAGTTGGCTATTCCTTCGCAACGTCAACGACGACACCGCTGTCCTAAGTTATTTCGTGGTTAGCGGGGTAGCGATGCTCGTTCTGCTGGTGCAGCTCGGGCGGCGCTTCGGGAGATCGGCATGAGAATTTACAGTGCGGCCAGCGAAGAGACTTTGCGTGCCCGCGAGCTCCTGAAGGACTGGGTTGGCGAGGGCTACCTCACTAAGGAGCAGTACCAGGTTCTGGAAAAGGAAACCGTCTCTGAATTGCGCACTACCAACATTTTTCTGCGGCTGGTTTTGTTCTTTTTCACGCTGATCATTACTGGTGCCGGTGCGGGCCTGTTTTTCGCGGTTTTTCTTGCGCGGCCAGCAAATGAAACGGCTGGCTTTTTCTTGCTGATTTTCGCCGCACTCTGTTATGTGGCTGCCGAAGGCGTAGTCTCGCGAGCCCGGCTCTATCGCTACGGCATTGAGGAGGCTCTTGCGGTTTGCTCAGTTGGTTTTCTCTGCGCGGGGATTCTGGACCTCTTTTTCATCGGCCGTCCTTACTCACAGGCCGAGTTCCTGGTTCCGGCCGCCGGTGTCGTTTCTTCGCTCTGGATGTGGCGCCGCTTCGGCTTCTGGTATGCATTTCTCGCCGCGATGATCTTCGCCATCTTTCTGCCGGGCTATTGGACCGGCTCCCGCTCGGCGCAACATGTGATCGTGGCTGCGTTCTACGCAATCGGGCTGGTGGCGGTTGTCACGGTGCGCTCGCGCCGCCGCTTCGACTATCTCGACGAGACTTATTCGGTCGTCGAAGCCTTGCTCTGGCTCGGCATCTATCTGGCCATGAATCTTAGAATTTCGTCGTTGGACCTTCCTGCGCAGTGGTGGGGCGGCACTGGGTTCGCGTTCGAATTCCCAAAGCCGTTCTATTGGGCCACGTGGGTGCTGATCTGGTGTCTGCCGCCAATCGTGCTGGCGCGCGGCATTCGACTGAAGGATCGCTTCGTCATTGCGGTGGGAGGGATCGTCGCTGTCATGACTCTTGTTTCTAATAAGCCTTATCTGGGCTGGCCTCGGCACACCTGGGACCCGATGCTGCTTGGCCTATTGTTGACCGCGGTCGCATTGTTTATCCGGCGCTGGCTTGCCCGCGGCCCGGGCGGAGTTCGTCACGGCTTTACCGCGGAGCGACTGTCGGGAAGAGACAAAGAATGGCTCAACATCGGATCGGCCGGACTCGGCCTTTTACCCACCGAAGCAATAACGCCCCCGCCGCAAACGAACGGTCCGGACTTCCACTTCGGTGGAGGACAGACGGGAGGCGGAGGAGCCGGCGGGGATTTTTGAAGGTCTCCGGCCTTTCGGATCAGACGACCGCGGGCCGAGTAGAATCTGGTGAAAACGATCGGGGCCAGAGAACTGAGCTGGGCTTCGATGAAAGGCAGCGGGGATGGCGGATAACAAAACTAAACCTACCAATGTGAGTGTGACCGCATTTGTAAATGCGCTCACGGACCAAACCAAGCGGGCGGATGCCAAGGCGCTCGTCAAGTTGATGCAAAGCGCCTCCGGGGAAAAGCCGAAGATGTGGGGGCCTTCGATCATCGGATTCGGCAGCTACCACTATCGATATGACAGCGGCCGCGAGGGCGACGCGCTGGTCGTCGGTTTCTCGCCACGCAAGGCTGCAACTGTTCTCTATGGCGTGACGGGGACCGCTGCGGCCAAGGGGCTGCTTGCAAAGCTCGGCAAGCATACGACCGGAAAGGGATGCCTCTACATCAAGAAGCTGGCCGATGTGGACTTGCGGGTGTTGGAGGACATGGTCGCCGAATCTCTAGCAGCCTCGCGAGCGCGGAAGGTGTGAACGCGCAGTCGACTGCGGATTCCTCACGCGCCGGCGCCGCAAACCGGCGGCTGTGGACGGTTCGGACTTGAGGGCTCGCGTCACGGAGTCTCAAAGCAACCGCACGTTATCAGTTTCCGACGAAATCAGTTTCCGACGAAGCGGAGATACAAGTCCCGGTCGTGGCGGCAGGCTTCGGCCATTTCCTTTACTTTTTTCCAGGCTTCTTTTTGAGATTCGTCGCGGGCGCGGTCTTTGATGCCTTCCCACTCTTGCATGAAGAATTCCATTTGCAGGTGATTGAAGACGGTTTTGCCGAAGGGGTCGATACCGCTGAGGAGAATGAATTTCGGGTCGGTGGAAGCGGGAATCACGCCGTTGAGGATGACCCATTCGCTGCGTTCGCCGAGATCGTCTTCGAGTTTGACCACCAGGGACATGGGCGGAAATGTATCAGTGTTCGCGGGCGATGCCAAGCGCAATGCATAACGGGAGTAACGGCTTGAAGGTTACGGGTGAGCGGTGACCGGTCACCGCTCACCGGTCATGCGGTCTAGGCTTCGGCGGCTTTGACCCCGTGTTGGAAGTGGTATTGGAGGATTTTGGCGGCGAGGGCTGGGCTTACTTCCCCCGCTCCGGTGTTCTTCGGGCCTTCGGCGCGGACAACTTCTCCTCGGCAGACTACCTCGGTGGCGGCCAGGCCTGCGATTTCTACCGGCAGAACGAGGTTGATTTCGAGTTGGGCGTTGGGTTGGAGCGTTTCCTTCGCGTGGAAGAGCAATCCAGAACGGCTTATGTTTTCCGTGGTTCCGGGACGCCAGGTTTTTTCTCCCACCGGGCGATAACGGAGCGGGAGATGAAGATTGAAGCGGCGGGCGCGGAATGGTGGAATTTTCCTTTGGCGAGCATCGGTGCCGGGTTGCGTACTGAACATCACGACCTCCTGAGGGATTGGTTCGGAGTCGAGCAGCTCCCGCACACGCTCTTTGAGGGTGGGGAGGCTGAAGGGTTTTTGGAGCAGGTTGATGCCGGCGTCGAGCAGGCCGTCGTGGCCGATGGCGTTTTCGGTGTATCCAGACATGTAGAGGACGCGAATTTCGGGACGTTGACCTGTGATCTTGTTCGCGAGTTCGCGGCCGTTCATGCCGGGCATGACGACATCGGTGAGGAGGAGATCGATTTTGCCTTGATGGCCGGAGGCGATTTGCAGCGCGGCGGCGCCATCTTCGGCTTCCAGAATCCGGTAGCCTTGCTTGTCCAGATACTGATGCGCAAGGCGGCGGAGATTGGGCTCGTCTTCGACAAGGAGAATTGTCTCCTGGCCGCGATCGGCGCGAGGAAGGCCGATGGATTCCTGCACGGGAACAGGTTCTTCGCGGACGTCGGCGCGCGGGAAGTAGGCGCGGAAGTGGGTGCCGCGCTGAGGCTGGCTGTCGACAAAAATGAAGGCTCCGCTTTGTTTGACGATGCCGTAAACGGTGGAGAGGCCGAGGCCGGTGCCTTTGGCGCCTTTGGTGGTGAAGAAGGGCTCGAAGATGCGGGACTGCGTCTCGCTATCCATGCCGACGCCGGTGTCGCTGATGGAGAGCATGACGTAGTCGCCGGGGGCGACGGGCTGGTGGGTGCGCGCGAAGGTCTCGTCGAGCGTGACGTTGGCGGTTTCGATGGTGAGTTTGCCGCCTTGCGGCATGGCATCGCGCGCATTGACGGCGAGGTTCATGATGACCTGATCGATCTGGCCGGGGTCGGCGCGAACTGCGCCTAGAGCGGGGCCGGGGACCATGACGAGATCGATGTCTTCGCCAATCATGCGGGTGAGCATCTTCAGATTCTCGGTGACGACCTCGTTGAGATCGAGAACCTTGGGCGCGAGAATTTGCTTGCGGCTGAAAGCCAGGAGCTGGCGCGTAAGCGAGGTGGCGCGGCGGGTGGCATTGGAAATTTCCTGTGCAGGTCCGCGGAGACGCGGGTCAGGACCGAGGCGCTCCAGGAGAAATTCGGAGTAGCCGGAGATCACCATCAACAGATTGTTGAAGTCGTGGGCGATGCCGCCGGCGAGACGGCCGATAGCTTCCATTTTCTGAGCCTGGTGAAGTTGAAGTTCCAGGGTGCGGGTCTCAGTGATGTCTTCCATAAAAATCTCGAAGTTGTTGCCTTCTGGCCCATTCGGAATCACACGTCCTGAAATACGGACGACGATGGGAGAGGCATTTTTTGTCACGCAGTCGATGGTCAGGTTATTGAATTCTTTCCGCGCACGAAGATAATCGGCAATTTGAAACCATTGTTGAGTGTCCGCGAACAGGCTACCGAGATGGCGGCCGGTGAGCTCGGCGGAACTTGGGTAATCAAACATCGCGATCAGCGCGGGATTTGCGTCCTGAAGGATTCCGAAGGCGCTGCACCGGCAGATGCCATAAGGCGCATTCATGACGAGCGAGCGGAAGTTACTTTCGGATCGGCGAAGATTTTCCTGGGCGGAGCGAAGCGCGGCGTTGAACCAGCAGATAAGCAGCGCGACCGCGAAGAAGAGTCCGAGATGGGCGAGCGCGTGGCGGTACTCGGCGGGAGTCTGATTGCCGTTGAAGGAGTAGTAGGCGCTGACGGTGAGGGCGAAGGAAGTGGCGGCGAGGCCGGGCTTCCATCCGCCATACCAGGCGCTAACCATAACGGCGACGGCGAAGACGACCAGACGGCTCTCGGCGAGATCGGCGAAAAACAAAGTTGGAATCAAGGCGAGGAGCGTGCTGAGAAGTGCGACTCCGTAGCGCAGAATGGGAGCGCGCCCGGGAGCGACGGCGAATCGGGTGGACAGGGGGAGCTTCATTATCGTGATTGATGCTGCTTTGTGTCGATGCTATGCGCTCATTTGGAGCGAGGCGAGTTACGCCTGTTCCATCGGTCGCCGCATTTTCCTGGCGGCCCAGTGGCCAGAGGGACAACGAAGAAGTGCGCGGTGGACGAAGAGGTATGCGTGAAAAGCGTTGACGGTAGCCTAATCTGCGGCGGCGATTTGGGCAAATGTCAATTGGGCAAAAGTGGGGTCAGGAACAAAGACTTGCAATAGCGGCGGCGAAACTTGAAACTAGCGGGGCAATTTCAGGAAGAGATGGAATGAATATCGGAATCTTTGGGGGAAGGTTCGACCCGATTCATCGCGGACACATTTCGCTGGCATCGGCGGCGATGGAGAAGTACTCGCTGGGGCGCGTTTTGTTTGTACCGGTCAACTCGCCTCCACACAAAGACAAACAGACAATCACGGAGTTTGTGCACCGCTATGCGATGGTGGCCTTGGCGACGGCGGAGGAAAAGAGGTTTGTGCCGTCGTTGCTGGAGGGGCCGGCGGAGGACACGTCACAGGTTAGAAGTCAGAGGTCGGCTGAACGTGGCGGGTCACCGGTCACCGGTCATCGGACACCGGCAAAGGCGTCGGACTCGCCGACGAAGGTTAATTACACGATCGATACGGTGCGCCGCGTCAAGAGGTCGCTTAAGAAGGCGGACCGGCTTTTCTTTCTGATTGGGATCGATGCATTCCGCGATATTGCGAAGTGGCATGAGGCGCGGGCGCTTTTGGGGGAGTGCGACTTTGTGGTGGCGAGCCGGCCCGGATACTCACTGCGCGATGTGGCGGAGGCGTTACCGGAGGGATTGCGGCCGGCCGAGTCGGTGACGCGTCCCTTTCATAAGCAGCCGGCTAGCGGCGACTTGGTTTTGCCGGGAGTGACGCTGCATTTGCTGGAGGGTGTGCATCAGAATGTTTCGGCGACCGCGATCCGAGCGGCGGCGGCTTCAGGTAAAGCTTTGGGTCGGTGGCTGGATCCGTGCGTAGCGGAATATGTGCGGAAGGTAGGGCTGTATCGGTGAGCAATAAGCTCTGAGCCCTGAGCCATGAGCTTTGAGCTTGAACCCTTGGCTGGCTCAAAGCTCACAGCCCATCGCCCGCGGCTGATAGCTCGCGGCGCTAGCTCGCAGCCCATCGGCGATCACTCAGTTACAATCGATACAGTCATTTATGCCCACTAAAAACTCCCTCAAACAACAGGTGCAGGAAGCCATTCTTGCGTGTCAGGACAAGCAGGCGGAAGAGCTCACGATTCTGGAGCTGGAAAAAGAGTCGGGGGCGTTCACCGATTATTTTGTGATGTGCAGCGGGACGAACCCGCGGCAGATTCAGGCCATCGCCGATGCCGTCGAAGAACGGATCGAGCAGGGCGGGATGCGCGTCACGCACAAAGAAGGGTATAAGCAGGCGGAGTGGGTGCTGCTCGATTACGTGGACTTTGTCGTGCATATTTTTTCGGAGAAGGCGCGAGAGTTCTACGATCTGGAGCGGCTGTGGAAATCGGCGAAGCGGATCGAGGCGGAGGAGTTTTTGGCGAAGCCTCGGAAGCGAACGGCGAAGAGCAAGGTAGAGGCAGCGCCGGATGTGGCACCCGAGATGGCTGCCGAGGTTCCACGCAAACATGCACGGAAAAAGCGGGCCTAACGTGACAGCTCGCGCTCTCTGCGGGCTGATTTGAACGAATCCGGCGTGTTGTTTATGTGATCCGATTGGTTCGTCTCGTTCGTCCTCGGAAACCTTAAGCATGGAAAATTCAACATCAAATCCGGAAGCGGAAAATGCGGCCCCGAAGACGGCTCCGTGGAGTTCGTCGTACCGACTGGTGGCGGCGGAGAAGTGGAAGGCCAAGTCGGCCTTCATGGGCGGCGCGGTAACGGCGGCGCTGGTGGAGTATGCGCAACCGGCGGTGGGGATGGCCGTGATTGATCTGGCGAGCGGGACGGGCGAGCCGGGAATCACGCTGGCGGAAAGCGTCGGCGCGGGCGGGACGGTGACGGCGATCGACCAGAGCGCGGAGTTACTGGAGATTGCTGCGGAGCGGGCGCGGAAAAAATCGCTCGCCAACTTCGCGATCCGGCAGGCGGACGCGCATTCGCTTCCCTTTGGCGATCGGATGTTTGACTTGGCCACTTGCCGGTTTGGAGTGATGTTTTTTGCCGACGCGGCGCGTGCGCTCGGTGAGTTGCGGCGCGTGCTGAAACCGGGGGCGCGGGCCTGCTTCGCGGCCTGGGGCCCGGCGGAGCAGCCTTACTGGCAGACGACGATGAAAGTTGTGGAGCGGCATGTTGGCGGCCCGATGCTGGCGTCGGGCGGGGCAGATCCATTTCGCTATTCGGCGACGGGATCGCTATCGGAGGTTTTGCTCGCGGCTGGATTTCGCAAGGTGGAGGAGAGCCTGCGCCATCTGCCGTGGACGTGGCTGGGCGATTCGGAGGAAGTGTTTGAGTATGCCTGCGCGACGGCGGCGCCGTTTCGTCCCATGCTGGAGCGGGTTCCTGAGAGTTCGTGGCCTGCAATCCGTGCGGAGGTGGTGGCCGCGATGGAGCCGTACCGCGTGGGCGATGAGATTCGGTTTGGCGCGGATGTGGTGCTGGCATCCGGACGGGCGTAAGGTCGCTCCGTAACAATTTGAGGTCGCTGCGTGAAGATTAAGGTGGCGTGGGTTGGGAAGACTAAGGAAGCTGCGACTCAGAGTTTGACCGACGAGTACCTGAAGCGGATCTCGCGCTACGCTGAGATTGAGGGCGTTGCGGTGAAGGATGAAGCGGCGATCCTGGCAATGTCTGCGGGCTCGCGCTGCAAACTGATTTTGCTGGATGCCCGTGGAAAGCAGTATTCGTCGGAGGAGTTTGCCGCGTTGCTGGAGCGCGAGCAGTTAAACGCCGTGCCACTTCTATTTGCCGTCGGCGGCAGCGACGGGTTCAGCGATGGGGCCCTGCGGGTGGCGGCGCTGGTTTTGTCAATGGGGAAAATGACTTTGCCGCATGAGTTGGCGCGGGTGGTTTTGTTAGAGCAGGTTTATCGGGGCCTTACGATTTTAAAGGGGCATCCGTATCATACCGGGCACTAGCTGTAGGGCTGAGCTGACGTTGGTTTTTCGAGATTTCAATTCTGTATTCCGGTCGCCGGTGACCGGTCACCGGTCTCAAATCGCCCAAATCGCCGACCGCCGGATAGTCCATTAACCAATTGGTAATGGGGCATGGCCCGGTTAGACCGGGCTTTGGGCGCGGAAAGCGGACGATTGCGATGCACCTCTGAGACTTTGCACAGGGCGAAAGTTGGCTTATGGTGAATCTACAGACGAAGTCAGCGCCACGAATTTCGTCTGAAAATTTTGTGAGGCCCTTCCCCGATATGAAAAACCCGTACGACGTATTACGAGCGAAAGAGCAGGAACTGATCAAGGTGCGCAAAGAGATGGACGCTTTGCGGATCGCGGCGCGCTTGCTGGGAGCCGAGGATAAGCATCCGGTGAGCAGCAATGAAGGGCAACCGCTGACGCGGGTGGTGGAAATGCCCTAGCTTTTAAAATGCTGAATTTGTCCCGCAACGAACCTCCCCCTTTCCTTAGCAGTGGTACAGAGCGGACGGCCGGCATGGCCGCCCGCTTTTCGTTTTGGCCTTGGCGAAGCGCCGTCTGACTGGCGGGGGGATTCTCGTCCGCGTACAATCGAGAATTCGCTTAGAGAGATCAAGCGTTTCTATGGCTGATGTTCGGCGGGGTCTGATAATCGTCAATACTGGGCCGGGCAAGGGGAAGACTACGGCGGCCATGGGAACGGCTTTGCGCGCGGTTGGTCAGGGGATGCGGGTGCTCATGCTGCAGTTTTTAAAGGGGTCCTGGCATTACGGCGAACTGGATGCGGTGAAGGCATTTGGCGACAAGTTCGTAATGAAGCAGATGGGACGCGGATTTGTGAAGGTGGGCGCGGAGAAGCCTGACCCGGAAGATGTGCGCATGGTGGAAGAAGCCTGGGCTGAGGCGGAACGCGCGATTCAGTCGGGCGACTGGGATTTGGTGGTGCTGGACGAGATCAATTACGCGATCAGCTACGGGATGCTGGATGCGGCCAAGGTGGCTGAGGCCTTGAAGAAGCGGCCGGAGATGGTGCATGTCATCTTGACCGGACGGAATGCGCATCCGACAATTGTTGAATTGGCCGATACGGTGACCGAGATGCGCCAGGTGAAGCACGCGTACGAGAAGGGCGTGATGGCGCAGAGAGGGATTGAGTACTGAAATCGGGCCATCGGGTGATCGAATCATCGGGTGATCTGAAACCCGTCCTCGGGCACCGGCGAAGGGTTTTGAACTAAGATGGCCCGATGAGCCGATGGCCCGATAATTTCTTATGACTTGGTTTAAACGACAATCCGGGGAGATCGATGCGGGTGGGGACAAGAAAGTCCGCACCGAAGGGCTTTGGGTTAAGTGTGACTCGTGCCGGCAGATTATCTGGAAGAAAGATCTGGCAGAGAATTTTAATGTCTGCCCGAAGTGCGATAAGCATTTCCGCATCGACGCGCGGACGCGGCTGGCGCAACTTCTGGATGACAATGTTTATGAGACTTTTGACAGCAATTTAACTTCGACCGACCCGCTGAAGTTTGTGGACTTGAAGGCCTACTCATCGCGATTGAGGCAGGCTAAGACGGATACCGGACTTAAGGACGCAGTCATCAACGCGGCGGGCAAGTTGAATGGCCGTCCGGTGATCGTTAGTTCGATGGAGTACGCGTTCATTGGCGGAAGCATGGGCGCGGTGGTGGGCGAGACCATCACGCGGGCGATCGAGAAAGCAACCGAGTCGCGGATTCCGATTGTGATTGTTTCGGCTTCAGGCGGGGCTCGGATGATGGAAGGCGCGATCAGCCTGATGCAGCTCGCCAAGATTTCAGCGGCTCTGGCTCGACTGGATGCGGCGAAAGTTCCATACATTTCTGTATTGACGGACCCGACGACGGGCGGGGTGACCGCTTCCTTTGCGATGCTGGGCGATTTGAATATTGCGGAGCCGGGGGCGTTGATTGGATTTGCCGGACCGCGGGTGATTGAGCAGACCATCCGGCAAAAGCTGCCGCCAGGCTTTCAGCGGTCGGAGTTCCTGCTGGAGCACGGAATGTTGGACGCCGTCGTTCCGCGCAAGGGGTTGAAGCCCTATATTGGGCGGGCGCTGGATTTTATGGCTGGCGCGGCGGCCTAGGGTGATGGCTGTCGTTGGCCGCTGGTGGAGCATCCCGGCCCGTTAGTGGTTGGTTGTTCGGTGAGTTGTGCCTCGTTTCGAGGCGAGTTCTTCGCCCCTTTCAGGCCTCTTTCAGCGCAATTCGAATCGGCCAGGCTGCCCTCCGATGGCAGCTTCTCTCCTTTCTCAGATGCCCCTGATACCCTATATTTACGCTGTGTCGCCTCGGTCGTGACATCTTCCAACGACCGGCGACTAACGACCATTTTGTCCTACGAAACCGCAGTGGCGCAGATGTATGCGTTGGGGCATGAACTGGCCTCTACGCCGGCGCACAAGTTTGATCTGGCGCACATGCGCGTACTCCTGGCAGCTCTGGGAAATCCGGAGCGCAGCTTTCCCTCCGTGCTGGTGGCGGGGACCAATGGCAAGGGATCGACTTCCGCTACCCTGGCCACGATTCTGCGGGCCTCGGGATTGAAGACTGGGCTTTATACGTCGCCGCATCTGGTGCGGATCAACGAGCGGATTCGGCTCGACGGAGTGGCGATTTCGGACAATGACTTTGCTTTGGTGCATGACGTCGTGGGCCGGACCGCGGAACGACTGGTGGGCGAGGGAGACTTGCCCTGGCATCCTAGTTTTTTTGAGATGTTGACGGCGATGGCGTTTGAGTATTTCGCGCGCAGCCGGCCGGATTTGGCGGTGCTTGAAGTCGGAATGGGCGGACGGCTGGATGCTACGAATGTGGTCGAGCCGCGGGTTAGCGTGATCACCGATATTTCTTTGGACCATCAGAAATACCTGGGCGAGACGCTGCGCGAGATTGCCGGTGAGAAGGCCGGGATCATTCGAGCAGGCGGCGTGGTCGTGACTTTGCCCCAGATGGCTGAGGCTAATGACGTGGTTGGTCATGCGATTCTGGATTTGGGGGCCCGAGCTGTGAATGCCGTGCCCTACGTGCCTCCCGTTTCGCCAGGCAGCGATTCGTTCTGGAGCGCGCAGCGCAAGCCTTTAACCGCGAAGAGCGGGAACCGAGAGAAATGCGGACAGCCCACGCAGACATATCCGCTGGCGGTTTTGGGAGAAGAGATATTGGTGGAGTCGCCTTTGATCGGGCGGCACCAGTTGCGAAATGTGGCTTTGGCGATTGCCGCGGCGGTGGAGTTGCGGGAGCAGGGGTTCTCCTCGATTACAGCGGAGTCGATTGAGCGCGGAATTCGGGAGACGCGGTGGCCGGGACGTTTTCAGATCGTGCCGGCGGACGCGGGAAGGCCGGAGATCGTTTTGGATGTGGCGCATAATCCGGCTGGAGCGTGGGCTTTGCGGGCGGCACTATCGGCGGATTTTGGGGAGCGTCCCGTGACGATGGTGTTTGGCGTCATGCGGGATAAGGCAGTGGGAGAGATTGCGGAGATCCTATTTCCGGTGGCCGAGCGAGTGATTGTTACGCGGGCGGATAATCCGAGGTCGGCTACGGCGGGTGAGATTCGCGAGTCGGCTCGACGGGTGGGAGCTGAGATTGTTGAGGCAGAGAATGTGACCACGGCGTTGGAAATGGCGGCGCGCTTGGCCGGAACGGATGGGCTGGTGGTGGTTACGGGATCGATTTACGTTGTGGGCGAGGCGATGCGGGCGCTCGGGGTCGGCATCTAAGATGGGAGTTGAAGGCGTTGAATTTGGATAAGATCGCGACGACCGTGGAGTCCGAGAAAGAGCAGGCCGCCCTTCGCTCGGCGGGACCGGCACGCGCGGCTGTACCCACCTGGACTCAGTCAGCGCCCGCTTTCGCGCCCGAGCGAAGGCATGGATGGGGTAGCCGGCTGCGATCTTACTTTATTTTTGATCCTTTGATTTGGACTTACACGATTGTGCTGGGATCGGTTTCGCTGGCTTGCTCGTTGTTTGACCGGAGCGGACGCGTTCAGCATCGGCTGGCGAGTTTGTGGTCCTGGCTGATCATGAAGACGATTCTGTCACCGGTGACGGTGAAAGGAAATGCGGCGGCGCTGACGCCGGGCGCCGCTCGGAGCCCGCGAGTGTTTGCGGTGACCCATGCTTCGGCCCTGGATATTCCGATTCTGTACGTTTACTTGCCCTTTCAGTTTCGGATTGTGTTTAAGAGCGAGCTGCTTTCGTATCCGTTTATTGGGTGGCATCTGAAGCGCTCGGGGCAGGTTTGTATCAATCAGCAGAATCCATCGGCGTCGATTGGGGCGATCAAGTCGGCGCTGCGAAGTTTGCGCAGCGGGATGCCGCTGGTGATTTTCCCCGAGGGTGGGCGAACTCGGGACGGGAATATTCAGGCGTTTTTGCCAGGAGCGTTTTTTCTGGCGATCAAGGCGCAGGCCGAGATCGTGCCGGTTGCACTGGCGGGGACATTTGAGCTCCTGCCCATGAATACGTATCACATCAAGAGCCAGCCTTTGGAGATGCGGGTGGGCGAAGTGATTTCGACCTCGGGATTAACTTTGGCAGACACCGAGACGGTTTCGGCTCGTGTGAAGGCGGCGATTGAGGAGTTGCACGGGGCGGGGTAAGATTCTGACGCGTTCCCGCGGAAACGGAAGCGCCACGGAAGCGCCAATCGCTCTTTGCCTGTCTATGGCACGCGCTATAGCGCGACCTAGGCACGACTGAATTCGTGCCTTCCCTTCCGGTTGTTGGGTCTAAATTTCAAAACAAGTCATTTTTATTTGGTTGTAGCAGGCATCCTTGCTCTTGGTCTTGGTGGACGCGTATGATGCAGCGTTTATGACTTCGCGAGGGGCGGTGCGGCCGGTGGAGATTCATCAGAAGGCGCAGTTGATGTCGGCTTCGGAGGTCGAGCGGACGCTGATTCGTCTGGCGCACGAAATCCTGGAGAAAAATAATGGATGCGAGGACCTGGCGCTGGTGGGAATCCGGCGGCGCGGGGTTCCGTTGGCGGAGCGGCTGGCCAAGATCATTCAGCGGATCGAGAAGAAGCCGGTACCGGTGGGGACGCTGGACATCACGTTATATCGAGACGATCTTTCGACTCTGGATTCGAAGCCCGTCGTGCAAAAGAGCGACGTCGGGATTCCAGTGACGGGCAAGTCAGTAGTGCTGGTCGATGACGTGCTTTATACGGGGCGGACCACGCGGGCGGCGATGGACGCCTTATTTCATGAAGGGCGGCCCAAACGGTTACAGCTTTGCGTGCTGATCGATCGCGGGCATCGGGAGTTGCCGATCGAGGCTTCGTTTATCGGGCGGGTGGTGCAGACTACCGAGAATCAGATTATTGAGGTGAAGTTGCGGGAAGTGGATGACGCGGAGAAGGTGTTGTTGATGGAGAAGGGGTAGGAGTCGTGGCGGCCCAGCGCAAAAGAAGAACAAGAATGCTGGTTCCACGCTCATTCTAGCTGAACGCGCGCGGCTCAGAATGACTCATGACAGGGGTCATCGATTGGGAAGAGTTCTAGAGATTCGATGGATATGAATGCAGCACGCGGATCATTGCTCGGCATTGAGCATCTGGAAGCGGCCGAGATTTTGCGAATACTGAAGGCGGCGCGGCGGATGAATCCGGACCGTGCGCGCCCCTTGCTTCGCGGACGTCGGGTGTTGCTGCTTTTTTATGAGGCTTCTACGCGGACGCGGAGTTCCTTTGAGATTGCGGCCAAGACTTTGGGTGCGCATACGGTTTTGATCCAGGCGATCGGATCGAGCATTGAGAAGGGTGAGTCTCTGCTCGACACGGGATATACGGTGCGGGCGGTAGGCGCGGATGTGATTGTCATTCGGCATCCGAATGCGGGGGCGCCGCAGGTGATGGCCGCGCATCTTGGATGTGCCGGTGATCAACGCTGGAGATGGACTGCATGAACATCCTTCGCAGGCGCTGCTGGATGCATACACGATTCTGCGAAATAAAAAGAGTTTTAAAGGGCTTGCAGGTCGCGATTGTCGGAGACATTTTCCATAGCCGGGTGGCGCGCTCGGCTTGCCATTTGCTGTCGAAATTTGGCGTGAAGATTATTTTGTGCGGGCCGGCAGGAACTGGTGCCGGAGATTGCGGCGACGATTGCTCCAGGGGTGCGCGTGACGCGACACATTGATGACGCGCTGCGCGGGACCGATGTCGTGATGTTGCTGCGCGTGCAAAAGGAGCGGCTGGCGGGAATGAAGATCGATCTGCCGGAGTATATTGCGCGCTACCAGATGACTCCGGCGCGGCTGAAGATGGCGAAGAAAGATGCGATTGTGATGCATCCGGGACCAATCATTCGCGGGCTTGAATTGACGAGCGAAGTGGCAGATGGAGCGCAGGCGCGGATCCTTGAAGAAGTAAAAAACGGCGTGCCGACGCGCATGGCGATTCTGGCGCGGGCGGTGGGGAAGATGCGATAAGAGGTCAAATTCGTTTCCGCGGATCCCACGGATTCTCGCGGATTAAAACACTTAGAGGTTACTGAGAAGATTATCGGCGTCTTCTACGATGTTTATAACGAACTTGGGCACGGCTTCCTTGAATCGGTCTATGAGCAGGCTTTGGCTATCGCTTTCGGCGAGCATCAGATATTTTTTCAACGACAGATTGCCGTTCCAGTTTGGTTTCACAAACAACAGGTCGGGGATTTTCGAGCTGACCTGCTGGTTGAAAACAGGGTCATCGTCGAACTCAAGGTTGGACGTGCCATTGAGGCGGCTTGGGAGAAACAGTTATTGAATTATCTGCGAGGAACTGAGGTTGAGGTTGGTCTGCTGCTGAATTTCGGACCGTCCGCACAGTTTCGGCGTCTTGTATTTGATAATGAAAGAAAAAAGATCCGCGAAAATCCGCGTGAATCCGCGGAGGAGAAGTTGGCGGACACGAGCGCAAAGGAAGAAATTTGAAGGCTCACGAGAGAATTAGCTTGCTTATCCACGGCGGACATCTGATCGATCCCAACTCGCGGATCGATGCGCCTATGGATGTTTTGATTAAGGATGGGCGGGTGGCTGAAGTTGCGGCTCCGGGAAAGATTAAAGGAGCGGACCGGAAGTTTGATGCTCGTGGTCTGGTCGTCGCGCCTGGGTTCATTGATTTGCATGTGCACCTGCGGGAACCGGGTCAGGCATACAAAGAGACCATTGCCACCGGAACCGCCGCCGCGGCCGCCGGGGGATTTACTTCGGTGTGTGCAATGCCGAATACGGCGCCGGTGGTGGATTCCGTCGATTGGGTCAAGTGGGTTAGCTCGCCGGAGCGCGGGGCGTTGGTAAACGTTTTTCAGATTGCAGCGGCTACTCGCGGAAGCAAGGGCGCGGTGCTGACCGATTTTGGTGCGCTGCAATCGGCGGGAGCGATTGCCGTCACCGACGATGGAAGGCCGATTCTTGACGATCGCGTCATGCGCGAGGCCCTGATTCTGGGCGGAGAGCTGAATTTTCCGGTGGTCCAGCATGCGGAAGATACGCGCGTGACGGAAGGCTGCTCGATGAATGCGGGGGCGCGATCGTTTCGATTGGGTCTGCGCGGGATGACAGCCGAGGCGGAGGCCTCGGTCGTGGAGCGGGATGTGCAACTGGCGACTACGATTCCGAATGCGCGGCTGCATGTGGCGCATCTTTCGACTGCCGATGCGCTGAAGGCCGTGCGGCGCGGAAAGCGGGCGAAGGCGCGGATTACGTTTGAGATCACGCCGCATCATTTCGTTTTGAGCGACGAAGACATGCGGGATTATGACAGCAATTTCAAGATGAATCCGCCTCTGCGGTCGCGCGCGGATCTGGAGGCGATGTTGGTCGCGCTGGAAGATGGGACGGCGGACGCGATCGCTACCGATCACGCTCCCCATGCCGCGCATGAAAAAGAGATGGAGTTTGAGCGGGCAGCATTTGGAATTACCGGGCTGGAGACAGCTTTGGCGCTGGCGATTACGAAGCTGCATTTGGGCAAACGAATTCCACTGCGCCGGATTGTGGAATTGTTTACCGCCGGTCCGGCGCGATGCTTTGATTTGCGCGGGCGAGGCTCCCTGGAGCGCGGGGCGTTTGGGGATGTGACGATCTTCGACCCGAAAAAGAAGTGGACGTTTGAGACGGCAAAGTCGCGGTCGAAGTCGAGGAATACCCCGTTTGACGGATGGGCGATGACAGGCAAAGTTATCGCGACGATTGTGGGCGGAACGGTCGCCTACGAAAGCTAGCCGCCAGAATCCAGGAAATCTATCCTGATCTTCCCAACCAGCCTGATCGCAGCGCTCAAGTGTTGCGCCACCCTAAGAACCACCCCTCGACCAGCTCGCTTAATCTACCTTAACCGTAAATTGAACGCTGGTTGTGCCGGGGCATGCAGCGGTCACAGTGACTCTTCCTGTCTGCGGCGGCGCGGTGTAGCGCGAGCCTGCGATCCCTTTGGCCGAGGTGCTGGCTGGATTGGGCGAGAAGCTACCGCCGGCTCCGTTATCGGTGTAGCTGACCTGGGCACCTTTCACTAGGTTTGCGAATTGGTCTTCGACCAGGACTTGAAGCTCTTTTGGGGTGCTCTTGCCAGCCTGCACTGTCTGATTGTTGCCAGCATAGATGATCATCGAAGCGGGCGGCCCGGCCAGCACATTGACCTTGAATGAAACGGGATTAATGCCCGTCACCGAGGCGGTCACACTTACGGCTCCGGCCTTGGTGCCGGTCGTGTAGGTGGTGGAGGCGTAGCCGTTGGAATCTGTGACGGCAGTGGCGGGTGAGAGTGCGCCGCCGGCCCCGTTGTCAGTGAAAGAAACATTAACGCCCCCGACAGGATTGCCGTTCGCGTCTTTCACCTTCACAACCAGCGGCGATTTAGGGCGAGACGCCACAGGAGCGGATTGATTGTTTCCGGAAGAGATGACAATCGATGCGGGCAAGCTGCCAGTGGCCGTCACCGTGAAGGTGGCGCTGGCATAGCCTTTGCTGGAAGCGGTGATGGTGTAGGTTCCAAGAGTTTTGCCAAGGGTGAAGTTGGTGGTGGCGATGCCGTTGGAATCGGTCTGCGTTTTTGGATTGGAGAAGAACCCGCCCTTGGGGCTGGCGGTAAAGGTCACAGCAATTCCGGCTTGCTGGATCGGATTGCCGCTGTAGGGATCGACGAGACCAGCCTGGAGCGCGAGCGGAAGCTCAGTTCCCGCCGGAGCGCTTTGATTGTTGCCCGCGACTGGAGTGAAAGCGGGCAGCAGACCGAAGACGGAGAGTTGCGTCTGTCCGTTGACGTAGACCTTGCCATTGGCGACAACGGGCATCGAAAAGTGGACTAAGGTACCGATCCTGTCGCGCGTGAGATCCATCCCGCTGTCGTAGAACTCGGTTGCGAGGTTGGTGGCGTCGTAGGCATAGAGCTTGCTGGTTGGAAACGTTGCATGCCAGTAGATTGCGTTCTGCGTGCCGTTGGCGGAGACGATTCCGCCGGTGGGATTGGCGGTCGCTTTCGGCGTTTGCGAGGTGGGCTGAAGCGAGAGCTGCCCATTCGTAAATGAATACGCCATGATGGGCGTAATCTGGGCCGCCATATAGACGGTATTGTTCCAATAGGTGAGCCCGCCGTGGACTTCACTATTACTACTTATGGGGACGTCGAGTTCCTGGGGAATCTGGAAATCTCCGGCGGGATTATATTGGCCCAGATTGTCCTGATCGAGCAGGTAGGCGGTTCCGTTCTTATCGATCGCGAGGGCAAAGTTGGTGCCGTTCTGTTGCGGAAGAAGCGTGACGAGGCCCGAGCTGACGTCGAGATCGTTCTCCTGAAAAAACAGCTGGTTGTAGGGAGTGAAATAATCGCCGAGCGTCAGCACGCCGTTGCCCTGGGTGAGTTTCACCACGCTGTCGCCGAAGTGAGTGCCGTTGGGACCGTCGAACAGTCCGTCACCTGTACTCAGGTAGATGTTGCCGTTGCCGTCACCCGCCAAGCCTCCGCCAGACTCCCAAACTGCTGAGGCCATCACGCCGGGAGAAAGATCGACCGCGCCGACCTGCTGAAGTGTGCTGCTGTCGTAGGCCATGACCCAGCCATTCTCGGTTTTGATGTTGCAGCCGGGACTGCCGAATCCGATGTAAACAATTCCGCCCTGCAAAAGCAGACCGGGACGCTGCTGCTGATATTTGTCGATGAAGTTGTATGTCTCGCCATCGACCACGACCGAGGCGGAGATGGTCACCGGACCGCCAAACAGTTCGGCGCCCGTGCCGAGATCGAGCGCGTGCAGGCGGTGAACGTAGGCGCCGTTCTCCTTGGTCATGGCCAGAAAGTACATCGCATTCTGCGTGGGATCGATGACGGGAGTTCCCTGGATGCCGAACTCGGTATAACCGACGCTGCAACCTTCGTCCGGCTGAGGCACGCTAGTGACGCCGTTGGCTGGATCGAGAAGACTGACATACCAGAGGGGCTGGGCATTGCTTCCTAGATTGTTGTCGGCGTCGAAGGCGTAAATGCCGTCATGCATGGTGACGGCGTACATGACATTGTGAGTGGCGTTCAAAGCCGGAATGAAGACATTCGGAACGTAGAGAGCCTGCGCCGGCATTTGGCCGTCGAGTGGCTGCGAGAAAAGCAGCCCAAACTGATTCGGGTTCACATTGGCCGGCGTAAGAACCGTTTCCTGAATGTTCTGGCCGGTGCGCGCGTTGTCATAGTGCTGGGTAAGAACGCTGATCTGGCTGAACGCGGCGGCGGGAGACAGAAGCAGAAGGAGAAAAAGTGCGGCTTCAAAATGGCGGAAGAGGTTCCCCGCCGCGAGGAAGTGAGCGATCTGGCACTGGCGCGGACTTGTAGAAGATTGCATTTGCGGCTGGGTGTGCCGCAGCGATAACGCGTTGACTGAGCTCACGGATACACCTCCCCGAGAGAACTGTTGCACGTTTAAGGGGAGAAACCGAGTTTACTCGAAATACTGTGGCGTCAGGAACTTAAGTCTCTGAAAGATCGCATACCTGAGGTTGCTGTAGGCAAAGAGTTGCGTAAAAGGGTAAGAGATTGGGAGCCGGCAAGGCCCTCAAGAAGGAGCATAGAAATGCTACAATCCGCGGCCATGAACCCAGTGGCAACCATACTATCGCTGCTCGTACTTTCGACGATGCTTGCGTTTACGCATTTTGCAGGCGCCCAAGAGGTAGAGATCACGGCTGAGCCCTCGCATCATCTCGTCCTGGAAAACGAATACGTGCGCGTGTTCAGCGTGTCGGTCGCGCCCCATGCGGCGACGCTGATGCACCGGCACCGCCACGATTACGTGTTTGTAACCCTGTGCGACGCGCGGATTTCGAATGAGGTCGAGGGCAAGGATCCGGTGGAGCTAATGCTAAGCGATGGCCAGACCCGCTTCACGACGGGAAACTTTGCGCACGTCGCGCGCAATCTTGCGGACGCTCCTTTTCGCAATGTGACGATTGAGTTGCTACAGGATGAGAAGCGCAGGACTTCGGCCGCCCCTTGGGACAAGGACAGCGGCGAGGAGTCATCGTTGGGCTGGAACAGGAAGATTCTCTTTGTGAAGGATGGCGTCCGCGTTTCCGAGGTCGAACTGGACGCGAAAACGATACTGCCGAAGAAACTCATTGTTGGTCCGATGCTGCTGGTCGCGGTAAGCGAAATCGAGCTAAGCACCGGCGCGCACGGCAACGCGCCCGCAGGGAAAGATGCTGAAGCCCGGAGAGTTGTGGTGGTCGGATGGAGCGGCGGCGGTCACAAATGCGGGAACGGGACCGGCGCGATTTGTGATGCTGGAGTTCTGAGCGGACGGCTTCGATCATGTTTCCGGATCGTTTGATTCTTCACTCCCTGTTTCGTAACCCCGGCAGACCACGACGGGCAGGCGGGGATATTTCGGAAAGCTGGCGTCGGTCCGCGATAATTCACAACGAATGAAAATGGAACGGCGATCGGACTCGATGACGCACGCGTGCCGGCAGGTTCGGCAAAGGCCGGAGTTCGGACCTTCCGTCGAAGAGCTTGCGGGATCGAACATCGTCTCATCAGTGTAAGGCGCAACTCTAAAGACCGTGCGGCGCCTGTGCGGCTGCGGCGAGTTACAATCATGGGTTGGTAAATTCTTATGAAAAATTCTGCGATGAGTCGTCCTCTTATCGAAGTGGATCCGGAGATTGCAAACGCCATCGATAACGAAGTCCGCCGCCAGCATGAAGGGCTGGAGTTGATCGCTTCCGAAAATTTTGTGAGCGAAGCTGTGCTTGAGGCCGCGGGGTCGGTGTTCACGAATAAGTACGCTGAGGGGTATCCCGGCAAGCGCTATTACGGCGGATGCGAGTTTACCGACGTGGTCGAGAACCTGGCGCGCGAGCGGGTGAAGAAACTGTTCGGCGCCGAACATGCGAACGTGCAACCGCATTCGGGATCGCAGGCGAATCAGGCCGCGTATGCGTCGGTGATTCAGCCCGGGGATACGATTCTCGGTCTGAACCTGGCCCACGGCGGCCATTTGACGCACGGGCATCATCTGAACTTTTCAGGCAAGACCTACAAGATCGTTCCCTATGGCGTAACCAAAGAGACCGAGACGATCGACTACGATGAACTGGAAAAGCTCGCCGAGCAGGAGCGGCCGAAGCTCATTATTGGCGGAGGGAGCGCGTATCCGCGGATTATTGATTTCGCGCGCATGCGGCAGATTGCGGATAAGGTCGGCGCGATCTACCTCGTCGACATGGCGCACTTTGCGGGCCTGGTCGCGGGCGGTGCACACCCTTCACCCGTGCCGCACGCCCAAATCGTGACTTCGACTACGCATAAAACCTTGCGCGGACCGCGCTCCGGAATGATCTTAAGCAAACAGGAATTTGGAGCCGCGATCGACAAGACCGTCTTTCCGGGGATGCAAGGCGGTCCATTGGTGCACATCATGGCGGCGAAGGCGGTCTGCTTCCTCGAAGCGTCACAGCCGAGCTTTAAGGAATATGCGCGGCAGATAGTGGCGAACGCGAAGATATTAGCGGAGACGCTGGCGGCGGAGGGATTCCGGATTATCTCTGGCGGCACTGACACGCACCTGATGCTTGTCGACGTGTTTGCAAAGGGCATGCTCGGCAGCGAGGCGGAGAAGGCTCTGGGCGAGGCCGCGATCACGGTCAACAAGAACGCAATTCCGTTCGATACGAATCCGCCGATGAAACCGAGTGGAATTCGCGTTGGCACACCGGCTGTGACCACGCGTGGGATGAAGGAAGATGAGATGCGGCAGATCGGGCGCTGGATCGCCGAGGCGCTACATAACCGGACGGACGCCTCGGTTCTGACCAAGATCCGCAAGCAGGTGCTCGGACTGGCGGAGGAATTTCCGCTTTACTCGGAACGGCGTGCGCGGGCGGAGGTTAGGGCATAGGTTATTTCGCCCATCAATCTGGCGCCACGAATCCTCACGTCACGAATCGCGGCCGGCATTGATGGGCATTCGTCTCTTTGGATCGGTGGCGATATGCTGTCACCTCCGACATTCTTATGAACAAATTGCCGCGTGACATTCTGCAATGCATCGGTAACACCTCTTTAATCGCGTTGCGCAAGGTCGTGCCCGCCAACGGCGCGCGCATTCTGCTCAAACTGGAAAATGAAAATCCCTCCGGCAGCATGAAGGATCGGATGGCGCTGGCCATGATCGAGGCAGCCGAGAGGGATGGACGTCTGAAGCCGGGCGGCACGGTCGTGGAATATACCGGCGGCAGCACAGGCGTCTCGCTGTCGCTCGTCTGCGCGGTAAAGGGATACCCGCTGCATATCGTCAGTTCGGACGCGTTCTCAAAAGAGAAACTCGACCACATGGCGATCCTAGGCGCCGAGCTTCAGGTGATCCCGAGTGAGAGTGGGGGCATGACCGAGAAGCTCACACGTGACATGGTCGAGGCAGCTCGCGTCATTACCGGGCAAACCGGGGGCTTCTGGACCGATCAGCTCAAAAATACCGATCAACTTGCTGCCTATCACACATTAGCTGACGAAATCTGGACGCAGACGGATAAGAAAATCGACGCGTTCGTGCAGAGCGTTGGGACGGCAGCGTCGCTTCGCGGAACCGCGGAGAGGCTTCGGCAACGCGGGAAGAAAATCACGATCGTCGCCGTGGAGCCGGCCGAGTCTGCCGTTCTTTCTGGCGGCGCGCCGGGCTCGCATAAGATCGATGGCATCGGCGCCGGCTTTGTGGTGCCGCTCTGGCGCGATGACATCGCGGACCGCATCGAACGCGTGTCGACGGAAGATGCGAGGGCAATGGCTTTCCGGTTGGCGCGGGAGGAAGGGCTTTTTGCGGGCACGTCGACCGGGTGCAACGTCATTGCGGCTTTGCGATTGGCCGAGGAATTGGGGCCGGACGCAACTGTTGTGACGATCCTGTGCGATACCGGGATGAAATATCTGAAGAGTTACGGGGCAGCGTTGAAAAAGATCGCGACCGCTTCTGAGCCTGTACCTGTCGCGTGAATTTGCTGTTTCCGCCCGCTTCCCTGTGTTTAAATTCTCCTCGTGAAAGTCGCGATCGATATCCGGCGCATGACGGAGTTTGGCGTCGGGACTTACATCCGCAATGTGGTGCGGACGCTGGCGCGGCTGGATCGGTCCAGCACGTATTTTCTGATCGGATCTCCCGCGAAGGTCGCGGAGTTTGGGTCGCTGCCGGAGAACTTTCGCGCCGTCGAATTGGCCGCGCCCGATAACACATTCAAGGGGACCCTCGAGTTTCGCGCCATCGTGCGACGGCTGGAATGTGATGTCGTACACGTTCCGCATATGTTCTGGATGCCGCGCGGGCTGCCGTGTCCCTATGTGCTCACGGTGCACGATCTGCTGGAGCACATGTACGGGTCGCGGAATTTTTCGAGCATGCGCCGGAGTCTGCATTTTTATATGACGCGGCGCGTGCTGCGCGGGGCGGCGCGCGTGATCGCGGTCTCGCAGTTCACCAAGGGTGAGATTCATAAGCTGCTGGCGATTCCGGATGGGCGCATTGAAGTTGTCTACAACGCAATCGACGAGCGCTTTCTGCATGGCCACGCGACCGACGCGGACCGCCAGTTGATCGCGCAGCGCTACCAGGTGAACCATCCATTTTTGCTGTATGCGGGCGCCATCCGGCCGCACAAAAATGTCGTGCGGATCATCGAAGCATTTTCGGCGCTCAAGAATGAACTGGCCAAGGAACGGCGATACGCCGATTTAAAGCTGATTATTATTGGCGACGATTTGTCGAGCCACCCGCGGCTGCGCCGAACGGTGGTGTCGGGCGGAGTGCAGAACGATGTGCGGTTCCTCGGATTCGTACCCATCGAGGTGCTGCGCATTTTCTATGATGTGGCGAAGATCTTTGTTTTCCCGTCGCTCTATGAGGGTTTCGGGTTGCCGCCGCTGGAGGCGATGGCGCATGGAACACCGGTCGTGACTTCGAATACCTCGAGTCTTCCGGAAGTTGTAGGGAACGCGGCGTTGATGGTGAATCCGGAAAATGTGTTTGAGATCAGAAACGCATTGCAGCAGGCGCTGCTGGATTCCGACTTACGCGAGCGCATGAAGCGGCTGGGGTATGAGCAGTCGAAGCGGTTTTCCTGGGAAAGTTCAGTGGCCCGGATACTTGAAATTTACCGGGAGGTGGCGGGGGAGCGGGTAGCGACAGCAATCGGGTCGAGTAGCATCTAACGAAAAAAGAGAAGACTTCAAATGGCAATCGTACGGTTGAAAATCGACGTCGGTGGGACGGTGGGCGACGAGGCCTGGCGCGGCATTCGGCAATTTGACCAGATCCAGAGCGCGGCCTTCGGAACTCAGTTTGGGTGTGGTGGAGGCAAATGCAGCGACGCAGCCGATGCAGTGCACGTGAAGGGCGAATGGATCGGCGCGGAGATTCGACTGCTGACCCCACTCCTGGCCCAGTACGCGGTCGCGCATTATCTGGAACAGCCGCGCGTTCTCGACGCGGATGTGGTGGAATAGCTGGGGCCCTTTATCTCTAGTTCTATCTTCTGATGAATTCTTCGGGAACTCTCAAGAAAGAAAAAATGTTGACGGTGGACGCGAGGCCGCAAGCCAGCCCGCTTGCGAATTGGCGCGTCGCCTTGCTGTTGCTGGTTGGATTGTGGATCGTAATTTACGCCGTTGGATTGTCGGGCGCGCCGTTGCTCGACGATGCGGATACGGTTCATGCCGAGGCGGCGAAAGAGATGCTCCAGCGCCATGACTGGGTCACGCTCTATGTGAATGGCGAACGCTATCTGGAAAAGGCTCCGTTGATGTACTGGAGCGTGGCCGTAAGCTACGAGCTCTTTGGGATCAGCGAATGGAGCACGCGCTTTCCGCTGATGCTGGGAGTACTGGCGATGATCCTGGCCACCTACGGGCTCGGACGATTTGCGTTTGGCGGCGAGGGTGGATTCGATTCGGCCTTAGTGCTGGCGACCGCGCTCGGGCCATTTTTGTTCACGCGATTCTTGATTCCCGATGTCATGGTCGGATTGTGGCTCACGCTGACGTTCTGGCTTTTTCTGGTGTCAGTGGAGCAGGAGCGGCCCTCGCGACTCTTCTGCTGGGGATTAGCCGTGGTCTGTGCGCTGAACGTGCTCACCAAAGGGCTGATCGGGCTGGTTTTTCCGGCCGGAGCGATCGGGATTTATTTGCTCCTGACTGGAAATCTGCGGCACTTGCTGCGCCTACGGCTGGTTTCGAGTACGCTGGTTTTTTTTGTGGTGGCAGCGCCGTGGCATATTCTGGCGGCCCTGCGCAATCCGCCGCAGGGGAACGTGCGCGGCTTTCTCTGGTTCTACTTCATCAACGAACATGTGCGCCGTTTTCTCGGGACGCGCATGCCGCGGGACTATGACACGGTGCCGCTTGTCTTGTTCTGGGTATTACTGGTTCTGTGGCTGGTTCCCTGGACCGCCTTTTTGCCGCAGGTGCTGATGGAGGTCCCGCGGCGGTGGCGGGATTTTCGTTCACAGATGACGCGCCGGCAAAAAGCGCGCTTGCTGTTTTTCTTGTGGGCGATCGTGATTGTTGGCTTCTTTAGTTTTTCGACGCGGCAGGAGTATTACACAATTCCGGCGATTCCCGGGATGGCGCTGTTGGTGGGCGGATGGCTGGCGCGGGAACGCGAATCGGGCGCGGGAAGCCGGGAGCGGCGGGCGGGAAGAATTTCGGCAGTGGCATTGCTGATCGTGGGCGTCCTGATTGCGATTGTCGGTTTTGCATTGCTCGCTTTCTCGAAGACGCCGGCGCCCGGTACCGATCTTTCCGATCTGCTGCGGAAGAATCCGCAGGACTACGCGCTCTCCTTCGGCCACTTTCTGGATCTGACTCCGCAAGCCATGGGAGCCTTTCGATTGCCGCTCGCACTTTTTTCCGCCGCATTTTTGCTGGGCACGCTCGCGAACTGGTGGCTGCGCCGTGCCGGTCGCGCGGGAGCCGGCAATGCTGCTCTGGCTCTGATGATGGTGATGGTGCTCACTTGCGTGCGGATTGCGTTTGGAATTTTTTCGCCCATTATTTCATCGAAGGATCTGGCGCTCGCGATCCGCGCGCAGTACCGGCCGGGAGATCAGGTGGTGGCGACCGGACTCTATGAGAATGCTTCGACTTTGAATTTTTACGGCGGCTATCGAGTGCTTAGTCTTCATGTGCCCGGCGGGAACATGTGGTACGGGGCGCAGTTCCCGGATGCTCCGCCCGTGTGGGAGACACAGGCTTCGTTTGCCGCCCTGTGGAACGGGGCTGGGCGGGTTTTCCTGTGGACGGACCAGGACGAACCTTCGGCGCTGCGCGGATTAAAGGGCTATGTGATTGCCCGCCGCGGCGGAAAGACGATTTATTCGAATCGGCCGTCGTCGGATGCGGCGGCTCGCTGAGCGTCAGATCGAAACGCCCGACCCTATCGGCTCGAAACACCCGAACTCTTTTTGAACAGTCTCCCATCCTTCACATGGAAATCTTCGCCGCGCCAGCGGATGCGATTGCCGATCAACGCTGCCACCCAGACGATCGGCGCGAGCAGATCGCGCAGAGGCAGCCAAAGAATGTTGCGCGCGGTTTGACGGTCGTGGAGGACTGCGCCCGCAGTTGCGAGGGCTACCCCTAGGCGTGCGCCGTATGTCAGCGCGAAGACCGCCCAGGCCCATGGCGCTCCGGCCGACACGATCAGCATTGCCACTGACCACGGCAATCCGAATGTGAAAATCAAGCCTGCGTATCCCCAGCAGCGGGCGTCGCGAATGGTCCGCGACCACCGCAGTTGATGTTGCCAGAATTCAGACAGCGTGTAGGCGGGAAGAAATGTTGTAACGGTTGCGGGGCTGAGTTCGATTCGCTTGCCGGTAGCGGCAATGCGGCGTCCCAGTTCGTAGTCGTCGGCAAGGTAGTCGAGGATCGATTCGAAGCCGCCGATCTTTGTGAGGTCGGCTCGGCGGAAGCACAGCGTGGAGCCCAATCCAAAGTGCAGCCCTTTTTCGAGGAATCTCGCGCTCAGCACTCCGGGCACAAAATCGGTGGCGATGCTCAGGGCTTCAAGGCGCGAGCCTGGCGTCGGGGCCGGTTCGGCTCGGTACAAGCACGTGACAAGGCCCACTTGTGGATCGGCCAGAGGCGCGACTACCTGCTGGAGATAGTCGGGTTCGACGCGAATGTCACTGTCGTTGATGAGCAGGATTTCGTGAGCCGCGTGGGGCAGCATCTGCGCCAGGTTGCTGACTTTGATATTTGTGCCTAGCGTGCGATCGCAGATGATGAGCTCGATTTTGCGGCTCGGGTATTTTTCCCGCAACTGGTGGACCAGTTCTGCCGCTGGATCGGCGGGATCGCTGACGCCGAAGATCAGTTCAAACTCCGGATAGTCTTGTTCGGCGTGGCTAACGAAACTCTCCCCCATCTCGGGGTCGGTGCCCTTGAGTGGCTTCAGAATGGAGATGGGCGGGAGCTGGACTGGGTGCGGCGTTTGGCGATTGCGCTTCAGGAAACTCATGAGCCCGCAAAGCGCGAGCACATAGAACGTCAGCGAAGCGAACGTGCCGAGCGTGCTGATTAGTTCGAACAGTGTTCGCGGCGTGAGATGCATTCAGAGATTTTTCTTCCGCCCCTCCCGGGGCTGGCGTGCTTCTTGCTTCCACCCACAGCTTACGCTGTGGGCTGTAATCTTACGCCGCTTCGCGGCTATCGGCGGGTGCGGCATTTGATTGCAATCTGAAATTTTATTCGTAGCGAAGGGATTCGATCGGATCGAGATTCGCGGCTTTCCATGCCGGGTAGATGCCGAACAGCAAACCTTCGGCAGCGGCCGAGAGAAATCCGAAGCTGGCCCAGAAAAGGGACATCGTCGCGGGCAGCGAATCCCAGATCTCACGGATGGCGAAGGTGATGATCGCGCCGAAGAGCACGCCCAGAATTCCGCCAATCGCCGTAAGCGTGATGGCCTCGAGCGTGAACTGCATCAGGATGTCGCCGCGTCGCGCTCCGATGGCTTTGCGCACGCCGATCTCACGCGTGCGCTCGGTCACCGAGACCAGCATGATGTTCATGACGCCCACGCCACCGACGATCAACGCCACGCTCGACACAGCAAACATAAAAATAAAGATGGCGCCGCTGATCTGGTTCCAAACATCGGAGAGTGAGTCCTGCGTAAAAATCGCGAAATTATCGGGCTGGTCGGGCGCCACCCGGCGGCGGCGGCGCAGCAGTTCGCGCATTTCGTCGATCGCCTTGGGCATGTCGTCGTGCGAGGTCGCCTTCACACTGATGAAGTGCTGCTTGAGCTCGGGGTGCAGCGCGTGAAATGTCGAGAGCGGAAAGTAGACTTTGTTGTCGTCGGGATTCTTGCCCCCGCCGAATGCGCTTTTCTGAATCTTGGCCACTCCGATCACTTCGAAGAGTTGGCCTTCGATGCTGATCTCCTTGCCGAGTGCGTCGGAGTCGCCAAAAAGCTCGGTTTTCGTATCGGAGCCGAGGATGATCACCGGCGATCGGTGCTCGTCATCGGTGTCGCTGAACCAGCGGCCGGAGGCCAGATCCAGGTCGAAAACATCTTTCCATGAGGAGGTGTCGCCTTCCAGGATCGTCTGCTTCGCCTTGCGGTTACCGTATTTTACGGTGAAGGTGCCGCTGCCGAATTGCGGCTCAACATATTGGATGCCCGCCGTCACCGCCTTCACGTGCGGCAGTTCCTTCATCGCATCGGCATCCTCGAAGGTGAGCTCTTTGCGCTTTCGCAACTCTTCGGTGGGTGGACCGAAGGTGATCGGCATGTGGAAGGCGAAGATGATGTTCGACCCCATGCTGCTGATCATGTTGCTGACGTTGTTGTTGAGACCGCGAACAATCGATGAGATTCCGATGACGACGGCGACGCCGATGACGATGCCGAGCACGGTGAGGCCGGAGCGCAGCTTGTTGCTGCGGATGGTGGCCAGTGCCATCGAGATGATTTCTCCGAATTCGCTTCGTCCGACCATGGGAGTTCTCAGTTCTCAGTTCTCAGTTCTCAGTTCTCAGTTCTCAGTTCTCAGTTCTCAGTTCTCAGTTCTCAGTTCTCAGTTCTCAGTTCTCAGTTCTCAGTTCTCAGTTCTCAGTTCTCAGTTCTCAGTTCTCAGTTCTCAGTTCTCAGTTCTCAGTTCTCAGTTCTCAGTTCTCAGTTCTCAGTTCTCAGTTCTCGGTGACCGGTGACCGGTGACCGGTGACCGATAGAAGGTTACCGGAGCCGCGCACCGCACTTTTCACTATTTCGATCACCGTCACATCTCAAACCGCAAGGCCGCAATCGGATCCAGGGTCGCTGCCTTTCTCGCCGGATATACCCCGAAGAAAACGCCTACGCTCGTTGCTACCAGCAACCCCGCAGCTACCGCCCACGGCTCGATTACCGACGGCATGCCTACGGCCAGGGTTACTCCTTTGGCGATGCCGATGCCCAACAGCACTCCCATGATGCCGCCGGCCAGCGCCAGCATCACCGCTTCGATCAGAAATTGCAGCAGCACGTCTCGGCGTTTAGCGCCCATGGCTTTGCGGATGCCCACTTCATGCGTGCGCTCGGTCACCGACACCAGCATGATGTTCATGATGACGATGCCGCCTACCACCATGGAAATCGCCGCTATGCCGACCATGGCGATGAAGAACGTGCCCGTCAGGTTGGCGAAGATGCTCATCAGGTTGGCGTTATTTTCCATGTCAAACGAATCGGGTTGGCCCGGAGCATCGTGCCGCCGCGCCCGCACAATCACCCGCGCTTCGTCCATGGTCGCATCCATCACGGCTCCCTCGCCCGCGGTCTTCGCGGCGATCCGCATATTCATGTCGCGGGTGCCATACTGCTTCATCCACGAAGTCATGGGCAGAAACACATAGTTATCCGCGCTTTGCCCCAGCGTCGAGCCCTTCTTTTTTCCAACCCCGACAATGCGGTACACCCATCCATCCACCCGAATTTCTTTTCCCAGCGGGTCGACGCCCGGCAACAGATTGTCCACGACGTCGGTTCCGATCACTGCCACCGGCGCGTCATGCTCCACGTCCGATTCTCCGAACATGCGCCCCGTATCGATATCGACGTCCCGTATCACTGCAACCGCCGGTGTCATCCCCCAAACCCTGGTGTCGCTCAGCGACTTCTCACCGTATTTCACATGGCCGGTTTGCTTGAACGCATAGGCTCCAACGTTCGAGCAAAGCTTGCACCCCTCCTTCACCGCGCGGTAATCGTCCATGGTGAGGTCTTTGCGTTTCATTCCTTCGAGGTATTTATCGATGTTCGTGGTCGCCGGCGAAACCTTGCACATAATGAAAGCGTTCGCGCCCAGGTTGAGGACCTTCTCCGCGACATATCCGTTGATGCCGTTCACAAACGTAACGACCGCGATGACAGCGGCCACGCCGATCACCACCCCAAGCAGAGTGAGCGCGGAACGCAGCTTGTTCGCCCAGAGCGATTGCAGCGCGATTTTGATGGCTTCAGCGGTGTGCATGAAACTGTTCTTATCTCTTAACTGTTTAGCGATTAGCTCTCGCGTCACGACCCCAGAGGCAGCACGGGTGCCGCTTGCCCCATGGCAAGTTTAGCAGCCTCGCGGGCTTCGAGCGTCACGGCAAACCTAGCATGGAGGTCTTCGGGCTGTCGCCTTATCCCCACCCTTCAAGATACGTAAGACCCCCATCATCGTGTTCCAATTTCGTGTCGTCGCCGGCACACCGAACACTCTGTCGAGCTGCCCAAGATAGCCGATCGTTTTCATGTGACGCCGATACTCTCCGAAAACAAATTGGTTGCGCGAGCCGATCACCCTCAGGTACCACTCGCCTTCCGGCGGCAGAGCGAACGGCAACTTGATCGGCAAGCCAGGCCTTAGGCGGCCAGCTTTCGACAGGATGCTGACGAATCGAACAATATCGGGACGTGAGCTCTCGGTTCCGAACGGATTGTCCGTCTCCAGGCGGAGAAGATCCCGGCTGTCGCAGAGCATAACCTCCGTTTGAAACGGCAGCTTTTCGAGGAGGCGGGCCCGGAAACTCGCGCGCACGCCCGGTCTACGAACAACAAACGTGCCCGCCGCACCAACATTCACGACATCGTAAGCGCCCAATTCTCTCGCGAGCAAACTGGGGCGGAATGTTCTGTGTCCACCAACATTGACGCCGCGAAGAAAGACGATAAGAGCCACGACCAAATTATGAAGAAGACGTCGATGTTTGTTCAATGAGAGACAAGAGATTCCTCGTTGCAGGCGCTTGGCTGCGCATTTAGAGCAATTGTTTTCACCAATCAGAGCGACCCCGGCTTGAGGCCTCGCGTTTGCCTCTTGGAGTTTACTCCCCAAATGTGACTCTTATTCATTGACACGACATAAACATCCATGCTATGTCTTTGCTGCTTGCCTCTTCGCAGAGCGGTTCTCACCCCTGAGGACGCAGCCTCCCTGAGGCAAAGGCATTGAACTAACACAGAAATGCAATGCCGTCGGGCAGGCACAAAGCCAGCCCCTCATTTGCCTGACTTATGGAGCCTGGTGGGGCAATGGGAAGTAAGGGTCTCGATCCAGACTAGTCCATGGGTCAGTGCGGAGAAAGTGATCACGAGGGGAAGTTACTGGCCCGCGTGTGCGCCCGTACAAGGAGGACCCCATGGCACGGGCTCTTTTGCTGCTTTCCATCATCCTTCTGGGTTCCCTTCTCTGTTGGAGTCAACCTCCTTTCTTGCACATCGTGATTGTCATTCAGGAAAACCGGACGCCCGACAACTTATTCGGCTCCTGCGTGATTCCGGGTGCGGACTTAGTGGCCACCGGTAACCAGTTATCCCTTGGCAGCAACGTCGATGTCGATCACGGGCACAAGACGTTTCTCGCAGAAATCGGCGGTAAGTATCAGAGTAAGGCCTTCGCCTACGTCCAGCAGTCTGACGTTGCGTCCTACTGCCAACTCGGCGCGCAGTACGCATTCGCCAACCGGATGTTCCAGACAAACCAGGGGCCATCCACTCCGGCCCACCAGTTTCTTTTCTCGGGAACCTCGGCGCCATCCGATACCAGCGATTGGTTCGAGTCCGAAATCGCTTTCGGTGGATGTTTGTCGATCGGGCTGACGTTGGTGCAGTTTATCGACCCGGCCGGGAAAGAGGACCACATGGGCTCCCCTTGCCTTGATCCATCCACCATGGCCGACCTGCTGGACCCAGCCGGCATAAGCTGGCGCTACTACGCTCCCTCGGCGACGTCCATGTGGACTGCACCCGCCGCCATCAAGCATCTATGTGTTCCCGTGAAGATCGGTTTTGCATATAACTGCACTGGCAAGGATTGGAAGAATATGGATTTCAATCCGCCGGACGTGCTGGACGACATTGCGAACAACAACCTGGCGGCGGTCTCATGGGTCATACCGTCCGCCCCTTATTCGGATCATCCCGGATACGGCACGGGCGGTCCAGCGTGGGTAGCGTCCATTGTCAATGCCATTGGGCAAAGTGCGTACTGGCAGTCGACCGCGGTCATCGTCCTCTGGGACGACTGGGGCGGCTGGTATGACCATGTACCGCCGCTGCAGAACTCTACGGGCTGGTGCCCGTCATACTGCTACGGCTTCCGCGTACCGATGCTGGTGATTTCGGCCTATACACCGACGGGATACGTGGACAATAACACTCATGACTTCGGGAGTATCCTGCGCTTCGTGGAATCCAACTTCGGGCTTGGCTTGATCGGCCCGGGAACTTACGCGGACAGTTATTCCGACAATCTTGCCGAGTTCTTCACCGCCGGCCAGCAAGAGTTTAAAAGCATACGCGGGGCACGCAAGGCGGCATATTTCAAAGCGCAACCGTTAAAAGATCCCGACGACGAGTAGGACGCCGGTTAGCCTGGGTTTCAGCGGCATCCCGTTTTGCCACACGCGCGCGTAGGAGCGCCTGCCTGCTGCGGCCGGCCGCTCCATACCCGAAGCCCAACTGGCAAGTGAAAGTGGATTTTGCACCACGATTTGCCGTCCCTTCTGCATCGGGACGCAATCCTGACGACCACGAAATTCCCGGTCAACTCCCGTCCGATCCGCATCAGCCCCCACTTCGTTGCAAAATAGACTATATCGTATGGTTCTGGACAACATAATCGTATCTCATGTACACTTTCGCCTCTGTGTTCCAGACGACTGATTTTTGAGGGCGAAAATGCGCCAGGCTTACCTGTTTATCGCAGCGACTGTTGTTGTGCTTTCGTCATCGTTGACCTTTGTTCAGGCCCAAACCGAAGCGAGCCTTTCCGGCGTGGTGACGGACCAGTCCGGCGCAGCCCTGCGTGATGTCGCGGTGACCATCAAGAACGCCGATACGGGCGCAACGCGCACCATCGCGACCGACAGCGCGGGGCACTATCAGGCGTCCGGCCTGCCTCTCGGGCTCTTCGTGATTCGCGCCGCCAAACAAGGATTCACCGATGTAACGCTAACCGGCATCACCTTGGCGGCCGGCCACGACGCCACCGCCGACATCCGGATGCAGCGGAGCACCCCCGACGCTTGCGCGAGTGGCCGCGAGTTTGCTACCACCGATTGCACACTGACCTGGCACGGCATCACGCTGTACGGTGCGTATGACGTCGGCGCCGGCTGGGTCAGCCATGGCCTGCCCGAAAATGGCTATAACTACGAAGGCGAATCTCTGGTCAACCGAAACGGCTTTCAACATCGATTCGTCGTGGCCCCGAACAATTTGTCGCAGACGGGTCTGGGCATCCGCGGCAAGGAAGAGTTTGCGCATGGCTGGGCGGTTGTGTTCAACGCTTCCACCGGCATCAATCCGCAGTCCGGCCTGCTCGCCAACGCGTCCAAGACCGACATCATCAACAACGGCCTTCCCCGAGCCAGTTATTCAATCGCCATCGACGGCGCGCGCGCGGGCCAACCCTTCAATGACGAATACTATGGCGGCATATCGTCCACGCATTTCGGCACGCTGACCTTCGGCCGTCAGCGCTCTCTCGGCACCGATGCGATGCTTCGTTACGATCCGGCCAGCGGTGCCTATGCTTTTTCCTACATTGGGTATAACGGCACGATGGCCGGCGGCGGAGACACGGAGAACTCTCGTTGGGACGATGCCGTGAAGTATCGCCTCACCTATGGCCCGGTCCATTTCGGCGCGATGTATAAATTCGCCGACGGGTCGGCGGGCTGCTACTCGCCCAATGCCGGCTGGACAGCCAGCGGTCCCGACGCTTGTACGCCCGAATCGGCGCATAACAATGCCTATGGATTCGACCTTGGCGGAGATGCTGGCAAGTTCTCGGCCGACGCTGTCTTCCAGCATTACAACCAGGCGATCAGCGTATTGAATCCCTTGCTGGGCCCTCAGAGTCCGAGTCCGGCAGGACAATATCAGTCAACCACCGACAGCATCAATACAAACCCTATCAACGGAGGGCCTGGTCTGGGGCCAAATCTCATCGACCCAAGCGACACCGTATATGGCATTGTGACTGACAACAACGCAATCATGGTCGCCGCCAAGTATGCGTGGGACCAGTTCAAGTTCTTCGCCGGCTACGAATATATCTGGCAGAATAATCCGGCAAATCCGTTGGGCGTGGGCGCCTCGGACCAGGGCGGCTATTACATGAGCGGGGTCGAAGACAACAATCTCGATTCCGAAAAGTTGGTGAACATCTGGTGGACGGGTGCGAAGTACACCTACCGCAGCAAAACCGACTTCACGTTCGCGTGGTATCAACAGCGGCAGAACGATTTCCGCATTCCGCCTGCCTGCTCCCCCTCAGCCGGTTTCCGCAGTTCCTGCGCAGGCACCCTCAACGAGGGGTCGTTCTATATGGATCATCACTTCACCAAGCGTTTCGACGGTTTTGCCGGAATCGCCTACTCCTATGTGAGTGGCGGTCTGGCGATCGCCATTCCGCATGGCCCCGGCGTCCCCTATAACTCCGACAACAACTGTGCTCCAACCATCGGCGGCCGTTTCACCTTCTGATCGCTTGCGAGACGTGTCTCGGTTGAGGACCGATCCGCCCGGCGGCAACGAAGTGAAAGCGACCGGTGGTCCTTTGATCAGAAGCAAGCCGGACCCGCGCAAAAAAGTAGGCGCCAAATAACTCTTTTATTTCCAAGATCTTAGATTTTAATCCTTTAGAATCAATATTTTGAAAGCATACATGGGCGACGCCGCTAACTCATTGATAACAATAAGACGAGTGACGTGAGATAACTCCTTATTTTTCAAAGATCTGGGGGAAGAAATGCGTTAACTAACTCATTCTAAAAGATCAACTGGATGGGGTATCTATTACTAAGCAGTAAACAGTAGCGTCGATTTTCCTGCGTGTACTTTCGTGGCCTCGGTGGTTCACGCTTCTTGAGCTACAACCTGATCGCGAACTTTCGGAGACCCCATTTTCTACCTGCACTATAATGAGGTGGTTGGCAGTCGGACCGGACGATCGCTGTCGCAAGGCAGAGGAAAGTCCGAACTCCAGAGAGCAGTGTGCCGGATAACGTCCGGGACGGCCAGTTCAAGCTGGTTGGACGGAAAGTGCCACAGAAAACATACCGCCCGGACCGCAAGGTTCAGGTAAGGGTGAAAAGGTGCGGCAAGAGCGCACCGCCGCGCGAGTAATCGAGCGGGCAGGGCAAACCCCACACGGAGCAAGACCAAATAGGGAGGAAGTTTCGCTGCCGCTTCGTGCGGTGGCGGATGCGTGCCGGCTCGGTGCGCCAAACCTTCGGGTAGGTCGCTTGAGCCCCGCAGTAATGCGCGGCCCAGAGGAATGATCGTCCTGCCGCAAGGCAGACAGAATTCGGCTTACAGGTCCGGCTGCCAATAAGATTTCCTTGGTCTGCTGCGCTCAGTTTCCCGCTTCGCTCACGCCCACCGGACGACCCACCTTAGCGCTTCCAAAATACACTGAAGATTCCGAAGCGCGTGGCGTGAGGGAATCGTTTCATCACTTCGGCCTTCACTTCCGGGCGTATGGCCGCGCCTGGGAAGTAAGGAGCGTCATTGATGACCACCAGGTCGAGATCGTCGGCCTGTATCGCCCTCAGAATCTCTTCCGACGAGGCGCCCGTGTCGTCACGCGTCACATTCTTTAACCCCGAAAGAAAGTACAGCTCTGGACAATCGTTGCCGGCAAACATCAGTCCATTCGGGCTATGTTCGTGCAAGAATCCGGCCAGATCGTCGAAGAACACGGCCTCTTCGATCTGCAACCCGCCTGCTCTGGGAGAATGCATGGTGTGCGTCGGGCCGACCATCGCGGCAACTTCATAGATGCGGAGTGGGACAAGGCTGACCACGCCAAATGCAAGATACAATCCGACGACCGAAGCGAGTGCATACGTCCCGCGCTGTATCTTCCCCGTGGATACGATGGCCACCATCGCCAGCAAGGTCAGCGGCAGCATATAACAAAGGTAGATCGGAGCCGCGAAAGGATATTGGACCAGACTGCATGTAGCGGCCAGCGAAACCAGCAGCACCACCTGCTCCCGCTCCAGTGTGGTTCGCGTGTCTTTCGTTAGCGTGTCTTGGGTTCGCGCGTCTTTAGCTAGCGCGTCTCGGGATAACGCATCTTTAGTTCGCGCATCCTTGACAAGCACGTCCGCGTGGCCGCGGAACCATACCAGCGCTACTCCCGACAGCACCACGACTGGCGTCAACACCGCCACCGAACACCATATCGCGTAGAGTAAGGCAGTTGAATATACAGCCTTCACCGCCAAGGCGACCGCTCCCAAGGCGAGGGCGCCACCAACGGCCTGCCCTTGGAATTGATCCCAATACATCGCAGCCGCCAATAATGCCACTAACGGCAAGACGTACAGAAGCTTGTCCACTCCCAGCGGACGGACCACCCCGAGGCCAGCCGATCGTTCGATCACGCTCGAAGTAACCCCGGCGAAGAATCTGGCCACGCCCCCCGGGCGCGCATACCGCATCAGGAAGACGACGATGGGACCCGCGAGTCCGCACAGGAATGGGAAAGCCAGCCTCAAGATCGTCCGGAAGCGTTGCCCGCTCCCCACCCGCACACTTCGTTCTCCAAGCAACATCAGCACAACCACCGCAGCGGAGGGAAAAACGAATTGGTAGAACTCGTTCATGCCCAACTTCGTCCGAAGCAGCAGGACCACCGTCGCCATGAAGAGGAGCAGCGCTCCAACACTAAATAAACGATACAGCCAGCAATTCCTCTTGCCCCGCCCCCCGGCGCTCCCATACTGGCTGGCGCTCTGACTTTCGCTCTGTTCGAGGAAGGCGAGGAACAGCATCACTCCGGCGATGTAATACGCTCCGATCACCTTGATCAGGATTGAACCCCCGCCGCACACGCCAGCAACAACCAGCCACCGCCGCGTGCGAACATCGAGGTAACGCAGCATGGCGGCCGCGCCGAACGTCGCAAAGAAGAGGTTGTACCAGGAGGGCATTGCCGCCGGATAGTTCGGATAACTCCACGCCACGGCGAGCAGCGTGATGAACCCAGCCGCAACCGGCGAGAGAAAACGCTGTGCAATGTAATAGACGGCCGGAATCCAAGCCAGGAAAAACAGGAAGACACAAATGCGCAAGGACATCAGGTTCACGCCAAGAACTCGAAAGGCTAGCGCATGAATAAAGCTCAGACCGCCGGTATAGATCTCGCCAAAATCGCTGTGCGGAAGTTGTCCTTGCATCACTCGCAGCGCACTTTGGCTTAGAGTGCCGTCATCGGCTGGAACCCAACCTCTTCCAATCTTCGCACCAACATAAACTCCCACGATCGCCAAGACTGCTACCAGAACGGACACGCGAACGATCCAAGCCTTGTGCTGCCCCGGGCGCCCCCACGCCATGTTCAGTGACAGGTGCCCCCGGGAGTGCACACTCCTCCCGAACGACCATTTCCACATTAAAAGGCGGATTGATTCTCGTGTTTGTTTTCGAGGCGGTCATTCCGTTTCTTTCTTCCCTTCGCCTCCAAGACCATCAAGCGCGGCTTCGGTTTTTTGCTGTGATGTTTCCGCGGCAATGAACGCTGATACTCGGTGCGTCCGGCGCGTCGCCGGTCTGCCTCATACTAACCTTCCGTCGCTTCAGGGCGCAGGTTACCCAGGTTACATGTGTGTTCCAGCTTCAGGATCGCAGGCGGAGTATCGGCGGGTATCTTGATGCTTCTCTGGTCGCAAATTCGCCAATGAAACGGTCTAATAAGTTTGGATGTGTCGGCGACTCGAAGGTCCACAGACGACCGCGCGGCGTGCGTTCATAAACGGGTTCACGGGAGAGTGCGTCGCTCTTGGAAAACCCGAGAGACAAATCTTATCGATAGGGAAAATGTTGCGGGTGCTCGCCCGTCGCCTTGTTGCTCAGCGAGCGCTTACCAGTCTAAGCGAGGGCCATTCGCGTCCTCGTGACGAACGTGATTGCGTTTGTGGCGGACGATGAAGATAAGGGCCACACTTCCCAGCGTAGGCGGAATCACGAGGATCAGAATTCCGCTGCGGAGCGCTTCAATCATCTGACGTCCGGAGGATGCGGCCTGCGTGTAGCAAAGCGCGCATCCTTGCGCATAGCCGGGAGTCGCTGCTGCAAGAATTACGAGCACCGCGGAGGTAAACACCAAACCACGAATTGTCTTGGAAACCTTCACTGCTGAACCGCTCCCGTGTTGGGTTGCGAATATGGAGCGCCCATCCCCATTCGATAACTGTCGGTCCATCCGTACTGCATGGCTAGGGTCACAAAAATCGTGAAGACCATTACAAATAGCAAGAAACCTCGCCTCTCGGCCCAGAGATGCATGAAGAACATGAGTGCGAGGCCAGCCTCGGCAATGGCTACGAAGAGCATGCGCGCGAACATGTGCTCCGCATCGACGTGCGAGAAGGCAATGAAGAACTGCGCAGCCGCCAGCAGAAGGATGCAGAAATAGATGATGAGGTAACGTCCGAGGGAATCCGTGTATCTTGCCGCTGGTTCGTGCTTCTGTACATCGGGTGGCGTGACCATGTTGGCTCCGTTACGAGTTCGAGTGACCGAAATTCTAGTGACTCAGATTCAAAAGATAGACGAACGGTACTACGAACATCCAGACGAGATCGACAAAATGCCAGTAGAGGCCAACGACTTCGAGATCGTCGGCATTGTAACGGCCGCCCATATATCGCATGCCCACCGCCAGCAGGGCGATAACGCCTCCCACCACGTGGGTCAGGTGGAGACCAGTGATGCTGAAGAACGACGCTCCGAATAGCCCCGTGCCCCACGGATTGTGGAACATGGTCATGCCTTCATCGATCAGGCCCAGCCATTCGCGAAGATGCAATCCGGCAAAAGCGATGCCGAGGACAACGGTAATCATCGTCCAACGGAAGGCGGAAGACTTGTCGCCGGCTTTGCCTGCGCGCACTCCGAGAAGCATGGTCAGGCTGCTCGTGAGCAGGATGAAGGTCATGATTGCGACGTTCGTGATGCTGTGAAATGGCCGCGGCCAATTGGCGGTGCCGTTGCGCAGGAAGCCGTAGACTACCAGGCACGCGGCAAAAGTAGCGGCGTCGGCGATAATGAACAACCAGATCGCCATCTTTTTTGCGGACACCACGAAGGGCGGCAACCCGACCGTCATCCCGGGCGGATGGTGGTGTCCCATCGTCAAATCGGCTTGGCTCACAGAGCCTCCTGTCGAATCGTCAGAGTTTCATCCAGAGCAACACGAGCAGATACACCCACAGCACATCCATGAAATGCCAGTAATGCGCGGTGGCATCGAGCGTGACGCGACGCAGAACATGAGCGTTGAGTTTGCGAATTACACGAACCATCGCATAGAGGCCGCCCAGCAGATGCAATGCATGCATGGCGGTAAAAACGTAAAAGAACGAGCTGCTGGGATTAGTCGCGAGATAGAGGCCCTGCGCGCTCAATTGACGCCAGGCGATGTATTGGCCGGCGAGGAACAGCAAGCCAAGCGACAATGTCACGTAAAGCCAGCGCGCCGGATTCGCGGCCGACGACTGCGCACCACCCATGAAGGCCGCCACGCGGCGGCGCGAGATCTCAAGCGTTACGCTGCTCGCGAGCAGGATAATCGTGTTGAGGTAGAGGATTGACGGCAGCGTGAAGTGCCGCCAGTCCACGGCTCCCCCTTTGCGAACCACGAGGGCGCTGGTCAGCGCTGCAAAGGTCATGCAGACGGCGGCCACAAACACCCAAATGGCCGTTGATGCGGGGGGCGGCGCATATTGAACGGCGCGCAGATTCCCACCTTCAGGGACCAGGTTGCGCCAGCCGCCATTGCCCTGAGAACTTCTCGGTCTGGATATCTCCGGTGGCGCCGAACTTGCCGGTGGATGAACTGTGGTTGCCATCGCGCTACTCACTGCTCCTTCTGGGTTACGCCTCGTCGCCCTGCGACTGGATTTGCTTTGGATCGGTTTGCATCACGTAATCGCCGGTCGACCCTTCAATCCCATATTGATATGGGTCGTGGTAGACGACGGGCAGCGTGCCTCCGAAGTTGTCGAAGGGCGGTGGCGAAGTCGTAGCCCATTCGAGCGAGGTCGCCTCCCACGGGTTATCCGGAGCGGGCTTTCCCCAGAAGCGGCTGTGAATGAAGTTGTAGACGAAGATCAACTGCACGGCGCCAGTACATATCGCGGCGACCGTGATGAATCGGTGAACCGGAATCAAAGGCTGGAGGTAGTCGTCCGTGAATGCCTGGTAGCGCCGCACGTTGCTGGCGAGACCAAGATAGTGGAAAGGCATGAAGATGCAGTATGCGCCCACGAAGCTCAGCCAGAAATGGACCTTACCGAGCGTATCGTTCATCATCCTGCCAAACATTTTCGGGAACCAGAAGTAAGTTCCGGCGAAGATTCCGAACATCGCCGAGACGGCCATCACGAAGTGGAAGTGGCCGACTACGAAATACGTCGCGTGCAGCATGATGTCTAGCGAAGGCTGAGCGAGGAAAAATCCGCTTACGCCGCCGGTGATGAACATGGAGATCATGCCCAGCGAAAACAAGCAGGGCGTGTTAAGCCGCATTCGCGATCCGTACAAACTCCCCAGCCAGATCAGCACGATGATGGTGGCTGGAATCGTGATGATCAGGGTCGGGAAGGAAAATGCAATCGACGAGATCGGGTTCATCCCGCTGACAAACATGTGATGGCCGTACACCATGTAGCTGAGAACCCCGATGCCGCCCATCGAGTAGACCAGAACACGATGACTGAGAAGTGGCCGGCGAATCGTGGCCATAAGAATGTGCGAAACGATGCCCATCGCGGGGACGATGGCGATGTAAACCTCAGGGTGTCCGAAGAACCAGAAGAGGTGCTGCCACAGTAGGGTTGAGCCGCCGGAATGCGGCTGCAACTGGTCGTTGATCACGAGGTTCGAGGGTATGAAGAAACTGGTGCCCGCGACGTGATCGAGAATCAGCAGGATGCAGGCGGGCATCAGGACAGCGAATGCGGTCAGGGCCATGATGGAGGTAATGAACCATGCCCAGGTGGTAAGAGGCATACGCCACAGGCTCATGCCTTTGGTCCGCATGTCGAGAGTGGTAGTGATGAAGTTCAGAGAACCGAGCAACTGTCCGACGCAGAAGATCGCAATCGACGAGGCCCATAAGACCTCACCAAGACCTTGACCGGGGCCAGCAACCGCGCCGACGGCGCTAAGCGGAGCGTACTGCGTCCACCCTGCGAGGCTCGGACCATCCGGGACGAAGAACGCCGCAACCATCACCAGGAACGAGACGAAAGTGACCCAGAACGACATCATGTTGAAGCGGGGGAAGGGCATGTCTTCGGCGCCGACCTGAATTGGCAGGAAGAAATTGCCGAAGGCCGCGAAGGGCGCGGTGGTGAGCACAAAGAACACCATGATCGTGCCATGCATGGTCATTAGCTGCAGGTAATACTCCGGAGTCATCACGTCTCCGGGGGCGCCGTTCTTGGAAAGGAAGTGCAATCCAGGAATGGCGTAGTTCGTCCATCCCAAGTGAATGCGCATAATCCAGGAGAGGACCATGCCGATGATGGCCGCCAGAAACGCCAAGCCGTAGTACTGCTTGCCGATCACCTTGTGATCGAGACTAAATATGTGCTTCCGAATGAAGCTGGTCGGCGCTCCGTGCGCTGCCGGAGCATGCGCTGACATATCGTGCATGGGTCCCACCTCAGTAGAGTTCCTCGCGCGCAGAAGCGCGAGGCATAGCACTTACTGCAACGCTGCCTGTTTCTTCAGCCAGTCGTCATAGTCCGACTGCGACATCACTTCCAGATACGCTTTCATGTTGTAGTGGCCGAGGCCACAGAGCTGCGTACATACAATTTCGTACTTCCCAATCTTTGTCGCGGTGAAATGGACCGAGACATCCAGCCCTGGCACGAAATCCTGATGGATTCGCAGCTGCGGAACAAAGAATGAGTGGCCTAGATCCTTGGAGTGCATGAGCAAGTGAATTTCACGATTCGCGGGGATGGCCAATTCGGCAGTGACGATGTCGTCCTTGGAAGCCTGATCATGGGTAGTGTCAAGACCGAAGAAATTTTCGTTGGCCTCGTTAATTTGATCGGGATGGATCGGACCGAAAGTCCCGTCCGGACCCGGATAGCGGAAATAGAAGGCAAACTGGCCAGCCTGCACCTGAACGGGCAGGGCATTGGCCGCCGGCGGGCTGAGATAGACGTTCGCCCACGCCTTGGCGCCGAACGCTCCCAGCGCGAGCACTTCGGTACCCACGAGCAGGAATGCCGCGATCACAAGTCCCATCGCGCCGCCGGGAAATTTCTTTATCTTCTCCCCTGGGCGAGGGCGAGCATATTGCCAGATAAACACGGCAAGCAGAATCTGTGAAGCAAGGAAGGAGATGCCGGCCTCGGCCATGGTCTCCGACATCTGCTCATCGATAGGCTGCCCATGGGTCGAAATATCCTCCGGCATCCACCAGGTGTGGCGCAGGATGGGAATCGCGGAGACTATCGCGATAACAATAATTGTGACAGCAAGGAGTTTTGCCATTTGCCCTCGCGTTCGTGTCAGCTTCGTTTGGTCTTGTTGCTCTTACAAATTCGGTTGTTGTCCCCGTCGAACGGGAAAGCAGTTGCTGAGTTGCGGCATTACTTCGCGATTCGGCGAAAGACATTCCTGCCAAGTTGGCGTCACACTGTTGCTCGCGGCGAAGTCTTACCGAAAGATTGAATGGCGCTCGACTCGTCTTTCTGAATATCGAAGACCGTCGCCAGTCGAGTGATTTCGAGCAAGTCATGGACCCGCTTGTTCAGGCTGGCGAGCTTTAATTCGCCGCCTTTGTTATGCACGGTCGTGTGCGTCTTGACTAATTCTCCGAGACCCGAACTATCGATGTAATGCACATCGTTGAGGTTCAAAACAATGCGGTTTGATCCCTTGTCGACCAGGTCACGGACAATTTCCCGTAGCATGAGATTGCCTTCGCCGTGGGTGATCCGGCCGCTTACATCGATGATCACGACGTCGCCGGCCTGGCGCGATTTGGTCTGCATCTTGACCGGCGTCTTGCCCTGCATGCCAATGCCCAGGCGGTCGAGTGTGGCGCACGCCGAAGCGGCAATCTGAGGCGAATCGGCCCGAACCACGATGAGCGAACGCCCTTCTTTGAGTACCTCGCGAAAGAAGTTGATGTCCTCCGAAGCCTTTCCATCCGCGGTGGGTTGAGGAGTTTGGCTATCCTGCGCGGCCAACGAACCGACACCTGCGCCCGCGCCAGCTCCGGCCAGCCCCAGAAGGGCAGCCGCTCCGAAGCCCAAGGCAAACACTGCGCCCACCCCCGGGAGAAGCAGTGTGGCGGCGACAACGCCGGCTGACATGCCTGTCGCTCCGCCCACAAAACCTCCGACCGTCGCCCCAAATTGCTTGGAGATGGTCTTGGCTTCGCTCTCGGACCTGGTCAAGAAAACGATCGACTGCTCAGGCACACCTTGCTCACGTAATTCCCTGACCGCTTCCTCCGCGTGGTCGCGCGCGGAAAATACTCCGATTGCAGTGTCCATTAGGTCCCCACACGATGGGCGACGGTGTGGAGAGCCGCCGCCCGAGACAGAATGACTTTCTACTTCCTCACTCTCCTACTTACCCTTAAACGTAAAGTCGGCTTTTGCAGCTTGCCCGCCCGCGACGGTTACCTTGGCAGTTTGCGTTCCGAGATCCTCCTGCCAGGCAGTTACGGTGTAAGAGCCCGCCGGTACGTTCTTGATTGTGAAGTTGCCGCTGCCGTCTGTTACCGCATAAGGCCCTTTCACCACCACGTGCCAGCCGTGCATCCAGGGATGGATATTGCACTTCACCGGAATCGCAATTTCCTGATTCTTCCAACTTGATTCGATTGGCGGCGCCCCGGGAGGCTGGGACTTATTCCAGCCGATATTGCCGCTGCCTGCGGCCGGTAGCGGATGGATGTTATGGGTAGTCTGGTCGCTGGTTACGACTTTAAACTTCTCGTCGGGATTGACTGCGATGACGTGGGGCGTATACATGCAGCCCTTTTGATCGAACTCCGGAACCGCCGATGAAACCGCGCTGGCAGCACTGGCGCTCAGGCCATCGGAAATATAGAGAACGACGTTTTCCAGTCCCCCGTTCGCGCCAACCATCACATTCTCCAAAGTCGCCGGCTTGTCCTTGTGCTGCGCGACGCAATAGGGATCTTTGCTCATGTCAATGCCCCTCATGTGAGGAGCGGTCCCGGTGAGCTTTACTGTTCCCGTGATTGATCCTTCGCCAGCCGCCTTCACATGCTCGCCAATCACGGCTACCAGAACGGTCACAACCACTACGCCAGCTAGTAGAGCGAGGGTGCGTTTGTACCAGTTCTTCATCGAATTTCTCCTGATCCTGTTTTTTGGCCTTTGTCTGTTATTTCGGCATCGAGCCGTCTGAGTTCAAGGGTTTCAAGTGAGCTTGCTTGGCAATCTCTTTAGCCTTCGTTTTGAAGGGCTGGAGGGTTCGCAGATAAAACACCAGGTCCCACGCCTCATCCGGTTTGATATTGTCGGAGAACGAGGGCATTGGCGAGCCGTCTAACCCAGTCATAAAGATCTTGTAGAGATCGCTATCCGTTGTGCCGCATTTGAATCGCCCGCCGTCGGCGAAGTTGTACGGCAAAATAGGCCGACCGAGATCATCGGTGAGAGTAGAAGCCGACGGGCCATTCGCTCTGCCTTCGACGCCGTGACACTTCCAGCACTGCACGCGAGAATAGACCTCCTGGCCAGCCTTGACCCGTTCTTCCGTCACTTCTGGCTCTGGCGGAATTACGATTGGCGCGCCCGGCTTCTCCGTTTGCCAACGCGGCGAATAATGCTTGATCCACGCCACCAGATCCGCACGCATCTGGGCCGGGAAGGTGTTCCACGGAGGCATGTTCGAACGATCGATGCCACGCGCAATCGTGTTGTACATATCCTCATCGGTGGGCAGCGTACCGGTGGGAGTGGAGCGGCATTCGAAAACACCGAGGGTGAAATCGCGCGGTTTGGGGAACATTGGAGGTTCAAACCATTTCGCGCTCTCGCCGTTGCCATCCCCGAGCGCGCCGTGACACACCAGGCAATAACGGCGATAGGGTTCGGCAGCGGCATGTGCATCACCGGTTAGATTGCCGATGTGGCTGGAGGCAGCCGGAGAGTTCAGCCATTGTTCTTCCTGATATTCGGTGATCTGCGCCTGCACCAGAGCGGGCAACGCAAAGAAGCAGGCAATCACCACGAAGTACGTCGTTTTGAGCAATCGCGAGTTCATCGTCATCCTCTCTAGAAGTCGAAGTCAAATCCGAGTAGCAGTTCGCTGGTGTTGATGTTCGTACCGGGCACGACTCCTGTCCCATCCGAGTGCAACCAGTTGTATTCCGCGTGATAGGCGAAGCCAGCACGCGGGTTCATGAACGGGTTGTATCGGGTGCCAACCGTGTAGGTACTGAGGTTGCCGTAGTTAGAAGGAGTGGGACCAACGACTCCCAGAGGATTGACGCCGGTATATCCAGCGCCATCTGCCTGCTGCGACATGCGAATCGTCTCGTAGCGCGAGAGAATGATCCATTGCGGGCTAACCACGTAGTGCGGCTCGACCAACACGCCATTCCAACTGGGTGCTTGCGACCCGGAGGGCAGTACCGATACGCCCGGAATGTAATTATTGGTCGCGATACCGTCGATGTAATCGCCGTAGCCTTGGCCGAACCACGCGTTGTCCGAACCATGCTGCGTCACAACCGTGACATCAGCATGTTCGCCCAGGTAAATTTGTCCGACGAAACCCTCCCGGCTGAAAGTCTTGTTGTTGACGCCAGATCCCGCAATCGTGCCGCCAAAGCCGCCGCCGGTGGGTCCCGTGTACCACTGGATCGGCGCGCCGCCCACCATTGCGTAAAAGCCGAAGCGGGAGACGCCCAGTTTGCCGAAATCGAATGCCTGACTGGCCGTGAAGAACGCGGAGTAGGACTCCGCACCGTAGGGCAGTTCCACCGCGCCGTCATTGGAACTCAGCAACGCAACCGAATAGCGGGTGCGGTCGTTGGCTGAGTGACCCATCACTTCGACGCCGAGTTGATTGTCACCAATCTGGCCAAAGATATTGCCATCACCCTGCGGGATAAAGTGATAAATCTGGTAGATACCGCCGTTGCCGGTCAGCGTAAGGATGCGTTTTTCCGACAGCAGATTGTCCAACTCAAATTTGCCGAATTTGACGTTCAACCATGAGCTGCCAATGTTATCCACGCGGGCAAAGACCGATTCGAAGTGGAAGGCTCCAGTCGGATCCGATGACGGCAACAGGTAGAACGAAAAGTTCTTCTCGAGAGTGCCGGCGGTGTGGAAGTCAAGACCGCTGAGATCGAAGCCACTGGAGGTAATTTTCTGGACGCCTGTTGGAGACTGGTCGGTTGCGACTTGCGCGGTGCTGACGCGGTGCCATATCGGCGTCATGCGGAAGGTAGCCGGCCAATAACTGGGATTCTGCCAAATTGGTGAATCCCGATCATTCATCAACTGGTAGCCGTTGTCCTTAAACTTCTGGCCGAAAAAATTGAGCATCGGCCAACTCTCGTGACAAGCCGAGCAGCGCAGTCCGTACTTTCTGGCGAAAGCCGGAATCGCATTAGCCGACTGAGTTGTGCCGAGAATCAAAACGATCAACAGGAGGGCAGCGGACACAGATGAAATCGACCGCTGCGGCTTCTGACAGAGCTGAGACTGCGCCCACATACGCATGCTGCACTCCTCAGATACTCTCTAATTTTCGAAAACTCTGGTTCCCCACGAACCACGACCACTAGACCGCGAACATTGGCGAAAGCGCATACATGGGGCACGCCAATAAACCGTTTAAACCTGCAACAGCAACTCTTTTCCGGTCGAGTGGTCTTACCACGAAGCTTAGCGGGAAGGATATTACTCCCCTGTCAAATGAAAGTGCAAGGGTCCAAACCAAAAAAATTTTTCGCCAGCCGTTTGCAGCCTTTCGTCTGCGATCTGCAACATGCGCCAATATGGCGCATCGCTCGGCGCTTTCAGTTGACAGCGGAATCGCTCCGTATCAGACTCTTTTCACGAGATTCGCTGGAGTCCGTCGTACTTATGGCGCAACAGGTTCAACGCAAAATTCTGCACACCGGTGCGCGCGGTATCTCCATCGCTCGCGCCATCTCCATTGCTATGGGGCGCTCCTGGCTTTTTCTCATCTTCGTCTTGGCATCGGTCCCATTGCGAGCACGCGAAAAAAATATCTCGCAGTACGGGGTCGGGCTCATCATCAACATTCCGTCGCCAGTCGCCGAAGTGACGGAGGCGGTCGGCGATGTCGTGGGCAATGGCATTATTCGCGGCACCAAGGAATACATCAAGGACGAATACCTGAGTGGCGCAGTGACCGCCAAGTCGAGTCCGTTTTTTCCTGCCTCGAAAGACCCCGGTAAAGTCTTCTACAAAGTTCGGAAGGCGGCGATCAATCCCTGGAACTTCAAGGACAGCGCCGACGTTGGAACCGTCGCCGTTCGCTACATTGTGCAGCCGCAGGGCGATAAGAACTCGATTTTGCGAATCGATGCCGTCTACGTGGAAGACTGGAAGCGCACTGTTCATCCATCCAACGGTTCCGTCGAATCCAGCGAGTACAAGGATATTCAGGACCATCTGGCCCAGATGGAACTGGTAAAGAAAGAAACCGAGGAGGCGCTCCGACAAAAGCAGGAACATATCGCGCAAAAGGAATTCGACCTTAGCAATACGGAGTTGTTGAGCACGCCATCCGGCGATTCTGAGAGTTCCAGCCGCGTGGATGCGGCGGCGGGAGGCAATAGCCAGTCGTCGATCCGACGGTCGATTAACAAATCTGAGCTTGCCGAGGATCCGAATGAGACGCCGGAACAGCGCCTGGCCAGGCTGCGGCGTGAGGCCGAACGGATCGTAAGAAAGCCCGGAGCGCCGCTGAAGTCAGCACCATTTCATACCGCAAGCACCGTGCAGACGCTGTCCCCCGGCACCGAGGTTCTCGTCGTGATTCTGACTCCTTACTGGCTGGGCGTTGAGACCCATGATGGAGCGCACGGCTGGATTCGACGCGACGAACTGGAGCTTCTCCCATGATTTTCTGGAGGATGATTCACTGGAGAATGATTCGCCCGGGCATGATGCGCTGGAGATCAGGCATTCGATACATCGGAACCGGCCTGGTTATCCCGATGGCCCTTGCGCTTCTTGCTTTGGGAAGTGGCGCGCAGACTGGACCGGTTGAGCGCACATTTCCTGCTCGGAAAAACACGGTCGAAAAAGCGCTCAGGCAGTTGCAACCCTCGATGAGCGGACATCTCCCGACACTCGAGGGATTTGTGCTGGTGGGTGAGCATCCGCTGACGCGATACCAGCGCGCTTTCTATCAATGCACAGCACAGGTGAGCGAGGGCCCCGCCGGTTCGCTCGTTCGGGTGAGCGCCAATATCACCGCCTGGTTCAGCGACGCCTCGCATTCGGGCTACCAGCTTCTCAAGTCAAATGGGCGGCTTGAAGCGGACCTTCTCGACCAGTTAGGCGATCAGTTGTCCGCCGCTTCTAGCTCTGAGCAGACCAATTCACAGCAGAAATCTGCGCGTGCGGATTCTTCGCCCCCCTCGCAACCCACTGCATCCGCCGCATCAGATCTGCCCATCGTGTCAGCTCCGATGCCGAACGCGCCGGACAGCAAAGCATTCCCATCTTCCGCGGGCAGCAGCTTGCCGGTTCTTTCGGAACCTCTGCGAGCCGACGCCGACAAAGCTCCTGGGAAATCGGATGTCCGCGCTGAACTTTCCAGCATCGAAGACGTGATTCGAAATCAGTCGCACCCGAAGAATCTGGTGGCAATAAAGAAATCGGGAACACCAATCGTGGCATCGCCCAGCCTCAGTGCGAAGACTTTATTCCTGGCGGATGCGCAGGATGAGTTCGAGATGCTGGACTATGACGCCGACTGGGTGCATGTGCGCATCTCGGGCCTTTCGCGTGGCTGGATCTGGCGTACCGGCCTGGAAATGCCGGAAGGCATCCCGGACGTTCCAACCTCGGTTGCAACCTCGGCCCCGACCGCGGCTGACTTGTTTCAAGTGAGCGGCGAGGAGAAGGCGCCATTCCCGGGAGATTGGGCGCCACTTCGCGGTAAAAGTGTAAAGATCATCTCCGTTCAAAAAATCAGGGAAGATGAAAAAGGCAGTGGCCCCAGTGCCAAACTGCAATTCGCCAAAACATTGCTGGACAGCAGCTACGACGAGCTATCGAAGTCGCCGGACATTGCAGGACTGGTGCTGATTTTTGATTCGGTCGATGGCGGCATGATCGCGGCAACTCTGCCAACAATTCGAAAGTGGAAAGCGGGCAGTCTGAACGATGCGGCGATGTGGCATCAATGCTATTTCGATCCGCCGGAGACCTTTACGATATCGAGCGCCGCCGGCGGGACTTAGCATTGCTGGATCTCGGGTTGGCAAGAATCCCAGATCGATGCGAACATGGGATATCCAGATGCGCGGCTCTGAATTTTGTGTTGACATTGCTCCGGGGACGCGATAGGAATGCTATCCTTCGTGGATTGTGATCGCGATCCTTCCGTCGAGTAGGATGAGGATCTTTTAGCCTTCGCGGATTTCGATCGACACATTGGGGTATAGCGAAATCAAGCGGTAGCAGAATCAGTGGGTGTGGGGTTCATGGCAAATACAATTTCTGTTCGGCAAATGGCAGGTCTGCTGCGCGACTACGCTGAACTCACCAAGGCGCGCATCACCACGCTGATCGTATTGACCGCCTGGTGCGGCTATTTTTTTGGCGCGCACCGTTCCGGTGTGTCGTCATGGACCCTTGGTCTCTTCCATGCCCTGCTTGGGATCGCTTTGGTCTCGAGCGGAACGGCGGCGCTAAATGAGGTTCTTGAATCGAGCGTCGACGCGCGCATGCGCCGCACCGCCACTCGGCCGTTGCCCAGTGGGCGCATGTCACGCTGGCATGCCACTGCTGTTGGACTAGCACTAACCCTCGGCGGTTCGGCTTACCTCGCCGTCTACGCAAATGCGTTGACCGGCTTGCTGGTCTTTTTGACTGCGCTGGTTTATCTGGCAGCCTACACTCCGCTAAAAAAAGTCTCGCCCATCTGCACATTTGTTGGCGCGTTTCCGGGCGCGATGCCGGTCGCACTCGGATGGACCGCAGTGCGCGGCCGAATTGAACTGGAGACAGTGGCTCTGTTCGCGATCATGTTCGTTTGGCAGTTCCCGCATTTCTTGTCGATCGCGTGGCTGTATCGCGAAGACTACGCCCAAGGCGATATTCGTATGCTGCCGGTAGTCGACTCGAACGGAAAATCGACCGTGTGGCGCATCTTGGCGTATTCCGCGGCGCTGATTCCAGTGAGCGTGTTGCCGGTTGCCATGGGAATGGCCGGTCGCTTCTACTTTGTCGGAGCTATATTGATGGGCGCGATGCTGTTCCGTTACTCAATGGGAATGGCTTTGCCGCAATTGCCCGCGACCGCGGCCGCTTCCAAAGGACCCGCGCGGCGACTGCTCAAGGCGACAATCTTCTACTTGCCCGCGCTCTTTGCGTTGATGATGGTGAATGCTGGGCGGTGATTTCCTTCTCGCCGCACTCCCAACGTTGACCTTTGCAAAGCCCTTTAGCCATCGGCTAAAGCGGCTTCCACAAGGGAATCAGACCATCTCCAATTCAATTTTCTTGGCAGCTGCATCCAGTTTTGCGATGCGGAATTCGCGCACTTGCCCGGAACGCAGACCTTCCGGCTTGGACTCGCTCGCTGAAGCGCCGCTCTTCCATCGCGCCTGCAACATTGAGCCGAGCGACGAAAGATCAGGTTTTGCAGATGCGGGTGCAACAGGCACGCTTTCCTTTTTCGCGGCGCGCTCACTTCCCTCTCGTGGAATTCTGCACTGGGCCTGAATGCCCTCTCCGAGTTCCACTCTTGCCCTTTCACCGGAAACTTCAATGATCCGGCCGGTCACGGTGTCGCCTTCCTTGTGCTCGGCCAGATATTCGTCGAGGCCGGTGGGCACGAGTTGCTTCATGCTCAGCCGAATGTTTCGCTTTTCCGAATCAATCGCCAGCACCTGCGCCTGCACGATTTGTCCGGACTTCAGCACTTCCTGCGGGTGGTTGATCCGCTTCTCGGCGCTGATCTCGCTAACATGGATCATGCCCTCGATACCTTCTGCGAGTTGCACAAAGGCGCCGAACTTCATGATATTCGTCACCGGCCCTTCGATCACCGTGCCAGGCGCAAACCTCTCAGTCGCTCCTACCCAGGGATCGCCCAAAGCCTGCTTCAGCCCGAGCGACATGCGGCGCTCATCAAGCTTGATTCCGAGAATCACCGCCTCGACCGTCTCCCCGGCCTTAACGAGATCGCTTGGATGCCGAACTTTTTTCCCCCACGACATCTCGGAAATGTGAATCAGGCCTTCGACTCCGGGCTCGATTTCTACGAATGCGCCAAACTCGGCGACTCGCGTAATGGCCCCGCGCACTTTGTCGCCCGCCTTGTATTTTCCCGCGACTGAGTCCCACGGGTGCGCCTGCAGTTGCTTCATGCTAATTGCAATGCGGCGCTTCTCGGGCTCGATGCGGATGATCTTCGCTTCAATCTGTTGGCCGGCGGATAGCACGTCGGACGGCTTGTTCACGCGATGCCAGGAAATCTCGCCAACGTGCAACAGGGCATCGGCTCCGCCGATATCCACAAAAGCGCCGTAGTCGGTTAGGCTGCGTACCGCGCCGGTGATGGTGTCACCTTCCTTGAGTTCTTCGAAGCGGCGCTGCTTGGCAGCCAGTTCCTCGTCCTCGGCGATGACGCGGCGGTCGACGACCACATCTTCGTCGTCGATGTCGAGCTTGATGATGCGGCAACGGATCTCCTGCTCGACCAGCTTCCCCATCTCCGCAGCATCGCGTGTGCCGGTTCGCGATGCGGGCATGAAGGCGCGCACCCCGACATCTACGTTAAGGCCGCCTTTGGTGACGCCAGTGACCATGCCGACGATGATTGCCTTCTCGTCAAACGCTTTCTTCAGGGAGTCCCAGTCGGTGACGCGCGCGACCTTCCCGCGCGTGAGCTGGTAATAACCCTCCGGATCGCGGCCTTTAATCGTGACTTTTAGCTTGTCGCCGGGCTTGATGGGAGCGCCGCGCAGTTCCGGCAGCGGCAGAAGACCTTCGCTCTTGAAGCCGACGTCGAGGATGACCGAGTCAGCGGTGACCGCGATGACCGTTCCTTCGCGGCTCTGATCAGCTTCCGGCTTGCGCGCATGGCTCTTCTCGTACTGGGAGAATATCTCCCCGAATGATTCTTCAGCAATCTGTGACGCGTCTTCGTGGCCTGTTTCTGCGCTTGACTCACTAGCCATCTTAGGTTCGGCAGATTTGGGGACGGAATTTGGTGTTTCCAGGTTCTTGGGATCGGACATGTTGGCTTGGGTTCGGCAGCTCGAGAATAGAGGTTTAAGCACCTCTAGAATAGCATCGCTGCGAAGCGGATTCCGGTTTTACCGGAGGGTTTTCCGGTTTTCGAACGGAAGTGAGTAATTTTCTTCCCTCATCCTCTCCGGTTGTAGACTAAACATCGATTTCCGAGTCCAACGATTCGAGGCAGTCTATCCCTGTTTTCATGACCTTTGGAGGTTGATAGATGTTGACGAAACTGGCAGCTCTGATTCTGACAGCAGTCGGATTGCTCAGCACGAGCTTGGCGCAAACAACAGGCTCGGCGGACGCCAAACCCACGCAGACCTCAGCGTCTCAAACGAAAGCATCTCAAACGAAGGCGACGCATGCCGCAGAGATTGATATTCCCTACACGCGGTTCGTACTGAACAACGGGCTGACGGTGATCGTGCATGAGGATCATAAGGCTCCGATTGTGGCCGTCAACATGTGGTATCACGTGGGTTCGAAGAACGAGAAGCCGGGCAAGACAGGATTTGCGCATCTGTTCGAGCACCTGATGTTTGGCGGCAGTGAACACTCGCCAGGACGATACATCGACACCATGGAGAAAATTGGCGCAACCGACTTGAACGGCACGACCAATAACGACCGCACCAACTACTTCGAGGATGTCCCAACTTCGGCGCTTGATCTGACTCTGTGGATGGAATCGGATCGCATGGGACATTTGCTGGGCGCATTCGACGAGAAAACGCTCAACTTGCAGCGCGGAGTCGTGCAGAACGAGAAGCGGCAAGGCGAAAACCAGCCTTACGGTGTGACGCGACAACTGCTCACGCAGAACACATATCCGGCTGGACATCCGTATTCGTGGACTGTGATTGGCGATATGGCGGATCTCGATGCGGCATCGATGAACGACGTGAAGGAGTGGTTCCGGACATATTACGGGCCGTCGAATGTGGTGATGGTGATTGCGGGCGATATCGACGTAAAGTCCGCGCGCGAGAAGGCGGAAAAATACTTTGGCGACATTCCTGCGGGACCTCCTGTTGCGCACCAGCAGGTTTGGATCGCCAAGATGAGTGGAACGCATCGCCAGGTTGTGCAGGATCGTGTGCCACAGGCGCGGATTTACAAGGTGTGGAACGTTCCCGAATATGGCAGCGCGGACGCGGATTACCTGGATATGGTGAGCGATTGCTTGAGCGAGGGGAAGTCGTCGCGCTTCTACAAGCGACTGGTCTATGAGGACCAGATCGCGACCGACGTGCAGTCGTACGTCGATGAGCGGGAAATTGGCAGTCAGTTCTACGTTCGCGCAACCGTGCGTGCAGGCCAGAGTCCGGCGAGAGTGGAGAAAGAACTCGATGAAGAGCTGGTGCGATTCCTGAAGACTGGTCCAACTCCCGAAGAACTCCAACGGCTGAAGGCGCAGCATGAAGCGCAGTTTCTGCGTGGCATCGAACGCATCGGCGGATTTGGTGGAACGTCGGATCAACTGGCAATCAGCCAGGTGTTTCGCGGCAGTCCTGACGCCTACAAGATCTCACTCAAACGCGTGCATGAAGCCACGACTGAGGACCTGAAAGCAGCGGCGAATCGTTGGCTTTCGGACGGCGTCTACATTCTTGAGGTCGACCCATTTCCCGAGTACAAGACGGCTTCAACGGGAGCCGATCGCAGTTCGCCTCCAGTTCCGGGAACTCCGCCGGAACTGAAGCTGCCGAAATTGCAACATGCTTCGCTTTCGAATGGACTCAAGATCGTTTTGGCGGAGCGGCATGAAACTCCGATTATGAACTTCAGGCTGGTCACGGATGCTGGGTTCGCTTCGGATTCGATGTCCGCCGCGGGAACCGCGAATCTGGCGATGAAGGTATTGATGGATGGGACGCAGACGCGGAATGCCCTGAAGATCAGCGACGAAAAAGAAAGTCTGGGCGCCGAACTCGGAACTGGTTCCAATCTCGATCTTTCGTATATCTCGCTTTCGGCGCTGAGCGCGAAGCTCGATCCTTCGCTCAACCTGTTTGCCGATGTGGCGTTGCATCCCTCCTTCCCGGAAACCGAGGTCAAGCGCGAGCAGAAACTGGTCTTGTCCGCGATCGATCGGGAAGAGAACACCCCGCTGACAATGGCTTACAGAGTGATGCCTGCGCTGCTTTATGGAGGGAACCATCCTTATGGAAATCCACTCACCGGATCGGGCACGAGTGCGAGCGTTGCGAAGCTGACGCGCGCGGATCTGGTGAAGTTTCATGAGACGTGGTTCCGTCCGAACAACTCGACGATGATCATCGTGGGCGACACGACGATGGAACAGATCAAGCCAAAGCTGGAGAAGCTTTTTGCCGCGTGGAAGAGCGGCGAGGTTCCGAAGAAGAATGTAAGCAACGTTGCGATGGCATCGAAGTCAGAGGTTTATCTGATCGACAAACCGGGCGCGTTACAGTCGGTGATCGTGGCGGGCATTGTTGCGCCCCCGCGAGCGAATCCGGACGAGATTGCGATCGAGGCGGCAAACGACGCTCTAGGCGGCGTGTTTGGCGCCCGCATCAATATGAATTTGCGCGAGGACAAGCACTGGTCGTACGGAACGCGGTCGGTGTTGCGCGATGCGCGGTCGCAGCGTCCGTATCTTTCGATCGCGCCGGTACAGACGGACAAGACAAAAGAGTCTCTGGAAGAAATGAACAAGGAGTTTCGCGGCATCCTGAGCGATCGCCCGATCAGCGACGCGGAACTCAAGAAAGTTCAGGCAAATGAAACGCTCACCATGCCAGGGTCACGCGAGACTCTGGACGAATTGGAGCAGGCAGTGGTGGACATCGTGCAATTCGGGCTACCCGATGACTACTACGAAACTTACGGACCGAAGGTGAATGCGCTGCAGCTATCGGACGTGAACGGGGCGGTGAAGGAGATCGTTCATCCCGACAACCTGATCTGGGTCGTGGTTGGGGATCGAGCGAAGATTGAGTCGGGGGTGAAGGAACTCAATCTTGGCGAATTCCACCTGATGAGTCCTGACGGCAAGGTGATGTAGCTCGACGACCAAAAAACGGGGCGGACTCAATCCGCCCCTTTAGCTTTTCCAATCATGCGGTGACCGGTTCGGGTTGCGATTTCCCGGCCAGCAACTGGCGCAGCACATAGTGCAGGATCCCGCCATTGGCGTAGTAAAGAGCTTCCTGCGGAGTGTCGATCCGGACCGTCGCCTGGAAGTCGCGAGTCTTGCCGTCAGTGCTTTTCGCGCGCACCGTAATTTTCCGGCCTGACGAAAATTTCTTCACAACTTCGCGGATGCCGGCGATCTCGAAAATTTCTTCGCCGGTTAGCTTTAGCGATTCGGCATTTTCTCCCGGGAGGAATTGCAGCGGGAGAATGCCCATACCCACCAGATTCGAGCGATGAATTCTTTCGTAGCTTTCTGCAACTACCGCACGCACGCCTAGCAGTCTCGGACCTTTAGCCGCCCAGTCGCGCGAGGAACCGGAGCCGTATTCTTTTCCGGCCAGAATCACCAAAGGAATTTTCTCCGCATGATATTTCTCGGAGGCGTCAAAGATGGACATTTCGGCGCCGTCGGGCAGGTGGCGGGTGAATCCACCTTCGGTGTTCACCATTTTGTTGCGCAGACGGACGTTGGCAAAAGTCCCGCGAACCATGACTTCGTGATTGCCGCGGCGCGAGCCATAGGAGTTGAAGTCGGCGGGCTGCACACCGTGGGCGATCAGATATTTTCCCGCAGGGCCATCTTTCTTGATCGATCCCGCAGGCGAGATGTGGTCTGTGGTGACGCTATCGCCGAGCACGGCGAGCACCCGGGCACCTCGGATATCTTCGACGCCGGAAGCCCCGATCTTCATGCCATCGAAATATGGCGCTTGGCGGATGTAGGTTGAGTCTTTTTCCCAGGCGTAGGTCTCGCCTTTGGGAACGGGCAGCCCGCGCCAGCGCTCGTCTCCGGCGTAGACCTCGGCGTAGCTCTTGCGGAACATGTGCGATGTGATGGAACTGGCCACGGCTGCTTCGATCTCCTGCTGCGTGGGCCAGATGTCAGCGAGGTAGATGTGCTCGTCGTGTTTACCTTTGCCGATTGGCTCTTTACGGAGGTCGATGTCGATGCGCCCGGCAAGCGCGAAGGCGACTACCAGCGGCGGCGACATCAGATAGTTGGCGCGGACTTCGGAGTTGATGCGCCCTTCGAAGTTGCGATTGCCGGAGAGGACCGAAGCCACGACCAGATTTTTATCTTCGATGGCTGCGGAGACTTCGGCAGGCAGCGGGCCGGAGTTACCGATGCAGGTGGTGCAGCCGTAGCCGACGAGATGGAATTTCAGCTTCTCGAGATAGGGCATCAGGCCGGCAGTTTCGAGATAGTCTTTGACGACCTTTGAGCCGGGGGCGAGCGAAGTTTTGACCCACGGCGGCATGGTCAAACCTTTCTCCACCGCTTTTTTCGCCAGCAATCCGGCGGCGATGAGCACGGATGGATTCGAGGTGTTCGTGCACGACGTAATGGCCGCGATGACTACACTGCCATGCTTGAGGGACTTTGCAGAATTCGCCGCGACATGCTCGACCACTTTGGGATCTTCGACGCCGATGGCGGAGGGATTGCCGCCTTCCTGCAACCAGCGCGCGTCGCCCGCTACCGGAGGAACCGGCTTTGCACCCGGCTTCGGTGTCTTGATGAGAGAAGGCAGCGCACTAGTGAAGGACTCGCCGGCGCTCGAGAGGAGGACGCGGTCCTGCGGACGCTTTGGGCCGGCCAGACACGGCTCAACCGTGGAGAGGTCGAGGCTCATGTGCTCGGAATATTCCGCGGCCGGCGTTCGGGCGTCGTGGAACAGGCCCTGCTCGCGGGCGTAGGCTTCGACCAGTTCGATCTGTTCGTCGCTGCGCCCGGTAAGTTTCAGGTAGCGCAAAGTCTCTTTGTCGATGGGAAAGATGCCGCAGGTCGCTCCGTATTCGGGCGACATGTTGGCGATGGTAGCGCGATCGGCGAGCGGGAGATCCTGCAGGCCCGGACCGTAATATTCGACGAATTTGCCGACTACTCCGTGCTTGCGCAGCATCTCGGTGATGGTGAGAACGAGGTCGGTGGCGGTCGCGCCTTCGCGCAGACGGCCGGTCAGCTTTACTCCAACTACCAGCGGGATGAGCATGGATACGGGCTGGCCGAGCATGGCGGCTTCGGCCTCGATGCCGCCGACGCCCCAGCCAAGAACGCCTAGGCCATTGATCATTGTGGTGTGCGAGTCGGTGCCGACCAGCGTGTCGGGATAGGCGTTGCGCTTGCCACCTTCTTCGCTGACGAAGACCACGCGGGCCAGATATTCGAGATTGACCTGGTGAACGATCCCGGTATCAGGCGGAACGATGGCCAAATTGCGGAAGCCGGTCTGTCCCCAACGCAGGAAGGCATAACGCTCTTTGTTGCGCTGGAACTCGAGGAGCGCGTTCATCTCGAAGGCGCCAGCGGTGCCGAATTCATCGACCTGAACGGAGTGATCGATGACCAGTTCGGCCGGCTGAAGTGGATTGATGAGCGCGGGGTCGCCGCCGAGATGACGCATGGCATCGCGCATGGCGGCAAGATCGACGACCGCAGGGACGCCGGTGAAATCCTGCAACAGGACGCGGCTGGGCGTGAAGGCGATTTCTTTTTCGGGCTTGGAATTCTTGTTCCACGCGGCCAGGGCGCGAATCTCCTGCGGCGTCACGTTGCGGCCGTCTTCGGTCCGGAGCAGATTCTCGAGCAGAATGCGGAGCGAGAACGGGAGGTGTTTGGTAGAGATGCCCTGCTGGTCGAGAGCGTTGATGCGGTAGAGTTCGTATTCTTTTTGGCCGACTTTGAAGGTGGCGCGAGCGCCGAAGCTGTTGGCTGACATGATGGCCTTCCTGGTCTTTCCTGATCTGGGGATGATGAAACTAGTTTACCGATTCCCGGGAACCTACGGCGGTCCGGCAGGCGAATTTCGCCGGAATCTGAAGTTATAGTTTAGTCCCCGGATGTCACATTGCGTAAGTGATGCAACGCACAGGCGCAGAGTTCGTATGTCACAGAGTCAATGTTCGTTCGCAGCGGCGGCGCTTATCTGGCTTTGAGGAGCAGAACGGGGGCGCTGATGTTGTGGCGAACTCTGGTGGCGGTGGCGCCGAGGAAGATGTCGGCGAGCAGGCGGTGGCCGTGGGTGCTCATCGCAACGAGGTCGCAGCCTTTTTGCTTGACCCATTCGATGATCTGGCTGGCGGGCTCGCCGAAGGCGAGTTCGGCTTGAGCAGGGATTCCGGCGGACTCGAATTCGGCGCGGATTTTTTCCAGGTAGGCGGTGTCTTCGGTGATCTCGGGACTGACTGCATCCGGACCGTAGGTGCGGGCCGCCCATCCGTCCGCGACGTGGAGGAGAACGAGCCGGCTATGCGCTAGTGTAGCGAGCTGCTTGATGTGCTCGATGATAGCGCGGTCGGAGGACGTGCCGTCGAGCGTGACTAAGATTTTGTTGTACATGCAATTATGTCGTTACGTGCCCGCGATCACCTGCCATGCGGCTTTCATCGAATCTGGCAAGCCATAGACATCCATGGCGGTGATCAGGATAGCACTGGCCCATCCGGCAATCAGTAACAACGGGCCGATCTTCCATTTTCCCATGCGCTTCGAGGAACTGGTGAATTGCAGCAATGGGAACATGGCAAATGGTAGCTGCAGGGCGAGCACGACTTGGCTGAGGGTGAGCAGGTCGGTGACGCTGCTATCGCCGCGCAGGCCAATGATAAAGACGGCTGGCAAAATAGCCAGCGTGCGGGTGATGAGACGGCGCACCCAGGGCTTGATTCGCCAATGCATGAAGCCTTCCATGACGACTTGACCAGCAAGCGTACCGGTGATGGTGCTGCTCTGGCCGCTTGCCAGGAGGGCAACGGCAAAGAGTGTGCTGGCGGCGGCTGTGCCGAGCAAGGGCGCAAGGGTGAGGTAGGCGACGCGGATCCAGTCGCTGCCGGCGGTGAAGGTGACGACGTGGCCGCCAGCGACGGCGACGCTTTGCTTTCCGAAGAATACACTGGCCGCGAGAACGAGGATGGCGGCGTTAACGAAGAAAGCGACCGTTAACGCTACGGTCGAGTCGAGGGTGTTGAACTGGATGGCGCGGCGGATGGATTTGTCGTCCTTTTGGAGCTGGCGGCTCTGCACGAGCGCGGAGTGCAGATACAGATTGTGTGGCATTACGGTGGCACCGATGATGCCGATCGCAATGTAGACCATGCCGAACTGGCCGAGGTGCGGGAAGATCATGGCTTTGCCCATCTCGAGGAAGCTGGGCTGGGTTTCGGGAAGGACGAAGATTTCAATGAAGTAGCAGACGGAGATGGTCGTGATCAGCAGCAGAACGATGGCTTCAATGGTGCGCATGCCAAAGCTTTGCAGGGCGAGAAGTAGAAGCACGTCAAGACCGGTGATGATGACGGCCCAGAATAATGGAATATGAAAGAGCAGGTTGAGGGCAACGGCGCTGCCTAACACTTCGGCGAGATCGCAAGCGCCGATGGCTAGTTCGCTCATCACCCAGTTGGGCCAGCGCGTCCAGGCGGGATACCAGTCGCGGCAACATTGGGCGAGGTCTTTGCCGGTGACTACGCCGAGGCGGGCGGAGATGACCTGCATGAAGATCGCTATCAGGCTGGCGACGCCGACTACCCAGAGGAGCCCGTATTTGAATTGTGCGCCGCCTTGCAGGTCGGTGCCCCAGTTGCCGGGATCCATGTAGCCGACGCTGACAAGGATTGCCGGGCCAACGAAAGCGCGCCACTGACACCAGAATCCGGCTTCGTGATGCGGAACCGCGATGGTATGGTGCATGCCTTCCAGGGAGACATGCTGGGTCGCAGGAGTCGGCGCGACAATTTCCGAGGCATCTGCCGATTCCGCACGGCGGTGAAACGATGAAACCAGATCAACCCCACAGTCAACCGGCGTACATTCCGGCGCATTAACTGTGGTTAATTATACGGAAGAGCCAGGGGAAACCCAAATCCTTTCGGCAGCCGAACGACCGAGCACCGTTGGACCTTTCGGGGTGCGGATGGAGATGGTTTTGTCGTAGTTACGTTCGACGAGGCCGATTTTGCCTCCCGGACGTATGCCGCGCGATTCAAGGAATTCGAGGAGCTTGCGGTCGCGTTCGTAGATACCACTGACGGCGTAGGTCCGGCCGGGCTCGGCGTCGGAGAGCAATACAAGTCCGCGCTTGCGGCGACTGGACGGGCTTTCGAGTTCGCTTAGATTGCCGTGGGGGCAGGGCTTGCCACGACCAAGTTTCGCGACGAGCTTGGCTTCAAACGCGGGGGAGACGGCGTGTTCGAGGCGCTCGGCCTCGTCGTGAACCTGGTACCACTCCATGCCGAAGATCTCGCTGAGCATGCGCTCGATCAGGTGATGGCGCTCGGTGAGTTTGTGGGCGATCTTCCGTCCGGCGGAGCTGAGGCTGACACGGCCCTCCGTGTTGACGCGCACTAGACCATCTTTTTTCAGGCGGCGGAGAGCCATCGTAACTGCGGGCGGAGAGACGTTGAGCCAGTGCGCGAGCGTCGCGGAGATGACGGTTTCGCCCTCGCCTTCGGCTTCGAGGATGGCTTTGAGGTAGTCCTCCTTGGAGACGGTGATCATTGAGCGAATTATACGGCGGTGCGGTAGGAACGCGACTATGGGCGAGTGCGGCGGAACCCTAGTTTGAGGGCGACGAAGAGAATGGTGCAGATGGCGAAGTCAACCGCCAGGCCCCAGTCTTCCTTGAACATGGCGTGGCGCATGGCGCGCGGAAGATGGGGCATTAGCAGGAAGTAGATTGCATTGCCGGCGAGAACCGCGGCCAGCGCGTCGAGGAAATTCGTGAGCGTGTTTCGGGTTGTGGTGCGACTCACTTCGCCGAGTCCATCCTGCTAACATCCCTTGAGATGCTGGAACCGTTGACCGCAGTACAGTACGTGAAAGGAATTGGCCCGCGGCTGGCCGAGGTGCTTGGCGCCAAGGGCATTAAAACGGTCGACGACCTTCTGCATTATCTCCCCTTCCGCTATGAAGATCGATTGAATCCGCGATCGGTAGCCGAGCTGCGCGCGGGCGAGATGGCGACGGTGATTGCCGAGGTGCGGAACTCGGGGCTGTTTCGCACGCGGCGCATGCCAATTTTTCAGCTCACGGTGGGACAAGGACGAAGCCGGCTGAAATGCCTGTGGTTCAATGCGACTTATTTGCAGGGAAAATTTCAGCCGGGGCAGATGATCGCGCTGTACGGGAAGGTGGAGGCGGACCGCGATGGGCAGTTGCAGATCATGCAGCCGCAGTTTGAGATTTTGGGCGATGTGAATGAAGAAGGCGGGGCGGACGAAGCGGAAAAAAAGGCAGCGACTTCGCTGGAAGTGGGACGGATTGTTCCAATTTACGAATCTACCGGGCAGGGTAAGCTTACGCCGCGATGGTTTCGGCGGATCATTCGGGGGGTGCTGGAGAATCTGAATCCGGATTTGCCGGATCCGATTCCGGCGGCGGTGCGGGCGCATTTGAGTCTGGTTCCCCCGCGTGAGGCTTTGTGGCGCGTGCACTGGCCGGAGGCCGGCGAGAGCTTTACCGATCTACAGTCGTCGCGGACGGCGGCTCATATCCGGCTGATTTTTGACGAACTCTTTTTTATTGAACTGGGGCTGGAACTGAAGCGGCGCGAGCAAAAGGCTCAGACCGGAGTCGCGTTCCAGCTCGATGCGCGGGCACGCGAGGCGATCAAGAAAATTCTGCCCTTTCATCCCACGGCAGCACAGAAGCGTGTGCTAAAGGAGATCGCGACCGATATGCAGACGCCTTATCCGATGCGGCGCTTGCTGCAGGGCGATGTAGGATCGGGCAAAACGATCGTCGCGTTCGAGGCGGCAATTATTGCGATCGAGAACGGGTATCAGGTGGCGCTGATGGCGCCGACGGAGATTTTGGCGCAGCAACACTACTTTTCCGCGCGGCAAATTCTGGAGAAGGCTGGCTATCGAATTGTGCTCCTGACGGGGTCGATGGAGCAGGACCGCAAGCGGCTGGTGCGCCGGCATATTGCGCAGGGGAATGCGCAGCTGGTGATCGGGACGCATGCGCTGATTCAGGATCGCGTGGAGTTTGAGAAGCTGGGGCTCGTGATTGTCGATGAGCAGCACCGGTTTGGGGTGATGCAGCGGTTGAAGTTGATGAAGAAGGACAGTGGTGCGCCCGAGCCGGATGTTTTGGTTATGACGGCTACGCCTATCCCTCGCACGTTGGCGCTTACGCTTTATGGCGATCTGGATGTCTCGGTGCTGGATGAGCTGCCGCCGGGACGGACTCCGATTGCTACACAAGCTGTGCCTGATGAACGGGCGGCGGAGGTTTGGGAATTCGTTCGCCGCGAGGTTGCCGCGGGACATCAGACTTACGTGGTCTATCCGGTGATTGAGGAGAATGAAGAGCGGGAGTTGAAGGCCGCGGAACAGATGCACCGGCAACTGCGCGAGAAAGTCTTTCCCCAACTGCACGTCGGCCTGCTGCATGGGCGGCTCGATCCGGATACGAAAGAGCGCATCATGCGTGAGTTCCAGCGGGGCGAGATCGAGATCCTGGTGGCAACCACCGTGATTGAGGTCGGCGTTGATGTGCCGAACGCCAGCGTCATGGTGATTGAACATGCCGACCGGTTCGGGCTGGCCCAACTGCATCAGTTGCGCGGACGGATTGGACGTGGGGCGGCGAAGTCCTTTTGTGTGCTCATGCATGGCGGCAAGGTTTCGGAAGAGGGCCAGCGCCGGCTGGACGCCATGGTGCAGAATAACGACGGGTTCAAGATTGCAGAGCTGGATCTTGAACTGCGGGGGCCCGGCGATTTTTTTGGGACCAAGCAGGCGGGCATTCCGAGCTTTCGGGTAGCGAATCTGATTCGCGACCGGCAGTTGCTCGAAGCGGCGAAACGCGAGGCGGCGTTTGTGGTTGCCGGGCCAAACGCCGAACTATCGCAGGCTGAGATTGACCGCGCGTTGAAGGCGATGCGGGACCGGTGGTCGCTAAGTTATGGGCTGGCGGAGGTGGGGTAATTCAGTTGCCGGCTGCCGGTTGCCAGATCTCCCTCCGAAGCTCCGAAACATTAGATGCTTGGAACGGTTCGCCGCCGTCGGTTAGCGCGCTGCCGCTGAGAGGGTCCGGGTGGCTGGATGTGCTTTTAAATATTGGATCAGGGTGACGTCATCTTCCTGCATGTGATGTTTAAGCCAGTTCGTCAGGAAGGTGGAGATGGTCATGGAGAGTACCAATTTGCCCTCGTGGAACTTTGCCAGTAAATCCTCGACCTGACGGGTAAGTTCCAGGTGCTTGGCTCGATGGGCGAGGAAACCAGGAAAGGCGATCGAGGTCATCAGCCTCTCCTCCTCGGCGAAATGATCGATCGTATATTTGGCTAATTTCTGCAGGTTGGGCGCGAGCGCGTTGTTCCCCTTACCGGCCATGATGGCATCGTGCAGGGCATTCACCATCGCAAAAAGAGTCTCATGCTGGATATCGACCGCTTGATGTCCGGACTTGTAGCTGTCGTCCCATTGTGCGATCGACACGACGCGGCCCCTGCTTTGGCGTTGAAGCGTTCGCGCGCCTCCGCAAGAAGAATTATCGGCAGCTGTTGGCAGAGCTTTAGAGAATGGGCTACGAGAAGAGCTTTAGATTAGAAGGCAGAGACCGGCCGCGGAATCTCGTGGTGCACGCCGGAGCCGTGTTGTTTTAGGCCGGCAGGGTTCTGCTATCATCGCGCCAAGGTCGCACAAAGCGGGAGATCGCGTGCGACTCCCAATATCAAAGACTGGCTATGAGCCACTCATCTTGAGGAGTTCTTATCATGGATGCAGCAGCTTTTTCACTTGGCAGCCGCCGTAATGAAGATATTGCGCTCGACCTAATGAAGTTCATCGCGATGACGACCAGCTATGGGCGCACGAGCGGAGCGGGCGGAGGCGTGGGGTTCCAGGGCGGTGGCACGGCGACCAAACCCGAGGAGTTCGCCGACCATCTGCTGGAACTGTATGGAAAGTGCCTAAAGGCAGTCGACACGAAATAGAGTTGCGCTCGGCACCGCGCTTCCGTAGAACCGTTGACTCCGACTCAACCTAAATCCGAGGAATCGAAATCCGGGGCGGCGGCTCCGCGATTTTTCGACGAGGGCGAGGTACGCGCGCGGCTGCGGATGGCCGACTTGATCGAGGCCATGGAGCGGGCGCTGGTTGAGTTCTCGGCCGGACGCGTGCAGCAGCCGGTTCGAACCGTAATGGAATTCGGCGGTCAGGGGCTGTTTGGATTGATGCCGTCGCATGTGCCATCGCTGCCGGCGCTGGGCGCGAAACTGGTAGCCGTGTGCGCGGGCAACGCGGCGCGCGGTCTGCATACGCATCAGGCACTCATCGTGATGCTGAATCCGGAGACGGGCGTGCCGGAGGCGGTGCTCGACGGGCGATACATTACGGAGGCGCGAACGGCGGCGGTTTCGGCGGTGTCGGCGCGTTACCTGGCAAGGAAGAATGCGCGGGTACTTGGGATTCTCGGCTCGGGGGTGCAAGCGCGGAGTCACTTGGAGGCGCTGCGACTGGTGCGGCAGTTTGACGAAGTGCGCGCATGGAGTCCGACCTTCGAGCACCTGCGGCGGTTTGCATATGAAACCGGAGTCACTGCCGTTGAGAGCGCGGAAGCAACCGTGCGCGGAGCAGATGTGGTGGTGGCGGCAACGGCATCGGCAACGCCTGTGGTCTGCAATGACTGGGTGGCTGATGGGACGCATGTGATCGCGGTAGGGTCGTGCGTTCCGACGCAGCGGGAACTGGATCCGGAGTTGGTCGCCAGATCGCGCCTGGTGGTGGATTCGCGGGCGGCGGCGCTGAAAGAGGCCGGGGACGTCCTGATGGGCATTGCCGAGAGACGGTGGACGGAAGCCCATATTGCAGCGGAACTCGGTGAGTTGCCGACCCGGGATAACGAGCGCGAGGTTACGGTTTTCAAGTCGTTGGGACTGGCGGTTGAGGATGTCTATGCTGCACACCAGGTATTAGCCCAGCAGGATTGAAGGGCGCACGCTCGCAGAAGCAGGATTATTGAAGACTGGACTTTTTCGCTGGCCTCTTCCGTAACCCCTTTCCGTTGAATCTCTTCGTTGACAATGTTGCCGCCGGTCGGATATTCTAGATTCCTTTGGAAGTCCTGCGGCTGCCCGCCCGGAACACCTAAGCGCGCGTTCTGCGTTGGATTGCTTTCTTAGCCAGGTTTTTACTTAAGAAGAATCAGGGCACTTAGCGGTCTTCATCATTCAGTTCTTTCAGTTTGGGAGAGTTACGATGTCTACCTATTTCCCGAAAGAAGGGGAAATCGCGCGGAAGTGGTATGTGGTCGACGCCAACGGGCAAGCGCTCGGACGTCTGGCCTCGCGCGTAGCCCGCATTCTGATGGGCAAAGAAAATCCGCAATATACGCCGTTCATCGACACGGGCGATCACGTGGTGGTGATCAATGCTGAACATGTGAAGATGACCGGTATGAAGGTCGACCAGAAGACCTATCACCATTACACCGGGTATCCGGGCGGGCTGCGCTCCGAAGACCTGAAGAAGCGGCTCGTGCGCAAGCCGGAACTGGTGATTGAACAGGCTGTGTCGCGCATGCTGCCGAAGAACAAGCTCGGCAAGCAGATGTTCACGAAGCTCAAGGTGTACAAGGGCGACAAGCATCCGCACGAAGCGCAGAAGCCGGAAGCGAAGGTATTCGCGTAGGAAGAAGCTTCGAGCTACGAGCCGCGAGCTTCGAGCTGGGAGCAGACAAGTTCAGGATTTCTTAGAAAGGTTATGCGCCAGACGCTTGAGTCTTCCGCGCGGCGATCGCTCGGAGCTCGGAGCTCGAGGCTCGAAGCTAAACATGGCAGAGACGGTTCAATACTACGGAACAGGACGGCGGAAGGCGGCGATTGCGCGCGTTTATCTGCGTCCAGGCAGCGGCGAATTCAAGGTTAACGGCAAGGCGTTCGATGAATATTTCGTGACGCCCTCGCAGCGCATCAGCGCCAAGCAGGCTCTGGCTTTGACTGAGACCGGCGCCACCTTTAACGTGCTGGCGCGCGTCAACGGCGGCGGGGTTGCTGGACAGGCGGAGGCGGTGCGGCTGGGAGTTACGCGCGCGCTCATGCTGTTCAACGCCGAGCTACGCAAGAAGCTGAAGGCCGAAGGCATGGTCACTCGCGATCCACGCGCGAAAGAGCGCAAGAAGTATGGACAGAAGGGCGCGAGGAAACGGTTCCAGTTCAGCAAGCGCTAAAGCGTGTCGGTGGTCATCGGTCGTTCGCGGCCCGATGGTGGTTTCACGGGTTGACAACGACTGAAGACCAAGGACAGACGACGATTTTAGGTGTTAAATTCATCCCCCCACCTCCCCGAGATGGGGTGGACGGGAATGGCAATCCGAAAAGCAGTTACCGGTTGCCGGCCGCCAGTTTCCAGTGAGTCCACTGAGATCTGGCATCTGGCTACTGAGAACGGCGTAAGGATGTAGACCACATAAGGAGGTCGATTGGCAAACATCACCATGAAAGAGTTGCTCGAAGCGGGAGTTCACTTCGGGCACCAAACGAAGCGGTGGAACCCGCGCATGAAGGAGTACATCTTCGGCGAGCGCAATGGGATCTACATTATTGACCTGCAAAAGACGCTGAAGATGTTCAAAGAGGCGTCGAAGTTCGTGCAGGATCTGGCGGCCGAAGGGAGAATCGTTCTCTTTGTGGGCACCAAGCGCCAGGCTCAAGACGCGATTGCCGAAGAGGCGACGCGCTGCTCGATGTTCTACGTGAACCAGCGCTGGCTGGGCGGACTTTTGACCAACTGGGTCACCGTGCAGAAGTCGGTGAAGCGGCTGAAAGAGCTGGACGAAATGGCCACCGACGGGCGTTACGATTTTCTGCCGAAAAAAGAAGTGATCAAGCTCGAACGCGAGCGCAAGCATCTGCAGGCGAACCTGGCCGGCATCAAGAACATGTCGCGGTTGCCGGATGCGATTTTTGTGATTGACTCGAACAAGGAACAGATTGCGGTGCGCGAAGCACGCAAGCTGGGCATTCCGGTGGTTGCGGTCGTGGACACGAACTGCGATCCCACCGAAGTGGATTATGTGATTCCGGGCAACGACGACGCACTGCGCGCGATCCGGCTGTTTACCTCGAAGATTTCGGAGTCTATTGCCGAGGGCGTGAACGCGATGGGCGACAAGCAGATGGCGGAGATTCAGGCTGTGGCCGCTGCCGCTCCCGAGGGTAACGAAGCTACTGCGGAGGCGGTTGAGGGCGAAGCCGCTGCCGAGAGCGAAGGCGTGGCGGCGGTCGCCATCCCTGAAGCTGAAGACATCCGCATGGAAGACGTCCTGGGCGCGGGAACACGGAAGCGTCCGTCGGCGGTAGCCGAGGATATCGACGAGCTGCAGGCGGAAACGCGGAGGTCGTAAAAAACAGCTTTTAGCGATTGGCTATTGGCTTTCAGCAATCTGTGAAGATCTGACCCGCGTGGTTGGTCTGCGCGGGTCTAGTTTTGTGGAAAGGCTTTTAACATCTCATCAATATGAGTACTACTATGGCAAACATTTCTGCTGCACAGGTTAAAGAGCTCCGCGAAAAGACCGGAGCGCCGATGATGGACTGCAAACAGGCTCTGACCGAGGCGAAAGGCGATCTCGAGGAGGCGGTTGTGTTGCTGCGCAAGAAAGGCGTTTCGGTGGCGGCCAAGAAGGCGGCGCGCGTGACCAGCGAAGGCTCGGTGGCCAGCTACATTCACGCCGGCGGAAAAATCGGTGTGCTCGTTGAGGTCAACTGCGAGAGCGATTTTGTGGCGCGTACCGACGACTTCAAGGAGCTGATTCACGACATCGCGATGCATATTGCCGCGAGCGATCCGAAGTTCGTCCGCAAGGAAGATGTGACGAAGGCGGACTTCGATCGCGAGAAGGAAATCTACATCGCGCAGGCGGTCGCTTCTGGCAAGCCGCAGAACATCGCCGAGAAGATGGTGGCCGGCAAGATGGAAAAGTTCTATGAAGAGGTCTGCCTTCTCGAACAGCCCTTCATCAAAGACCAGACGATCAATATCTCGCAACTGATTGCAGCGAAGGTCGGCAAGCTGGGCGAGAACATCGCGGTGCGCCGCTTTGCACGGTTCAAAGTGGGCGAAGCGACGGCTACGGTGGCATCGGTTACCCCTAAGCCCGATGAGGGTGAGGCGGCTCCGGCTGCCAAGTAATTCGGGGGCGCTGCGGCGCCCCTTTTGATTTATGCTCGTTTTTACCAGGTTGTTATCCTGAGCGAGCGAAGGATTCCTTCATGTCTCAGCCCGTCTTCAAACGCATTCTTCTCAAACTCTCCGGTGAGGCGCTGGCCGCCGATCAGGGCTTTGGTGTCGACACGGCGCATATTCATTCGATTGCGGGTGAGATTGCCGACGTGCATAACCTGGGAGTGCAGATTGCGATCGTGGTGGGCGGCGGGAATTTTTTTCGCGGAGTGGCCGATCAAGCGAAGGACATGGACCGGGTCTCGGCCGATCACATGGGCATGCTGGCCACGGTAATCAATGCCCTCGCGTTGCAGGACGCGCTGGAAAAGCAGAAGGTCTATACGCGGGTGCAGTCGGCGATTGAGATGAACCAGGTAGCCGAGCCTTTCATTCGCCGGCGCGCGATCCGACATCTTGAAAAACGGCGGGTTGTTATTTTTGCCGGCGGCACAGGCAATCCTTATTTTTCGACCGATACAGCAGCTTCCCTGCGGGCCATGGAGATCAAGGCCGACGCTATTCTCAAGGGGACGAAGGTCGACGGGATCTACGACGCAGACCCGATGAAGGTGAAGGACGCAAAGAAGTTTACCCACATCACCTACATGGACGTTCTGAAACAGGGTCTGAAGGTCATGGATTCGACCGCCATCTCACTCTGCAAGGACAATAATCTTCCGATCATCATCTTCAATCTCAACGAGCATGGCAATCTGCACAAGGTTGTGCTGGGAGAAAAGATCGGGTCGTTGGTTAGCGCCTGAGAACTTGTGCTCCGCGGATCTACACGGATTCGCGCCGATCAATCCCAAAAATGAGGGCTTTATCCGTGGAATCCGTGTGATCCGCGGAAGATTGAAGTTGGGTTTATAATCGAGCGTTTTGATCCTGTAATTATTGGAGCCTTGCAATATGGCACAAGTCTCGATGGCGGCGAATCCTGCCCTGAAAGAAACCTACGTACAGTTGAAGACGCGTATGGACAAAGCCGTGGAAGACTTCCGGCGCGAAATGGCGGCTACCCGCACGGGACGCGCCAACGTGCACATGCTGGATACGGTTTCAGTGGACTACTACGGTTCGCAGATGCCGCTCAACCAGATCGCTACCATTCACGCTCCCGAGCCACAGATGATCACGGTGCAGCCTTTCGACCCCTCCGCGCTGCAGAATATCGAAAAGGCCATTCGAAGCGGCGATCTTGGGCTCAATCCGATGAACGACGGGAAGCTGATTCGCGTGCCGATACCGGCGCTGACCGAAGAGCGGCGCAAGGAAATGGTGAAGCATCTGCACAGGATCCTGGAAGAGCACCGCACGGCGGTGCGGAACATCCGGCGCGACGGTAATGATGCGATCAAGAAGGCATCGAAGGACAAAAAGATTACCGAAGACGACGAGAAGCGCGCGCTGGAAGAGATTCAGAAGTTGACCGATGACGAGATCAAGAAGATGGAAGAGATGAGCAAGGCCAAAGAAAAGGAAGTCCTGGAGTTTAAATAGCCTCCGCGTGACACGGTCGCAACTGCTCGTGTTGGAACCCCGTGAGTGAACGGAAACAAGCTTCAAGAGTCTTTGTAGGCAGGTACCCCGCCTAGACGCCGGCGATACGATCAAACCGACCGGCATGTTCTTCCTCATCCGGTGGCCATCACTATAATGCAGAGATGAAGTCGCTCGTCCATGCCGCCTGCCCGCACGACTGCCCGGATGCCTGCGGAGTGCTGATTACGATCGAGGATGGGCGGGCCACTCGGATTCAGGGCGATCCCGAACATCCGGTGACGCGCGGGTTTTTGTGCGCGAAGGTCGCCAAGTATCTGGACCGCGTTTACTCTCCGGGTCGTGTGCTCTATCCCATGCGGCGGGTGGGGCCGAAAGGTACGGCTGCCTCCACGTCGACGTTCCAGAGAATCACCTGGGATGAGGCACTGGATGAGATCTGCTCGCGCTTTCAGAGCATCGCTGCTGAGTTTGGACCTGAGGCGATTCTTCCCTATTCGTTTGGGGGCACCCTCGGGGCGCTGAATGGAGCCTCGATGGACCGGCGTTTTTTTTACCGGCTGGGGGCTTCGCAACTGGAGCGCTCGATCTGCTCGAGCGCCGGTGAAGAAGGGTTGAAGTCGGTGTTGGGCGTCAAGCTCGGAACCGAGCCCGAGCAGTTCGCGCATTCGCGCTACATCATTGCGTGGGCCGCGAACATTCACGGCAACAATGTTCACCTTTGGCCGTTTATTGAAGAGGCGCGGCGCAAGGGTGCGAAACTGGTAGTTATCGATCCCTATCGCACGCGCACGGCAAAGTGCGCCGATTGGTATCTGCCCATAAATCCTGGCACGGACGCCGCCCTGGCGCTGGGGATGATGCATGTCATCATCGGCGAAAATCTCTATGACGCGGATTACGTTGCACGCTATACCGTCGGCTTTGAAGAGTTGAAGGCGCGAGCCAGGGAATATCCACCGGAGACGGTTGCGCGGTGGACGGGAATCTCGGCGGAGGACATTCGCAAGCTGGCCCGCGAGTACGCGACGGTGCGGCCATCGGTAATTCGCGTCAATTATGGGATTCAGCGATCGGAGCGAGGAGGCATGGCTACGCGCGCCGTGACCATGCTTCCCTGCCTCATCGGATCGTGGAAGGAAGTCGGCGGCGGCTTGCAAATGTCATTGAGCGGGTCGTATCAGCTGAACAAATCCGCACTGGAGATGCCGGAGTTGATGCAGAAGTCGCTGGGCCGGCCCGCCCGCATAGTAAACATGGTGCAACTGGGAACGGCGCTCAACTCGCTGGATAATCCGCCGGTGAAGGCGCTGTTCGTTTACAACTCGAATCCAGCGGCCGTTTGCCCAAACCATAATGAAGTGATTCGCGGGCTGATGCGGCCTGACTTGTTTACGGTGGTGCACGAGCAGTTCTTTACCGACACGACGGAATATGCCGACATCGTGCTGCCGGCGACCACCTTTTTCGAGCACAAGGATCTGCAGACAGCCTATGGCCACTATTTCCTCCAGGTTTCGGATCAGGCGATGGAGCCGGTGGGCGAGTGCCGGTCAAATGTGGATGTTTTTCGCGCGCTGGCCGAGCGCATGGGATTTGAGGATGGATGCTTCCGCGAGAGCGTCGACTCGATGATCGAGCGGGCGCTGGATTCACCGAATCCTTATTTGAAGGGGATTACGCGCGAACGATTGGAACGAGAACATTGGATCCGGCTGAGGTTTTCAGGCGACGCCGCCGGCGAGACGAGCCAGGAACAAGGCGCTCCTTTTCTTCCCTTTGCTGCCGGAAATTTTGGGACGCCCAGCGGGAAGGCGGAGTTCTATAATCCTGCGCTCAAGGAGCTTGGACTCGATCCGCTGGTCGAATTCGTTCCTCCGGCGGAGTCGCGGCATGGTGCGCGGTCGGCGGGCTACCCGCTGGAACTTTTGGCACGCAAGCCAGACAATCATTTGAACTCGACGTTCGCGAATGTGGAGTCGGTGAGGCATATGGAGCCGATGCTCGGGCTCCTGGAAATGCATCCTGCCGACGCCAACGCGCGGGGTATTCGCGATGGCGACCGGGTCCGCGCGTTCAATCCGCGCGGCGAAATTGTTTTGAAGGCACGCGTCAACGGGTCGGTATCGGCGGGCGTGGTGGCGGCGCGGCTGGATTGGGCGCGCTTTGGCGCCGGCGCGCGCAATATCAACGTGCTGACTTCAGAAAAACTTGCCGACATGGGCAACGCGGCGACGTTCTATTCCGTCTGTGTTGAGGTGGAGTCTTTTCAGGCTTGAGGCTTTTGCAAATACGTGCCCTGATGCTTGGACGGTTTCCGCTCTCTACCGTATAATTACCGTTTTCCTAACTCTAGTTTTTCGAGGTAGTTGCAATTCATCGCCGTCATCAGGCTATCCCTGTGTGCGCCCCAAGCAGCCACCCCATACCGCGAGAAGCGCGCGGTCTGGCGGGCAATGGCCGTGGCAATGACCCACACCACGGGTCGTGCTGCGCCTCTCAGTCTCCCGACACAGCCTGCTTGCGGCGTCGGTCTCGGCTGATTTGGCCCATCGGAATTCTTCTTCTCCTCATTTTTTCCCTTCCGCTGCCGGGTCAATCCGATCTGATCGTCGGCATCCAGATTCATGGCAACCGCCGCATTCCGGCGGAGACGATCAAGGCGCGAATCTTCACCAAGGTGGGCGATGTTTACGACGTCACCGCGCTGGAACGCGATTTCAACGCCCTCTGGAACACCGGCTATTTCGAGGACATACGGTTTGAACGCGAGCAGAGCGAGAAGGGTTGGGTGCTCCACATTTATGTGAAGGAGCGGCCGACGATCCGCGAGATCAACTATGTGGGCCTGAATGCGGTTTCGACCAGCGACGTGCTTGACCGGTTCAAGGACCGTAAGGTCGGACTTTCGGTCGAGAGCCAGTACGATCCCACGAAGATCAAAAAGGCCGAAGTTGTTTTGAAAGAGTTGCTGGCCGAGCACGGGCGGCAGTTCGCGACCATTCGCACCGAGGTGCGTCCGATTCCCCCGGCAGCGGTCGGCATCAGTTTTGTGGTCAAAGAAGGACCGAAGGTTAAGGTCGGCAAGATTCAATTCCGCGGCAATGTCCACATAAAATCGCGCACGCTGCGGGCGGCGATGAAGAACCTGAAGCCGATCGGAATCCCCCACTCCATTTTTCTTGAGAACCTTTTCGCCAAAACTTACGATGCCACCAAACTGGACGAGGACACCGAGCGCGTGCGGGCGGAATTCCAGAACCGCGGCTACTTCAAGGTGGTGGTGGACGAACCGAAAACCGAGATCCATGACACTGGCCACACCGGGTTGCACATTCCTCTGATTCAGGCAGGCGCGGGTAAATCGGTGGATATCACCATGCCCATTCAGGAAGGCGCCCGCTACAGGCTGGGTTCGATCACCTTCAAGAACAACAAGGCGATCCGCAATACGAATGCGCTGCGTTCGCTTTTCCCCATCAAGGACGGCGATATATTCAGCCGCGAAAAGGTCGCCAAGGGGCTTGAGAACCTGCGCAAAGCCTATGGCGAAGCCGGCTACATCAACTTCACCTCGGTTCCCGACACGAAGTTTGACGACGAAAAGAAAACCGTCGATCTGATGATTGACGTTGACGAAGGCAAGCAGTTTTATGTCCGTCGGATCGAGTTCAACGGCAACACGACGACTCGCGATAAGGTTATCCGCCGCGAGATCGCGCTCGAAGAAGGCCAGGTTTACAACTCGCGTCTCTGGGAACTCAGCCTCCTCCGCTTGAATCAGCTGGGATATTTCGACCAGTTGAAGCCGGACGATCCGAATACGACCGAGCGCCATCTCGACGAAAAGAATGGCACCGTCGATCTGACGTTGAAGGTGCATGAAAAGGGAAAGAACTCAATCGGGCTTCAGGGCGGCGTGAGCGGACTGGCCGGCGCCTTCGTGGGCATTAACTACAGCACGAACAATTTTCTGGGCTTGGGCGAGACACTGTCCATTCAGGCCAGCCTCGGCAATTATCAGCGCGATATTGTGTTCGGATTTACCGAGCCTTATCTGTTTGACCGGCCGATTCAGGCGGGCTTCAACGTCTACCTGCGCAAAATCAGCTACAACCAGGCGCGGCAGTATGCGATCTTGACCGGCCAATCGCAAACGCTGAGTTCGCCATTCCTGCAGAACCTGCAAAACTACTCGCAATCGAGCACGGGCTTTTCGCTCAGCCTGAGCTACCCGTTACGGCGGTCGTTCAAGCGCTTCGGCATCAGCTATTCGTTCGACCGGTCGTCGCTCGTCGCCATCAGCACCGCGTCACAATTGCTGTTTGACAATCTCAATTTCAGCGGTATTCAGGGTCCCAATGCGTTAAATGGGATCATCACCAGCAAAATCGTTCCTAGTTTTACGATGAACACGCTGGATGCGGCGTATGCTCCGCACCACGGAAAGAGTTTGTTTATCGGCGGAGAGATCGCAGGACTGGGCGGCACCGTGCACACCTTCCGGCCCATCGTCCAGTTCAAGCAATTCTTCCCGATGCAAAAGCGCAGGAACGCGCTCGGGTATAACGTGCAGGCTTCGTTTATTACCGGCTTCGACGGCGTGGTAGCTCCGCCCTTTGAACGCGCGTACCTCGGCGGTGAAAACGATCTTCGCGGCTTCGATATCCGTACCGTTTCGCCCATCGCCTATCTCCCGAGCGTGCAAACGGTTGCTCTGAAGAACCCGGACGGCAGCTTCGTTCCCGCCAATCCCTCCTATCCGGTGCAGAGGGGTTCGAACGGCGCGTGCGTTGCAAACTGCTGGAACATCCCGATTCCGTATCAGCAACTGGTAACACCGGGCGGCGACCTGGCCATGAACGGCAACCTGGAATACCGCTTTACGATTGCCGGACCGGTGGCGCTGGCGCCGTTTGTGGATGTGGGCACGGACCCGATTCTGCGGACATCGCAGTTGCAGATCAATCCGACGCAGTACAACAATCTGCTCAGCGAGTATTTTGGGTGCCCGGTGTTGACGGCTGCCTATGGCTGCAACATCAATTACGCCGTGCAGGGCCAGACGCTCGGCATCTCGCAATACCTCAAGCCGGTGCCGGGAACAAACTGGGTTCCGCGCATGTCGACGGGGCTCGAGTTGCAGATGATGCTGCCGGTGATCAATGCGCCATTCCGCATCTACTACGCGTATAACGCGCTACGTTTGGACAGCAGCGCGGTGCCGCCCATCAAGATCACGCCCAGCATGTTCCCCAACAGCGGCGCTGGTGTTTACACCTACAACACGACGGCGGCCACGCTCAGTTCTCCGTATACGTTGCGCGAGCCGCGCAAGACGTTCCGGTTTACGGTAGCAACCACTTTTTAGAAAAACAGCTGCCAGCGGCCAGCCAAAACAACTTGCCCCGCAACTCAGTTTGTAGGTTTGGGCCTACTGGCAACTGCTACTCGATCTGAACTAATCCATTGGCTGAGACTGGGGCCGCATGTTGCGGGGCTCGCCAGGCGTCAAGGATTGAGACCTGATGCACGCATGAGACGGTGCAGTGCGGTGCGCAGGATTTCTCGGTGTAGAACTCGCGGCGCAGATCGCTGATCGTATATTTCTCCAATGGAATTCCTGGGTAACCGCGCTGCTGCGAGCAGTAGTGCACCAGTCCATCCTCGCAAATGTAGAGATAACGCCCGCCGGCGCGGCAGCGCCATTGGTTGGGGCGCCCGAGCGCAATGTTGTCCTGGAACGCGTTCACCCGCGTGAAGCTGCGCTTCTCGAGCGATTTCATCTCGTGATAGACGCGCCGTTCGTCGTCCGCCAGCGGCTGCAACTGGCCTGAGCCGTCGTGAATGATTCCAACCGTGGAACTGAAGCCGAGTTCTAACGCGCGCTTGCCGATCGTCAGCGCATCCTGCGGATTGCTGACGCCTCCCCCGACCACCGAATTGATGTTGACGTGAAACTCGGCGTGCTCGGCCAGCAGTTGCAGCTTGCGGTCGAGGACCTTCAGGCTTTTCTTCGAGACTTCGTCCGGGTTCACGTTGTCGATCGAAATCTGCAGCCACTCCAGGCCGGCGCGGTTGAGACGCTGAATGCGGTCGGCGGTGAGCAGGTAACCGTTGGTGATAAGCCCGGAGACGACACGGCGCTCATGCATACGGTGGATGATGTCGTCGAGGTCAGGATGCAGAAGCGGCTCGCCGCCGCTGATCGTAATGACCGATGTGCCCAGTTCTTTAAGCTTATCGACGCGCAGCAGCATCAGGTCGGTCGCGACGGGCTTGGAAAAATCGTCGAACTCGTTGCAGTAGGTACAGGCGAGGTTGCAGCGCCGGATCGGAATCAGGTGCGCAAGGAGCGGGTGGTCGGTCGACGCGATGGCCTTAAGGATCTGCCAGAGACCGTGGGCGTTGCGCTCGATTGCCTTGATTTTGCGGCGAAAGTTGACTGCGGCTGTCGGCATGTATGCTTTGTTACTACTATTTCAACATTTCGAGGGCAGGATCGTCCAATCGGGAGCAGCGATTTGCGGGAATGAGCGGGTGAATGGGACGCTATGGGGGCTACCCCAGCCGGACGGCAGGGTGGATTTTGGACGTGGAGACTGAAGTCGAGACTTGAATGACGATTCCGCTATGGATAGAAGACGGCAGGTGCCGCTAGCTACTCCATCTCTCCGCCCATGGGAACGTATTGGAATTTCTTTCCATCGAAAAAGACTGCGGAGCTCGAACTGAGTTCGCCCGCCTCCTCGACGTATAGGGCCTCAATGGACTTCTTCTTGAATCTGAATTTGCGCACGTAGATAGCTTTATAGGGGAGATTGACGATCACGTACTTCGCCTTGGGCGTGCTCGAGTGCCATGCATCCGGTCCGGCCCCGTGAATGATGAGCATCACCAGACCGCGGAGCGCAGGGTCGCCGGCAGAAAACGTGGTGGTGACCTGTGGGTTGCCATAGCCGAAGAAGGCGTCGTAGGGGTCGATAACCGTATAGCTGTGCTCGCTCTGGTCGAGCATGGCATTCTTGCAGCGCGCTGCGATCACAACATCCTCGACGCCGTCGCCATCAAGATCGCCAAAGGCAGGGCTCACGCTTGGAATCAACGTGAACTGATCGCCGAACTGCTGATGAACGAAGTTGTCGTCGATCTTGGGTGCAGGAGTCGCCACGGGACTCGCCGCGGGAGTCAGCGCGGGCCTAGGTTTTTGGGCGAGGAGCGGAACCGCCAGGAAGCACAACGCTGCCATGAAAAAAATTCTGCGCATAACGGCTACTGTAGGCTCTAGCCGTGATTACTGACAGGTCACTAAAGTTACGTGTGGTATGGGAAGTTGGACCGGGTGGGCTCCGTCGCTATTCGCCGCTGAAATGCTCCCATCCTTTTACGGGCAGCGCCCCTTTTTTCCCATCGGCGTCGATCAGTCGCATCTCCTTTTTGCGGGTGACTTGTCCGATTCTGGTGATTCGAACTCCTTCGATCGTTTGGGGGACGGTCTTTGCGGATGTGAAGAGAAGTTCGTAATCGTCGCCGCCGTGCAAGGCGAAATCCAGTTCTACTCTTTGTTTTTTCCACCTTCCGCAAAGGGCACGTGGAAGCAGCCCAGCTTCAATCTCCGCACCGACTCCGCTTTCCTGGCAAATGTGATCGAGATCGGTAGACAGGCCGTCGCTGACGTCGATCATGGCGTTCGGTAACCTATGCTGCCGCAGCCAGCGGCCAACTGTGACTCTAGGAGTGGGGCGAAAATAGCTGGAGGACTCCGCCAGCGGGCGCGAATCTCGTAGTCGTGCCAATGCTGCAGCGGCGCCGCCGAGATCTCCTGTCACATAAATGTGATCGCCCGGCTTCGCACCCGAGCGCGGAACTGCCGTGCCTCTTGGCACCGTACCCACGACCACGATGTCCGCCTGAATTCCATCTACAGTATTTGCTGTATCACCGCCCGCAAGTGGTACATGAAATCGGGTAGCGAGCCTGAGCAGCCCTTTGACGAATCCATCCACCCACGGCTGCGGGATGTCGGACGCCACCGCGAGCGATAGGAAAGCGGCCACCGGCTCGCCTCCCATCGCGGCAATGTCGCTCAACCCGCGCGTCAGGCAGCGCCAGCCCACGACTTCAGGCGGATGCCACGCTCTCCGAAAATGGACATTCTCGATGGAGAAATCGGTGGTGACAAGCAGGTCGTGGTTGGCCGGCAAACGCAGGACCGCCGCGTCGTCTCCGATGCCCGCGATCAGCCTTGCGCCCGTGGCAATGCGGGTTCCAGCCCGCGCCTGGCGCCGAATGCGCTCGATCAGCCTCTTCTCGCTTAGCGGCATGGCATCACTATAACGCCCCGACGCATCTGACCCACACGCCCTTGGATCATGGCAGTATCCGAGGCGCGAACTTTGGCCGGTCCAGTGCGCATTTGGACGGTCAGGTAACGTGGCCAAACAGGCAGGGGAGACATGCGCATCGGTAACCTACCCGGAAGTCTGTAGGCGGTTGACAAGGGGAATCAGCTTTGTTACGGTTAACCCGACGTTAATGAACATATTTGCCGTGCCAAGTGCTGCAGACTGAATCGCTTGCAGCTTATCTGGCTTTCGGCCTGCCTGGTTCCGTAGGTATTGCATACTGAGGCCGCTCCTGATGCGGCTGATGGAATCAGGATTCCAAGCCCGAGCGTGACACTTCCAGCTCTGGCGGGTTTCCTAAGTAAAGGAAACATCTAAATCCGTTTTTTCGGATGGGGCTATTGCGTAGGCGTTTCTACATCTTTTTCGTGGCGCGCGACGAAGCGGGGCAGCTTCGCAAGATTTCCATTCCCGTTCATTATCTTTACGTCTTGATTGCGGGCGCCGCCATCGGTGCCTTCAGCCTGACTGGTATTGCCAGTTCTTACGCCCGCATGCTGCAAAAGATTTCCCATTACAACCAGCTCCGGACCGAAGACGCCCAGCTTAAGGACAATTACACGAAGCTGGAGCAGGTCGCCAAAGAGCGCGACATTCAGGTGGCCTCGCTCGGATCTCTGGCGCGTGAGGTTTCGTCTCTCTATGGACTGAAGTCGAATCCCGCGATGGTCGCTGCCTCGACCGAAAAGATCGAGCAGGCGCAGGTTGATTCGTCGATGGACACGCTCTATGCGCTGAAGAACACGGCGCTGACCGGGGCGGCAAGTGTCGGGATTTCGATGGGGCTGACCCGCAATTCGACGACCGCCGACTGGATTCGCGCGAACTCCGCTCCGAATCTCTGGCCGGTTGAGGGGCAGATTACCGGCAGCTTTGGCGAACGCATTGATCCATTCAACGGCGAGGGTGCATTCCACTCGGGCGTAGATATTTCCGCCAGCCTGGGTTCGGCGGTGATCGCTCCTGCGGATGGGATGGTTACCTTTGCCGATTTCCTTGGTGGCTACGGGCGCGCCGTGATGATCGATCACGGACACGGAATATCGACCCGCTACGGGCACCTCGGAAGCTTCGCAGTGACCTCCGGCCAATACCTGCACCGCGGCGATACCATCGGCTATGTCGGATTAAGCGGACGCTCAACCGGGCCGCACCTCCACTACGAAGTGCGCATCAACGACACCCCGGTGAATCCCTTCAAGTATCTGCGCGTGACCATGGCGCAGATCGGCGGCTTTGCGGCGGGATCGTAAATCAGCTGCGAGCTTCGCGCCATTAGCTGCTGGAAAGCCCCAAAATCAATCTTATTCTTTCCGGCCCTCGACGTTACCCCTTCGCCTTTTTCACTTCCTCGATCAACGGCGGCACGATGTCGAACAGACTCCCCACTACCGCAAAGTCGGCGATCTCGAAAATAGGCGCCTCAGAATCCTTATTGATTGCGATGATGCTCCGCGATCCTTTCATGCCGACGATGTGCTGAATCGCGCCCGAGATTCCGAGCGCCAGATAGAGCTTGGGAGCGACCGTCTGGCCTGACGAACCGATCTGGCGATCCATCGGCAGCCAGCCGTTGTCGCAGATCGGGCGCGAGGCGGCTATCTCTCCGCCGAGCGCGGTGGCCAGTTGCTGGGCTAGGTCGATGTTTTTCTGCTCCTTGATTCCGCGGCCAACCGAAACGATGATCTCGGCTTGCGTCAGGTCGACCGCCTGCTTCGCTTCCTTGAATACTTCCTGCGGATGGTTGCGAATGACTCCATCGGGAACATCGACGTTCACCGTCTCGACCGGAGCCGGGGACGCGCCGGCTTCGGCTTTATCCGCGCGGAACGATCCGTTCTGGAAGGTCGCAAAGCATGTGCCCGAGCCAGTGAAAGCAACGTCGGCGACGAATTTTCCCTGGAACATCTGCCGCGTGAACACCAGCTTCCCGCCTTCGTACTTGAAGCCGATAATGTCGCTGATGGCGGTGGTTTTGAGCGCGGTCGCGAGCTTGGGAATGAAGTCGCGCACCTGGTAGGTGTGCGGCATGAGCACGAGCTTCGCGGGATGCTGGGCGAGAAATTCCTTGAGCGCGTGCGCGAAAGCATCGGGCGTGTACGGTTCGAGCTTTGGCGACTCGATGTCATAGACCTTCGCTACTTTTTTGGCGGCGATTTCGGCCGCTATGGCGGCAACGTTCGAGCCGGCTACGGCGGCTTCGAGCGTCCATCCGGTTTGCGCGGCGATGGCTTGGCCGGCGGCGATGGTCTCCCACGAAACGCGGTTCAGTTTCCCTTCACGCTGCTCGACTACTACCAGGATATTTTCAGACATATATGAGTTCTCTGTGCAGTTGCTAGTTCGCTAGCTCGTGTCCGTCCCTAGTTCTCAGAGCTGGACGGCAGAAGTCAATTTTCCGCGAGCGCTGAGAAGATGATTTCTATAAAACTCTGACGTCGTTCTTCAGTTTCTCCACCAGCTTCTTGGCCACTTCCGCTGGCGGGCCTTCAATGAATTCGGTGTTCTTCGACTTTACCGGCAGGTAGAGCTTTTCAATTTTTTGCAGGTTTGGGCTCAGGTCTGCCTGGACCTCGGCCATCGTCACTTTGCGCAGCGGTTTGTTCTTTGCCTGCTTGATCCCAATCAGTGTTGCATAGCGCAGCTTGTTGATGCCGGACTGAATCGTCAGCACGGCCGGCAGCGGCATGTCTACAAATTGAAAGAAGCCGGCTTCCAACTCGCGCTTCACCCGGATGCCGCCTTCATTTTTTTCGATCTGCATGATGATGGTGGCATGCGGCCAGCCAAGAATTTCAGCCAGAATTACACCAGTCTGTGCGAAGCCGTAGTCGTCGGATTGCAGGCCGGTAAAGATCAGGTCGAACTTTTCGTCTTTGATGGCGCCGGCAATGGCGCGGGCGGTGTTGTAGGCATCAAGGCCAACAAAGCCATTGTCTTCGAGATGAATGGCGCGGTCGGCGCCCTTGGCGAGGGCTTCGCGCAAAACCTGCTGCGCGCGCGTCGGGCCCGCGGTGATGACGACCACTTCGCCCGAATGCTTTTCCTTCTGCCGCAGCGCCTCTTCCAAAGCAAACGCGTCGGGCTCGTTGACCTCGTATGACACGTCTTCCCGAATCCACGTCCCCGCCTCGTTCAGCTTAAGCGGGGCGTCCTTCTGCGGAACTTGCTTCATGCAAACCAGGATCTTCACAATTCAGCTCCCATTGCCGCCGACTCCCGATTGCCGAAATCAGCGGAGCAAACTGGCAAGTATAAATGTTTCGGAGCGTGTCGAGCGGTGAGATTCCGTTTCAATTTCTTCCCACTGAAAAAGGGGGGGCACTGCTAAACGAAGACACCGAGAAAATCACGGTTGGGCAAAACCGTATTACCCAAGTTCCGGATTCTCCGGTGGCGGAGGAACATCGCGAAAGTCATTCTTCTTGCCCGACCGCGGCCGGCCCAAAGTCGGAGTTATGGTCGAAGGAGTCCTGGTCGAAGGAACTTTACTCTGCTGTGCAGGAAAGCGAGGCACGCCCTGGTTTTTCATCTTCACGATGCGCCGCAAAAACGAGAGGAGGATTATCGCGAAAACCGCGATCCTCAGCCATGAATCCATTGCTCCCCATCCTCCGAGTGCCGGGTTATCAGTCCAGGAACGCTACGCTCTGCACGCCTGTGATTTCGAAGCGCTTGCGGCAACGGATATTTTTGCAGACCATCATATCGTCGCGGCGCAGCATATAGGACTGGGCCTTGGCGAACTTGGCGCGATCACGCTCATCGGCGCGCGGCGGCAGGTTCTTTTTCTTGGTGCGCACCAACCATTGAATCTCGTACTCGCCGGCCTGATGGCAGTGCGGACAATTTAAATTCGCGGGCTTCTTGTCGGAACGCTCCTCGAAAAAATCGCGCTCATCCATAGTGGGCTCTCGACTGCTATTCGATTATTGCACTTTTGATTCGTGAAATGTGAAAGGATGCGAACAAGAATCTGGTGTTTGAGTTGAGGTATGCTTGGGGTTCCCGATGCCCAAGAAGCGCAAAAAGAAAAGTTTCTCGGCCGCCACGGTCGTGCGCGAGATGGCGCGCGAGCGGGTCGGTTCGCCCAAACCATCCCGGCTCGTTCCCGCTAAGACCACGAAGGCTGAAAAGCATAAACCTACGCTTGGGAAGCTGCTGACCGACGAGTAGCCTCGCGCAGAACCGCCTTCTCCGCTCGTCTGACCCCGTCCTCTTATCTTCCCACCGCTATTCTTCGGTACTGCGCTACTGCGCCGTGAAGGTGGCGATTACATTGACAAAAGCGCCTGCGGCTATGGTCACCGTGCATTGGTTCGAACTCGGAGAAGGACATGCCTGCCAACCCCCGAAGGTCGAGTTCTCGCCCGTCGTCGCAGTCAAGGTTACCGTACCCGGAGCGAAGAGCGCCCCGCACGCCGTTCCCGGACAGGTGATACCGGTGGGCAAACTCACGACGGTTCCAACGCCGGTACCGGAGGGAGTAACCACCAACTCACCATCTGTGGATGAGGCCCCGGGACAAGTGGGTTGACTCCCATCAATTGTCATGGTCGCGTAGCCGACCACAATGTTGCCTGCACCGCCGGTCCCCTCCGGCGCGGTCGCGGACACATCCACGATTCCGCATACGCCGTTTGGACCTACCTGCTCACCATCCGTCCCCGGCTTCAGCACCAGCATGCTTGGAACATCGGTTGACCACGTCACCTCTGCGCTGATGTCCTTGGTTGCGGGTGGATGAATATAAGTTCCATAGGCCTTAAGAACAGCCGACACGGACTGCGGGGTCTGGTACGTCACCGTGGCCGGCGTAATCTGAATGCTCTGCAGCTTCTGATCGTGGCCACAACTCGGCAGGCTTAGAAACGCACCCGCTGCCAACAGGCTGCCAATGGCCAGCCCGAAATATTTGCGCATACCCACCACTCCCTGGGACAGATTTCTACCGATTCCACTTGAAGATTCCGGGAAAGATGAAATCTAGTAGATAGCCCGGCAAAAAGCAAGAAAGCAGTGCGCGGCAATTACCGCTCAAGCCCGGGCCCGCGAACCTCTAGTGCAGTCCGGCGCTCGCCAGCATTTCTAGAAATTGCTTTTGAGTGCGCATGTCGATCGATTGCGCGACCAGTTTGCCGTCACGATCGTAGACAAAACTCTTCGGAATTCCTTCGACGATGAATGCTTCGTTCACCTTTCGCCCTGGATCGAGCAGAATCGGAAAAGTGACTTTGCGGTCGCGGACGAAGGGTGCGACTTTGGATTGCTCTTCGTCAGAAATACCGAGAATGACTAGACCTTGCGAACCGAAGCGCTCATACAGCGCTTCGAGATCGGGCATTTCTTTGCGACACGGTGGACACCACGTTGCCCAGAAGTTGACGACCACGACTTTGCCGCGAAGCTCAGAGAGGCTCCAGCTCTTGCCGTTTAGATCTTTCAGAGTGAAATCGGCATGCTCGCGTTTTCGGTCGTCGGCTTCAAGGCGCGCCACGGCTGCGTGATATTGATCATCGTTAAGCGAGGCGTCGACGTGCTCGTAGCGAACCAGAGAGGCCAGTTCCACATACGGCGGGGCGGGCTCGCGCTGCGGCGTGGTTGCGGCGGGCGGGTTAGCGCCGGTGCCGGCTTCGGCGTTTGTCCGCTCATGCCAAGGAACAGGACGCTCTTTCAGGGTCTCGGCCAGCGTCGCCGCCACCTCTTGCAAGGCAGCGTGACCAAAGTCTCCCTCGGTCGAAAGATTCGCGAGCCCGAAGGCCAGCCGCAACTTGTTTTCAGTTGCGGGTAGTTGCCGAATCCTGATGGCGAGGGTTCTAGTAGTCTCGGCCCGTACGTCGTCCGGCAGCGCTCGGAGGCCGTGGATCTGCTCGGCCACCGGCTTCTCATCTGCGCTCCAGACGATCTCTTGTTTCTGCCCGAATGCCGGGCAAAGCGCCAGAAAAGCCAGCAGCCCGATCGCAGCCATCAGCGCCATTTTTTCTGCAAGACTTTCTTTCGTTCGGGCGCAGACTCTGATCATCTTTTCCATAGCTCAGTCCCTTCCTCGCCTGCCAGATTACACGGTTGCGCACAGGTTCGTCTCGCCCTCATCGCGGAAATTCCCGCCGCGACCGCGCATTCGACGATCTCGGTTCGCGCATTCGCGCAGACAAAACAAGCGAAGACAAAACTTAAAGAGAATACTTAGTTAGGATTGAGAAAATGGACATATCCTCTCTTGCTAAACATCGAATTGGCCTCGTGACGTTTGTAACCTCTCCGAGGTGTTATCAGGTGAAAAGCGGCTGCCGGGTTGAGTAAATAGTAAGCAGTGTTACCCGGAAGTTGAGGTCGCCCCGCATGACATCCTCCCGCCGTTGTGTTGTCGCGCTCATCAGCGTCTTTTTCATTTCCCTGCTTGTCGCCTGCAGCAATAGCTCAACCCCCAGCATTTCCGTGAGCTTGACGCCCGACGCTACTCAGTCCATCGATCAGGCGCAGACCGTAAGCATTACGGCTACCATTGCGAATGATTCCAAAAGCGCCGGCGTTACCTGGAGCGTGGCCGGCGGCGGCACGTTGAGCAACCAGATGGCCAGCGGCGCCACTTACAACGCACCCGCTTCAGTTACCACTTCTTTTCCGGCAACAGTCACGGCAACTTCCGTCAGCGATCCCTCGAAGTCCGCGTCCTTGCGGATCAACGTAAACCCGCTGCCCACGATTACGACGCAATCGGTGCCGCAGGCAACCGCGGGCGTGACCTATTCAGCGGTGATCTCAACCAGCGGCGGCAGCACTCCCTTCACATGGAGCATTTCCTCGGGTACGCTTCCGGCGGGAATCACGCTGGGAACGAGCACGGGCAGCTCGGTGCCGATTTTCGGGATGGCGACCGGCCCCGGCAGCAGTTCGGTGACTGTCAAAGTTGTTGACGCCTCGGGAAATTCGGCAACCCAGGCCCTAACCATCACCGTCAATCCAGCGGCCACACTCGCGATCACCACCACATCGCTTGCGACGGGCGTTCTTGGCGCCGCTTACAGCCAGACTCTGACTGCCACGGGCGGAGTGCCGGGTTATCAGTGGACGATTGTTTCCGGAAGCTTGCCGCCGGGTCTCACTCTGAACGCGAGTTCGGGAACCATCAGTGGGACACCGACGGCGACCGGCATATCGGGCTTTTCCGTCAAGGTCACCGATTCTGGAACGCCATCTCCACAAACGGCGGAGGCCAGTCTCAGCATCACGATCAACACTCCGCCCCCATTGCAGATCACAACCACATCGCTGCCGAACGGTGCCACCGGGTCTTCCTACGCCGCCGCATTGGCCGCGACAGGCGGAGTGCAGCCTTACAGCTGGAGCGTGACCAGCGGCTCCCTGCCGGCGGGATTGACGCTCACCAGCAATAGCGGACAGATATCAGGAACGCCGACAGCCACCGGAGCTTTTGCCTTCACCGTGCAGGTGAAGGACTCGGAGAATCCAGCGGTGGCGGTCACGGCGAACTTGAGCATCACCATCGCTGCCGGCACGCCGTTGCAGATCAATACCAGCACCCTGCCCGAGGGCAGCGAGGCGACATCCTATGCGGTCACGCTGGCGGCAAGCGGCGGCACCCAGCCTTACACATGGAGTCTCGCCAGTGGCAGCCTGCCGGGGGGCCTCACCTTGAACGCGAGTGCGGGAACGATCACCGGGAAACCGACGGCCACCGGAACTTTTAATATCACATTGAAGGTCACGGACTCAGCTTCGGGGACGGCAAGCGCACCCTTAAGCATCTTTGTCATCGCCTGCAACAATGACAGCGCCCTCAACGGAAACTGGGCGATGATGCTCAGAGGCTACAACAATAATCAGCAACCGGCGCCATTTTCGGCTGCCGTGGCCAGTTTTGTGGCGGATGGCTCCGGCAACATCACCGGCGGGAGCATCGATATCAACGATCAGGTCAACGGGCCCGCGAGCGGCAGCATCACCAGCGGCAAATACTGCATCGCCACCAATAACGCGGGCTTAATGACGCTGAATCAAAACGTCGGCGGAAGTTCAACCGCGCACACCTATGCCATCGCATTGAACAGCAGCAACAGCAATGGGCACTTGATTTCGTACGATAATTCGGCGCTGGTCACGTCCGGTCCACTTCGGCAGCAGACGACCTCTGCCTTCGCCACCAGCCAGATCAGCGGCTACTATGCCTTCGGCCTCATTGGCGCCGATAGCGGCGGCGCGGCGGCGATCTCTCGCTCTGGCATGGCAGGCACATTTTTGGCCAACGGCGCTGGCACGCTCAACGGTATCGCGGACTCGGACGCCGATGGAACCCTCGGTTCCGAGGTCACCGTGCAGGCCGGCGATTTGACCGTGCTTTCAAGCACTACCGGGCGCGGCACAGTCACCATTGCGATCGACTCCACCAACATGAATTTCGTTTTCTACGTGGTCAGCTCGACCGAACTCCTGCTGATGGAGTCTGACGCGGTCACAAAACCGCTGCTGGCGGGCCAGGTTCTGGGGCAGACCGAAGGCGGCTCGTTCAGCAATATCTCTCTGGATGGAATCGCGATTCTCGGCGCCCAGGCGATCGATGGCAGCGGGGCGCAGCCTGCGGGCTTTGTGACTGCCGGAACCATCAATGCGGGAGGAAACGGCACTGCTTCAATCAATCTCGATCAGAACGATGCCGGAACCGAAGGCACGGTGAGCGCTACGGGGACCTACGCCGTATCCGCCAATGGCCGCGTCACCCTGACCGGATTCGGCAATCATCCGCCAGTTCTCTATCTCATCTCGCCCAACACAGGCTTCGCGATTGGAACAGATGACACCGTGTTGTTTGGACGCTTTTTCGCGCAGAGCGGCAGCAGCTTCACCAACGGATCAATCACCGGCTCCTACTCGGGAGGAAGCGAACCGCCAGAGGATGTCAACTCGGGCTCCGAGGTGGATTTGCTCACGAGCGATGGGGTCGGCGATTTAACCGGCTTCTCCCTGGCCAGCAATGGGAGCGCGCCGCAGAACACTCCCATCTCGGCTACCTACTCTGTTTCTGGCAACGGACGCGTTACTGTGTCGCAGGGCGGTAATCAGGTTGGCATCGTTTACATCATTGACAGTAGTGCGTTACTGTTTATGCCCGTCGGCGGACCGAGCGGCACGGCGGACCCGACCGTGCAGTGGCTTGAACAGTAGCTTCCGAATCTTCGCATCCGACGCCGGGGCTCGTGCTTAAATCGCGGTCTTCGGCGTCTTCGTTTCTGCCAAGCTCTACTCTTTTCCCTCCCGCGCTCGACTCGTTTTGCGGCAGCCTTGAGTGGGTTCGCCGCAGCGCTTCGTTGTAACATCGAAGCGCATGGCATTTGTTCCCAATCCCGTAGCCGAAACGAGCGCCCGGCTGCTTGAATTTGAGAGCCTGCGTGACTTGCTCGCCGGGTATGCGTCATCACCGCTCGGGCACGGCCTGATTGCCGAACTCGGGCCCTCGCTCGACCGCGCGTGGATTGAAAATCAGCAGACGCTGACGGCGGAGATTCGCGAGTATCGCCGGGTTGGCGGCCGCTTTGAATTTGGCGGGCTGCCGGAGGTGGAACAACTGCTGGAGAAGTCGCGCATCTCCGGCGCTGCGCTCGAAACAACCGACATTCGCGACATCGTTCTGATCGCCGACCGCGCCTCCGAATGGCGCGAGATTGTGCGCCAGCCTCCGGCCGCCATGCGGTCGGAGTGGAAGGCTGTCGCCGCGCTCTCCGAGGGCATCGCCGACTTCGCAGATTTTTTGCGCGCCTTCCGCAACAAGATTCTTCCCGATGGCACGCTCGACGATCGCGCTTCGCCTGAACTGAGCCGCATTCGCCGCGAGATCGAAAAACAGAAGCGGCAGATTCAGGAGTCGTTGCGCGGGCATTTGCGCCGGCTGGCCGAGGGCGGCACAGTACAGGACGAGCTTGTCACCATTCGCGGCGAGCGCTTCGTCATTCCCGTGAAGGTCGAGCAGAAACGCCGCGTGCCGGGCGTGGTGCATGGTGCGAGTTCGAGCGGCCAGACCGTTTTTGTCGAGCCGCTAGAGACGATCGAGCAGAATAACGAACTGGTGCGCATGCTCGACGAGGAACTCGCCGAGGTCCATCGCATCCTGCTCGAGATGACGCGGCAGATTGGCGAAAACGCCGAAGCCATTCTGGCAGCGGCCGGTGTGCTGGCAGAGCTTGAACTGAACTTCGCCAAGGCGCGCTTCGCGGAGGACTACAACTGCGTAGCCGTAACGCTTTCTGGTACAGCACAAACAGGAGACGGCACAAGCCCAGCCTCTACCCTGATCCTCCATCGCGCCCGGCATCCCTTGCTCGAGCGCAATCTCAGGGCGAAGAAGCTCGAAGTTGTACCCATCAGCATTGAGCTCGAGGGCGAACGTCGCCAGCTTGTGATCACCGGCCCGAACACCGGCGGCAAAACCGTTTCTCTGAAGACGCTTGGCCTGCTGGCGCTGATGGCGCAGTCGGGAATACCGGTGCCCGCGGACCGGGCCGATATGCCGGTGTTTGACGCGATCCTGGCCGACATTGGCGACTACCAGTCGATCGAGCAGAATCTTTCGACCTTTTCGGCGCACGTCACCAACATCGACTTCATCTCGCGCACGGCGACTCCCAATTCTCTTGTGCTGCTCGACGAGCTTGGTTCGGCCACCGATCCTGAGGAAGGCGCTGCTTTGGCGGTCGCTATCGCCGAGCACTTTCGCAAGATCGGCTGCATGACGGTGATTTCAACCCACCACACTTCGCTCAAAGTGTATGGCGCGAATACCTCGGGCGTAGTAAACGCGTCGGTAGGCTTTGATGAAGCTACCCTTCAACCGACCTATGAGTTGAAAATTGGCGTGCCCGGCGCATCGGCGGGCATCAACATCGCGCGGCGGCTGGGGTTGAATCCCGCCATCGTAGCGTCGGCACAGGGAAAGATCGGCTCGCAGACGCAGGACATTTCACGCTTTCTCGACCGCCTGCATTCCGATCTGCGGACGCTTGACGAAGAGCGGGCGCGGATCAGGACGCAGGAGCAGGAACTAGCGCGCGAGAAGTCGCACCTGGCCAATGAAGGCAAGAAAGAGCAGCAGGCCAAGGTTCGCGACATGGAGAAAAAGCTCGAGAGTATTTTCCGCGACTTCGAGTATCACGCGCGCGAGGCCGTCACCGCCGTCCAGGATCGCGCGGCCGCCCAGAAAGTTTCCAAAGAAGCCGAGCGGCGCATTGCCAAATTGCGGCGCGAATTCCGCGAGCAGTTTGACTCGGCGGTAGTCGCCCACGCCACCGGCGCGGACCGTGGCGACCCGCACGCACAGCCCGCGCTCGTGAAGCACGTCTCCGAAGGCGACACGGTCAAGCTTAAATCCATGGGCCGCGCGGTCGTGGTGAAGAAGAAAGTTGGCGACAATCACTTCGACGTCGAAATCGGGTCGATGAAGATGCGCATTGCACGCGAGGATATCGCCGAGGTGCTAACGCGTCATGGTGAGTCGCCGGTCGATGCGGCGCGCGCCCGTGGCATCAAAGTCTCGCTGCAAAGCGAGCCCGGTAGCTCAGCCATGTCCAGCGAGATCAACGTAATTGGCCGCACCGTCGATGAAGCCACCAGCGAGGTCGAGAAGTTCGTCGACCGTGCATTCCTCGCTGGTATGCCGCGCGTGCGGATCGTTCACGGCAGTGGCATGGGAATTCTGCGCAAGGCATTGCGGGAGTACTTGAAGAAGCATCCCCACGTAGAGACAGTCGCGGAGGCGCCACAGAATGAGGGTGGTGGGGGGGCAACGCTGGTGGAGCTGCGGGTTTGATGCTAATTAAGCGTTTTATTATCTTTTAGATAAAATATCTCCTTGACAGCAGGATAAAGTGTCAGATATATTGTCATCCATCTGAGGGGATGCCGTGGGCACACTTGCAAAACTGTCGCGTCAGAAGATCTCAACCACGATTTCGCCGACAACACGTGACTACCTCCGAAAGTTGATTGAGCGCGGAGAAGTCGAGAACTTGGCCGAGGCGATTGATTTGTCTATCGAGCGCCTCTCGAAATTCGAGAATCGCGAACGGTTGGAGCGCGACACGGCGGCGTATTTCGATAACATGTCGCCCGAGGAGAGCGCCGAGGAAGAACGATTGGCTGCGGCTCTCTCTCATGCGGCACAAGGCATTGACTTTGACAGGGAACCTTAGACCGCAGCGCGGGGAAATCTGGACAGCCTACCTCGAAGAAGGTTCCCAAAGGCATTGGGTGGTAATCGTTTCCCTCGACAGCCGAAACCTTAGCGACCGCGCCTCGTCGGTCCTTGTGGTTCCATTCGGCAGCTATGGAATGCCGGGGCCGACGGTAGCGGAATTCCCGCCTGGCGAATCCGGTCTGCCGGAGGTTTCATACCTCAAAGCCCATTTCATTCAGGTGCTTCAAAAGGGCAGGTTAATAGAGCGCCAGAGGCGCAATCTCTCGCCAACGCGCTTGAGAGAACTAGTCGAGATGATCCGACGCGCAGTGGATCCGGACTCAACCTGGCAGGGGACGGGGCCTTAAATTCTCGATTTGCGTTTTCTTCGACCGATTGTCTGCGTATTCCACATATTTTCCACAGGCGTCGGGCGATTCGAGGCTTTTCGCAGCTTAGCCAAAAGCCTCACAATAAACCTGTCCATTGCGTGCTCGCCATGACCTCTTCCGACAACTTCAAGGAAACCCTCAAACAGCAGGCCGACATCGTCCGCATCGTGGGCGACTACGTCAAACTGCGCAAGGCAGGTGGCCAGAATTTCTCCGGACTGTGTCCGTTTCACCAGGAGAAGACCCCTTCGTTTACCGTGCACGCCACTCAGCAGTTTTATTACTGTTTCGGCTGCCACGAATCTGGCGACGTGTTCAAGTTCGTGCAGAAGGTCGAGAACATCAGCTTCCCCGAGGCCGTTCGGCTGATCGCGCAGAAACTCGGCGTGCCCATGCCGAAGGTCGCGTTCTCCAGTCCCGCCGAGGCGCGCGACGCGCAAGTGCGCGGGGCTTTGCTTGACGTGCACCAGAGAGCGGTCGAGTTTTTTCAACAAAGCCTGCGCCGTCCCGAGGGCGCGCGGGCGCGTGAATATCTCAAAGGGCGCGGCCTCGATGATGAAATGATCGCCCGCTTCCGGATTGGCTATGCGCCGGACTCGGGCTTCCAACTGCGGGACGCGCTGCGCCGCGAGTTTGACGAAGAGCTGCTGCGGGAAAGCGGCCTGTTTTCGTGGAAGGAAAGCGGTCAGGCGACAGCCGTCAGTCGCCAGGAAGACGCGGCTCCGGTCACCGGTGACCGGTCACCGGACTCCGCGATCTACTCAAAGTTCCGCGGCCGGATCATGTTCCCCATCGCCAACGAGCAGGGTAAGGTCATTGCCTTCACCGGACGCACCCTGTCGACCGACGAGAAGGCTGGGCCAAAGTATCTCAACTCACCCGAGACGAAGATTTATTCCAAGTCGCGCGTGCTCTTCAATCTCGATAACGCCAAAGAAGCGATCCGCAAGCTCGACTACACCATTCTCGTCGAGGGGCAGATGGACTGCATTTCCGTCTTCGCTGCTGGATTTCACAACGTCGTAGCAAGTTCCGGCACCGCCTTCACCGAATTGCAAACCAAGCTTCTTGGACGCTTCTCGAAAAACATTATCGTGAATTTCGACCCCGACACGGCAGGCGCGCGTGCCACCGAACGCACCCTCGGGCTGCTGGTGGAAGAGGAATTCAATATTCGCGTCCTCACGCTCGAGACCGGATTCGATCCCGATCTTTTCATCCGCCGCAAGGGCAAGGATGCCTACGGCACAGCCCTGAGGAATTCGCAAAAATACTTTGATTATCTGATCGACCGTGCCCGGGCGCAGTTCGGGGCACGCAGCCCGGAGAGCAAGGTCAAGGCCGTCAATCATCTTCTGCCGCATATTCAGCGCGTGCCCAGCCGCATCGTGCGCGACGAACTGGCGAACGAGATTTCGCAGAAGCTGGGCATCGATTCGGCGGTGTTGCGGCAGGAGCTTAAACATACGGCGACCAATCGCTCGGCGGCCGCGGTGAAGGCGCCGGCACAAGCGCAGATCACCGATTCGGAGCGCCTTCTGATCCGGGCGCTCGCTTCAGCGAGCCAGATGCAATCCGGGGGAAGTCGAACTTCATCTCGGGAAGGCACCGATGAGGAGTTCGATCCCGCGCGCCAGGCGCAATTCGCGCTGGAGTCGGAAAGGCTGCACGAAGGTCTGGCTTCGCAGTCACTCATCGAGGCTCTGCTCAAGGGCGGAGCCGAGACCTCGGACGTGATGGCCCTGCCACAGACGGAGGAAGACCGTCGCCTGCTCGCTTCGATTTTGATGCACGATGAGGAGGAACTGGCGCCTGAGACCGTGGAAGGTGCAGTACAGGGGTTGCGGAGGAGCCAACTGGAGCGCCAAAGGCGGGAAGCCCAGCGCGCAGTTGAGCGTCCGGGACCTTTGACCGAGGAAAAGAAGGCGCTTTTACAGGAAAAAATCCGGCTGAAGCTGGCCAAAAGAGATCCAGGCGTGACTGGCGCGGATGGACGGGCGAGCTAGCATCTTACGCTGTCTCTGGAACTTAACCGGGCGCCACGCCATCTAAAGATCTAGCGGGAAAAGAGAAAGCGGACTTGCGCGAGGACGGGACTCCTTTCGCTACTGGCGGCCTAAGCCTTGTAAATGCTATACTTGTAAGGTTTGTGCGGTCTCGCACAGCTCCGTGACAACTCCCACCGCTGAAAAGTTCGCTCGCGAAGCTGCGGGCGTCCTGAGGACAACCTGTTTTGGCACTTGACGATAAGTTCGACGACATAAAAAAGCTGATCGACGCAGGCAAAGAGAAGGGATATCTGACCTATGACCAGGTCAACGACCTTATCCCGCACGATGTGCACTCTCCTGAAGACCTGGAAGATCTGCTAACCACGATCGGAACGCAAGGAATCGATGTACTCGAAGGCAGCAAGATGCCCTCGACCGATCTGGAAAAAAAATTCGAGGAAGTGGATGATGCATCGGAGGACGTCGAACTCGACCTAACCCCCGGCGCTCTGGAAAAAACCAATGATCCCGTCCGCATGTATCTGCGCGAGATGGGAACCGTGCCGCTGCTTACGCGCGAAGGCGAAGTGGAAATCGCCAAGCGCATCGAGCGCGGCCAGAACCGCGTCCTGAAGGCGCTTTCGCGCTCTCCCATCGTGATCCGTGAACTCCTCGCCCTGGGCGAGGACCTCGAAAAAGGCGTCCGCTCCATCAAAGAGCTGGTCACCTTCGACGAAGAGGAAATCACCGAAGAGATTGTCGAGAAGCGGCTGAAGGATTTTCTAGGCCGGATCAGCCTGCTCGACAAGGCCTACAAAAAAGTCGCGCCCTTGCAGGAAAAGTATGCCGACGTAAACGCCAAGAAGCGGCCGAAGGATCATCGGCGCTATCGCTTCAACCTGGCGCGCTCCATCGTGCGAACTTCGCTCGCGGTGCGCAACCTCGGCTTCACCAACAACGAACGCAAACGCCTGATCGAGCGCGTCAATCGCACGGTCGATGGCATGCGTTCGCTCGACCGCCAGATCCAGAACCTGGAGAAACGCGCCGAACAGACGCGCAGCGAAGAGCAGCGTAAAGAATACAAGAAGCAGTCGCGAGCGGTTCGCGGCGAACTCGAAAAACTCGAAGTCGATGCCGGCCTCTTGTACCCGGAGCTCAAGCGCACACAGCGCGAGATCATCCAGGGAGACATGGATGCCGAGCAGGCGAAGCGCGAGCTGATCGAGGCCAACCTGCGACTCGTCGTCTCGATTGCGAAAAAGTACACCAATCGCGGACTGCAGTTCCTCGACCTGATTCAGGAAGGCAACATCGGCCTGATGAAGGCCGTCGATAAGTTCGAATACCGCCGCGGCTATAAGTTCTCGACTTATGCCACGTGGTGGATTCGGCAGGCCATTACTCGTGCCATTGCCGACCAGGCGCGTACGATTCGTATCCCGGTACACATGATCGAAACGATCAACAAGCTGATCCGCACCTCGCGGCAGCTCGTGCAGGAACTGGGACGCGAACCGACATCGGAAGAAATCGCCAAGCGAATGGACATTCCGGTGGCCAAGGTCCGCAAGGTGCTGAAGATTGCACAGGAGCCGATCTCTCTCGAAACGCCGATTGGCGAAGAGGAAGATTCGCATCTGGGCGACTTCATCGAGGACCGCGCAGTCGTTTCGCCCGCCGAGGCCGTCATTAACGTGAATCTTAAGGACCAGACCGGACAGGTCCTGCGCACGTTAACGCCGCGCGAAGAGAAAGTAATCAAGATGCGCTTTGGCCTGGAAGACGGCTCCGAGCACACGCTCGAAGAAGTTGGCCAGTCGTTCGCGGTCACCCGCGAACGCATCCGGCAGATCGAAGCCAAGGCGCTGCGCAAATTGCGCCATCCATCGCGCTCGCGTAAGCTGCGGGCGTTTATGGATGGAGTGCGAGACTAGCAATACTCACGAGGGACAGCCGCCCTCGGCAGTCCCGCGGAGCGAAGTTCCGCAACAAGCGTGAAATATAAACACAGTGGGGGCGCGAGCAATCGCGCCCTTTTTGTTATTGCGCCATTGTTACAGTCCCCTGAGGGCTGTTACTTCCCACGGGCGCTATAATCATAAGTTTTAGTCTGCCGAATCTCAGTATCTGACTGAGGTGCACCGTGCGCGCGTCCTCCTGTTCAATGACGCTGATCTCCAGGCGAACCACCCATCCCATCTCGACTCATCTCCATTCCAAATTACTCTTTACTGTCATCCTCGCTTTCCTTGGCCAGATTGCGGCTTCTCCCGCGCTCTCAGCCATCGATTTTCAGCCCGTCTCAGCCGACGAACTGAGAATGACGGGCGAACCGAAGGCGCCGGGTGCACCAGCCATCATTCTGTTTCGGCAGGTCGACCGCGATGACAATGAATCTAGTACTCACGAGGACGACTATGTTCGCGTCAAGATTCTTACCGAAGAGGGCCGCAAATATGCGGACGTCGAAATTCCATACTGGAAGGGTAACCTCAAGATAACCAAGTTTCACGCGCGCACCATTAAGCCCGACGGTTCCATCGTCAACTTCGAAGGCAAACCGTTTGAGAAGACGATCGTGAAGGCCCGCGGAATCAGGCTTCTGGCAAAAGCATTCACGATGCCCGAGGTGACTGTAGGCAGCATCCTCGAATATAGCTACAGGATCGAATTCAGTTCCGACTACGTCTTCGACTCACATTGGATCGTCAGCGACGAGTTGTTCACCAGAAGCGCGAAATTCACGCTGAAACCCGCCGCCTCCCTGCTCCTGAAAATCCATTGGAACGAACTGCCGCCTGGCGTGAAGCCTCTGCAGGAGAACCGCGAAATCCATCTTGAAGTGAACAATATTCCCGCCTTCCAGGTCGAGGATTTCATGCCGCCGGAAAACGAGATGAAAGCGCGCGTCGACTTCACCTATACCCGATCGAGAGAGACAGATCCCGATAAATTCTGGAAAGAGTTCGGGAAGGAATGCAATTCGTATCTGGAGTCTTATATCAACAAGCCCAAAGCAATGGATCAGGCACTGGCGCAAATCGTTTCTGCCAATGACTCGACGCAGGTGAAACTTGAAAAGATCTATGCCCGTGTACAACTGATTCGCAATATCTCTTATGAAGAGGAAAAGACGGGACAAGAAGAGAAGCGTGACAAAGACAAGTGGCCAAAGAACGTGGAAGAACTATGGAACCTGCAGCATGGCAACAGCGTGCAGCTAAACTGGCTTTTTCTGGCCCTGGCGCGGGCCGCGGGCATTGACGGCTCGGACGTTTGGGTCCCGGACCGTTCCAGTTACTTTTTTGACGATAAAGCGATGAATGGGAATCGTCTGGACAGCGATGTCGTTCTCGTGAAACTCGACGGGAAAGACCTATTCCTTGATCCCGGATCGCCTTATATTCCTTTCGGCATGCTGCCCTGGAGCGAGACGGGAGTAGAAGGGTATAAGGTCACTAAAGACGGAGGGGCGTGGATTATCACGACCCTTCCCGATAGCTCGAAGTCGCGAATCTCACGCGAGGGTGAGTTCAGGCTCACCGATAATGGCGATCTTGAGGGCACGTTGACAGTAAGCTTCACCGGACTTGAATCTTCGCGGCGTCGGACGGAAGAACGCTTTGCAGACGCCGCCGCCCGTAAGAAGTATCTCGAAGACGACGTTAAAGAGTGGTTGACCAATGCCTCCGAGGTTGAACTCACCAACCAACCTGACTGGAAGAGTTCCACAGCATCGATGGTAGCGGTGTTTTTGTTAAAGATACCGGGGTGGGCATCGGCGGCCGGTCGTCGCTCCGTCGTCCCGATGGGATTGTTCTGCGCTTCGGATAAGCACTTGTTCGAGCACACTTCACGCGTTCACCCAATCTACTTTCAGTTTCCCCATCAGTTCGAGGACAACGTAACCATTGAACTCCCTTCGGGCTGGCAGATCGTTAACCTACCTGCCCCACAAAAGAAGGACCGAGGCCTCGTCGTTTACACGTTGGAAGCGAAAAACGAAAAAGGCACGCTGAAGCTGCACAGAATGCTGAGCATTGACGCCTTGCTCTTGAATGTACAGGTTTACCCGGCGCTGCGAGGTTTCTTCCAGGAGGTGCGAACCCTGGACGAGCAACAGGTCTTATTGCAGCCGTCAAACGGCAATTAGAGTTGCTCGCGGTACCTCAACTCACCCGCCTCATTTTCCAAACGTAATCCGGTAAACCACGCCGCCCGAGTCGTCGCTCAGATACATCGCCCCGTCGGCCCCGAACGCAATACCCACCGGCCTTCCCATCCAGCGCCCTTTCTTCGTTTCGCCCGGAGCCAGCCAGCCAGTGATGAAGTCTTGCGCGCCTCCAACCGGCTGTCCCCGGTCGTCAAGCTTCACGCGCACGACTTTATAGCCGGTCGGGATGCTGCGATTCCACGACCCGTGAAAGGCCACATAGATGTTGTTCCTGAATTCGGCTGGGAACATCGATCCTTCATAGAACGCCAAGCCCAGCGGCGCCGAGTGCGCCTGCATTTGCACCTTCGGCTCGAGCACGCCAGCACACCGGTTGTCGCCCGACTTCGTGAAATTGGAATCGGGGACGCGGTCGCCATAACAGTAAGGCCAGCCGGCATCGCCGCCGTCTTTTCCGAGATCGTAAATGGTCTCGGGCGGCAGGTCGTCGCCCAGCCAGTCGCGGCCGTTCACCGTTACCCACACCGTATCAGTCTTTGGATTTACCGCAAGCCCGACTGCGTTACGCAGGCCTTTCGCGAAAATCTTCTGCCCACTGCCATCGGGATTGAATTCCATCACCGTGGCCCGCCGCGGATCTTTCTCGACGCAGGCGTTGCAGCTCGATCCTGCGGAGATATACATCTTGCCGCCCTTGAACACGATGCTCCGCGTGGAGTGGCCGCCGCCGGTCGGAAGATCCGCGACCTTCACCGGACTGGTTGCGCGCAACGATGCTTCGTCCCAGTCGTAACGCCGAACCTTGTCATTCTCTGCGACGTAAAGCTTGCCCTGATAGAACGCAATCCCATGCGGTTCGTTCAGCCCGGAAAGGACATCGACGGTGCGGACCGCTTTGCCGGTATGCTTGGGATCGGGAAGCGCGACCACTCTACCCTCACCTGATTCGCTAACCAGCAGCACCCCACCCGGGGTGAACGTCAGCATACGCGCGCTCTCGATGTGGTCCGCAAAAACCGCGATCCGGAAGCCTTCCGGCAGCTTGAGCTGCTTGAGGTCGAACGGAGTCTTCTCGGCTCGAACAACTCCGCCGAGAAAAATCACGGGCAGGAGAAATGCAAAAGTGCGCATCAGCGAGCCCCGTGACACTGAGCGCCATGAGAGTGAGCCCCGTGAGAGCGAGCGCAACGATACTGAGCGCAACCAGGAAGCGGTGAACAGACGGGAGCGGGAAGTGGATTCGTGCAATAGTGACTTGTGCATAGTTAATTATTGATGGATGATTGCCTTTCGCGAGAGGATGCAAGAGTAGCCGGGCTTTGTGCTGGCGGCTTGCGAAGCGAGCTTCACGCAGTTTTTATATCAGTTCCAGCCAAATTTACCGTTACCGGGCCGGGGTCAGGCTGCCATCGTCCATGGCATATTATTGATATCAAAAGGTTTAGAGGCTAGTGGACAATTTCTCGCATTTGGCATCCAAACTGTTTATGAAAAGGTGGTCTTCAAGACCCGTTTTTAAATGGCGCAATCAAAAGCGCGCATTTTGAGCGCGCGGAGCTTATAAGCGCTCCTTACTTACTGGAGGAAGAATAATGAAGAATCGTACTCTCCTTGGGTTGCTGTTGTGCGCGGTACTGGCGTTGCCGGCCCTGGCGCAAGGCAACTCCACTCCGAATTCCACTACTCAACCGGCGGCCACTTCGAGCACGCAATCGAGTGCCAGCCAATCGACGGCCACCGACAACTCGGCCAACAACGCGAGCGGCAAGCAGCCATTGCAACCTGAGGCTCGCGAGGGTTTCTGGGGCCGCGTGAATCCGTTTGCCCGCAAGAAATATGTGCAGCGGCAGACTGAGCCAATTCGCGACCGCGTCAATGAGCTCGACGAACTGACCGCCGCGAACTGCAAGCAGATCAAAGACGTCGATGCCCGCGCGCAGCAGGGAATTCAGATGGCCTCGGCCAAGGCGGCCGAAGCCGACCAGCACGCCACCGATGCCGGCAACAAGGCGCAGGCCGCGCAGCAGACCGCCGATCAGGCCAGCACCCGCCTGAATACGGTCGAGAAAGTGGTCACCAATCTTGATCAGTATCAGCCATCGACGCAGACCGAAATTCGCTTCAAGCCTGGCCAGACCGTGCTGAGCAAGAACGCGAAGGAAGCGCTCGATGAGATGGCCACTCCGCTGAAGGACCAGCGCGGCTATGTGGTCGAGGTGCAGGGCTTCTCGTCCGGTCACGGACAAGCCGCCATCGCCAGCTCGCAGAAGATGGCCGAGTCGGTGGTGCGCTATCTCGTCCTCAATCACGATATTCCCGTCTACCGCATTTATCTCGTCGGCATGGGCAATGCCCCTGCGCCGGAGACGAGCGCTGACAACGGCGAAAAGCCGAAGCGCATCATCGGTGGGCGTGTGGAAGTCAGCCTGTTGAAGAACAATCTTGAGCAGCTGGCTTCAACCAACTCCACGACCGAACAACAGGCGAAGTAGCACCCTCCCCTGGGGACTAAGCCAAGCCAACTAAGCCTCCCACGCGAGTGGGAGGTTTTCTTTTTTGAGCGCATCTCGCTCAGAGAATCAGTTCTCTCCCCTCTTGATCGCCGTCGAGCGATCGCGTCCGCAACCGTCACCTCCGCAAAGACTCCGTGCTATGCTGGCCGCAGGAAAGCCCTGCCATGGAAACTCTGTTCTTCTTCCGCACGCCTTCGCCCGCCGGACCGCTTTTTCTCGCCGCCTCCACAAAAGGATTAGTGCGCCTTGAGTTCGACGCCCGCACGATGAAGCTCGATGAGAAGAAGTTCGAACTGCGTGAATCGGAGTCGGCCCTCGCGCCCTACGTTCGCGAGCTGAATGAATATTTCGACGGCGAGCGGAAAAACTTCACCATGCCCCTGGATCTTCGCGGCACGCCGTTTCAACTGGCCTGCTGGCAGGCGCTCCTCCAGATTCCTTACGGTGAAACGCGCACCTATGCTGAGATCGCTCGCGCCATCGGCCATCCCAATGCCTTTCGCGCCGTCGGCATGGCGAATAATCGCAATCCGGTCGCGATCGTCGTGCCTTGCCATCGCGTGATTGCAACCGGCGGTCAGCTATGCGGCTACGGCGGAGGCCTTGACCTGAAGCGCCGGTTGCTCGATTTGGAACACGCTCATCTCCATCCTTGTCTTCCCCTCGCAATCGGGGCATAATCCGCCTCAACTGTTGAGGGGGATTTAGGTGCGGCCTGACGTCGAGTACTCCGTCAATGTCCCGGTGTCGGTGGATGCGGCCTTTGCCGCGTTTCAAAATCTCCAGCGGCTCCTGCATCGCGGAATTTTCGCCGAGGCCGTTTGGACCGATGGACCACCATGGCAGTCGGGCAGCCGTCTGCGCTACGTGCTCACCAAACCTCTGCGAGCCACAATTTCCGCGGTCCTCATCGACATCAGTCCTCCGCGCGCCGTCGCCCTTCTCAATCACGCGCTTGGCATCACCGCCGAACAGCATGTCTCCTTCGGGCCTGATCTGAAAGGCGGCACGCGCATTCGCATGACCATGACGCTGGTCGGCAAATCGACCGAACTCTCCGACGCTGAAGTCAGGGACATCACCACCTTCATTACCCGCGATGCGCTCGACACGGTCGTCGCCGATTGCCTGCGGAAACGGGCAAACTCCGCGCCCGGACAATAGGTCTTCGAATCGCGCAACCGATTCCCGATTCCCTCCATCCGCGACCTCGGCTCTTCCATCTCTCCTGTCCGAATTTGTGCTCAAATGGTCTGCGGAGCCTTGCGCAAACATGCGAGGCGTTTGGAAAATCCTTGCAGCCTACCATTCAAAGTCTGAGCCGCGGCATTCGCGCCCGCGAAATTTCTCCCGCCGAGTTGACCCACGAATGTCTCGCGCGCATTGAAAACCTCAATCCCTCCCTAAACGCCTTCATCACCGTGCTCGCCGACTCGGCGCTTGATCAGGCCCGTCGCGCCGAGCAGGAAATTTTTCGCGGCAAATATCGCGGCCCCCTGCACGGGATTCCAATCGGGCTCAAAGACCTCATCGACACCGCCGGCATTCGCACCACCGCAGCCAGTGCGCTCTTCAAAGATCGAATCCCCGTTGAAGACGCCGAGGTCGTCCGCCGCCTGCACGCGGCGGGCGCGGTGATTCTCGGAAAACAAAATCTGCACGAATGCGCCTACGGCGGCAGTTCGATGATCAGCTATTTCGGAGAGGTCCACAATCCGTGGGACACATCGCGCATCGCCGGCGGATCCTCGGGTGGCTCGGCCGCCAGCGTCGCCACCGGCATGGGCTACGCCGCCATTGGCACCGACACGGCAGGCTCGATCCGCCTGCCCGCCGCCTATTGCGGAGTCGTAGGCCTCAAGCCAACCTATGGCCGCGTGAGCGCGCGGGGAGTGATTCCGCTCGCGCCCTCCTACGATCACGTCGGGCCGATCGCGAACTCGGTGTGTGACGCCGCCTTGGTGCTCCAGGTCCTCGCCGGTCATGAACACGGCGATGCGACCACCGCCGATGTTCCCATTTTCGACTACACCTGCGGCCTCGATGATCCGCTGCCACCGCTAAGGGTAGGAATCCCACGAAACTTCTTCTTCGACGATCTCCATCCCGAGATCGCAGCCGCAGTCGAAAAAGCGATTCAGGTGATTCGCAAATTAGGCGCAGAGATACGCGATGAAGTCCGCCTCGATGTCTCGACCGACCGCACCCTCGCAAGTGCCGAGTCCTGGGCCTATCACAAAGACTTCATCGCCCGCTCCCCCGAGCTTTACCAGCCCGCAACCCTGGCGAGAATCAAATCCGGAGAGAACATTCCGCCGGCCGACATTGAGCGCGCGCGACAAGAGCTGGCCGCAGCCCGCGAAAACATCCTCAAAGTTTTCGACGAAGTCGACATTCTGCTCACCCCCACCGTCCCCATTCCGCCGCCGTCAATCGCCAACCTGAAACAGAATCCAGAAAACCTGCGCCCCGCCGAACTGATGATGCTGCGCAACACAAGACCATTCAACGTCTGGGGAATCCCGGCCATCTCCCTCCCCTGCGGCTTCACCCAGGACGGCCTGCCAATCGGCCTGCAATTAGCAGGCCCGCCATGGCTCCCGGATAAAGGCCTCCACCTGGCCTACAAATACGAGCAGGCCACCGAATGGCACAAGCGAAGGAATCGAAGCGGTTCAAAGGTGAGAGGTTTAAGGTCGCCAACTCCAGGAAGATTGTGCGAGACCAGCTTCGTAAGTACCTCGTTAGCTACAGTTCTCGCTCCGGTTTCTTAGAATATCGGGCGATCACTTGTTTGATATCGAAGCGCTTCTCGGTTTTTGCTATTCCCATTGCAATGTAAAGACTCTTTCTTCATCCAGCGGCGGCATCAGATCCGTGATGACTACCCCGTCAATTCTACGGCCTCCCTGTTCGATCTCTGCGCGCATTTGCATCTCGGACCTACGAGAGACCTAGCGAATCCTTCGCGCGAAATTAGCATTAGCCAACCTAGTGCCGCCTCCGGGGGTACTTCTCGACGGTCACGTCGAGCGGTACTGAATCGTCTGAAACCTCGTCCCGTTTGGCCCACTCCTCCGCGGCCTGCTTCGCTTCTGCTGCCGAATGGAAATCAGTGACGATCCTTTGTGCGAGATCTTTCTTCGCTGCCATTGGACGCGCCTTGCCGCAGCCCGTTTCACTTTATTGCAATGTCCGCTGTCTGCACATCGGTGAGTAATACGTAATATTTCCACATGAGTTCATCTGATATACGCATTATTTTGGCGTACATCTCGACCCAGGCTCGTTAACGCCAATTGCATTATCGAGAGACTTTGACATCTTTTGTACGCCATTCAGGTCCCCTCAAGGATCGGCATAGTTAGTACGATTTGTCCCGTTTCACTCCTGGACTGACCGGAAGGTCGGACCTGCTTTTGGACGGCCAATAATCTATGGGTCCATTCTGATCTGCTGCCGCAGGCGTTTCTGTATATGTCGTAATAAGCGTCTAAAGAGTGAATAAGAGTATCCTAGTCTCGCCTCTTCTTGTCGATCAAGAGTCTTAGGGCCCTTTAAGTAGGAATCGAGCGTTCCCTTCTGGTCAGCCGATTGATTGTCAACCAGCCGCCTCTTGTTCCTGAGATGGTTAACGGCCCACCGAAGAGTCTCGTGTGAACTGGGAGTGCGAATTGTCGTAAAGCACGCTGCAACTCCCGCCCCACCAGCAGATTGAACTTCTGATCCGTCCCGCCCAGTTCCACATCAGCCTCCAGCGCCACCGAGTCATACCCCTGCGCCAGCGGATAGAGCAATTCATGCACCGCGATCGGTTTTTCTTCCTGAAAGCGTTTGTGGAAGTCTTCGCGCTCCAGCATCTGCGAGACCGTGTACTTCGCGCAAAGGCGGATGAAATCTTCGGCCGTGAACTTTGAGAACCACCGGCTATTGAAATCAACCACGGTTTTTTCCGGGCTGAGAATCTTGAAGACCTGCGCCTTGTAAGTCTCGGCGTTCTGCACGATTTGCTCACGCGATAGCGGCGGCCGCGTGGCCGAGCGCCCCGTCGGATCGCCGATCATTCCCGTGAAATCGCCGATCAGAAAAATCACGGTGTGCCCGAGGTCCTGAAAATGTTTCAGCTTGCGCAACAGCACCGTGTGGCCGAGGTGCAGGTCGGGCGCCGTAGGATCGAAGCCCGCTTTGACGCGAATCGGCTTGCCCGTCTTCAGCGACCGTTCGAGCTTCGCGCGCAGCTCGGACTCTTTCACGATCTCGGCAGCGCCCTTTTTTATGTAGGCTAGTTGCTCATCAACCGGTGGGAAGTTTGCCATGCGCTTCGATTATAACTTCGAGCTTGGAACCGCAAGCCGCGAACAGGTGTACCGTGCCCCTCTGAGCCGAACGCGCCCCTTCAACATCTAATATGATGTGATTGGTTCCCTGGGGCCACTTTTATGAGTAACGTCTTCAAAACTACTCTTCTTCTCACCGTGATGACGCTCCTGCTGATGCTTGCCGGACGCGCCTTTGGCGGCGAAAGCGGCATGTTCATCGCCCTCGTCTTCGCGGGCATCATGAACTTCGTCTCCTACTTTTTCTCCGACAAGATCGCGCTCGCCATGTACCGCGCACAGCCCGTCACGCGCGATCAACTGCCGCGCGTCTACAACATCGTCGAGCGCCTTTCGCAAAAAGTCGGGCTGCCCATGCCCAAGGTCTACGTCATTCCGAACGATTCGCCCAACGCGTTTGCCACCGGACGCAATCCAAACCACGCTTCCGTCGCGGTAACTCAGGGCATTCTCGGCCTCCTCAATGACGACGAACTCGAAGGCGTCCTCGCCCACGAACTCGGCCACGTGCGCAATCGCGACATCCTCATCAGCTCCATCGCCGCCACGCTCGCCGGCGCCATCACCTGGCTCGCGCACATCGCACAATGGGGAATGATCTTCGGCGGCATGCGCGGAGGCGACCGCGAAGAACGTGGGGGTGGTGGAATCGCAGCCATCGCCATGATTTTCCTCGCGCCCCTCGCAGCTACGCTGATTCAGCTCGCCGTCTCGCGGTCCCGCGAATATGGAGCCGACGACACCGGCGCGCATTGGACCGGCAATCCCTATGCGCTGGCTAGCGCTCTGGCAAAGATCGAAAACTATTCGCGGACGCCAGCCACTGCTCGCAACGCCATCAACCGCGCATCTTTTCATCATTCAGCCGTTCTTAGGAGGGATGAGCTTCGGCAACCTGTTCTCGACCCATCCCCCAACCGCAAAGCGGATCGAGCGACTGACCGGACGGCCAGCCGAGTTCTTACAATAAGTTCCCAGTTCTTAGTTGTCAGTTCTTAGTAAAACAGGGCGGGAAGTTTACGCAGCACGGCTTTTGGTCGATGCCAGCAATCCGTTCAGGACTCTTCCGAGTTCATCGGCGGCGAGAAGCAACTCCGCCGCCTTCGGTTGAGGCAGGTATCTGAGTTCTCTTGCTATGAGCAACTGGGTCTCGATTTCGGCGAGCGAGCCATGCGCCTGGCTCAGAAAATGATGGAACTCCTTTTGCGAGCATCGAGCCTGCCCCTCGGCGATATTGCTGGGAACGGAAACCGCAGCGCGACGCAATTGACTAGTGAGTCCGTAAAGCTCGGAGTTTGGGAACTGTTGGGTAGCCAGGTAGACCTCAGTGACGAACTTCATAGATTTCTGCCAGGCGATCAGTTCCCGATAGGAGCGTCCCATACTTCCTCCAGCCGCGATTATGTGGCTTTCGTCGCCTAGCCGCCGTGACAGTCAACCATACAAAGTGTTCGGTTTTACTGAGAACTGGGAACTGAGAACTGAGAACTTCTGTATGACCCCCGTAACTCCATCCTCTACAGAGCACATAGTAAAATCCAACAAAGTGGCCCCCAATACCCTCACAGCAACCGCCCGCCGCGCCGCGGATCTTGAGAACGCGCTCCGCACCGTCATTCGCGGCAAAGACGACGTGCTCCGCCTCGCCCTCGTCTCCATCTTTGCGCGCGGCCACCTGCTCATCGAAGGCGTTCCCGGAGTCGGCAAGACCACCCTCGGCCAGGCGCTCGCCCGCGCCATCGATTGCACCTTTCAGCGCGTGCAGTTCACCAGTGACATGCTGCCCTCCGACGTGCTCGGCATCTCTATCTATTCCGCCATCGAGCAGAAATTTGAGTTCAAGCGCGGTCCGGTTTTTGCCAATGTCCTTCTCGCCGATGAGATCAACCGCACCACGCCCAAGACGCAGTCCGCCCTGCTCGAGGCGATGAACGAAGGCCAGGTCACGGTCGACGCCTATTCATACCCGCTACCGCAGCCGTTTCTCGTCATCGCTACGCAGAATCCCGTCGAGCACCATGGGACCTATCCTCTGCCCGAATCGCAACTCGACCGCTTCCTCATGCGCCTGCACATGGGCTATCCGGACGCCAGCGCCGAGCGCGAAATCCTCCGCTCAGAGGCCGGCACGGCACAGCTTGAAAAGCTCCAGCCCGTCCTCAACGCCAATGACGTTATCGAGATCCAGCAGGCCGTAACTGAGATTCACGTCGATGAATCTCTCGTTACCTATGCGCTCGCCATAGTCGCCAAAACGCGCGAGTCCGAATATCTTTCTCTCGGCGTTTCGCCGCGCGGCTCGCAGATGTTCTATCGTGCCGCCCAGGCCATGGCGTTTCTCGATGGCCGCGACTACTGCACTCCAGAAGATTTCAAGCCGCTCGCCGTCCCCGTCTTCGCGCATCGCGTGGTCGTCAACGCCCATTACGCATCCACCTTGAAGAAGTCCGAACAGTCAGAGCAGGTCCTCAAAGAAATCGTTGATAGCGTTTCAGTCCCTGTGTAACTCCCGCGGATGCATGTGGAAGATGCACGCGGAAAACCTGGCTACAACCGGCTGCCTGCCCTCAAAACCCGCTCCAATCGGCTGATTTCGGTCGCCAACTAGCCATGATCGTATTACTTCCTGCTTCGGCTTTTCGGTTGAATCCTCGTTCCGCCTGTGTTCCAATCTCTTCACGTCCCCCTGACGCACCGCGCGTCTCCTATGGAAATCTCCTCTGTCTGGTGCTGCAACGCAACTCGTCCGCGCCCCGCCAGCCTCTACCCGCGCGGCTTGCAAACCACCATTCTGTTCGCTGCAGCGCTATTCATCTTCATCTTCGCGGCTCAGCACGCCCCCGCTCAGGACTACGTCATCACCAACGATGATTCGACCACCAATGGCGTCTCGTTCTTCACCATCGGTGCCGGCGGTTCGCTCCAGTTCGCCATGGAGGTCCAGGGTCCCGGTCTCGGCATTGGCGGCGGCCTGTTCGGAATGTCGCGCGTAATGCCCGTTAACAGCGGCAATACCCAGTGCATCTTCGCGACTGAGGCATTCACCAACGACTTGTTCTGGATCGTTCCCGGCTCCGGCTATCCCGGCGGATCGGCTACCGGTTCGCCCTCCGATGACGGCTCGGCTAATGGCATCGGCCTGGCCGCCAACGCCAGCTATGTCTATGCGAGCTTCAGTTCGTCGAACACCATTGCGACCTTCCAGATCCAATCCAGTTGCGCGCTCGTTTTCGTCAATGACATTACCGTCGCCGGACTCAATGGCGGAATCATCGACGGCATGGCCATTCACGGCAACATGATGATCGCCAGCTACGCCGATGGTTCCATCGAGTCCTTCAACATCGCCTCCGGAACGCCCGTCTCCAACGGCGACAAGCAGAACTCCACCGCCTCCGTCGGCGGCGAGAGCTACCCGAACGGCATCGACATCACCGCCGACGGCCACTTCGCCATCTTCGGTGACACCTCAACCGCCGATATCGTCGAGGTCTCTGACATCTCCTCCGGCAAGCTGACCGCAACCGTCGTCTACCAGACTCATGCCGGCATCAATTCCAGCAACGTTCTTCTCAGCCCCGATGAATCGATTCTTTATATAAGCAATACTCAGGGCGACGTCGTCTCGGCCGCGTTCTTTAATCCCAGCACGGGCCAGGTCACCAAAGGTTGCACGTCGCCCAAAATCAGGGGCTACGTCTCGGATTGGTCTTATCTCGGCAGCCTCGCTTTGCAACAGATCAGCGGCAACGGCGGGGGCGTTTTTGTCGCCGAATTCGGCGCTCCTTCCGGCATCGCCGCGCTGAATCTTACGGTCAACGGCTCGAAATGCAATATCCGCGAAGCCAAGGATTCTCCAACAACCGACGAATACAGCCGCGGCCTGCTCTCAATCGGCAGATTTCCGCCCCGTCAGTTCTAATGCAGCGCAGCCGCTAACACAGTTTTTTGGGTGAGTTCGACAAACTATGAATCTGATGCGTCTTGGAAAATCCTCTGCGATCCTCATTGCATGGGCCGCACTTGCGGCCACGCTGCCCTCCACCCTGTCCGTCCCGCTCTTCGCTCAATGTCCCGCCCGTCCTGCTTCCGGCTCCGAGGTCACGGACGCCTACACCATCGCTCCTACGAACGGCACTCTGTCAGCCGACTTTTCTCTCGGCTATTCTGTCGACCAGCAGGGCTACACGCACTATTGCTATCAATACCAGGCTCCCAGTGGCGTGGTCGAAGCGCCCACCCTCCGCCTCAATCCCGGCGACACATTGCAGCTCAATCTGGCCGATGTCATCCAGGATTCGGACGCCTCGAAGATGCAGATGCATCACCCGGCCACGGCTCAGGTCTGTGGCGACACTGGTCCGATTTCAGTCAGCTCCACCAACCTGCACTTTCACGGCATGCCCGTCTCTCCCGTCTGCCATCAGGATGATGTGATTGACACGCTCATCGAGCCGGGCTCGCCCGCCTTCAATTTCAATATTCCGATTCCATCCGACACGCCGCCCGGTCTCTACTGGTATCACCCGCACATCCACGGCTTCACCGAGTTCCAGGTCAATGGCGGAGCTGCCGGCGCGCTCGTCATCAACGGCATGGAGAAATACCGTCCCGAGGTCAAGGGTCTCAAAGAGCGCGTCTTTGTGATTCGCCAGCAATATCTTGTCCCATGGATTCCCGGTCCCTACCAGTTGAGCCTCAACTTCCAGGTTTCGCTTTTCCCGCGCGAGCCGGCTCCTTACATCAACATCGGGCCCGGCGAGCGCCAATTCTGGCGCGTCGCCAATGCCTCGATCCAGGATTTCATGCCCCTCCAGATCCTGATCAACAACAAGCCCGAAAAGCTTGAACTGATCGCCCTCGACGGCTACCCGGTCGCCAAAACGCGAAATGTCGAAACCATCCTGATCCCGCCCGCCGGTCGCGCCGAGTTCATCGTGACCGGACCCCCCGCTGGCGCTACTGGAGCGATGGTCGTCGGCCCCTACGACACCGGCCCAACCGGAAATCCAGACGTGTCCGTGCAGTTGGCGCTCATCAATCCTGTGTCGGGCAACGTGGCCGATTCGCACAGCGCGCCGGCATCCAGCTCATCCGCCAGCTCGCCTGCGCCCGCACCCAAGCTCAAGTGGTCCGATCTTGATAACGTAAAAATCACCGCCGAGCGCAAGCTCTATTTCTCCGAAGAATTCGGCGGCACCAACGGTCCCATCCAGTTCTACATCACCGTCGACGGCCAGCCGCAAAAGGTCTTCGACCCCAACGAGAAGCCCGCCATCCGCACCAAGGTCGGCGCCGTAGAAGACTGGACCATCGAAAACCACGCGCTCGAAACTCACGCCTTCCACATCCACCAGATTCACTTCAAGGTGCTCGAGGTCGACGGCAAGAAAGTTCCCGAGAGCGAGATGCTTGACACCATCACCATTCCCTACTGGAGTGGAACCGGCCCGTATCACAGCGTTAAACTCCGCATGGATTTCCGCGATCCGGCCATTGCCGGAACATTCGTCTTCCATTGCCATATCCTTCTTCATGAGGATTTGGGCATGATGCACAAAATTGAGGTTGACCCCTAGCGCTCGAGGATTCTGCAAAAAATTGAAAAGAGTTCTGAAAAAAGTTCTCAACAATTTCTCAAAGCAGTCTCTCGACCCAGTTCTTGAAATGCGAGGTAAGAACGTGACCATCTACATTGGCAGGAAGTCCCTGCTTGCCGCGGCCGCCATTCTTTTTTTCGTGGCAGGCTGTTCCTTCGGAGCGCATTTCCGTTCGCCCCAGGTGGTTCACGCCGCGTCAACGTCGAACGGCGCGCTTTCGCATGCGGACTCGAACAGCGTTATTTTGCATGACGCTGTCTCGCACGACGACGGCTCGCACAACGACGCTCCGTATTACGAGGCCTCCCACGGCGTCGTCCCCAAATCCTACGGTCACTTCGTCGCCGCCATCGCCGACCGCATCGGCACCGGCCTCGTCTTCGAAGACCCCGAAGGCGTCATCCGCTTCGTCAGCATCACCGGCATGAAGGAAGGTCAGCTCAACCGCTACGACCAGACCCCCACCAAGGGAGGCATTCCGAAATCCTACGGCCACCTGGTGGCTGCGGTAGTCAACGGCAAAGGCACCGGCCTAATCTTCGAAGACGCCCAAGGCGCAATCCGCTTCGTGACGCTCACCGGCGAGATGGAAGGCGAACTCAACCGCGAGTAGCACTCGAAGTAATATGCTGCGGGTTGAGACTCACAGGTGTCTGCGCCGAGATACGGTAGCTTGTAGCCGCAGACGCCTTACCCAAAATAATCGAACCGTAGCGCCGGCTGTCCGGCGGGCGTCCTCGCCCGCCGCGCCGCAATCATCCACCTGTCTCCACTACGTCCAGCGGGCCTACACCGCCTTCTTGAAATCCGTAGCGCTTTCCGATTCGGAAACGCTTCCCGGCCCGACGCGGCACGTCGCGCAACTCGCAACCGCCTCTTTGCGCCGCTCCCGCAACCGTGCCTGGAACGTGTCCCAGCGACCGCCAATCCCCGACGCGCTATTGCTGATCACCACCGAATCCGTCCCCGCCGGAACCACCCGTCCCGTCGGCTCATCCGCGGCCTCCAGCGACGCGCGATCCATCTCCACCGCTCTCGGACGCAACTCCGATTCGTTGCCCGACGCCTCCGCCGAATTGCGATTCCCTTCCATCTGCAACGTCGTCGGCGTAATGTTGCGGTCCGTTTCCTTGCGATGCATCACTGGACTCGTCTCCCACTTCGCCCGGTAGCGATTCTGGTAATCCTCCCACTGCTCATGCGACGACAGGTCTTTTTCGTTATAAGCGGGAAAACTCTCAACCTGCTGCTTGGTCAACTCGCATGCAAAATCGCCCTCGTGCTTCTCGGATGAATGCAGGCGATCCGCGGGCACAACGAATTCCTTCGTCGATAGCCAGCCGCCCGTATCCACTACCACGTAACCCACATCGCCGGTCGAGTGATCGAAGATCACATCCTTGATTTTCCCAAGCTTCTCATCGCCGACGCCGTACAGCGCCGCGCCGCGAACGTCTTCTGCCGCATTGCCAAATCGATATTCCCCAAGTAGTGCGTAGTGCGCCATGCAGACTCCTCCAACCGTGCGAAATAATCAACGCGCGTTAGATGCCGCAAATTGGTAGGGTGTTTGCTGAAAGGCGCTTCAGTTACCAGTTCTCAGTTGCCAGTTCCCAGTTCCCAGTTCCCAGTTCTCAGTGTTGAGCCGCCGGCCGCGTGTAGCAATGGCCATGATCTGAGAACTGAGAACTAGGCACTGAGAACTAGTAACTAAGAACTAAGAACTAGGAACTGGCAACTGATCAATTCGCTCCGCCCGCAATCGAAGGAACGAGCAGAACCTCATCGCCTTCCTGAAACGCATACTCAGCGCCGCCCAGAAAGCGAATGTCTTCCTCGTTCACATAAATATTCAGGAAGCGGCGAATCTCTCCCTCCTCGTCGCGCAAATGCGGCTTGAGATCGGGAAATTTCCCATCCAGCGTAGTGAATAATTCATTCAGGTTGGCCGCGTCGCAAATCACTTGCGGAGTGCCCGCGGTAAGCCGCCGCAACGCGGTAGGAATTTGTACAGTGATACTCATAAATCTCTCCTTCAAATGAAAATCCGTCGTTAGTCGTGGGTTGTCGGTCAGCAATTGTTAGGTGTCAGTCGCCGGGTGCCAGGTGAGGCTGTCGTGGGCTGCTATTCGTCGGGAGTGTCTGCTGGCACTCTGGGTGGGCTGCAGGGTACGTCTCCGCAGCGCGAACGACCGACGACTAACGACCAACGACAGTCGGCCTACGCCACCGCAGTCGCAGCCGCCAAAGCGGCCGACGCAACCGCCGGCGCTGCCGCGATCTTCCCAGCCAGATACGCCTCGAATTCGCTGAGCTTGGCGGCAATCGGTTTTTCGGCCTGGTATCGGTCGACCAGCACATCGGTCGTCTTCAGTCCGTTGCCCGTGATGCACAGCACCGTCGTCTCATCCGGCAGAATGCGATCCTGCTGGATCAGCTTGCGCGCCGAGCCCACCGTCACCCCGCCCGCCGTCTCCGTGAAGATGCCCTCGGTCTGCGCCAGCAACTGAATCGAGTTGACGACCTCGTGGTCGGTCACATCCTCCGACCAGCCGCCACTCTTCGTGATGGCCTTGATCGCGTAGTGTCCATCGGCGGGGTTGCCAATGGCCAGCGACCGCGCAATCGTCTTCGGGCGCTGCGGCTCGATCTCGGTACTGTATTGCTTGATCGCCGTCGATATCGGCGAACAGCCCGACGCCTGCGCGCCAAAAAAGCGCACTGATTTCGGCTCAACCAGGCCAAGCAGTATCAGCTCGTCGAACGCCTTCTTGATCTTGGTAATCAAGGATCCGCCCGCCATTGGCACAACAACGTTATCCGGCAAGCGCCAGCCCAGTTGCTCGGCGATCTCGTAGCCGACCGTCTTCGAGCCCTCCGCGTAATACGGTCGAAGATTGACGTTCACGAATCCCCAATTGTGTTCGTCGGCAATCTGCGAGCACAAGCGGTTCACGTGATCGTAGCTGCCATTGATGCGCACTACCTCCGCGCCGAAAACGTGCGTGCCCAGAACTTTCGCCGGCTCAAGGTCCGAAGGGATAAAGATCCACGCCTTGAACCCGTCACGCGCCGCCTGCGCCGCGACGGAATTCGCCAGGTTTCCGGTCGAAGAACACGCCACCGTGTCAAATCCAAACGCGCGTGCGTTCGCCAAAGCCACCGCCACCACGCGGTCTTTAAAGCTCAAGGTCGGCAGGCACACCGCGTCGTTCTTGATAAACAGATTGCGCGAGCCAATCGTCTCTCCCAACCGGGGCGCGCTGACCAGCGGGGTAAACCCGATGGGGAGGGAGGGCTGATACCCCGCTGGCAGCGGCAGCAGTTCGCGATAACGCCAGATATTCGGCCGGCGTTGGGCGAACAACTCGCGCGAAACATGCTTCTTGATCGCGTCGTAATCGTACGTGACTTCGAGCGGCGAGAAGCACTCGCAAATCGAACGTGGCTGGTTATCGAAAGTCTTGCCGCATTCGCGGCAGCGGAGCTGGTAGGTGCCCGTCATCGTGCTGCTTCCTTCTGTGGCGTCGGGACGAGCCGGGAAATAATTCCCCGTAAACTACAAAACCCCTTTTCCGGGTAGGAAAAGAGGCTCGGGAGGTGCGAGACTTTCAAATACCAATAAAAGTCATTCCGCTTACCCGAATCTCATGGTCCCCGTTACCGGGCGAGAGTTGGCACCTGCGATGGCGATAGATGATCGCGACCCGGTTGCCGTGGCGTCCTTGGGCTCGTCCCTCAGCCACTCTGCATGAAATTCCGGTTTACTCAATTATGAGTAAACTTGGATTGTGATATTACTAACGACCAAACGGTCTGTCAAGCGCTAAGATTTCGTTGGCTGAATTTCCTTGGCTGCTCCAAAACGGATACCCTCTAATGCCCTCCTGGGGATGCCCAAAGCGAGGGATGAGGTTCCCAAAACGAGGGATGAGGTCCCCGGCTGCGGCTCCCGAGCCTTTCTTCGTGAACCTCCGTGGCCTTGTTGGTGAACGCCTTTGGCAAGCTAACCCGCGACCTATTTCTTCTTCTCCGCCGCTTCCAGCGCCCGCACCTTCGCCATCGTCCGCTGCGAAACGTCCACCCGCTTCTTGCTCTTCTGGCGCCGTTTGCTCTTGCTCACATAGTGATTCTGTGCCATCGATCCTCTTCTTAACCGGCAGTTCGGGATGCCGCCCAGATTCGCGCCTTTGCAGTCCGAAACTGCCACGCCCATCCATTGTACTTGGAGAAGAGCAGTTCTCAGTGTTTCCAGGCGTAGTGAATCAAAACCAGATGCCAGCAGTAGTACTAGCAACTAGCCACTGGTAACTGGCCACTGCCTCACCGGCTGTACTGATTCCGCTTCTTATCCCGATGCCGCTCCATCCCCAATTGAATCAGCCGGTCAATCAGCTCAGGATACAAAACACCCGTCGCTCCCCACAGCTTCGGATACATGCTGATCGCCGTAAATCCCGGCATGGTATTGATCTCGTTTACATACAGCTTGCGCGATTTCGGCTCCATCAGAAAATCCACGCGCGCCAGGCCCGCGCAGTCGACCGCCTGAAACGCCGCGACCGCTAGGGCCTGCACGCGCTTCATCTCCGCCTTCGTCAGCTTCGCCGGAATCACCAACTCCGATCCCTCCGCCAGATACTTCGCGTCGTAATCGTAAAATTCTTTGCACGGCACGATCTCGCCCGCCACTGAAGCCTTCGGCTCGTCATTTCCCAGCACCGCGCATTCGATCTCGCGCGCCTTGTGCTTCTTCCCGCCCACGCCCTCCTCAATCACAATCTTCCGGTCGAACTTCGCCGCTTCCTCAATCGACGGTCCCAGTTCCTTCCGGTCGTGCGCCTTCGAGATTCCCACCGATGACCCCAGATTCGCCGGCTTCACAAATACCGGATACCTCAACTTCGCTTCCACCAGCTTCTCGACTTTTCGCGGCGCACCCTCCCAGGTCGACCGCAGCACCGTCACATGCTTCACAATCGGCAGTCGAGCATTCCGAAACAGCGCCTTCATCACGTCTTTATCCATGCCCGCGGCCGACCCCAGCACGCCCGCGCCCACATAAGCCATGTCCGCCAGTTCCAGCAATCCCTGGATCGTTCCATCCTCGCCAAAAGTCCCATGCAGCACCGGAAAAATCACGTCCACATTGATCGCGCGATCCGCCGCCCGTCGCAGTTGTGCCTCCCCGAGATCCGCCCCTTCCAGGTTCGCGCCGCGCAGCTTGGCCTCCGTCTGAAATGGCGCCATCCCCGTCCCGCGCCGCGCCGGCTCCGGAGGAACCACCACCGACTCGCCCGCCGCCAGCACCGCCGCCCCCGGAGTAGCTCCCGGATCGCCCGCCCGCAAATGACCCTGTGTAGCCCGTACGCTCTTCTCCGCGTCCGACTCCGCCCCCTGCAAGCCCGCGTCCCCTTTCAGCAGTCTCTCCGCATGTTCTGCGGTAAGCCACCGCCCGTCTTTCGTGATCCCGATCGGCACCACGTCATATTTCGTCTTGTCGATTGCCTGCAACACCGACGCCGCCGAAAGCAGCGACACCTCATGCTCGCCGCTCCGTCCGCCAAATAAAATGCCCACCCGAATTTTTGCCATAACCAATCAGTCTGGCCGCGTCAAGCTCCCGGCGTCAATCGCAGGATTGGTACATGCGCCGCGCCAAAGTGAGTCGCAGCCGAGAGCTAGCAGCCCGGAGCGGCTCAAAAACCTAGAACTGAGAACTGGGAACTGGGAGCTGAAAGAGAGAACTCTCTTCTACTGTCAACCAGCCGAGGCACTTGCCACGATTTCAGAGAGATGTCTTGACACCGGGAGCCAATCCGGTGTGAAATTATCCCGCTTCGAAGGCCGGTGCCAGCCCTTAACCCCAAGGGCACTCGACCCAAGAGCGCTCAGCGCAAAATAGACTCAAGTGGGAGCACAGCCTTCGTGTATCCCGCGTCGGCCCTGTTCCCGTTTCTTAACTTGGAAAATGCTTTGCACATCTCAGGAGTCGCTCATGAATTCTAGTCGTACAGCAAGAACTCTCCTCGCGGCTTGGTCGGTCGCACTGGCGGTATTTCTCTTCACGGCAATGGCATCCGCAGGCAGCAAGCCCAGCGGCGGCGGCGGTTCTCATCCCAGCGGAGGCGGATCTCATCCCGCTCCGCAGTCTCATGGCCCGAGTGGCGGCGGCGCCCATCCCGGCGGCCAGAGCCAGAATCGCGGTCCCGGAGGCGCTCAGGGCCAGAACCGTGGGCCCGGCGGACAAAATGGCATGAATCGCGGTGGCCAGAACGCCGGCAATCGCGGCAACACCGGCCAGAACGGCATGAACCGCGGCGGCCAAAATGGCATGAACCGTGGCGGAAGCCAGGCTGGCAATCGCGGCAACACCGGCAACAATAACCGCGGCGGCCAGAACACCGGCAATCGCGCCGGACAGAATACCGGCAACCGTGGCGGCCAAAACGCCGGCAACAATCGCGGCGGCCAAAATTCCGGCAACCGTGGCGGCGCCGGCAATCGCGGCAACACCGGCGGCAATCGCACCGCCGGCAACCATGCACCAAAAGGCTCGCAGAGCCATGTCACCAAGAGCGGCAACCACGTTCAGACGCGCGCCAACGGCTCCGTCCGCTCCGTCTCCGGACACGTCAACGGCCACAACGTAACCGTCAATCGTGGCCCTCACGGCGGTCGCCGCGTCGTCTCCGAGCACAACGGACGTCGCACCGTCGCCTATGGCCGGCACGGCGGATACAGCCAGCGCGCCTTCTACCGCCACGGCGGTCATGAGTATTACCAGCGCACCTACTGGCGCGGTGGACGCGCCTATGCCTACGGCTATCGCGGCTATGGCTGGGGTGGCTACAACTATTACGGCTACGCTCCCGCCTATTACTGGGGACCTGCCTACTACGGATGGGCCTACAACCCGTGGCCTGCTCCCGTCTATTACGGCTGGGGCTGGGGTGGAGCTCCCTGGTATGGCTACTACGGCGCGTACTGGAATCCCTACCCGGTCTATCCGAGCGCGGCCTTCTGGCTCACTGATTTCTTCGTAGGAGCCGCCTTGCAGGCAGCCTATGCCGACCAGCAACAAGCGGCCGACGACAACGGCGAACTGATGCCTCCAACCTTCAACCAAGCCTCCTCTGACGTGGTCGCCGAACTCTCCACCTCCGATCCCCTGGTGGCGGCGAACCTCGCCTCCATGTATCCGCGGGGTGCCTTACTGCTCGCGGGCGGCACCGCGGCCAGCGGCCAGCCTGCCATGACCAAGGAGATCAAGGACGCGCTCTCCGAGGAAATCAAGAACCAGATCGCTGCCGAGAAAACCGCGGCCGCGAACAAAGACAGCGCAGGCAACGATAGCGGTCCGCCTCCGGCCCTCGATCCCAACATTCGCTACTTTGTCGTGGCCAATGAAGAGGATCTGACCGACGCGGACGGCAACGAGTGCACGCTCACCGGCGGCGATGTCGTCTATCGCACCGGCGACACGCCTGACGACGACCACATGGTCGACACCCAGGTCAAGGCCAGCCGCAAGGACGAGTGCGCGGTCGGCGCCACCGTTGGCGTATCCACCGACGACCTCATGGATATGTACAACAACATGCGTCAGAACATGTCCGATGGCATGAAGGAGATGGCAGCCAAGAACGGCAAGAACGGTCTGCCCAAAGCTCCCGATACCGCCACCACCGGTGGCGAAGTTCCGCAGCCCACGCCCGATTCAAACGTCCAGGACGATTTGAAGCAGGCGCAATCGGATGCGGACGCAGCCGAAGCCGACGCCAAGCAACCGAACTAACCTGAATGCGCGCCTCGCATAATCGCAGCGGGGCGCGCCGTTCAGCCGCAAGCCAGAAATCGGCCGTGGCAAGAAATCGTCATCGGCAAGAACTCAACCGGTGAGCAAGAAATTAACCGTGGGCAAGAAATCACCGTTGAGCAAGAATTAACCGCCAGCAAGAACCAGGGAAGGGCACGATCTTAGTCGTGCCGTCCCACGCATAACCCAGGGACTTTAGAGAGCGCGTGAGAACTCGATTCCCAGTCCCGCGGTGACGCAACGACTCCGCTTTCAGCCGCGCAGCGGCGCAAGAATACAGCCCACGGCGTAAGCCGTGGGTACCAGGTGGGAGATAAACCAGCCCCGGAGGGGCGAAAGAGCAAACAGCAAAGACCAGTTCTCATGCGGTCTCTTCAGCCTCTGAGGTCCGCAATTCTCGAACGCGCCCAAATGGGCCAAACGCTTCACAGGAGGAATTTGGCAATGCGGTACAAGATTCACATGCCCGTTCTGATCGTCACTTTGATTATCGTCCTCGCGCCCGCCCTGCTGCCCGCGCAAGTTTCGCTCGCCGACCAGCTCAACGCCCAATACAACCTCGTCAAGATGGGCGAGGACTCCAATGGCGCCGCCGTCATCGAGGCCGGAACCGTCCTCAAAATCAACAAGGGCGGCGTCCTCAGCGTCCCCTACGGCGACCAGACCAGCGGCATGGCCACCAAGTATCAGGACGGCACCGTCCACTCGCCCAACGCCCTCGGCATGAAGGCGCGCGGCAGCCTGCTCGGCCACTTCGGCAAAACTCAAACCACCCAGTTCTTCCAGGTCGGCAACAAGGTCTATCCCACCAAGATCCAGGTCAACATGGATAAAGACCAGGTCGTCATGGGCATCGTCTCCTGCGACTCCTGCAACAACATCAGCCCGACCACCTTCTACAAAGCCGACGTCGTCTTCCAGTTCTCCAAGGGCAGCCTCGCCAAGATGAGCGCTCCCCAGGTCGAAGACGCCATCGCCGGCCTGCTCGCCATCGATGACAGCGGCAACGATCAAGGACAACAATGGTGGCAATAATGGCGGCAACGACCAGGGCAACAATAACGGCGGAAATAATGGTGGCAACAACGGCGGAAACGACCAGGGTGGCGGCAACAACGGTGGCAACAATGGCGGTGGACAGGCCCAGAACCAGCCCGCACCCGAGCCCGTGCAGATCGAAAAGGGCATGACACCCGATCAGGTCAAGGCCGCCAATGGCGTCCCCGACAAGATCATCAACCTCGGCCCTAAACAAATCTTCGTCTACAAAGACATCAAAGTCACCTTCATCAACGGCAAGGTGGTCGACGTCCAGTAAGGCGGGCGATAGACCAATCGACTCAAGAATTGTCATCCTGAGCGAAGCGAAGCACCTATGTATTGTGCGGCCAGCACACAGGCCCTTTGCATCGCCCGGGATGACAATCCCTAACGACTCTCCCTAAGTGCCGCCCAGCTGATCTCAAAGTATCTTCTTCCCAAAGGCCGAAAGCGCCAGCTCCACCGCCAAATCCGCAGTCTGATTGCGCTCATCAATCACCGGATTCACCTCGACAATCTCCATGCTAAGCATGCGCCCGTGATCCGAGATAATCTCCATCGCCAGATGCGCCTCGCGATAAGTTGCTCCACCCCACACCGGCGTGCCCACCCCCGGCGCATCCTCCGGATCGATCCAGTCCATATCCAGCGAAACGTGATACCCCGCCGTACCCCGTCCGGCCATGCGCAGCGCCTCTTCCATCACCGCCCGCATGCCGCGCTCGTCGATGTCGCGCATCGTGAAAACTTCCACGCCCGCCTTGCGAATATTTTCCTTTTCGAAATTGTCGACATCGCGAATCCCCACCAGCACGCAATTCTCCGGCGCAATCTTCGGCGTGAAGTCGTAAATCTTGCCCAGCTCAAACGGAGGCAGTCCCATAATCGAAGCCAGCGGCATGCCATGCACGTTCCCGCTCGGTGAAGATTCCGGCGTGTTCATATCGGTATGCGCATCGATCCAAAGCAACCCAATCTTCTGCCCTTGCCGCCGGTAAAATTCCGCGACGCCCGATACCGTCCCCGCCGCCACCGAATGGTCCCCGCCCAAAACCAGCGGAACCTTCCCCGCCTCCAGCGTCTTCAGAACAAGGTCCGCGCTCTTCACGCAGGTTGCGGTAATTTCCTTAAGATATTTTGCGCTGGCCGCGCCTTCTTTTTTCTGCTCCGGAATTGCGACCGCAATATTGCCCGCGTCCTCGACCACATGTCCGATCGCCTCCAGCCGAGCCTCCAGCCCAGCCACGCGCACCGCCGACGGACCCATATCCACGCCACGGCGCGACTGTCCAAGGTCAAGCGGAACGCCAATAACCCGAATCTGTCGCGGATTGATGCTGCTGAACGTAGTTGTGCGCAGAGGCATATTCAGTTTTTCAGTTCCCAGAACCCGAGTCTTTGCAGGATTGGACAGCTCCAACTCCCGCACTTTAATGTAGCTGCGCTCAGCGCAACCCGCAACCTCCGCGCGTGGAATCCTCGACTGGTTGCACAGCAGTTCGGAGAGGGTGCCGGAAAACAGCGCCTGAATCTTCTCGGCCATCCCTTCATCCAAAACCACGTACGCAAGTAGGCGCCGTCTCTTCGAAAAGATGGATCCGATGGATGTTTGAAAGCATTCTCTGCCAAGTCACGGAATATGACCCCGACGTTCTCGAGTCCCTGATCGGCCTCGCCGTCGAAATCGCTCGTGAAGGTCGCGAGGGCCGACGCATAGGCACGCTCTTTACCCTTGGGGATGAAAATGCCGTTCTCGCAAGATCTAGACCATTGATCTTGGATCCGTTGTCGGGGCATCCCGAGTCATCGCTCCAGATCTCCAATCCCAATCTCCGCGGAACGATCAAAGAACTGGCGCAACTGGACGGCGCTTTTGTAGTAAGCCGCAAAGGGATTTTCCTTTCCGCATGCCGCTACCTCGATGCTGTGACCACCCAGGTGGACGTACCGCTGGGACTCGGCAGCCGTCACATTGCGGCCGCCAACATGAGCGCTGTTACCAGTGCGGTGGGTGTTGTGGTTTCCGAAAGCTCTGTCGTGCGGCTTTTCTGTCATGGACAGCTGGTTGGCGAAATCATCCCCGAGGTCTGGATGATGGAGCATGCCCGGCTGGTGGGTACCATTAAGAGGGAGCAGGTCGGAGAACTGACGATTCTGACACCAGGCCTGCGGCAAACTCCGATCTCGAAGTGACCCTGAATTTACGAAACTGAGTGCGGGGTGCTTGGTGCCCCAGGTTCGCGCGCGTTCTTTGCGCGATAACCTGGGGTCTCAGTAGCTGGGGTCTCAGTACCCGGAGCACTCAAAAACTTCCGAGGCGGTCCGCCTTGCGCCTCAGTCTCTCGATCTCGCGCCGTCAATTCCGATTCGATTTCGACCACGCCAACCTCCCTCAACGCGTAGTGTCGAAAGCTGCTCCACTTCCACTCCGCCGGATCGCTCACCAATCCCCGCTTTACCGGATTGCGATGCAAGTATCGCAACTTGATCGAAAACTCGCTTGCGTCCCGCACATTGCGATCGTAATAGCACTTCTCCCAGAACGATCCCGACTCAAGCGTGCGATGGCGCCCCAGGCTCGCATCCGTTTTGTGGGCGCTAACCTTGGAGACCCCGCTCCGCACCCGCTTCGCAAACGAAAGCTTCAAATAATGGATCGCATCCGCCAGCGTGCCCTGTTCCGGTTCACTCAACAGCAAATGGACATGCTCTGGCATCACAACATATCCATACACGCATATCGAAAACAGGCCACGCATGTCTTCAAGAGTCTGAACAAAGAGATCGTAGATGTCAGGAGTGCGAAACTTCCGCTGCCTGCGGTAGCAACTGAACGTGACAAAATGGGAGCGCCGCGTCTGCTGGAAGCGTCTGAGTCCGCTCGGAATGGCGAGAGCTTACCGCACCCAGCCCCCGATGTCTGTGATCCTCACCACGCCCTGGGAACGGACAACGGTGGAAGCAACAAAAGATGACAACAGAAGACGTAATAGAAAAGAAGTCATAGAAGAAAACCGAAAAACCACACAACAAGCCAGAGAGATGAGGTGACAGAAGAAGTAAGCGAATAAGGTGAGAGAAGAGCGTGACAGAAGGTGAGACAAGCTTGGTGCCCCAGGTTCGCGTCCGTTCTTTGGACGCTAACCTGGGTGACATGGCATGAAGTCCCCGTGCGACTTCCAATCGACAAAATCCCGTGAACATCTTGCCTGTGCCATATTTCAGAGCTGTTGGAATCTTGGACCATGCCTCTCGCTGATCCACGCAAGGGAGAATCAATAGGTTTTTCCTCCACCGCAGCATCAATCCCGGGACTTTCAGATCCGGTCGACCGCATCCGGAGCAACCCTCGAAGCACTCCGGCCATGCCTAATCGTTCCACCGTCTCCGCCGATGATATTCGCCGCCACCTAGCCCGCCGAGGTCAATCACAACGGTGATGACCAGGATCAACAGATTAATGCCCGCGATCGGCTCCCTCATATTGACCATCCACGCATACACCAGAGTGGTCAGCGGTAGAAACAGAAATCCGAGCAAGGGCAATATCAGACCGTGGTACGCCCGTTGCAGGGAATTGGAGAAGAGGAACATCAGCACGAGTGCGATTCGAGGAAACGCGAGAAAGACAATCAATACGAGACAACCCACAAATCCCTCCAGCGGTATCGGCCGGCGCTCTTCCCACCTTCGGAGCGTCCGAGGTGCAGCCAAAATTAAAGGTCACAATGCACAGCCTGTCAACTTGACAAAATCCGGCCGCAGAAGCCCTCTAAAGCCAGGAAAGCGAAGTGGAACAGAACAAGTAAGTCCTTTATTCAAGAATACTTCGCTGTAACTGCCTCATTCTAAGAGCGCGATTTCGCAATCCTCGCTAACCCCAGCATCCTCATCGGTCAACAGATGATTAAAGGGCAAGGACCCTAACCAGAGAGTAAACATCCATCCAGCGAAAAATCCCCGATTTGCCCACTATCACAAACCGCAAAAATCAACTTTATTTTGTTCGTATTCCATTCGCCAAAATCTCACAATATGTACGTACAGCAATGTCAACTATTGCTCCACGTGGAGCATTTTGTATTGCTCCCGGAAACGGAAAATTGAGACAGCGTCACGGATAAAGCCGGTACAGCATCCGCGGAAACGGAATCGTCTCCCGCACATGCTCCAGCCCGCAAATCCATGCAACCGCTCGCTCTATGCCCATCCCGAAACCCGAATGCGGCACGCTCCCGTACTTGCGCAGGTCCAGATACCACTTGAAGGCCTCTTCCGGCAAGTTGTGCTCTTTGATGCGCTTCACCAGCAACTCATACGAAGCGGTGCGCTGCGAGCCCCCGATAATCTCTCCATACCCTTCAGGAGCAAGCACATCCACGCACAGCGCCAGATCGGGGCGCTCCGGGTCAGGCTCCATATAAAAAGCCTTTACGCCCGCCGGATAGCGATGCACCATCACCGGCTTGTCATACTGCGATGACAGGTAAGTCTCATCCGGCGACCCTAGATCGCCTCCATATTCGAACCTATGTTCCAGCTTCCCTTGCGCATGCCCGTCCTGAAGTGCTTTGACTGCATCATCATAGGAGACACGCGGAAATGGAGGCTCAATCTTCTCCAGCTTCGTCACATCGCGCCCAATAGTCAGCAAGTCGGCACGACGATGGTCAAGGCACCGCTTGACAATGAAGGTCAGGAAACCCTCGGCAAGCTGCATGAGATCGTCGAGCGTGGCATAAGCCATCTCCGGCTCGACCATCCAGAATTCGGTTAAGTGACGGCGCGTCTTGGACTTCTCCGCCCGGAACGTCGGGCCAAACGAGTACACCTTGCCCAGCGCCATAGCCGTAGCCTCAATGTAAAGCTGTCCCGATTGCGTGAGGAACGCCTGCTCATCGAAGTAGTCGACCGGGAAAAGCGTCGTCGTGCCTTCGCAGGCAGCGGGCGTGATGATCGGCGGGTCGGTGAGCGTAAATCCATTGCTATCAAAGTAATCGCGCGCCGCCTTGATAATCTCGGCGCGCACCCGCAGGATCGCCGCCTGCCGCTGCGAACGCACCCAGAGGTGGCGATGCTCCATGAGGAAGTCGGTGCCATGCTCTTTGGGCGTGATTGGGTAAGGATCAGATTCCGGCACGCGCTGCAGAACCTGAACGTTGGACACGTCAAGCTCGTAGCCGCCAGGAGCCCGCTTATCGGCGCGGACCTTGCCTTCAACGATGACGCTCGATTCCTGCGTAAGACCTTTGATTGCATCGAAAACTTCGGGCGGGACGGCATTCTTCGGAACAACGCCCTGAATAATTCCGCTACCGTCGCGGAATTGCGGGAAAAGGAGTTTGCCGCTTTCGCGGAGGTTGTAGAGCCATCCGCGAATGGTGACGGACTGGCCTTCGTGTTTGCCGATCTCTGAAATGGTGCTTATAGATGCAGACATAGACCTTTCACCGCCGAGACGCCGAGGGCGCCGAGAAAACCAAAATCACTTCTGCTTATTCGTTGCGTCCGATACGGCATCTTTGGGGCGAGCATCTGGAAATTCATTGACAATTCGCATCAGACCGCTCTTCAGGAACGCGACATGAAAGCTCTATCAGAAAGGCTATCTAGAGCAACCGCAGTTTGTTCTCAACAAGAGCATTTCTCGGCGTCTCGGCGGTGGCTTTAGCTTTCTTCCAGCTTGCGGAACGTGGCGCTCAACTCCTCGCTGGAGCCTTTCTTTTCCTCGCCCTCGACCTCGAGCAGCAATGGCGGAGTTTGCGGCGCGGTTCGCAGCAACTCCATGGTCTCTTTCCAGTCGATCGATCCGTTGCCCGGCCACAAATGCGTGTCTTTGTCTTTGTTGTTGTCGTGAACGTGGGTCGAGCAGATATGTTTCTTCAGGATCGAGAACGCCTCGGGAATGCCGCCCATCATGTGGGCGTGTCCGCAATCGAAGCAGACGCCGATGTCGTCAAAGTGCATGGTGTGGATGAACTCGACGAGGCGATCCGGCGTGGAAAGCTCATTCGGGATGTTCTCAACCAGCACGCGCACGCCGAGCGGCTTGGCGAAGGCGCGCAGGTGTTCGACCGAGGTCATGGCTGCTTCGATCTTCTTCTCGTCGAACTCCTCATTCGGATTGCCAATGTGCTGCACCAGAAAGCGGAACGGAATGTGCTCGGCGATCTCCAGCGCGCGCTTGATCTCGTCCATAGCATCGATACGTCCGGCGCGATCCGTGGAGGCAATATTCACTGGAGGCGAACCGGTGCGTCCCCACTCGTAGTCGGAGTAGAGCGGTGCGTGCACCGAGTTGAGCGGAATGCCGGTGGACTTGAACCACTCAGCGATCTCCCGAACGTGCTGCTTGCGGTTGGCGTAGTCGAAGTGCTGGCGGGCAGCGAAGATCTCGATGGCCTGCGCTCCACCGCGAACTAGCTCATCGAGCAGCCCCGGATGAAGGCGTTCCTTCACGTAGACGTATGTCGATACCGCCCTTTGCATCAGTACCCTACCGCCTTCCCATTGTTGCGTCCGTCGCTCGCGCCCAGCCGTTCACCGGTTTTGGGATCGACCATAATACACTCGCCGTCGCCCCAGGAATGCCGGAGGGCCAGCCTATGCCCCATGGATCGCAGAAGATTCATTGTATCGGGAGAGAGGCGGTCTTCGACATCAATCTGGTCAGGGAGCCATTGATTATGAAAGCGCGGGGAATTGACGGCCTCCTGTATATCGAGACCGAAATCGACCACCCCCATCAGAATATTAGCCACCGTGGTGGTGATCGTCGGCCCCCCGGGCGAGCCGAGAACGAGGAATAGCTTGCCATCCTTAAGGACGATGGTCGGTGTCATCGCGGAAAGAGGCCTTTTGTTCGGACCGACCGCGTTTGCCGGACCCTGGATCAGACCGTAAGCATTCGGGACACCTTGCTTGGAGGCGAAATCGTCCATCTCGTCGTTGAGCAGGAAGCCGAGGCCCTCCGCGGTTACGCGCGAGCCGAACGAATCATTCAGGGTGGTTGTGACGGCGACCGCATTGCCCTCACTATCGACCACCGAATAGTGCGTGGTGTTTTCGGGTTCGTGGATTTCGACGGCCTGCGAACTGGCCACACGCTCCAGGTTGTCGAATGGCGGGCGTTTAAGATCCTTGCTCGGACTGGCATGCTTCGCATCGATGGACTCGCGCCATGCCTCCGCGTATTTCTTGTCGATCAGCTGCGGTACGGGAACCCTGGAGAAATCGGGATCGCCCATGAATTCAGCGCGATCGTAGAAAGCCCGCCGGAAAGCTTCAACCGTGAGGTGAATCGTTTCTGCTGAACGGTTGCCGGTTCTGGAGAGGTCAAAGCCTTCGAGAATGTTGAGGATTTCGATGAGCGCCGTGCCCCCCGACGACGGCGGAGGTGCGCCGATAATGTCGTAGCCGCGATAGGTCCCACGAATCGGCTCGCGTTCCTTGACCTCATACGCGGCCAGATCGGCGGCAGTCACGAGGCCTCCGCCCTTCTGAATGTCGGAAGCCAACTCCCGTGCCAGTTCGCCGTGATAAAAGTCATCGGGATTTTTCGCGATTCGCTCGAGCGTCCGCGCCAGTTCCGGCTGCTTGAATACTTCGCCAGCCTGGTAAAGCTTTCCCTCTCCCAGAAAAATGCGGCGCGACTCCGGAAATTCCGCCAGATGCCTATCGTCCTTGAGATCTCGAACATCCTCATAGGCGAGCGGGAACCCATCGCGTGCCAGCCTGATGGCAGGTGCCATTACTTTTTCGAGCGTGAGCTTGCCGTATTTTTTCTCCGCATACGCCAGACCGGCGACTGAGCCGGGAATGCCAATCGCCTTGTACCCCACCACGCTAAGATCGCGAACCACCTTGCCCTCCGCGTCGAGGTACATATTTTCGTTGGCGGCTGCTGGAGCCTTCTCGCGGAAGTCGATGAAATGCGTCTCGCCGTTCGCGGTGCGCAGAAGCAGAAATCCTCCGCCGCCGATGTTGCCAGCTTGCGGATGAACGACGGCCAGGGCGAATCCGGTGGCAACCGCGGCATCGACTGCGTTGCCGCCCGCTTGCATGATTTCGATTCCGGCGCGCGAGGCGAGTTCGTGCACGCTCGCCACCATGGCGTGTTGCGCATGCGTCGGATTGAAAGGAGCTGCGCGTAGGCTGACCGTGAAGAGGGCAAACACGGCGCAAATCGCTATTTTGAATTGAAGGCGCATGGGAAGCGAACTTACGAGGCTAGTCTAGTGCGTCGGCGGGAGTCAAACGTCAACCTGCTGAACACTGCACGCCGGTAAATGTCTCACAACACGGTTACGATTCATTGCTTCTCGGTCGATGGTCAACCGAGCGCGGCCAATCGTTGATTGCTTTCGTTGACTCCCTCGGTTACGCCTGCTTCCGCGTAGAGGTCACGGGCTTCTGTCCAAAGCATGGTTGCCCTCGCCTTGTCGCGAGCCTCGGCTTTGAGGATGGCAAATCCGCGAATGGCATTGGCCAGCTCGAGCGGTGTCGTCTGCTGGTCGCTACGGTAGATCTCAAGAGCCTCGACATAACAGGGCTCGGCTAGGGCTGGATGGCCGGCAGAACGATGGATGTCTCCAAGGTGCCGAACCGTGTGCGCAAGTCTGGGCCGATTTCCTTCATCCCGATAAATGGCAACTGCCTCCTCATAGTGCTGCAAGGCCTCATTAAGGTGATGAAGGTCCCGCTCAATCTGACCGAGGGCCGTCAGCGCACGGGCGAGATCGGATCGCGCGCCCGACTTGCGACAGAGATTGACAGCCGCTGCAAGACCGCTTTTCGCATCCTCGTATCGGCTATCTCGCCGGGCCTGAAGTGCGTCCTGGATCAGGTTCCCTATTTGTTCCGGCATTTTGCTCCTTACCTACCAGCGGAGGCGTTTACCTGCCGCGATGGGACCCCGATGATTTCGCCTTCGACGTGGCCGGCGGTTTACTTGGCAATTTCGTCCTGATTTTCTTCTTCGCTGCGCTGGGATTTTTCCGCTTCGCGGTGTGCGACTTCGCCTTTTCTTTGGGAGCCTTCGAGGCGACTAATTCATAAGATCGGCGAATCAGGGATTCGAGCTCGCTTGCCGGCAGGAGGTTGGAATTTGCGATCTGGATCCACTTATAGCGGCCGACGTAAGGCGCTGGCGTGATGCCTTCGATTTCGAGCAAGTCGTGAAAGGCTTCGGGCGAAGACTTCAATGTCATGCGTGGAAATCGGCCGTCGCAAAGGGCGATCCCAGTAAAGATCTTGCCGCGGACTTTAAAGCAAAGGTCGTCGGCCCACGGCATGTCCTCGGTCACATCCGGAAACGAGGTGCACAACTTACGAACCCAGTCCAGGTCGGGCATCGAAAGATCATAGCGCGCAGACCAGGGTGCCTGCCAGGGATGGGTGGGGCGCCCGTCTCTCCATGCATTTCGGCTGTAACGCCACTGTAATGTGACTTGCCTTAGGATAGATAGGCGCGTGCAGAGCCAAATCGGCGATCTTCGATATTCTGTTAACTATAGCTAATCATTATTGCTATATTGATATTAATGTGGGTGAGAATCCATCTCTTTAGCTATGTAACGCTCGCTCTGGCTTGTGCCGCCTCTCCGGTAGGGGGCCAGAGCTCGGGCACCCCTGCGCCTGCGGCGATCGCCTCCCAGACACAGCCCGACGCGCCTTCGGCAAACGCTCCTGACGCAGCCGACGCGCCCGACCCAGCGCCTGCCGATGACAGTACGGAGTCGATGTTCCCGCACTTCAAAAGCACCCGCTACTGGCTTTCCGGACAGGCGAATTTTATCTTTCAGGCCCTTCCTCCATTTCCCGCGCCCTATAGTGGCACACACAGTTTGGGCCCGAATTACGAGAAGGCGACGTCGCGCGTGCTGACGCTTTACACCGGGGCGCGACTGAACAATTCGACCGAACTGCTGGTCGATATCGAAGAGGCGGGTGGCGCCGCGCTCAGCCAGGGCTTTGGGCTGGCCGGAAATACGGATCTGGACATCGTACGCAATCCGCTCCTGAGCAAAGCTCCGTACCTCGGGCGGGGTATGATCCATCACGTTTTTGCCTTCAGCAAGGACAAAGTCGAAAACGACCGCAACGCGTTCTCGTTGTTTGACGAACTCCCGCGGCGACGGCTGGAAGTTCGCTTTGGCAAGTTCAGCATGCCGGATTTCATGGACGTCAATTCCGTGGGCAGCGACACGCATCTACAGTTCATCAATTGGACGACCGACAATAACGGCGCGTGGGATTACGCGGCCGATACGCGCGGATACACCGTCGGCCTCCTCGCCGATTACGAAGACCGCAACTGGGGATTTCGCTTTGTTGAGGCGCTCATGCCCAAGGTGGCGAATGGAATCGATCTGGTTTGGCGGCCCTGGCAGGTGCACGCGGAAAACTTCGAATATGAATTACGGCATGGACTCGTCCCCAAAAAGGCAGGCGTAGTACGGCTGCTCGCATACACGAACTACGCGAACATGGGAATCTATCGCGAAGCCATTGCGCAGTTCGAACAGGGGCTCGTGCCCGTGCCCGACATTACCAATCATCCCTGGCACATTACGCGCAAGTATGGATTCGGCGCAAACGTGGAGCAGAATCTGACTTCGAACCTGACGGCGTTCGCGCGCTTCGGCTGGGACAATGGCAAGACCGAGTCGTTCGCCTATACCGAAGTCGATTCCACCTTTGCTGCGGGACTGGGGGCGCGTGGTGCGTGGTGGCATCGCAAGCAGGACCGCGCCGGGCTTGCGATGGTGACGAACGGAATATGCAAAGACCATCAGGAGTACCTGCGACTCGGAGGACTGGGCTTTCTGCTCGGCGATGGAAACCTGAATTACGGGCGTGAGAACATCGTCGAGAGCTACTACACGGCTCATGTGTGGCGCGGGATCTACCTTGCTCCGGGCGTGCAGCATATCAACGACCCGGGCTATAACCGCGACCGCGGGCCGGTGGTGGTGCCTACGTTCCGGGCACATGTGGAGTTTTGAAGGCAGTTCTCAGTTGCCAGTTCTCAGTTCTCAGTTCTCAGTTCTCAGTTCTCAGTTCTCAGTTCTCAGTTCTCAGTTCTCAGTTCTCAGTTCTCAGTTCTCAGTGAGATTTTAGAACCGCGATACTGAGTTGCCTCTCGCCTTTGAAATATTCCGCGACTTGCTAGCTGCCGCGCTCGGTGCCCGCTTCTAGCTTATCCGCCGTGCGCACCGCCCAGGCCATGCGCGGCGTGTTGTGAGAGATGCCAAACCTGCCTTGCGCATCGAGAAGAATAATTCCGCCGTGGCCATTGAGACGCTCCTTCAGATAATTCATCGCCTCTTTCGCGACCCACTCGGGCAGATTGCCGGCGGCGACCCGGTCGGCCGCCCACTTCGCCAGCACCAACTTCATGATGGGTTCGCCCCAGCCCGTGGTGGAAGCGGCAGCGCTGCCGTTATCGGCGTAGCAGCCGCAGCCGATCAGCGATGAGTCGCCGAGTCGTCCGGGAGCTTTATTGATGGTGCCCCCAGTGGAGGTTGAGGCCGCAATATTGCCGTTGCGGTCAAGAGCGACCGCGCCCACCGTATCGTGTGAAAGCACGTCGTCCGGAAGCTCGGGGGCAAACAGATCGTTGCCATGAGTTGAGGCCTGCGCTTGATATTCGCGCAGGCGCTCCACCTCGCGGGGAATGATCAGGTCTTCATTGTTGCAAAGCTCGATGCCGTGCTCGGCGGCAAAGCGCTCGGCACCTTCGGCGACGAAATAAACGTGCGGGCTGTTGCTAAGGATCTGGCGCGCGGCGCGGACGGGATTGCGCAGACGCTCGACGCAGCCGACGCCTCCACCCCGGAGCGTCTCGCCGTCCATTATGAAGGCGTCGAGTTGCACTTTGCCGTCGCGATTGAGAAAACTGCCGCGGCCGGCGTCGAAGGTTTCATCGTCTTCCATGACGACAATGGCCTCTTCAACCGCGTCGAGGGCGGAGCCGCCCAGTTCCAGCGCACGCCAACCCGCAGACGCGGCGTTGCGGACGCCATGGAGGTGCGCCTCGACCATGTCATCTGGAATCGCCCAGGCACCACCGTGAACGACTAAAACTGGATTTGTTGGCAAGTTCCGGCTCCCACGAAAAGTTCGGCGTCTAGTCTAGCATTCACGGGGACTTGGCTCGTTCGCCGCGCGGACGGTTCACGATGGCAAGCAGGATGCTTGCGATCCACAGACTGTACATTGCCCATCGGAAGATCTGGCTGCTGTGGAGTCCGCGTGCGGGATCCATAAAGAAAGCGGCGATCAGCAGAAACGGCGCGAGCATGATCAGAATTGAAGCTGCACGTTGGGCGCGATGAAAGGGCTGACTGTTCGACAACGCAATATTGGCAACACCGGCCGCCAGGATGAGTAGATGGCGGGAACGGAAAACCAGTCGGGTGACGTCATCGAGATGCGGGACGTTAGCCACATGGCGCATATATTGGCCGGTCAGGGGAAAAGCGAGCAAAGTCAGCAGTCCTACGATCCAATGCGCGCGCGGCCAGTTCAAAAGCACGCCCTCCCCGGTCAGGAATTCAGCATAACAGGCATGAAAATTAGGTGGTGACCCCTGTTCGCAATGGCGCAACCATGACTTAGGTTACGGAGCCGAGAAATGAACGATGATTGGTGACGACGACAGCACGATATCATTCAACTTCGTTTGCTCTTCTATGCATGTTCATTGTTCGAGGGCAAATTTGCACGGAGGGAGACGGACATGCCAGATCCTGTTCTAGTCAAAATCAATCCGAAGTGGGTGTCTCTGATCAACTCGCCCCTGATGTGGCTGGTGTGGGCGCTTCAGGGCGTGGCCATTAGCTTTGCACCGCTATTTTTGTATTGGTCCGGTAAAGGGTGGTTTCTTCCAGCGGAGCGACGGTTCGTGGTGCCGGTGTGCTTTGTGATGATTTACCTGGAAGGCTTCTTCTTTTGTGGCCTCGCGAACCATGTGATCGGGCAGGTCCGTCGCGCGACGCAAGGGAGAGGCACCGCGTTGTGAAATCGTATTTCTCGGAATGCGACGACTTCGCTGGCAAATTTCTAAGGTGAGCCGAGGTTACCGGAAATCTCTGGAAATATTTGGCTGGAAAAAATCTCAGGCGGCGCGCGTAGGTGCCAGCCCATCCATCTCCCGCGTGCGTTGCCAAGTGTAGAGAACGCGGTGAATGACGGTGATGGTCGAGAGTACGGCAATCACCCATAACACCGGCGCCATGACGTTAAACAGCGCGCCGATGATGAGTAGGACCAGGCGCTCTGGACGCTCCATGAACCCAACCCGGCAGGTGCCGATGAGCGACTCGGCGCGGGCGCGGGCATAGCTCACCATGATGGCGCTGATCATCGCCAGAGCCGCCAGCACAACGTAGAAGAAGCGGTTGCCGCGCCCATAGAAAACCAGCAGTCCGAGGAAAAGTGACGCGTCGCTGTAGCGATCGACAATGGAGTCGAAAAAGCCGCCGAAGCGCGTAACCTGATTTGACGCGCGGGCCACCCGGCCATCCACCAGGTCAAAAAAACCGCTGCCGATAATGACCAGCCCGGCGTACAGGAACATGCGCCGCTGGTTTTCGCCATTGGCATAGCCGAATAGGAACGCAGCATAGCTGTTGACCACTAACCCCATCAGCGTAAGAACGTTGGGATTGATATGTGACAGGGCCAATAGGCGCACAATGGCATCCAGCAAAACGCCACAGGCACGTCCCACACTACTTGTCCAAGTCATAGAATTCGATTACCGCTTACAGCTTGGCTTCTCGGCCGCAAGTAACTCTTTACGGCTTGGTGACTGGTGACCGGCTGCCTTGCCTATTTCGGTCCCGTGCCCGTATCCAGGTCCGCGAGGTCGTGCATCGTTGACAGCTCGAGAATCTCCATCTCCCGATTGCCGTTAGGGGTTACAACGACCGCGGTATCGCCCACCTTTTTATTCAGCAGGGCTCGGCCGATGGGCGAAGTCGTCGAAATCTTGCCTGCCGTCACGTCCGACTCTTCGCTCATGACCAACTGGTACTCCATCTCCTCGCCCTTGACGTTGTCGTACACCTTGACCGTCGAGCCAAGTCCAACCTTGTCCTTCGGGATATTGTTCATGTTGATCAGGGACAGGTCGGCCAGCCGCTTGCCCAGCTGGCGCACACGCGCCTTCAGGTATTCCTGGCGCTGCTTGGCTGTGTGATACTCGGCATTTTCGCTGAGGTCGCCCAGCGCCACTGCCTTCTTGAGTTCGCGCGGAATGTCGTAGGCGAGTTCATGCTCCAGAGTGTTCAACTCGTCTCGCAGCTTTTTCTTGATTTGCTCGGTCATGAAATCGTCGTGTCGTGCGCACTGAAGCGCGTTGGTCATTATACGCCCGCTCTTGCCCGGATGCCGCTTGGCTCAATGCGTGCGGACCGGCCCGGAAACGAGTAAGGCTTTTAGGGGGAATGACTTAGAACCGAACCCCGGTACCAGGACAAAAGGAGATGTCCCGTGGCGCAACTTGGCCGACTGTCGTGCCTCCACTAGCTTACTAGCCGTTTGCTTTAGCGTCCGGCCTCCGCTAGACTTATCCTAGCGCGCCTTTCTGGGGAGAGGGCCTCCATGAGTAACGGACAGGTTTTCCACATCGGCGACAAGGTCGTCTATCCCAATCACGGCGTTGGAATTATCGAACAAATCAGCAGCCATACCATCGGCACCACGGTAGAGCGCTTCTACCTCCTGAAAATCGCCGCCAGCAGCCTCAAGGTCATGATCCCGTTCAGCAATGCGAACAACGTGGGGATCCGCCCCGTAGTTCGCAACGGCGAGGTGCAAAAAATCGTCGACTACCTCTCGACCGGCGAATGTATCAATGCGGCGGACTGGAAAGACCGGTTCAAAGAAAACTCCGATCGCATGCGCAGCGGTTCGCTCTCCGACGTGGCCACCGTGCTCAAGAGTCTGTTATTGCTTGCGCAGGAGAAGTCGCTCTCATTTCGGGAAAAGAAGATGCTGGAACGGGCCCGCTTCTTGCTGGTCAGCGAGATTGCCATCTCGCGCAATTGCGCCGAGACGGCCATCGAAGAAGCCTTGACCAAGGCGCTGACGAAGTGCAACTTGCGGCTGCCAGAGATTACCGAATTGGCTTCGTAATACGCGTTCGCACCGCCGATCTCTTGTCTAACTCCCTCCCAGCTTCACCCTCTGAAATAAATGGTTAGCGCGTGTAAATAGGGGGTCAGCGCGTGCCATGCGCCTCCAGCCAGGACTGCAGGATCAGCATCGCCGCCATCCGATCCACAGCCTTCCCGCGCTTCTCGATTGAGAGGTTCGTCTCCCGCAAAAGACGATTAGCCTCAGTTGAGGTCCAGCGCTCGTCCCAGAGGTGAACGGGCAAACCAAATTTCGTCTTAAGGTCGTCGGCGAATTGTCGCATCTTCTCCGACTGCGTGCCCTCGGCTCCACTCAGCCGCAAGGGCAGGCCGACGACGATCTCCGCCACGTCATATCGAGTGAGAACCTCGCCGAGTGCCGCCCAGTCGCGCCGTTTATTCTGGCGATGGATGGTATCCAACCCCTGGGCCGTGATGCCAAGCGGGTCGGAAACGGCGACCCCAATTCGTCTCGCGCCTACGTCGAGGCCAAGGATGCGGCGATGCAAGGACATACCAGGATCATGGCGGGGAGGCGAAGGAACGTCAAGCAAGGAACGTCTAGCGAGCTAAGAGCTGCAAGCACTCAGCCCCAAGCGAAAGCGATCGCCGGTGACCGGTCACCGGTGACCCTCTTTGCCTGAAGCTCGGAGTTGAGAGCTAGAACTGAATTCCCTTCCGACTTTACTTCGTGCAATTCGCTGCGCGCTAGGGCAAAATTGGTTGCCGCCCGGCGCGGCGCGATCATCTTATGGAGACGATGGAAAAACAGGAAAACAGGAACCACTGGTCGCTGACTCTCCTCGGCATTGCCCTGATCATCCTATTTGCCTACTTCGGTGAGTCGGTCCTGGCCGTGTTGTTCTTCTCCATTCTGCTGAGCTTCACGCTGTCTCCGCTGGTGCAGGCGTTCGAATACCTCCATATTCCGCGGGCCGTAGCGGCACTGGTGAGCGTAGCGCTGTTCCTCGTCGTACTCTACGGGGTGACGATAGCGTCATACACCGAGGCGACAGTCTTCGCCGACAATCTGCCAAAGTATTCGTCGAAGATCGGTACGATCCTCCAGCCCTTTCGCCAGCAGGCGGAAAAGATAGAGAAGACGGGTGAAGCAGTCGCCGCCGCGGACAAGAACGTGATTCAGGTACGGCAGGTGAGCAGTTGGAGTGACGTCCTGACGCATGGTGCCGGCAGCGTTACGGACACCCTGCTCTCGGCATCATTCGTTCCGTTCCTTACATATTTCCTGCTTACATGGCAAAACCATGCCCGTTCCGCGACCGTCATGCTGTTTCCACTCCATCACCGGCACACAGCATTCGTCACCCTGGGCCTGATCGGAAAGATGTTGCAGAGCTTCATCGTCGGGAACTTCCTGATTGGCCTGCTGATCTCGGGGGTGAGCGTTGCGATCTTCGGCCTGCTCCATGTGCCATTCTTCTACTTTGTCGGGTTCCTCAGCGGATTTCTTAGCCTGGTCCCCTATCTGGGGATCGTTCTGGCCATGTTCCCACCCATACTTGTCGGCTTCGGGCAACTCGAAGCCGGCGACCTGCTGATCGTGGTCGTAAGCGTGATCGCGATGCATCTGATCGCACTCAACGTCCTTTATCCGAAGCTGCTTGGCAGTCGCCTGCGCATCAATCCCCTCGCGGTCACGCTGGCGCTACTCTTTTGGGGCGCGGTATGGGGCGCGGTGGGATTGCTCCTGGCCATTCCGATCACCGGCGCGCTCAAGATCATCTGCGACCACGTGGAGACCCTGAAGCCTTACGCGGATTGGCTAGGAGAGTGAAGTTCTGCAGTTTTTAAATCGCTGATTGCAAACGTAAATGCCGTGTCCGCGGCAACCTCCCCAGGTTCACCTCGGCAATCTGACCCCGGCACATGATCACCGTTACTGTTGTGAGCTTCCCTGCGGCGGTACTTTGCCCCATGCTGTGAGTGCATCTAAACTACCCGCTTGCGCACTCTGATCACATTATTCTTGGTTGCCGTTTTAGCGGCTGTGGGCTTGGCCGCCTGGCAGATCTATGTTCCCGTCGCGCCTCCGCCCGGCCAAACCTTCGTCATGCTTCATTCCGGCTACTCCACCCGGCGCATCGCGCTGGAACTGAAAAAGGCCGGCATCATACGCAGCGAGCTTGCCTTCCGTCTCTGGCATATCGTGCGCCCCAAGCCGACCTTAAAGGCTGGTGAATATCTCTTCGAGAGCTCGGCCACGCTTCCTCAGGTATATAGCCGCATTGCCCGCGGTGACATTTATTTCCATGTCGTCACCATCCCCGAAGGCTACACCATGTTCGACATCTCTAAGGCGATCGAGGACGCGGGACTAGGCTCGGCAACCGATTTTCTCCACATTGCAGAAACTGAGACCCGTCTCATCTCCGACATTGCGCCGGACGCCAAATCCCTGGAAGGTTATCTCTTTCCGAACACCTACCAGTTCACGCGCACCCAGAGTCTCGAAGAAATGGCCGCCGCCATGGTCCACGAGTTCCGCTTGGTGGCGCAACAGATCGGGCTTATTTCCGAAAGTGTCGGCAGATCGGCCGAGGCGGCTCGTGCTCCATCGAACAGCGCCACCGCAGTCCCCGACGTGAATAAGATTGTCACCATGGCCTCAATCGTCGAGAAGGAAACCGCAGCGCCTGACGAGCGCGCCCGTGTGGCCGGCGTCTATTACAACCGGCTCGCGCAAAGGATGGCGCTGGACGCCGATCCCAGCGTTATCTACGCCGAGTTGCTGCAAGGTACCTACAGCGGGGCCTTGCATCACGCCGACCTGGCGATCGACTCACCGTACAACACCTACCGCTTTCGCGGCCTGCCGCCGGGCCCGATCGGTAATCCCGGCCGCAGTGCCCTGGAAGCGGCTTTGCACCCGGAAACCTCGAAATTTCTTTACTTCGTCAGCGATGGCAATGGTCATCATCGCTTCGCCACCAGCCTCGACGAGCACAATCGCAACGTGGCGGCCTACCGTCAAGCACTGGGTCTACGCTAAAAGGCATCCTCGGTTGGCTTATACTAATCAGATTGCTAATGGCCACCTGCTCTTATAGGTCTGGAATCGAACGATATCGTTTTCAGCGCCGGTTTTTGCTTCTGTGTCTCATGGCGGCTAGTTTTCCGCTAGGCGGCTGCCTTTTTCGCACCCGTCCGCTCGAGCGGCAATACTCGAACGCGCCGCTTAAAACCGCCAGCCAAAAGGATTTAATCGACTACGTCAATCAGCAGGCCAGTAAAATCCACACCATTCTGGCGACCGTGGACATCGATGCCTCAGCCGCCGATCCCAAGAACGGCCGGGTCACGGACTACAAAGAGATTCGAGGGTACATCCTCGCCCGCAAGCCTGACATGCTACGCATGAAAGGACTCATGCCGGTGGTCCGGAATACCGCCTTTGACATGGTCAGCGACGGCAAGGAATTCAAACTCTGGGTCCCGCCCAAGGACAAGTTCTTTATAGGTCCGGCAACCGGGGACAACTACCAGCCCGATAAGCGCATGGAAAACATGCGTCCGCAATATATCTACGAAGCGTTGTTGCTGCCTGAGATCGGGCCGGAGTGCCCGGCGCCGGAATGCGAGATTGCGGTACTCGAAAACGGCTACGAAACAGTGCTTGATTCGAAGAGGCATCGAGTCGAGCAGCCGGACTACGAGTTGGCGGTCATCCGGCAGGGCCCGCAAGGCTGGTATTTATGGCGAAGGATACAGTTCAGCCGCGTTGACCTGTTGCCTCATCGGCAGAGGATTTATGATCTCCAGGGGAATGTCGCGACTGATGCAACCTATAACAATTACAAAGACTTCGGCGGCTTTTCCCTGCCTGCCACGATTGAGATCGAACGTCCCCGCGAAAACTACGATATAACCTTGAACGTCCTCAAGCTGGATGTGAACAAGCCCCTTACGAACGATCAGTTCGCGCTCGACCAGCCTCCGGGCGCTGAGATTGTGCATGTGGCCGCGAAGCCGGATGCTAGCGGCGCTGCCTCGAACCGGGCCGGAGATCCCGGCAAGTAGTTCCCGAAAAAAGACATGATGAACCGAATGATTGTCGGAAACCTGGTGAACCGGCCGATCCGGTCCCTGATTAGCATTGTGGCGGTCGCGCTTGAGGTTACGCTGATACTTTTGATCGTCGGTCTCCTGCTCGGGCTCCTCGACGATTCGCGTACGCGCACTGCCGGCATTGGCGCGGACGTCATCGTCCTGCCCCCTGGCTCCTCGTTTATCTCCGGCCTGACCGGCGCTCCGATGCCCATCAAGATTGGCTCGAAGCTCGCCGAATTGCCCCACGTTCGCAGCGTTGCTCCTGTGGTGACGACGATCGGAACTACTGGATCGCTAGAGATCATCGCAGGTATCGACCTGCCCAGCTATGAGAGCCTCTCTTCCGGCTTTCACTATCTCGAAGGCGGGCCATTTCAAGCCCCATACGACGCACTAGTCGATGACCTTTTCGCGCAATCAAAGCACGTGAAAGTCGGCGACTCAACCGAGATTTTGGGCAAAAAATTCCGTGTCTGCGGTATTGTCCAGCGCGGCAAGGGCGCGCGCAAATTTATTCCCATCAGCACATTACAGGACTTGATTGGCGCTGAAAACAAGGCCACAATCTTCTATCTCAAGCTCGACAATCCCGCCAATGCCGACGAAGTTGTGAAGGAAGTCAAAGCCCTTCCCGGGATGGAGCGCTATGTTGCTAACTCCATGGCGGCATACCTGGCGAACATGACTGCGGGAAATTATCCCGGCTTATCGACCGTCATCGATGTGGTCGTCTGGATCGCGGTCGTCATCGGATTCATCGTCATCTTTCAGGCAATGTATACGGCGGTCATGGAGCGCACGCGGGAGATTGGAATTCTCAAGGCCATGGGCGCTTCCAAGCTCTACATCGTGAATGTCGTCCTGCGCGAGACGATTCTCCTGGCGCTGGCGGGCATCGCTCTTGGGATTGGCGTCAGTTTTGTCGCGCGGGTGGGCTTGGCACACCGGCTGCCCCTGTTGCAGATCATTCTCGGGGCGAATTGGATTCTGCGCGCCACGTTGATTGCCATTTGCGGTGCCGTAGCTGGGGCCCTCTACCCGGCCTTCAAGGCCGCCCAGAAGGACCCGATCGACGCCCTCGCCTACGAATAGTGGAGCGCCCGGTTGTCTTCGTTCTTTCTTCGCTCTTGAATTTCAGCGCGCCGGCGCTATGTATTTTTCCGCAAATTTTTTCTCGCAAATCTCTACCGGATGCACGATACTGCCCCTGAAACTGCCCATGCTATAATCGCGGCCCGTTACGAAAAGCAGGGAGGGTTTCGCGGACAGTAGCCTTAATTCCCTGGGCACCGCGCGCGAAGTTGCGGGCGGGCCACAAATATACAGGAGGAGATATGCCTTTCGACGATCCGACTCTTTACGGTCGGGATGATGAAACCGATGAATTCGGCGATGCCGGCGCTTTTAGCGAATCGCTGGAGGAAGATTTTGACGAAGAGGAAGAAGAGGAAGAAGAACCAGCCATGACCGACGAAGAGGACGAGGGCGCAGAACCCGAACCTCTCTCTGAGCCCCAGCCCGCCATGACGAGCGGTGGCGGAGGCGGCACGCCTCCTCCCAAGAAGGCAGCACCCAAGAAAGCCCCACCGAAAAAAGCAGCCCCGAAGAAGACGGCCAAGAAGAAAGCTGCTCCAAAGAAAGCCGCCAAAAAGACCGCGAAGAAGAAACCGGCCAAAAAAGCTGCTAAGAAGGCAGCCCCGAAAAAAGCGGCGAAAAAGAAAGCGGCCAAGAAGAAAGGTCGCCGGTAAGCGTAGCTGAATTCAGAAAGCTGGCGGGATCGAGCCTTGGATCCCGCCTTGCACTCTTGCGTGCTTCATCCCACCTTTTCGGAGACGATAGCGTCCGCTTCGATCTCCACCAGCATCTCCGGCGAAACCAGTGCGCTCACCGCCAGCATCGAACACGCGGGTCGAATGTCGCGAAAGAATTCGCCGTGCGCTTTGCCCACCTTCTGCCAATCGGAGATATTCGTGAGAAAGACACGCGTCCGCACCACATCTTTGAGTGAGGCTCCCGCGCGCATTAGAGCGCTCTCGATATTTCTGATAGTCTGTGCGGCTTGTTCATAGGCATCGCCACCGACGATCTTGCCATCCGGCCCGGTCGCGGTTGTACCCGCCACCTGAATGTACGGTCCTACGCGCACCGCACGAGAGTAACCGACGATCGGCTCCCAGGGTGTGCCACTTGCAATGTTTGTGCGCTCCACGCTTCCTCCTTGGATCGGTTTCTCCGCGGTTTCTGTTCCACTAGATGGAGTTGTCCCCGGGCGCGACTCCACAAATCGGGCGTATTAGCAGCCGCCCCTGTCGAGTGCCAGCAGAACATGGCGAAACTCCGCGTCCACCGCGGGGTTTCAGCATCCGGGTGGCACAATGGTGACTTGTTTTAGATCGAAAACTACAGTATCTAATCTGCACGACCTTTGGTTCCATTGAATCATAGATATTGAATCAAAGGCGTCGGGGTGACGATTAAGTAGTTGAAGTGGGGGCCAAAAATGATTCCGGAAACGCATCCGCTGCAGCAGTTATTCGTCGAACTTGTCGGACGGCACTACGCGCAGGAGATTGGTATTCGCGATCCGCAGCTGATCGGTTATGTCGCGCAACTCCTATCCGAGTTCTGCGATGCCGAGCAACTGATGAAGATTCGGACCGCATCCGGCCGTCCGCTGAACGACGTGGGCGAGATGCTGATCGAATCGGATCCAATCTATGGGCCCGCGCCGTCGTTCGATCGCGAGCGCCAGGTTCGCAAGCATATCGGCGACTACACGCTCTTTTTCGCGGGCATGTTTCCCGAGAGCATCAATCACTATCGCCTTCGCCGCCAGCGCATAGAGAATTTCGTGGAGTGGGTCAAAGCTGGGAAAGAAAGCTATTACATCGTCTCCAAATTCGAGCACTTCGAATATGCGAAAGTCGCGCCGCTCTTCGCCCAGCTCTCGCAGAAATTTGAAGATTGCGTGTACGGCCTGAACCTTGTAAAAAACGAACTGGAAGTCATGCAACACCCAATCGTGCGCGGGAGCAACGAACTGATTATGTAAAGGCAGATCGCCGAGTTCCAATTGACGAGGCCGATGCAGAAGTAAATCGCCCCCGCGATTCGGCGTCCGATACAAGTCCTGACTCTTGCTTCTAACCCCGCACGAATCTTCTCCCCAACACCCTGAATTTACCGTCCAACACAATTCGTATCGCCTCGGTATAAGCGATGTGCTCCTGTTCAAGGATCCGTTCCGCCAGCTTGTGCTCGTCCTCATCCTCGAGCACCGGAACCGTTTTCTGCACAATGATCGCCCCATGATCGAGTTCTTCATCAACGAAATGCACCGTGCAGCCGCTCACCTTCACTCCATAAGCGAACGCTTGCTCTTGGGCTTCCAGACCGGGGAACGCTGGTAAAAGCGATGGGTGGATGTTGAGAATTCTCTGCGGAAATTGGCGCACGAACCATGGCGAAAGCAACCGCATATAGCCAGCGAGGCAAACCAAATCGACTTTATATTCCCGAAGAGCGGCCACAATCTCCCGATCATGCTGCTCGCGCTCTTTGCCCTTCGAGGAAATCAGCAGGGCGTTCAGTCCGCGCGCACGGGCGGTTTCAAGACCAGCCGCATCCGCACGGTTCGAGATGACGACCGCGATGCGCGCATCCGGAATTCGGCCCGCATCAACGCTCTCGGCAATGGCAATGAAATTGGACCCGCGTCCAGAGAGAAGAATTCCAAGGTTTCTCATGCAAGAACATTATTTCATTGGAAATGAGAATTGCAGTGCCCTGCGAGCCAATCGATATTTTCCTGGGGGCTACGGGAATTCAGCCAGTTCGCGGCTCGAAGCTCTAAGGTCGAAACTCTGCAATCGCCTAGCTGTAAATAACCTTCCGGTCGCCCTTCACGATCCGCCCCACGCTGTAGAACTTCTCGCTGGCCCGCTCCAGCAACGTCTGCGCCTTCTTGAACTTCTTCGCCGGAACCACCACCAGCATGCCAAGCCCCATGTTGAACGTGCGGAGCATCTCCTCCTGCTCAACTTTTCCAAGATGCTGGAGATGCTCGAAGATCGGTGGAACCGGCCACGTTCCGACCTCGATGACAGCGGACGTGCCTTTGGGCAACACTCGCGGCAGGTTCTCGGTGATGCCTCCGCCCGTAACATGCGCCAGCGCCGCAACGCATTCGCCCGCAATCAGTTTGCGAATGATCGACCAATAGCTGCGATGCGTGCGCATCAACTCGTTCCCGACCTTATTCTTGATCTCGCTGACAAATGTCTCCGGCGAATAGCCCGCAATCTCGAACAGCAGTTTGCGCGCGAGCGAGTATCCGTTCGTGTGGAGTCCGTTGGAAGGCAATCCCAGCACGCAATCGCCGACCTGAACGTCCTTGCCGCTGATGATTTTCTCGCGCTCGACCACACCCACAATAAAACCGGCCAGGTCGTATTCGCCCTTAGGATAGAATCCCGGCATCTCCGCCGTCTCGCCACCGATAAGCGCGCAGCCGTTGTGCTTGCAAGCTTCCGCGAGTCCGCCCACGATCTTTTCCGCGACTTCAGGTTCGAGCGTCCCGGTCGCCAGGTAGTCCATGAAGAACAGCGGCGCCGCGCCCTGCACCGCAATGTCATTCACACAATGATTCACCAGGTCCGCACCCACGGTGTGGTGCAGGTTCATCTCGAAGGCGACTTTGAGCTTCGTGCCAACGCCGTCCACGCTTGAAACCAGCACCGGGTCAAGATACTTCTTATCGACCGAGAACAATCCGCCAAAACCGCCAATCTCGCTCAGCACACCTTTGGTAAAGGTCTTGTGGGCAAGATACTTGATGCGCTGCTTGGTGCGATTTCCCCGATCGATATTGACGCCGGCGTCGGCGTAAGTGATCGGGGCGCTTGATTGATTGGGGTTCTGGGCCACGTTTCAGTCCGTTATGTCCGGGAGAGATCTGGCGTGCCACGAGCCCGGGGAACGATTTCGAGCGAAACAAATTCTAGCACGTTCCTTCATTGCGCCGGGTTCCGGCTGCGGTCTAAAACAAACCAGTGCAAATCCCCCGGGATTGCCATGTGCGGTAGGCGTGTGCGGTAGACGGAAGTCGACTTACTTCCTCATGCTGCCCTCACGATCCGCTAACGTCCTAAGCCAAGGGCAATGTGAAATAAAAAACCGATCCATGGCCAAGCTGGCTGGTCATGCCAAGGCGGCCGCCATGCGCCTCCACGATCGCCTTGCAGATTGCCAGACCCATGCCGGTGCCGTGCACCTGCACACGCTGGTTGCGTCCGCGATAAAACTTTTCGAAGACGAGAGACTGTTCGAAATCGTCAATTCCAGGACCCCGGTCGGCGATGCTGACATTGAGCACCCGGGCCTGGCCGGCGATCGGGCTGCGCGCCTCGGCGGTAATGCGGATGGGAGCGCTGGCAGGCGAATACTTGGCCGCGTTTTCGAGGAGGTGAACCAGCACTTCTCTGATATGCGCGGTATCCATGCGCGCCTCGGGAAGGTCTTCCGGAATGCGGACTTCGACTGGGTGCTGCGAGAGTAGCTGCTTAAGTTCGTCGAGCGCTTCATTAACAACCGGGCGGATGGCTGCGGCAACAAATGTGAACTCGACTTTGTGGGCATCGAGCTGCGCCATCTCGGCCGCCTCGCCGATGAGGCGATTAAGTCGGTCGCTTTCCTCGTCGATTACTGTAAGAAGTTCGTGCGTCTGCTCGGGCGAGTGAGTTGCGGCACCCAGCAAAGAAGTCGCCGAGGCTTTGATAGCTGTAAGAGGCGTCCGTAATTCATGGGTGACCGAATCGAGGAGGACCGAGCGAAGTTGCTCGCTCTCGCGGGCGGCTTCCGCGCGGCTGAGTTTTTCGAAGGAGCTGGCCCGCTCGATGGCAATCGCAACCAGGCCGCCAATTGCTTCCAGCGTCTGCCGCGATAGCGTCGAGCCCGAAACGCCCATGCTTCCAACCACCCGCACGCCGACGCGGAGTGGCATAAAGGCAATCTGACTGTCTGCATCCATCCGCGGCTCGCCACGCAGCGCGGCGAGTTGCAGATCATGCAACTCCAGGCCATCGATCTCAGGAGAAGAGCGATAGACGTCGGCGCGGCTGGAGAGTGCGATGGCCACCGAGCGCACGCCGAAGGTCTCGACAATGTGCCGCGGAATCAGATTAAGGAGTTCCGCGGCATTGTCGCTCGAAAGAAGCAGCTGGCTGAAAGCGTAAAGGCGTTCGAGTTCCAGGCGTCTTTCGATCGCCGTGCGCTGTCCGCGCCGGGCACGGGCCGAGAGTTCGCTCGCGCTCACTGCTGTAACAAGAAAGGCGAAGAGGGCGATCCAGTTTTGCGGGTCGGCGATCGTCAGTGTGCCGATGGGCGGAAGAAAAAAATAGTTGAAAGCAAGGGTCGCGACAATCGACATGAAAACTGCCTGTCGAATGCCATAAAAAGCGGAGATCCCGAGAACGCCGAGGAGAAAAAGCAGGGCGATCGTGGTGGCGTTGAGATGGAGCCAGCGGTAGCCGATCAGCGTGACAGCGGCGACCCAGAATGCCGCAATCATATATCCGAATACGGATCGGGCGGCGAATCTCACCCTGCGATTGTAATTGAGCCACGCAGCGCGAGCTACGGGTAAACCTGAGTTGCCGGCCGCATCCCAGCGCCTTCGAGTAATCGACAAAGCGGCACGTCTCGACGACAATATTCGCAATCGCAATCCCCATGACCAAGACTCCCGAACAATGGCTGGAAGAGGCGGCGCCCGCCGCAAAGAAGAGTGGTGTATTCAAACTCTTTCTCGGCTACGCGCCAGGCGTGGGCAAGACCCATACCATGCTGACCGAGGCGATCCGCCGGAAAAGCCGGGGCGAGGATGTGGTCATCGGCGTGATTGAAACCCACGGGCGCAAGGCCGTCGCGGAATTGGTCACGCAACTAGAGATCGTTCCGCGAAAAGTCATCGACTACAAAGGCGCCCAGTTTGAAGAGATGGATGTCGACGCAATCCTCGCGCGCCACCCGCGCGTCGCGCTCATCGACGAACTCGCTCACACCAACATTGAGGGTAGCAAGCATCGCAAGCGCTATGAGGACGTGTTTGAGTTGCTTGACGCAGGAATCGACGTGATCTCGACGATGAATATTCAGCATCTGGAGAGTGTCACGCCGACCGTGCAGAGCGTGACTGGGATTCAGGTGCGCGAGACGGTGCCCGACTGGGTGCTGCAGCGTGTGAACGAAGTAGTGATGATCGACCTCACGCCCGAGGCTCTTCAGAATCGAATGAGGCGGGGAGATGTCTATCCCCGGGACCGTGTCGGGCGGGCTCTCGAGAATTTTTTTCGGGAGACGAATCTGATTGCTCTGCGCGAACTGGCGCTCCGCCAGGTGGCGCAGGCGGTCGACTTGAGCCTCGAACAGCGCCGTGAAGTGCTGGAAAAAGATCGCGCGGCGGTACCCATCCGTGAGCGTATCGCGGTGTGCGTCAGTTCGAATCCGGCGGCGCAGTATTTGATCGCGCGCGGCGCGCGGATGTCTCAGGCCATGAACGCGGAACTCTTCGTCGTCTATACCGATATGGGGCAGGATGACAGCGAAGAGAACCAGCGGACCCTGAATGCGAACATTCGCTTCGCGGAAAACGTGGGCGCGATTGTGGTTCGGCGCCCCGGAAAAAACGTAGCCGAATCGGTTGCTGAGTTCGTCAACGAAAAGCACATTACGCAGGTGGTGTTCGGGCGTTCCGCATCCCGGGGATGGAAGCGCTATTTTTACCTTTCTGCCATTCACCAGTTCCTGCGCGATGCCCCCGCAGTCGATGTGCATATCGTCACGCAGGAGCCAAGCTGAGTCGTGGCGGAGCATAAACACATTCTGGTGGTGGATGACGAGTCGCAGATCACGCGGGTTCTGCGCACCTCACTCTCCAGTCACGGCTATGACATTCGCGCCGCCAACGACGGCGAAACCGCGCTCGAGATCATGAAGGACTGGACGCCGGACCTCGTTATCACCGATCTGGCCATGCCCAACATGGACGGACTCGAATTGTGCCGGCGCCTGCGCGCTCAAACACAGGTTCCGATTATTGTGCTCTCCGTGCGCGGCGAGGAGCGCACGAAGGTGAAGGCACTCGATGCTGGGGCTGATGATTACGTAACCAAGCCCTTCGGCATGGAAGAATTGCTGGCGCGCGTGCGGGCCAATTTGCGCAGACGCGGGCGAGCGGAAGAGTCGGAATCGGCGCCGATCGAGATGGGTGATTTCCGGATCGATCCCGGCGCGCGCAGTGTTCTGGTCAAGGATCGAGCCGTTCATCTCACCCCCAAGGAATTCGACCTCCTCCTTTATCTGGCGCGCCATCCCGGCAAAGTGATTACGCATCGCACGTTGCTCGGAGCAGTGTGGGGCGGAGAGAGCACGGAGCAGGTCGAATACCTTCGCGTTTTCGTTGGCCAATTGCGAAAAAAACTCGAGCCCTCCAAGGATTCCCCGCGTTACATCGTCACCGATCCGTGGGTAGGTTACCGGTTCGAGCCTGGCGCGTAGAGCGCGTCGAACACCAGATCCGTTTCCTCCGTTCGAGATGACAACTCTTCTTGGATTACGACTTCCTGCACGGATTGTAACTTCCTTGCGTGCGCCTTACTGCCCTTATGACTCCCTTATTTTCAACTTACGCACATTTTATGGCGCATCGAGTCAAATGTGCTTGATGCCGAGGGTCGTGGGTAGGCAGAAAAGGACGAGATTCATGTCAATCGAGGAAGTATCTGTAGAAAGGTTTGCGCAACTCTTTCATCACTACCATCAGGCTCTGAGCGATGACTCCGGAAACACCGCGCACTTACGCACCTGCGACGCCTGGGCCAGTGTACCTCCCGCCGAAAAGGACAGATTAATTACGGCCACCCGCCTCGCTCTTCTGGAAGTCGAAGTCGTTCCGACCGAGCGCCAGACCAGGCGATATTTCGCGAAGCCCGGCGAAGCCGAGTGGGGCTGCTAGGCATCCTTGAGGGTGATGGTACTTAGGGTTCTGTCTTTATGAATTCCTTAGGAATTCCTTACGGCCCCTTTATGGACACGCTTATCTAATTTATTCGGAACCTGTTGATCTCCCTTTACAGAGCAGGATGATGTATTCGCTTCTGGCGGTGTGTGCGTTAAGCGTAGCTTTTCTCCTCCGGTTCCTTCTGGCGCTGATGAGAGAGGGCCGAGACGCAAAACAGGACCGAACAGGAGAGCGACGCGGTTCGAGACTCGAGAGAGAAGAACTTTTCCCTATGACTTTGGAAACGCGAAACAGCAATTTGAAAGGTGGACAATCATCCGGCACGAAGAGCGCGGCGCTGGTGCTGATCGGGATGGTGCTCCTTACCCTTGTGGCCGCGCATCCGCTCTCCGCGCAAGAGGCAAGTGCCCCCGCCGCAGGCAGTTCCGCGCAGGGTGGCTCTTCCGCAATTCCTCCCGACGTGGCAAAGCAAATCGAGGCCCTTACAAAGCGGGTCGAGCAACTCGAACTGCAGTTGAAACAACATGAGGCCTCCGAGCAGCCGGAGACGGTGGTCCCCTCCGCAAAAGCGACGGCGCCGGTGCGGATGCAGGTGGTTCCCGCTGCGGAAGTTGTTCAGACTGAGGCGGCGGCAGCGGGGACGGCGAAACCGGCAAAGATCGTACCGTTTTCCGATTGGGATTGGACTTGGCTCAACGGCAACCCGCGCAATAAAGACACGGCGTTCGACTCCAAATTCTTCACTCCAGAGATTCGCGCGGATGTTACCTATAACTATGACTTCAACAGACCGATCGATAATTCGATGGGCGGATCGAGCGAACTGTTCCGCACCAACGAAATTCAACTCGAGCAACTGGGCCTCGGTGGTGACTTCCACTATGACAATGTCCGTGCCCGGTTTATGACGCAATTCGGCATGTATTCCACAACCACGGTGCGTAATGACCCGAGTTATGCGAAAGGACAGTGGAATCTCAACGAGGCGCATCGTGACCTGGCGGAAGCCTACGGCGGCTATCACATCGATGCATTGGACGGAGTCAACATCGACGCCGGAATTTTCCTATCTTATATCGGGCTCTTCAGCTACTACAACTTCGATAACTGGGCCTATCAGCCGTCCTATGTGTCCTCCAACACGCCCTGGTTCTTTGAGGGGTTGCGGGTCCAGATCTTCCCAACTCCTCACTTGAAGATCGAGCCCTGGCTCATCAATGGCTGGCAATCATACGCCTCTGCGAACTCGCGCAAAGGCCTCGGCGGACAAATTAAGTGGACGCCCCGGCCATGGGTAAACATAATTTCGAACAACTATGGCCTCGGCCACGACGACCTTTATGTTCCGAACCGGGGACGCATTCACACGGACGACAGCATCGAGATCAAGTATTTCGACAAGCCCGGACAAACCATCGATAAGATGGCCCTTTCTTTCACGGGTGACATGGGCTGCGAGTTTGGCCCCAGCACAGTGACTGCATCGGGTACATACCTTCAAGGTGTGGGTTGCCACGGCAACACCAGAGATGCAAAGTCAGTAGGGGGCGATCACTTTGGGCCGGGGATCAACCCGAAGCAAAGCTTTATTGGCTATATGCTCTACGATCGTACATGGTTCAAGAAAGACAGGTACGGGCTGACCATCGGCGGCGGCGAGATTAATAACCCCGGCCGCTACCTCGTCCTGATTCCGCCGATCAACGGTGAAACCGCGCCCTCGGCGGCCATCAACTCGCCGTATTTTTCCGGCAATCCCTCGGATCCATTCAAGGCTTGGGACACCTCGATCACCTACGACTACATGCCCAAACAGTGGATTACATTCCGATGGGAATACGACTATCGCCACGCGAGCGTGCCCTACTGGACCGGACGCGGTGGGATCACTCCACCGGGCCCCGGCGGCGTGCCCTATACAAATAACGGCTATCCGGAATACTTCGCCTGCAATAACGGCAACTCCTCGATGGCTTTCTCGCTGAGCGCCGCGCAAACCGCCTGCGGATCTCAAGGGAGCAGCGTCTGGTTCCCGGATCTACGGCGGGACGAGCATTTTGTCGATATCGACATCATGGTCAAGTTCTGAGGGTTAGTACCGCTGGTGTTCGTAGCTTGTTCGTAATGGGAGGTTATCGGTGCAAGACCTGATCTACGTCGTTGCCACCATCGCATTTTTCGCGCTGTCGCTGGCCTATGTGCATTTTTGCGACCGCATTCACTGAGGACCTTATGAATATCGAATCGATCGTCATGCTCGTAATAAGCGCCGGTTTGATGGTCTACCTTCTGTACGCCCTGCTGAGGCCGGAGAAATTCTAATTCCATGACTAGCAACGGTTGGTTTCAAATCTTCGTTTTTCTCGCTCTCGTTCTGGCGGTCACCAAACCGCTGGGCGTCTACATGGCCAGAGTCTTCAGCGGAGAGCGCACGTTTTTTGATCCAGTAGCTCGGCCAGTGGAGCGTTTGCTCTATCGCGTGACTGGTGTCGATGAGCAGCACGAGATGCGCTGGACGGAATATGCCTTCGCCATGCTGCTCTTCAGCGCTGTATCGATGCTGCTGCTATATGCCATGCAAAGACTGCAAGCCTATCTGCCGTTCAATCCGCAGAAGTTCGGCGCGGTCGCGCCGGCGCACGTCGCCTTCAATACCGCTGCGTCGTTCACCACGAATACGAACTGGCAGGCGTATTCGGGCGAAACGACGATGAGCTACTTCACGCAGATGGCCGGGCTGGCCTATCACAACTTCGCCTCTGCGGCGACAGGCATCGCGCTAGCGATTGCGTTCATTCGCGGGATCGCGCGCCGCCAGATGCAGACCATCGGTAACTTTTGGGTTGACCTGGTCCGCTGCTGTTTGTGGATTCTGTTGCCGGTATCGATTGTCGGAGCGCTGGTGCTGGTGTCGCAGGGCGTCGTGCAGAACCTGAAACCCTACGACACGGTGAAGCTGGTCGAGCCCATGAAGGTACAAAAGGTCGACGCGAACGGCAAGCCGGTAGTAGACCCGCAGGGCAAGCCGGTTATGGATACGGTTACCGAGCAGACCATCGCGCAAGGGCCGGTGGCATCGCAGGAGATCATCAAGGAATTCGGCACGAACGGTGGCGGATTTTTCAATGCGAACAGCGCTCACCCGTTCGAAAACCCAACGCCCTTCACGAATCTGCTCGAAATGTTCTCGATCTTCGCCATTGGCGCAGGGCTCACCTATACGCTCGGCCGGATGACGGGTTCGCAGCGCCACGGTTGGGCCGTATGGGCCGCGATGGCCATTCTATTTCTGGCCGGCGTCACCGTGGCGTACTGGGCTGAAGCCGGTGGTAATCATCTTCTCGCGGGCACCGATCAGCGGGCCACTGCACTCCAGGCCGGCGGAAATATGGAAGGCAAGGAAGTCCGCTTCGGCATCGCCAACTCCGCGTTATTCGCCACCGTCACCACTGACGCGAGTTGCGGCGCCATTAACGGATGGCACGATTCGTTTACCCCGCTGGGCGGCATGGTCCCGCTCGTGAACATCATGCTGAGCGAAGTGATCTTTGGCGGCGTGGGTGCCGGCATGTATGGCATGTTGATCTACATCGTGCTGGCGGTATTTATTGCCGGCCTGATGGTAGGCCGCACCCCCGAGTATCTCGGCAAGAAAATCGAGGCCTATGACGTCAAGATGGCCATGCTGGTCACGCTGGTATTCCCGCTGGTGATTTTGACCTTCGCCGCGCTCTCGAGCGTGAGCGGGTTCGGCACTTCCGGCATTTCGAATCCGGGCCCTCACGGGTTGACCCAAATGCTTTATGCGTTTGTGTCGGCGGCGGGCAACAACGGCTCCGCCTTCGCCGGACTGACCGTGAACACGCCCTGGTATGACAACAGCATCGCGATCACGATGCTGGCAGGGCGCTTTCTGATGATCATCCCAATGCTCGCCATCGCGGGAAATCTTGCTGGTAAGAAATATGTCCCGCCTTCGCTCGGAACGTTTCCCGTGACCACACCTTTGTTCACGGTCCTGCTGATTGGCGTCATTGTGATCGTTGGCGCCCTCACTTTCTTTCCTGCATTGAGTTTGGGCCCGATCCTTGAGCATTTACTCATGGGTGCGGGCAAGTTGTTCTAGGGGTTTACCGATGGCAATGACCGCAGAAATAAAAGAAACGATGGAACCGCCGGTGATGCGCCTTGGGCAATCGCCCATGAAGCACTCCCGCAAAAAAGCGATCTGGGAGTGGAAGATCGTTCGCAACGCGCTTCTCGATTCCATTCTGAAGCTGAATCCGCGCAAGATGATGGGCAACCCGGTCATGTTTGTGGTTGAGGTCGGCAGCGTCATCACGACTCTCCTGCTGCTTCAACGCGGGCCGGCATTCAAGTTCAATCTGCAGATCACGCTCTGGCTCTGGTTCACGGTGCTCTTCGCCAACTTTGCCGAAGCCATGGCGGAGGGCCGCGGCAAAGCACAGGCCGAAACGCTGCGCCGGGCGCGGTCAGAGACGCTCGCGAACCGCATCGTGCCGAATTCGAAGACCGACGCGGTCGAGCAGGTGGCCAGTTCGAAGCTGCGAACCGGCGACCTCGTCTTCGTATCGGCCGGCGAGTTAATCCCCTCTGACGGAGAGATTATCGAAGGTGTCGCTTCGGTCGACGAATCCGCCATTACCGGCGAGTCGGCTCCGGTCATTCGCGAAGCCGGCGGCGATCGCTCCGCGGTAACCGGGGGCACGCGCGTGTTGTCGGACAAAATCAAGGTCCGAATCACCTCCAATCCGGGCGAGACCTTTCTCGACCGCATGATCGCGCTCGTCGAGGGCGCCGAGCGCCAGAAGACTCCGAACGAAATTGCGCTTAACATTCTCCTCGCCGGACTGACGATCATCTTTCTGCTCGCGGTGGTCACGCTCCAGCCCTTTGCGATTTATTCGGGATCGCCGCAAACGGTCTTCGTGCTCGTCTCGCTGCTGGTCTGTCTTATTCCCACGACCATCGGCGGCTTGCTCTCGGCGATCGGCATCGCGGGTATGGACCGGCTGGTGCAGCACAACGTCCTCGCCATGTCCGGCCGCGCGGTCGAGGCCGCCGGAGACGTCAATACCCTCCTGCTCGACAAGACCGGCACGATTACTCTCGGCAATCGCCAGGCCGCCGAGTTCATTCCCGCTCCCGGGATCACGGAAGCGGAAATGGCCGACGCCGCTCAACTCTCCTCGCTTGCCGACGAGACGCCCGAAGGCCGCTCGATCGTCGTGCTCGCCAAAGAACGCTATGGACTCCGTGGCCGCGAACTCGCCGCCCATGAGGCCGTCTTCGTTCCCTTCACCGCCCAAACCCGCATGTCTGGCGTGAACCTCGATGGCCGCGAGATTCGCAAGGGTGCGGTCGATTCGATTACGAAGTATCTGAATCAGTTCGGCACCTCTTTGCCTCGCGAGATTCAGGCCAGTGTCGAGCAGATTTCCCGCTCGGGTGGCACGCCGCTGGTAGTGGCCGAGAACCAGCGCGCGCTGGGCGTCATTTACCTGAAGGACATCGTCAAGGGAGGCATGAGCGACCGCTTCAAACAGCTGCGCGCCATGGGGATCAAGACCGTCATGATCACCGGCGACAATCCGCTGACCGCCGCCGCCATCGCCCGCGAGGCCGGTGTCGACGACTTTCTCGCCGAGGCAACGCCGAAAGACAAAATGGATTTGATTCGCCGCGAGCAGGCGGATGGCAAACTCGTTGCCATGACAGGCGACGGCACCAACGACGCGCCCGCGCTCGCTCAGGCCGACGTCGGTGTCGCCATGAATACCGGCACGCAGGCTGCCAAAGAAGCCGGCAACATGGTCGACCTCGATTCCAATCCCACCAAGCTCATTGAGATCGTCGAAATCGGCAAACAGCTCCTGATGACGCGTGGCGCGCTGACTACATTCTCCATCGCCAATGACGTGGCCAAGTATTTTGCGATCATCCCGGCCATGTTCGCGGGCACATTCCCGGTCTTGAATGCGCTCAACATCATGCACTTGAAGACCGCCGAGTCCGCTGTCCTGTCGGCCGTGATCTTTAACGCTCTGATCATCGTCGGTCTGATTCCGCTGGCCCTGCGAGGTGTGAAGTATCGTGCGATGCCCGCGGCAGCGCTGCTTCGCAATAACCTGTGGGTCTATGGCGCGGGCGGCATCATCGTCCCCTTCATCGGAATCAAGCTGATCGACATGTTGATCACAACCATCGGGCTTGCCTAGCGACGCGGGAAGTTGAGGCGCGCGAGTTGAAAAGCAGGAGTTGATATGAAGAAGAATCTCATTACAGCCGTACTGATGACCATTGCCACCACTATCCTCCTCGGGATCATCTACCCCCTGGTCGTCACCGGACTCGCGCAAGTTCTCTTCCCGCGCCAGGCCAACGGACAATTGATCTATCGAAACGGGAACGTGATTGGCTCGTCGCTCATCGCGCAAGGATTTGCTGGAGCCGGCTATTTTCATCCGCGGCCATCGGCGGCGGGCAACGGCTATGACGCGGCCAATTCCAACGGCTCACAGCTCGGACCAACCAACCAAAAACTCATTGACCGCGTTAAGGGAGACGTCGCCAGCGCGCAGGCGGAAAATCCCGGCGTTCCCGTTCCCATTGACCTCGTCACGACTTCGGCGTCGGGATTCGATCCGGATATTACGCCGGCAGCCGCCAAGTTTCAGATTCAGCGCGTGGCAGCAGAGCGCAAGGCGCCAATGGCTGAGATCGACAAGTTGGTTCAGCAACACACGGCTGGCCGTCAATGGGGATTCCTGGGCGAACCACGCGTCAATGTTCTTGAATTGAATCTAGCTTTGGATGACCGCTTCCCCGTGACGGCACAGCCATAAGCTAGCCCGGCGAAGCGATGACGCGCAACGCGCCGGGCGCAACCGAAATTTCGGCAGGCGTATTACACACGAACTCTCCGTCCGCATAGATCTCCAGCGGCACATCGCAATCCACGCGTGCCCGCTCCGCCTTCGAGTACTCCACCTTCGGCGAGAACAGGTGTCGGCCAAAATAAACAGTGGGAAACATGCAAAAAAGTTTAAAAGGATTCATGCTTGAGATGCGGCATATATCGAGCTTCCCATCTGCCATGTCCGCTTGTGGCGCGATGCGCATGCCGTCGCCGTAGTACTGCGTGTTCGCAAAGGCCGCCAGCAACGTGAGTCGCCGCTCTCCGTCCCGAGCTTCGCACACCCCATTCCACGACGTGACTCGCATCGGATAAGCGGGAAGTTTTAGCAGCGCGGGCAGAAGTGCGAGTACATATCCCCCGTGACCACGCAGCCAGCGAGGCATTCCATTGGCGCGCCGCGCTGTGAGTGAATCGAGCCCGCAACCGGCAACGCAACAAAAGTAATGAACGTGCTCGGGAAATTCTGCGGACCGAATCACGCCGAGATCAATGGCTCGCGGTTGCAGCTTTCCGGATTCAAAATTCCGCCACAACTTCAGCGAATCTCGAATGGAATGCACGTTCAGGGCGCGGGCGAAATCGTTACCGCTCCCCGATGGCACAACCAGCACGGGGAGTCCGAGCCGCACCAGGGCTGGCAGATGGCGATGAATCGTGCCATCGCCGCCAAAAATTACCACCGCATCGGCGTCACTCGGCGAGTTGGGCAGGCCTTCCGCCCACAGGGCATGGGACTCGCGCTGAAATCGTCCAAGGTCCGATGGCGAGGTTCCCAATCCAAGGATGGCGGCGGCACGCATGATGATCGCTTCCCGGCTCGGCTCCCGGTACTGGTCTAGAGAGCCGAAGTCGAGAGCTCGAGCCGGAAGTCTACGCTTCTACTTCAAGCACTTGTCCATAAACTGCTCCAGATCCTTCTTCATCTTGTCGTGCTCGGCGCGGTCGACGTAGACCATGTGGCCGGCGTAGTAAGTTGCGAAAGAAATTCCCTCGCGATACTTCGGCTCCAGGTTGAGATGGTCAATCGTCCAGTTGGCGGCTGCAAAAGGCGTCGCCAGATCGTAATAACCCTCCATGACGAGCACCTTCATATAGGGGTTCTTGATGATCGCCGAGCGCAAACTGTCTGCCGTGCTTGGGAATCCCTGCTCCGCATTGCCCCAATCCCACTTCTGAAACACCGGCTCATCGTAGGCGAAAACGCGGTAAGGCATATCGGTCTGGTAATTGAGTTCCGTTCGCAGGTAATTGTAAAAAGCCGACGTGTAGGGCGGCAGGATAGCGGCGCTCGTGGGATCGTAAAAACGGTCGCCGGGATTCGGGCTCGTAAACCGGCCATCGAGCCGTCCCGTGATCAGCTTTTGATCGAGCAGCAGTTCCCGCATAAATGTCGGAACGTCAATGCGCATGTCATGCGCTTCAATCACCTCGGGACGAAGCCCGATATATCGTGACAGTTGCTCGACAATTTTGCGGTGCTCATCCGGACTCAAGGTGTCACCCTTGGCCAGCGCGGCGGCATAGTCATTCAACGACCAGTGCACGACGTCGTCGCGAGTCTTATTGATATCCGCGGTTAGGTCCCCCGCGAGCTTGTGGTGGTAGGCAGCGATCATGCTGAATGACGGAACCAGCAGAAAGTAGGGCAGGTCGTTTGTATCGCTCCATTCCAGAGTCCCGAAGTCCACAGCAGTCGAAAGCAGCGTCACCCCGTTGAACGCGATCCCATGGTCGGCGAGATATCCTGAGAGTCCTGCCGCGCGCGTCGTTCCGTAGCTTTCGCCGAGCAGGAATAGAGGCGAACTCCAACGCTCGTAGCGCGAAAGGTAGAGTCGGATAAATTCGCCAAAGGCCTGCACGTCACCCTTGACGCCGAGATATTTCTTAGTGAGATCGGCATTGGCGGCGCGCGAATAACCGGTGGCCATGGCGTCGACCATTACAATGTCGCTGCGATCAAGCAAAGTATCGGGATTGTCCTCGACGCGATAAGGCGCCGCCGGCATAAAACCGTTCTGCTGCAGGACAACGCGCTTCGGGCCAAGCGCTCCCATGTGCAGCCACACCGAGGCCGAGCCGGGGCCGCCGTTGAACGCGAACGTTAGCGGACGCTTCGCGGCATCCTGGCCGTCGAGCGTGTAGGCAACAAAAAACATCTCGGCTTCGATCTTGCCATCGGCTCGCTTCAGCGGAAGCCGCCCCGCGGCCGCCGTGTAAGCGAGCGCCTTGCCATTGACCGTCATCGTGTGATGCGTCACCACCGCCGGAACTTCGCTCACATCGAAATGCTCTTCTTTGTCGGTCGCTTCTTCCGACTTGGCTGGCTCGGCGGGTTTACTCTCCGACTTTTCTGGGCTGGCGCCGGGCTCTTTCTTCGCCTTGTCTTTATGTGCCGCCGCTTTGGCTGTGTCGGGCTTGTCGGTCGACTCTTGCGGTTGCGCCACCAGAATCTGAGCTGTCAGAACAGCGAATAGCAATGCTGCGAAGACTTTCATCACACCCCCACATGAAAACGCACAACATGATAGCAGGATTGATCCTCCGCTCCCGCATGCGCTCTAACTCAAGATCGTGCCCTTCCTCGATAACTGCCGAGAACATCGCTCTGCGAGATGACGCCCTCCAGCTTCCGGAAGTCCGCGCGGCTCACCACCGGCACCAGCGGCCAGCGATCCACATATCGCAGGGCCGTCTCGAGTGGATGATCGGGATGCAAATAAGGAACCTGTTGGCTGGCCAGCACAGAGCTGAGCGTCAAGCTTTCCTTGCCTTCCTTGACCATGGTTTCGAGTTCCTTGGCTGTAACAATGCCCCAGCCGGTGGGGTCCAGCCGCACCAGCATGGAACCGGACGATTTGCCGCTCACCTGTTGCAGGAGCCGCTCCACGCTCTCCGCCCCGTTAAGAACCTCTCCCGGCGGCTGCATGGCATCCTCCACGCGCAGAATGCTCTCTTCCCTTTGCTCTTCCATCGACGGCAAATCGAGTCCATCCTGCCGCGTGAGCGCGTCAAAAATTGCCACTGGTTGCAGAGTTCGCGAAATGAAATAAGCAAACGTGTTGGCCACCATCACCGGCAAAATGATCGAATAGTTGCCGCTGACCTCGAGCACCATGAACAGCGATGTCATCGGAGCGCGCAGAAACCCCGCAAACAGCACGCCCATCCCGACCAGCGCATACGTGCCGGGCGAAATCGACAAGTGGGGCAAAAGGTAGTGCTCCGCGCCGCCCACCGACGCGCCCAGCATCGCTCCAATAAACAACGTCGGGGCGAACATGCCGCCCGGCGTTCCACTGGAGAACGACAGCAGCGTCGCAATGATCTTGAGCCCCGCAAGAATGGCCATCATCTGCCACGTGAATTGCCCATGCATCGCCTGGTCCATGTATTCGTAGCCGGCGCCCATCACCTGCGGATAGCCCATGACCGCAATAAGTCCGATCAGCAGGCCTGCCACGGCCGGCTGAAAATATTGCGTCCACCGCGGCAGCATTCTGGAGCGGATTCGCAGACCTTTTATGCCCACGGCAAATGCGACCGAGGCCAATCCACCGACTACTCCGAGGATGGAATAGGCGATCAGCTCCGAAGGACGCTGCAGCTCCACCGCCGGAATCCGGAAAAGCGGTTCCGAACCGAGGAACCAGCGCATCACGACCACGCTCGAAACTGCCGAGAGTACAACCGAGCCCAGAATGCCGGCCGTCCAGCGCCCGATGACCTCTTCAATCACAAAAAGCACGGCGGAAATCGGCGCGTTGAATGCTGCCGCCAGTCCCGCTGCCGCGCCGACCGGAGCGATCAGCCGCATGCGATCCCGCGACAGCCGCATGCGGCGGCCCAGCGCCGAAGCCAGTCCCGCGCCGATTTGCAGCGACGGATCTTCCGGCCCCAGCGAGTGCCCCGCACCAATCGCCAGCGCCGACGTAATGAATTTTCCGACCGCCGTCCGGAACGGAATGTAGCCGTTATAGATGTACAACGCCGCTTTCGTTTGATTGACGCCGCTGCCGCGGGTCAGCGGGAAGACATGAATGACCAGCACCGCGACCACCAGTCCCGCAAGCGTCGGCGTCAATATCAGACGCCACGGCGAGAGCACGTCGCCCGAGCCGAGCAGATAAATGCGGCACCAGTCAATGGCAAAACGAAAGCAAACGACAGCCAGTCCGGAGAAAATTCCAATAAAAACCGACAGGATCAGGAAGAATCGCTCTTCGCGAAACACCACCTGCAGCAGTGCTGATTTGGGCGGTGGAGGCGCTGAACTTTCCGCAGGCGCAACCGGCGCGGTCACCGTCATCACGCCGGGTTGAGACTCTAAGTGCTGCTCCAACTCAGTTCCCCTCATGCAAGTGCGCAATCAAAAGTAGAGCCAGATCCGGCCCCGTGGGAAGACCGCAACTGTTGGTCGTTTGACGCTCAATATTGAATACGAGCTCCATTGCGCCCTCGACCAGATCCGGATCGCGCCGAAGCGCCGATTCTCCGATCCGTGGCTTCATTCTGGCCCAATTGTCGGCCAGTGTCGCAAGCCCATCGGACGGTTTTCCGCCGGGAGCTTGCGCCGAGCACGTCTTCAGCCTATCGCCGGCGATATTAAAATCCTGCATCACCGTGTGCGCCCGCTGTGCGCCTGAGAGTTCATGACGAAACGGATCGAACAATAAAACATCTTTCGTGGTCTTGAGCTGGGCCGCGCTCTGGCTATCTTGCGGCTCGGCTGCGACTGCTTCCTCCAGGAATCTCTCGGCTGCGGGATAACGTGCCAGTTTGAATGCCGCCAGCCCGGCGCCCGCCAGCGCCGCATGATTGTGCGGATCTTTTTTCAAGCTCTGCCGAAATGCCGCCGAGGCGTGCTCATAGTCCTGCGCGCGAACAAACAGTTCCCCGAGTTGCTCTTGTTGGACCGGATCGTCTCCAACATTCGCCGCCAGGGCAATCAACTCCGCTTGCGCCTGTGTTTTCGCGTTGATCTTCAGAAGGTATTCGATCAACTCCAGCCGTGTGTAACGGCGCGCAGCCTCCTGGTCGTCGGGCCACGTCGCATAGACCGCGTTGTGATAATAACGGAGCGCGCGATCGGTTTCCGCTTTTTGTGCGGCGATACGCGCAAGTTCGAGATTTACAAAACCGTTCTCCGGTTGGCGATCCCACAAATTGATCAGATATGCATGCGCCTCGTTGCTCTTGCCTTGACCTAGAAGCGCCTGCGCGAGATCGAGCTGGTAAGTATAGTTATCGCGCGAATAACGGAGAGCTGAGCGGAATTCGAGGACCGCACTCGGATAGCGCCGCGCCTTCAGATCGGCGATCCCGCGGCTGGACCATCGCGTCCCAAGCGCATTCTGCTGGGCATAAAACGCCCGTGAGAGCGCCGTCACCGCCAGAAAAAATATGACGGCGGCAACGAATAGCAACGTCAGCACGACTGGTCTTTGATCCAGATAAGCCAGGGCACGCGATGCCTTCCTGTCCCCAGCCGTCGCCTCATTCGGAGAAACACTCACCACATGGCTCCCATTACGCTTCCACTCTTACTTATTCTTATTTTTTCACTCTTTTCGCAAGGAACAAGGAGCTCGGAACTACCCAGGGATGGCACGATCTAAGATGGTGTGATGAGGAAAAAGGCGGCCCGCTAGGGCCGCCTTTCTATACTCAATGTTCAACGGCAATATGGTCAACGCGATTCTCCTGCCAGCACTGTTCATCGTCCTGGTTGCAGAACGGTTTTTCCTTGCCGTAACTGATCGTCTTGATCCGATCCGCCGCTACTCCATCCGTCAGCAGAGTCTGCTTCATCGATTCGGCGCGGCTTGTGCCTAGAGCAAGATTGTATTCAATTGAGCCCCGGTCGTCGCAATGCCCCTCGATTAGCACACTGATGTTCGGATGCTGGCGAAGGAACTCAGCGTCCCGTTGCGCAGTCGAGGTTTCGTCCGTGCGCACCTCGGCTTTGTTGTAGTCGAAGAAAACGTCCTTGACGTTTCGGGCAAAGAGTTCCTCATCCGATAGTCCAGGCGTCGCGGCTGCCGGTTTCGGTTGCTCGGCCGCTGGCTGCTTTGCCGCTACCGTGGCCGCAGGTGCGGGAGACGGCGCTGGTGCCGGCGTAACTTTCGCCGCTTTCTTCGCGCACCCCGCCGACAACAATATTGCTCCCAAAACGATCAACAATGAAGATGTCTGTTTTTTATGTGTCACGTGAATTCTCCTTAGGGTCACCAACGATTTGCCATAGAGCATTTCCGACTGCCGGCGGAACGCTCCAAAAGTCGCGAAACAACAAATCTTTAGCTAAGGAGAATCAGCAACGAAGTACGCTTCCGCACACGGCGGGACTGTTAGGCTCGCATTCGGCGGCGGGAACATTCAGCCAAAAAAGGACGATCAGGAAAGACAAATTCAGCGAGGACTTCAGCGCGGAATAAACGATGGCCAGACGCAGTCGAAGCGCGGCGCGGGCCGCCTGTAGCGCAGTAACCGGCCCATTCACCGCAGAGTACGGCCCCTGCATCACCGGAAACAGGAAGATCGTCAGAATGCAGAAGATGGCAACCACCGCCATCTCCATTCCGATTCGGCCAGAAGTCATTGCACCAAGTATTATAGCGGGCCGCTCGCTCGGATTGAAGTCGCTCGCAACCCTTTGGTACAGCAGCCGTTTGGGCCGGTTTCCGAGGATTCTATGCTCCTATAGCTTGAGCTTCGCCTCTACCGTCCCATCCTCCAGCGACGACTCGAGCCTAAATCCAAGTTTGCGGCAGATGGTCTGCATCTCGCGGTTCTCGGAAAGAATGGTTGAAACCACACATCCCAGCTGCTCATCCCGCGCCACCTCAATCAGCCGCCGGTAAAGCTCCGTTCCCAGGCCCTGGTGCTGGAATCGGTCATCGACCAGCACTGCCATCTCCGCCTCTTCCCTTCCGCGCACCCGGCTCAAACGGCCGATGGCGATGATCTCCACCTGATCGTCGTTGGTTTTGTGCTCGACTACCAGCGCCATTTCGCGGTCATAGTCGATAAAGCAGATCCGCGTGAGCCGGTCATGCGCCGTGCGCTGGCTGAGCCGCAGGGGCTGAAAGTAGCGCAGATAAACCGTCCGCTCCGATAACACCTGGTGCAATTTGATGAGAAGCGGCTCGTCCTCCGGACGAATCGGGCGAATCAGAATTTCCTCGCCGTTCTTCATCGTGCCCGGATGCACATATCGGTTCGGGTAAGGGCGTATCGCCAGCCGCGGAATTTCTTCCCGGGTCGTCGATAACGGATAAAGAACAATACGCGCATCGAGTGCAATCAAGCGGTCAGGCGAGGCGAGCAGCGGATTGATGTCAATCTCCTTGATCCATCTCTGCTCCGCGACCAACTGGCTGAAGCGCACCAGTAACTGCTCAAGCGCCGCCAGATCGACCGGCTTGCGCCCGCGTACTCCCTGCAGCGCCTTAAAGATTTTCGTGTGCTCCATCAGTCGCCGCGCCAGCGTGGTATTAAGCGGAGGCAGCGCCAGCGCGCGGTCGCCAAACACCTCCACCAGTTGCCCGCCGGTGCCAAACAGAATCACCGGCCCAAACTGTGAGTCAACCGTGCTGCCCAGAATAAGTTCGTAACCCTCGGCGCGGAAAAACGGCTGTACGGTGACGCCCAGAAAATGCTCTGCGCCCGCTTTCTCGCGAACCCCTGTCTCGATCTCGCGCCACGCGGCCCGGACCGCATCCGCACTGCTCAAATTCAATTTGACGCCGCCAACCTCGGTCTTGTGCGTGATCGTGTGCGACAGCAATTTGACGACAACCGGGTATCCAAGTTCCTCCGCCTTGGCCGCCGCCTCATCGGCGCTGTGCGCCTCTACCGTGGGCGCAGTCGGAACCCGATAACAGGCCAGCAATTCTTTCGACTCCGGCTCCGTGAGCAAAGTGCGCCCGCTCTGCCGAACTTTTTGAATGATGCCTTCCGCTCGGGCGCGGTCCGGAGCTTCCGCTCCCTGCGGCAACACCGGCGTTTCATACAGTCCACGCAACAGATAGCTGTATCGCCACATGTAGTAAAAAATTCGCGCTGCCGCATCGGGATAGGCGAACGTCGGTATGCTGGCGCGGTTCAAGATCTCGATCCCGGCGGTCATCTCCGAGCCGCCCATCCAGCACGCGAGCACCGGCTTACCCAGGCTCTTCGAAAGCGGGGCGAGTCGCTCGGCGGTAATGGTCGGATGTGACATCCCCTGCGGGCAAAGCACCGCCAGCAAACCGTCATTCGTTGTGTCGGCGCCGACCATTTCGATAACCTTGGCATAACGGTCGGGCAACGCGTCACCCAGCACATCCACGGGATTGTTATGGCTCCAGTGTGGTGGCAAAGTCTGGTTCAGTTGTTCTAGCGTCGCCGGAGATAGCTCAGCGAGTTCGCCTCCCACTCCAATGATGGAATCGGCCGCCAGCACGCCCGGCCCGCCAGCATTCGTCACAATCGCTAGCCGGGGGCCTTTAGGCCGCGGCTGTTTGCTGAGCGTCTCCGCCATATAAAAGAGGTCGGCGATTGTGTTCACCCGCAAAACTCCGCAGCGGCGGAAGGCTGCCTCCAGCACTTCATCGCTTCCCGCCATGGCTCCGGTATGCGAAGCGGCGGCGTGGGCGGCGGCGGCCGTGCGTCCCGCTTTGATCACGATAATCGGCTTGCTCAGCGATACCTCGCGCGCCGCTGACAAGAAACTCCTCGCGTCGCCCACCGACTCCATGTACATCACGATCGACTGCGTCCGCGAATCGTTGCCCAGGTAATCGATCAAATCCCCCCAGTCGACGTCGAGCATCGATCCGATCGAAACAAACGCGCTGAAGCCCACAACCTCCTTTTGCGCCCAATCGAGGATCGCCGTGCACAGCGCTCCGCTTTGGCTGATAAAAGCGACATTTCCCGGTCGCGCCATGTTTGACGCGAACGTCGCATTGAGTCCGCTGATCGGATTCATAACCCCCAGGCAGTTCGGCCCGATCAGCCGCATGCGGCTTCCGCGGAGTTGCTCCAGAATCTGCCGCTCCAGTTCCTTGCCGTGCTCGCCATGTTCCTTAAATCCCGCCGAAATCACGATCGCGCCACGCACTCCCGCAGCCACGCACTCACCAATGATTCCCGGCACAGTCTCAGCCGGTGTCACGATGACCGCAAGGTCGACGGTCTCCGGAATCTGCTCAATATTTCCGTATGCCTTAATACCAAGCACGCTGCTATGTTTCGCACTGACCGGATAAACCGTGCCCCCAAAAGGGCTGCTCACCAGACTCCAAAGCACGGCTCGGCCAACGCTGCCAGGACGATCCGAAGCGCCCACGACGGCGACGCTCTGCGGCTTGAAAATCGGATCCAGCGGATGCCCCTCCACGCGCAACACGTCATGCGCCTTGTCTTGCAGAGGCCGATGCTTGCCAACTTTTCCGGTCTTGGTCACGCTCATGGGGTCACGCTCATGCCTTGTCATGTCAAATCGATAGTAGGGACGTACGGAGCAATAGTTACGGAGAAATAGTGTAGCTTGGTCAGCCTCCCGCTGATGTGACGTAGGACACGCCCAATCGAATACTCGCGAAAGCCACCGCTCCCGTCATCGGGAGGCCTTTTGCGCTACAATCATCTGGCGTCGGCTTCGTTTCAAAAAAAACAGTTCTTGAAGCCCGTCGGCTTCAAGTCCTCGAGGTGCCTTATGAAGCGAACCCTCCCCGCGCTGTTGTCCCTCGCCGTCCTTCTACTAATCACCTTCACAACCCTTTTCGCCCGGCACCAGGGCATCGTCAACACCGCCTCGGGCTTCAAAGGCGTCCTCACCTGGCACAACGACAACGAGCGCACCGGTCGCAACACCAGTGAAACCGCGCTCACTCTCAAAAATGTCAACTCCACCACCTTCGGCAAACTCTTCGTGCTCTCCACCGATGGCCTCGTTGATGCCGAGCCTCTCTATGCCCCGAATCTCACAGTTGGCGGCGCGACCCATAACGTCTTATTCGTAGTCAGCGAAAATGACACCGTCTATGCCTTCGACGCCGACACTGGATCCGCGCTCTGGCAGGTCACCGCTTTGCTCGGCGGCGAAACCGCATCCGATAACCGCGGCTGTGGCCAGGTCACACCCGTCATCGGCATCACCTCCACTCCCGTCATCGACCTGTCATCCGGGCCGCACGGAACCATCTATCTCGTCGCCATGAGCAAAGACTCCAGCGGCAGCTATCATCAGCGTCTGCACGCGCTCGACGTTACCACCGGAACCGAGCAGTTCGGCGGTCCCGTAGACGTCTCCGCCAAGTATCCCGGAACAGGCGACAACAGCCAGGGCGGCTATGTAATCTTTGATCCCAAACAATACAAGGAGCGCGCCGGCCTCCTGCTGCTCAATCACACCATATACACCTCTTGGGCCTCGCACTGCGACGACCGTCCCTACACCGGCTGGATCATGGGCTACAACGAGACCACCTTGGCGCAACAGTCTGTCATCGACGTAACGCCGAACGGGAACGAAGGTGCGATCTGGGCCGCGGGCTCGGGTTTGGCCGCCGACTCTCAGTCCAATATTTACTTCGACGACGCCAACGGCACCTTTGACACGTCGCTCAATGGCAACGGCTTTCCCGTTAATGGCGACTACGGCAACGCCATCGTGAAATTGTCGACTAAGAAAAAAGAACTCGCCGTCGCCGACTACTTCAACATGTACAACACCGTTTCCGAATCGGATGCCGACGAAGACCTCGGCTCCGGCGGCGCGATGGTCGTGCCGAATGTCAAGGATTCCAGCGGAGTCATTCACGGACTGGTCGTGGGAGCCGGCAAGGACTCAAATATCTATCTTGCCGATCGCACCAACATGGGCAAATTCAACCCCCAAAACAACAATCAGATCTATCAGGAGTTATCCGGCGCGCTCGCCGGTTCCGTCTATTCCGCGCCCGCCTTCAGCGAGGACAAGATCTACTACGGTGCCGTCAATGACAACATCAAGGCCTTCGCCTTCAACTCCAGTGCGAAGCTGAGTTCTACTCCGCAATCGCAAACACCCACGTCATTCGGCTATCCCGGCGCCACTCCCAGCATCTCCGGTAGCAACAAGAATAATTTGATTCTCTGGGCCACCGAAAACACCACGCCCGCCGTGCTGCACGCCTATAACGCCGGCAATCTCGCCGTCGAACTCTATAACTCCAACCAGGCCGCGGGCAATCGTGATCACTTCGGCAGCGGCAACAAATACATCACCCCGATGATCGCCAATGGAAAAGTCTACGTAGGAACTCAAACCGGTGTGGGTGTCTTCGGCCTTCTGCAATGAAGTTCGATCAATGAGGTTCGAATGATTTGCCCTCTAAGAACCTGCAAGAAATAAGAGCTCGCGGAGAAAACTCCTCTGCGAGCTCTGCGTTTTTCTTGGCGTTCTAGTCAAACGCTCTTAGGCCGCCGTTATTTCTTCTGCTTTGCGATGATCTTGTCCTTGATCTTGTCGTAAGTCGCCTGCGGGATAATCTTTTTCGAAACGAGTTCGTTCTTTCTCGCATAAGGACGGCCGGCGATGATCTTCTGCGAATACGCCGTTCCTATCCCAGGCAGCGCCTCCAGTTGATCCTTGGTCGCAGTATTGAGGTCCAGCAGGTCCGCCGCCTTTGCCTTACTGGCGCTGGCCGCCGGAGCCGGCGTCGCCGCCGCCTGTGCAAATGCCATCCCGCTCACCAGCACCAAAGCAAAAATCGCCGCCAGAATTCTTGTCACCAGATTTTTCCGCGCCATTTCTCTCTCCTCATAGTTGATTGATAACTTCATCCGAATGTTTTTATCCTGTTTAGTCCCGAAAGTCACCGGTCATTTCTTCTAACGTTCCCTTGCCGCTGCCTTGTAACCCGCGGCTTTTGCCTCGGCTTCGGTCATAAACTTTCCCGCCTTCGTTTTGCCATACCAGCGTCCGCCTTTGTGATAAACGCCGGTCCCGGTGTTGACCCAAACCTTCCCGCTCGCTTTGGCCGCGGCAATTTCCGCGTTCGAAGGCTTGCCGCTTCGCTCGCCAGTCGCCGCCCCCGAACCAGCCGTGTCAGTCGACTTCTGCGCTGCCGGTGGCGTCCCCGACCCCGCGGCCGCCTGTGCACCCGCCCCGCACGGGATCAATAAACAGAAAAACACCAAACCCGTGATGAACGAGTAAGCAGAGCGCTTCGCGATTTTCAAGGATCCAAGCAACATGGAAAAGGGCCTCCGCACGGAGGCCCTGAAAAACTGACTCTACGCGTAAATTCCGCGCTGCCGGATGGTATACGCCACCCGGTCAATGGCCAGCATATAAGCAGCGATGCGGTTATTCACCCCATGCGTCTCCGCATAGCGCACCACATCGGCAAACGCCGTCACCATAATGTCCGAAAGGTGTTCGTTCACCACCGACTCTTTCCAGAAGTATCCCTGCCGGTCCTGCACCCACTCGAAATAGGAAGTCGTCACGCCGCCCGCATTCGCCAGGATATCCGGAATCACAAACACTTTTTTCTCGGCCAGAATCTCATCCGCTACCGCAGTCGTCGGCCCGTTCGCACCCTCCGCCAGAATCTTGCACTTCACCCGGTCCGCATTCTGGCTGGTGATCACGTTCTCCGTCGCCGCCGGAATCAGGATGTCGCAATCTTCCAGCAACAGATCGTTGCTGTCATACTTTTCCGCGCCCGGAAAACCGTGAATCGTCCCGTTGCGCTGCCTGAACTCCCAAAGCTGCTCAAGATCGATGCCCTTCGTGTTGTAGAGCCCGCCCCCCACCTCAAGAATCCCGATGATCTTGTATCCCGCCTCGGCCATCAGGTGCGCGGCGTTCGATCCCACGTTGCCAAAACCCTGCACGATCACCCGCGTTTCGTTGCGATTCATCCGCAGCTTTTTCACCGCCTCATCGCACACCATCAGCACGCCCCGCCCCGTCGCCTCGCGCCGTCCGCGCGATCCGCCGATGTTGATCGGCTTGCCCGTAACGCATGCCGTCACCGTCTGCCGAGCATGCATGGAATACGTATCCATCATCCACGCCATGATCTGTTCGTTCGTATTCACGTCCGGCGCAGGCACGTCCTTCTCCGGCCCGATGAAGTCGAATAGCTCCGCCGTATAGCGCCGCGTCATCCGCTCCAGTTCGCCCATCGACATCTTGTGCGGATCGCAAATAATTCCGCCCTTCGCCCCGCCGAACGGAATGTTTACCACCGCGCACTTCCACGTCATCCAGCTCGCCAGCGCCCGCACCTCATCCAGATTTACATCCGGCGCGTAACGGATTCCGCCCTTCGCGGGACCGCGCGCAATCGAATGCTGCACCCGGTATCCCGTAAACACTTCCAGATGCCCGTCGTCCATCTGCACGGGAATATGCACGGTGAGTTCGCGACTGGAAGTCCGCAGCACTCTCCACAAGCCGTCGTCGAGATTTAGTTTCTTGGCCGCCAGGTCAAAACGTGCGGCTTGTGCCATCCATGGATTTGTTTCCTGTGCCAGGTCGAGGGTCGTCGTCATAAGATTCTCCGATATTGATTGCGTCGCGCCGGTCGGCGCAGGTTGGTCGTCACCCCACTCGGGTGGACGAAATTGCAAGTATAGTGATGCCCCAAAGGGTAGGCAAGCGCGCGCGTCACACCAAAGTCGGGTCTCCGCAGCGCCCCTTCCATATAATGATCCAGATGCTCGGCCCGGAGGCGCGTACACGATGAATCCGAGCCTTGCGGCTGACGCCCGTCCCATCATGATCTGTCTACAATTATGATCCGTCCCACCTACACGGAATTCGTCCGCCTGACCCGCAACGCCACCCTCGTTCCGGTCGCCAAGTCCATCTCCGCCGACCTGCTTACTCCCGTTTCCGCCTTTCTCGCCGTGGCCGCTGGAGAGTCCGACGCCTTCCTCCTCGAGTCCGTCGAAGGTGGAGAAAAGATCGGCCGCTACACTTTTCTTGGCGTCCGTCCTTTCCTCCGTCTCGAATCACGCGGTGACCAAGTGACCATTCAGATCCCGCGCTCTCCGCTTAAAAGCGCAAACCGGCAAATCCTCCCGCCTCCCCAAAATCGAAACTCGCACCGCCAGCATATTCGACGTCATCAAGGAACTCCTCCACCAGCACCGTCCCGCCCAGGTCGAAGGTCTTCCGCCCTTCACCGCCGGAGCCGTCGGCTATTGCGCCTATGACATCGTTCGCCAGCTCGAAAACATCGGCGACCGCGCCGAGGACGACCTCCATGTTCCCGACTGCATCCTCATGTTCTTCGATCGCGTCCTCGCCTTCGATCACCTGCGCCATCAGATCCACATCGTCGCCTCCGCCGACGTTTCCGCCGAAAAGCCCCGCGCCGCCTACGACCGCGCCCTGCGCGACATCGCCCAAATCGAGCGCAAGCTCGCCACCGGTTGGAAAGCGCTCACCCCATTCAAAGTAGACCCCCGGCCTGCCGCATCCCTCGGCAACAGGCCGAAGTTAGCCATCCGCGCCCGCACGTCAAAAGCAAAGTTTCTTGAAAGCGTCCGCCGCGCCAAGGAGTACATCGCCGCCGGCGACATCTTCCAGGTCGTGCTCTCCCAGCGCTGGGACTTCGAGCCCGCCGTCGAGCCCTTCGATCTCTATCGCTCCCTCCGCACCGTCAATCCATCGCCTTACATGTACTTCCTGCGCTTCGGCGCCAGTGCACAGCGTGGCGCGAACGCTTCTTCCCGCACAAAAGCGTCGAGTGCTCAATCCCGTCCCACAAAAAATTCTGCCACACGAAATAAGTGCCACTCCTCTCCACATCCTCGGCTCCTCGCCCGAGATGCTCGTCCGCGCCACCGGCCCAAAGCTCGAATATCGCCCCATCGCCGGCACCCACCCGCGCGGCAAAGACGAATCCGAAGACGCCGCTCTCGAAAAGAAAATGCTGGCCGACGAAAAAGAGCGCGCCGAGCACGTCATGTTAGTCGATCTTGGCCGCAACGACCTCGGCCGCGTCAGCGAATACGGCTCCGTCAAAGTCCGCAACCTCATGTACGTCGAGCGCTACTCCCACGTCATGCACATCGTCTCCGCGCTCGAAGGCCGCCTGCGCCCCGAACTCAACGCCATGGACGCCTTCGCCGCCTGCTTCCCCGCCGGCACACTCAGCGGCGCGCCCAAAGTCCGCGCCATGCAGATCATCGAAGAACTCGAACCCGCCCGCCGCGGCGTCTATGGAGGCTCCGTCCTCTACGCCGATTTCGCCGGCAATCTCGACTCCTGCATCGCCATCCGCACGCTGCTGATGAAGGGCAAAAAGGCGTACCTGCAAGCCGGCGCAGGCATCGTAGCCGACTCCGACCCCCAGAGTGAATTTCAGGAAACGGAAAACAAATCTCGCGCCGTCCTCAGAGCTGTCGAGATGGCTCGGGGTGGCAATCTCTGATCGCGCGTCGGTGATCGTATCTCGTAAAGGCCAGACACCCGAAAACAACCGGGAAGCGCACGAAGAATCACGTCGTGCCAAAGAACCGCCGCCCACTAAAAGTAGTGCTAAACCCTGGTTACAACAATTATGTTCCCAGTGGCGCGAGTCCGTACCTCTCACCGAACTCGGCCCTCAGTGTGCGGATGTACCAGTCGTCAAGACAACCAAATGAATCTTCGACGGTGTAATCCTTCGTGAGGGTCACAAATTTCTGGTCAGATAGTCGAATAGCGGAGAGAAAAGCTCCTTCTTGAAATATGTAGAGTCCGGAAGGCTTTCCTTTTGCAGCATGCGCGGCGTTTCTGCCCTCAATGTCATCCTGTGCGAAACAGGCGTTTGGAATCGAAGAACCGTTGGGCGGAAGACTGTTTCGGTATCGAAGATGTCTCCGCCGCCCGTCATCTCCCATAGTCCGATAAGGTCGGAGGGAAGTACTACCGCAGTCTGACGCAACCACGCTCGGAGCTCTGCCTCTGGAATTGCGCCGAACGGGTGGAACACGCCCGGTATGCCCTGTGCATCTTGAAGAAGAATAAGCATTCAGCACTTTGTATATCGCACCTGGAATCTTGGTCAATTGGCGAAAAATCCCGATTGGACTCATTGAGGCGCGATGGAAATGGTTAGGGTCAACGTAGACTTCAATAACTGCGATCATGAAGGAAGAGTGCGATTGAACACGCTGGGGTACCACGCAGTCCCTCAATCTCTCCCAGGTCGTTTTCCGGAACGGTTTGGAAATAGAACTGGAGTGTGGCGATTTCTTTCCTGTAAAGGGCATTGTGGAATACTCGGAATCCGAGCGCATCTGGGTTGCCCGATTTGACCTGAACGATCTGCGCGACAAGGGCGACGGATAATCGCCGGGGTCCATAACTGTTGCAAAATCTCGGTAACACTTTTTGACCCGCCAAGATCCCCAAAGACACTCCAGCTTGCAGCCTCGCATCCCAGAAATGTCTTGACTTAAGCCCACGGCTGAACTTCAACTGGATAACAGTAAGCAGGGTTACAGCGCTTTCGCGCAGCGGCTTCCCGTGCCGCCATCGATCTCTGAAAATCGATCTCTGAAATCAGACCATCCACGACCGGCAAGCAGGATTCCGGACCAGCTAATCCCCAAGTTTGCGACTTCTAAGTGCCGTACTTTCAATACTCTACCTGTAAGTCCTTATAATCAAGTACTTTGGCGAGAGCAAACGGGGAAACTCACGCAATTCGAGCATAACCTAATGTCAGGAAAAGACTTACAAGAAGTAAGTTGAAGTCCTTATTCCGCCATACTTTGGCGTCCAACTTACTCCAACCAATTGATTCTATTAGACCGAGAGTAACAGGGGGTGGGGGGGAGGGGGTGGGGGGTATAGACCGGGCGGATCCCTGACAGATTTAGACCGGGCGCATTCCTGACCACACAGCGCGCGAATTCCTGCGCTCGTTTTGGGTCGCATTCGCCGAGCACAACCGGGTGGGCGGCTAATTCATTGAACTGAGAAGAATAGGCCCAACCCGGACGGCAAGATAGCCACTCTTTCTCATTCCACCAGCGTCGCCGCCAGCACCACCACGTCGGGATTGCTGGGCAGCGTAATACTCTCCACGGTCTTCGTAGAGTCGAGTGCAAAGTCGTACGCGTAAAGATTGAACAGGCCATCGTTCTTCGTGCCGTTGGCCGTATTCCGGTATGACATCGCGACCGCCTCGATCTCGCCCGTGAAATTTTGTGGCGTCGACCAGTCGCTCAGGCTTTGCGTAAATTGCGCGCTCGTTCCATCCGTGTAATTCACGGTGAACGTTTGCGACGACTGATTTCCCTGAACACCGGTGGCCAGCAGCATCAGTCCCGAGAACTTGCCTTGCGGAAGGTTGACCGATTGTCCATTGCATCCCACTGCGTCCAACTGGTTCGCCGGTCCGAACTTAAACTCGGCACCATTAAGCACCCGCAGCTTCGCCAGCAATTTCGCCGAGTACGAATTGCCCGATCCATCCAGTCCGCCCGTCGAATATGTCGACCCGTCGTTATAAATTCCGTTCACGTTGAAGTAGGAGGAAAGCGCGACTTGCTGTCCCGAACCTTTGCCGCTCTTCGCGCCGCTGACTGCCAGCGTGAAAGTGTAGTTCTGCGTAACATCGCCCGAGGTGCCCGTGACCGTTATCGGAAAGAATCCAGTCACAGCTTCAGCCGTGGCTTTGAACGCGATCGTTTGGCTCTTGCCGCTGCCCGTGATCGAGCCTGTCACTCCGCTCGGCAGAGACGAGAGATTCAGCGTTACAGTTCCAGTGAAGCCGCCCAAATCGGTACTCTTGATCGCAGCCTTGGCCGTCGAACTCTCGTTCAGGTAAACGGTAGCGGGCGCGGAGAGCGCGAAGCCGCTGTAGCCCACTCCAACCTCGATCGCCTGGGCATATTCCGCCGCCTCGCCATTGCCGACGAAATCGTCATAGAGCCACATGAATCCGCCGGAAATACCGCACTCCTCGTGCCACCCGGCCATCTTCGATTGCACCCCTTTCGGCGTGTAGCCGCGATCCCAAAGTCCGGGATAAACCGGAACGCTCCCGAAGTTCCATCCCGAGCAGGGATTGTTCCCCGATCCGCCCGCGTACGCCTGAAGGTGAACTCCATCCGCCGTTCCCGGAAGCTCGCTGTTGATCTCCGAAACCACGCTGATCCAGTAGCTGTTGTTGTCGTAAGCATCCGGCAAGACGTGATAACCAAGATTTCCCAGCATCACCGCGAATTGCACCGTAGTCGGTTCGTTGAAGCTGTTCTCGTCGTCGAAATCCACCGCGTCCAGCGCGGGAATCGCCGTTTTCAGCGCCTGAAAATCCTCATACAAAATGCTGCCCGGCCCCGTTCCCTGGGAGTTCACGAGCGCCGTAATGTCTTCCCAGTCTCCATAGTTCGAGGAACCAATGCTCAACGTGACTCGCTTCACGTTCCCCTGCTTCAGCAGCGCCATGTTGCTGGCGAAATCGGGATGAGTCTGGTCTCCGATGTAGACGCCGTTGGAAGTCAGCGGAAATTCGCCGTTGAGATTCAAGTCGCCGGTGCTGCTTACTTCCACACTCCAGACGATCGCCTCGGTGAAGCCGGAGTTTTGTATCTCCCGGATGTTGTTCGCCGCGTTCTTATAAAAAGGTCCGCCGCCAAAAATGCTGACGTATCCACTTTGGGCAAAAGCATGGGTCGAGCTTCCCACTCCCAGGAACATCAAGAACAGAATTGTTGTGAAACTCCCAACCGCCCAATTCGTGAACAAGTCTCTAATTCTCATAGTCGCCGGTCTCCTGCAGGAGCAGACATTCTAAACTCAAATGCCCTCCAAGTCTCGTTATTTACCTCAATGAATATGCGGGGAAATGCGATTTTCGCGGACGAAAAGATTCGGCGCTCAACGGCCACGATCGGAATGACAACTCATGTGCAGAAAGTTCGCAATCATTTGCTTCCCGGCGCTCGTCAACACGCTTTCAGGATGGAATTGCACCCCCTCGACCGCGAACTGGCGATGCCGCAGACCCATGATGACGCGCGTGCCATCCGCTTCGTGAGTAAAGGCGCTCACTTCGAGTTCCTTGGGCAGGCTCTCTTCGCGCACCACCAGCGAGTGATATCGCGTTGCCGTCATCGGGGACGCAACTCCGCGAAACACTGTCCGGCCGTCGTGCTCGACCTGGCTGGTTTTCCCATGCATCAGATTTTTCGCGCGCACCACTTCCCCGCCAAAAGCCGCTCCGAGCGCCTGGTGTCCAAGGCAGACGCCGAACACAGGTACCTTGCCGGAGAAGTGCCGTATCAGATCGATGCTAATTCCGGCGTCCTGAGGAGTGCACGGCCCGGGCGAAACCACGATGCGCTCCGGACCCATCGCTTCAATCTCGCCGATGGTCACCTCGTCGTTGCGTCGCACCACGACCTTAGCGCCAAGTTCCCCCAGATATTGAACAAGGTTGTAAGTAAACGAGTCGTAGTTGTCGAGAACAAAGATCACGTCGCCATTCTAAATGCTGCGCAAGGCGATTTAGAAAGCGGTCCATGGAGAGTGGCTCACCTTTCGCTTGCCATCCCCTCGGTTGTGTGCGAAAGTAATACGCCAATAGCCATGATGCGCGCACTGCCATTTATGTATTCGCTGTTTACCTACCGCTACTTCCGGTTTGGAGTAGCGGCCCCGGCGAATTCTCTGTGTGCGCCAATTTCAAGGCAAATTTCAAGTTAAGACCAGCACACAAGTTCAGCCCAGGCCGCGATCTCCAAATCGCGGCTTTTGCTTTTTGTGCGCAACATCTCAAAGAGGCCAAAGGAGTCGAACGTGATTATCAACATGGAGTACGGAGCATCCGACGAACAGATCGCGCACGTCATCGCAATCGTCGAACAGGCGGGATATCAACCACACACCATCCGCGGCACCGAGCGCACCATCGTCGCCGCCGTTGGCAGCGGCGGCAATCGCGTGCAACTGGAAGCTCTCCAAGCCGCGCCCGGAGTCGACGAAGTAGTTGCCATCACTCACCCATTCAAGCTCGTCAGCCGTCAGGTGCGCCCGCAGTCGTCCGTAGTGCACGTACGCGGCGTTCCTGTCGGGGGCGAAGAATTCATCGTCATCGCTGGCCCCTGCTCGGTCGAATCGCGCGATCAATTGCTTACCGCGGCCAGAGCCGTCAAACAATCCGGCGCAAGAATGTTGCGTGGCGGCGCTTACAAGCCCCGAACTTCCCCCTATGATTTCCAGGGCCTCGGCGAAGAAGCGCTACGCCTGCTCGCCGAAGCTCGCGATGAAACCGGCTTGCCCATCGTCACGGAGGTCATGAGCACTGAGGATGTCGGCCTCATCTCTGAATATGCCGACCTGCTGCAAGTGGGCGCGCGTAACATGCAGAACTTCGCCCTTCTTCGCGCCCTGTCGCACGCCAATCGTCCAATCCTGCTGAAGCGCGGTCCCTCATCGACCGTAAAAGAGTGGCTGCTCGCCGCCGAGTATTTACTGTCGGGCGGAAATGAGAACGTCATCCTGTGCGAGCGGGGCATTCGCACCTTCGAAACCGACACCCGCAACACGCTCGACCTCGCCGCCATCGCCCTCGCAAAAGAGCTTTCTCATCTACCCGTGATCGCCGATCCCTCCCACGGCACGGGGCGCCGCAGTTTGATCCCGGCTCTTTCCAGCGCCGCTCTCGCAGTCGGTGCGGACGGCCTCATGGTCGAGGTTCATCCTTGCCCCGAGCGCGCTCTCTCCGACGGACCGCAATCGCTCAGCCCCGACGGCTTCGCCAGCCTGATGCATACCCTGTCACAGCCATCACGGACGTGGAGTCCGGTCACGGGGAGCGTCGGCGAGCTGTCCAACGCTGCGTCATGAAGGACTGCGG
>CAWJFC010000017.1:0-8600 GCA_963841945.1 uncultured Acidobacteriaceae bacterium
GACAAGGTATTGACGGTTCGCGTCAGCGGCGCTTCGGCTAAGCCCGCAGAGCCGGCAGGCTCGCAAACCAACGGAAAGGCAGGGGCGGAAGCAAGAACAAAAACCGCCTCGACGGGAAAGTAACTTCATCCGCCGATGAGCATGAGCGAAGCACAAGCACCCGCCCTGACCGAGGCCGAACTCAAGCTGGTGCAGGCCCTCGTCTATCAGGAGTGCGGCATGCACTTCGACGATCGCCGCACGCCCTTCCTTCAGGACCGCGTCATTCGCCGCCTCAAAGAATGCGGCATCGATTCCTTCTACAGCTACTATCGCCTCCTCATCAGCCAGCAGGGCAAGAAAGAACTGGCGCAACTGCTCGAGAATCTCACCGTCAACGAGACCAGCTTTTTCCGCAATAAAGCGCAATTGGATCTCTTTCAGCGGGACGTGCTCGATGACGTGCTGCAGCGCAAGCAGGAGCGCCATGACTGCAGCCTTCGGATCTGGAGCGCGGGCTGCTCCACCGGCCAGGAACCGTACACGCTCGCCATGCTGGTCGCTGATGCGCTCGCCTACCATTCCCTGCGCAACCCTCTGCCCCCCGAGCCCTTGCTGCCCAAGCCGCTCGTCCCCTCGCCCTGGCGCCTCGAAATTCTCGCCAGCGATATCAGCTACTCCGTGCTGCGCGTCGCCCAGGAGGGCTCCTACGCCGAACTCCAGATGTCGCCTGTCGACTACAGCTTCCGCTTGCGCTATTTCGACAAGGTGGGCGCCCGCTACGCCGTCAAGAAGAGCATGAAGGAGCTCGTGCACTTCGACTTTCATAACCTAAAGACCGAATACCTCCCGCAGCGCAATGACATGATCTTCTGCCGCAACGTCATGATGTACTTCGACGAAGCCGAGCAAAAGCGTCTGGTCGAGAAGTTCTACCGCTGCCTTAATCCCGGCGGATATCTTTTTGTTGGCCATGCCGAAAGTCTCCTGGGCCTTTCCGACAAGTTCCAGATGGTCCACCGCAACGCGGGCACGGCGTACCAGCGCATCGAGGTAAAACCGTGAACGATGGGCGCGCTGCTCGAAGGAATCGTGCTCGAACAAGTCATGCTCCAACAAGTCATGTTGGGACAAATCATGTCTTGCCGAATGTTGCTCGAACAACGAATCATGGGACGAGGATGACCGGATGAACGACGATCGCATGAACGACTTGCGCGAGTTGTTCTTCGAGAGCGCAGCCGAACTCGTCGAGAAGCTGAACGAAGAGGCCCTGCGACTGGAGAAATCTCCCGGCGATGCTGAGACCGCGCGCAGCCTTCGCCGCATCGTCCACACGCTCAAAGGAGATGCGGCCGCTTGCGGCTACAAGGAACTCAGCGAACTCGCGCACGAGTTCGAGGACGTGCTGGCGCTCAAGACGAACGAGACCGTCATTCCCGAGGTGGCCATGCGCGCGGCGGATGTATTCGGCGCGCTCATTCATGCCTATCACGCAAATCAGAAGCTGCCGGATTTCCGGCCCTTGCGCGGTGAGATCGCGAGCCTCGCGCATCCCCAAGGCAACGTTCCGGATTCCAAAGCGCCCGAAGCAACCGCGGAGAATGCGGCCCAGCGCTCCAAAGAGACCCTGCCGTGGACAGAATATGAACGGCTCGCGATCGCGCACGCGGCCAATGAGGGCAAACACCTTCATCACATTGTCGTCCGGCTCGATCCGCAGTGCGGCATGCCGATCGCAGCGCGCCAGATGATCCATATGGCTCTCGCCAGCCTGGGAGAGATTCTCGCGATTCATCCACCGGAGACCTCCAACGCGCCCCTCGATCGGGTGCAAATTGCCTTTGCGTCCGAGAGATCCGTGGACGAGATGCGCGCGAAGTGCAGCATTCCGTCGATCGCCTGGAGCGTGCAAGTGACGCCTCTGCGCGTGCCTGCGCCCCTGAGCGAGCCGGCGCCCAAATCCTCCGATCCTGAAGCTACCAAGCCAGCGCAACGAGAGTGCGTGGATGCGAATTCCGTGGAAGCGCAGCCAGCGGCCGATCCATCCGCGCACCCTGCGACCACCTCCGACAATATTCTCCGGGTCGACGCCGACCGCATCGACAGCGTGCTCAACCTTGTCGGCGAGCTAATCCTAGCGAAATCCATGCTGCAGCAAACGCTCGTCGAATTCGGGCAGCGCTTCCCAAAAGACAGCCTTCGTGGCCGGTTCAGCGACGTCATGGCCTTTCAGGCGCGCGTTCTTGGCGACCTCCAGCATTCCGTCATGAAGATCCGAATGGTTCCTGTCGATCAGCTCTTCCGCCGCTTTCCGAGAACCGTTCGTGACGTAGCTCGCCAGGGGGGCAAGGAAGTTGAGTTGGTCATGGAAGGCGGGGACACCGATCTTGACAAAAGCATCCTCGACGCGCTCGCCGAGCCGCTCATGCATATTCTGCGCAACGCGGTGGGCCACGGCATTGAAGCGCCGGAGGAACGCGCGCGCGCCGGCAAGCGTTCGCAAGGCACCTGCCGGCTCAACGCCTATCATCAGGGCAATCAGGTCGTGATCGAGGTCTCCGATGATGGCCGCGGAATCGACTCGGCCAAGGTTCGCCAGCGCGCGATCGCACAGAGCCTGCTGACGCCGGAAGAAGCGGCCAGCCTCACCGAAGGCGAAACCCTGGCGCTGATTCTTCGTCCCGGCTTTTCCACCGCCGAAGAGATTACCGAACTTTCCGGCCGCGGCATCGGACTCGACGTCGTCCACAACGTGCTGACGCGCCTCAAGGGCAGCGTCCAGATCGAGACCATCGTCGGCCGCGGAACGACCTTCCGTCTGCGCCTGCCGCTGACGCTCGCCATTCTGCGCGCCCTGCTCTTTCGAGTCGATCACCGTCTTTATGCTTTGCCTCTGAATGCCGTCAACGAGATCACTCGTACCACCGAATCCGACATCCACGAGGTAGAGCATTACGAGGTCCTTCAGTTGCGCGATGACGTGCTTCCACTGCTTCGTCTCGGTTCGACTCCTCAAGTCGGCGTCGACACCTCGCGCCAGAAGCTCTTTGTTCTAGTCATTCACAACGGCGAACGCAAATTCGGACTGATCGTCAACGAACTCGCGGGCGAGGATGAACTCGTCATCAAGGCGCTCGACGATCAGTCCATCAAAACCGACCTCGTCAGCGGTGCCTCGATCCTCGGTGACGGCCGCGTCGTCCTGATCCTCAATCTGGTTGCGCTCATCGAGCGCTTCACACGCTCGCGCGCGGACGGCTCGAAAATGATGCCGGGATTGCTCGCCAATCTCGGCGGTGCGTTGCCAATCCGTACTCCGCAGGCGCGTCACACCGCGGGAGGCCACGCGTGAAGAAGCGGGTACGAGTGCTCGTCATCGATGACTCGGCGCTGATGCGCAAGCTGATTCCGCGCATCCTCGAACAGGAGGAGTCTATCGAGGTCGTTGGCACAGCGATGGACGGCAACTTCGGCCTCAAGAAGATCAAGGAGCTCAAGCCGCATGTCGTGACGCTCGATCTCGAAATGCCGGGCCTGAACGGCATCGATACGCTCAAGGAAATCATGCGGCGCTCGAAACTGCCCGTCATTGTGGTCAGTTCGCACAGCACAGCGGGCGCATCGATCACGCTCAAAGCCTTGTCGCTCGGCGCCTTCGACTTCGTCGCCAAACCTAACGACGTCTCCGCACGCATGCCCGAGATCGCCGGCGAACTGATTGGCAAGATATTCGCGGCCGCGCAGAACGGTGCGGTCGCGCCAATGTTTCTGCCCGAGAAGACACCGAGCGAACTGGTCCGCAAGCAGGGTCCAGCGGCGCCGACGCGGGTGATTGCCATCGGAGTTTCAACCGGAGGCCCGAACGCGCTGCAATATCTCTTCTCCAATCTGCCGGTCGAGTTCTCGGGCACAATCCTCGTCGTCCAGCACATGCCCGACGGATTCACCGAGCTCTTTGCCAAGCGCCTTGACGAAACCTGTCCAATCCGCGTCAAGGAGGCTCAATCGGGAGACTTGCTCGTCGCAGGCCGCGCGCTGATCTGTCCGGGGAATCGGCACATGAAGGTCAAGAAGCTTCCGCTCGGCAACGTTGCTGTGCTTTCGGAGGATCATCCGGTAAACGGGCATCGGCCTTCGGCGGACGTGCTTTTCCGCAGCGTAGCGCACGAGTTTGGTCCGCGCGCTGTTGCCGTGCTGATGACGGGAATGGGCGAAGACGGAGCCGCGGGACTCGGCGAGATTCAATCTGCCGGTGGATTGACGATCGCGCAGAGCCGCAAGACATGCGTCGTTTATGGCATGCCGAAAGCGGCGGTCGAGCGTGGTTATGCGCGACAGATTGTCGACTTGCAGGATCTGCCGAGCGTCCTGCAGGCGCAATGCACAGTCGACCACAGTCAAAGCGAACAAGGCGAACTCGGCCACGCAAAGGGAGCGGGAAATCACTAGGGTAACTTTGACGACGGCCAGCAATGGGATAACCAGAGTAACTAGAGTTATCTGTCCGCGGGTAGTGAGTTCGTGTTTAAGTGGTAAGAGTGGAGGAGTGTCATGGAACAGTTTGCGCCCGTGAAACGCAGTGGGGACGACCAACCGGTGCGCTATCTGATCGTGGATGATTCCGTGTTTGCGCGCAAGAATCTCGCCAAAATGGTGGAAAGTTTTGGCGGGCAGGTTGTGGGCGAAGCGGGCGATGGCCTATCCGCGATCAGCGAATACGATCGGCTGACGCCGGACATCGTGTTGATGGACATCACCATGCCGCAGATGGAAGGCATTGAGGCGGCGGAAAAGATTGTCCAGCAGCATCCTGGCGCGCGCATCGTGATGGTTTCTTCGGTCGGCTACCAGGAGAACATTGTGGCCGCCTTGCAGCGCGGGGCGCGGCATTTCGTGCAGAAGCCGGTGAAGCCCGAGGTGCTGTACGAGATCATCAAGTACGTGATGCGCGACGAGCAGACGGCTCCGCCGCAGTCGGCGGGGGCGGGGGCTGGGGCGTAAACCGCGATGCGCATGGAGCTTATCCAGCCCTTCCTGAACTCCGCCGACGCGGTGCTGGCGCAGGGGCTCGAATCGGCAGTGGCCATCGAGAATCTCACGATGGATGAGCAGGCTTACCGCCGAAAAGGGATTGCCGCGGAGGTCTGCCTGACGGGGGACATCGAGGGGCGGATCATCTTCGATGTTGATGAAAAGACAGCTACTTGCTTTGCCCGGCATTTGGCCGAGTCGGAACTGGAAGCGAGCGACGATCTGGTCCGCGAGGCGGTCTGCGAGCTGGCCAATCAGATCATCGGGAACGCGGTGACGGTTCTGAACGATCAGGGTTTCCACTTCCGGGTGCATCCACCCACCGTTCACACCTCCGAGCAAGGGGCCAAGGGCAGCGAAGACACGGAAGCGGTGGTGCTGTGCTTCAGCACGGATCGCGGCAACATCTATATGAATGTTGCACTTCGGTATCACTCCTGCTCGCATGGGCAAGCCGCCGCCGGGCGGTAGGGCACGACCTTTTCCGCAAACTTTCCCACTTTCCCATTCCCGCCGGGCCTCCCGTTCCGCCGTTCCTCCGTCCCACCGGGAGCATGTCTACATGGAAAATGCTCCACGTGGAGCAATAGTTGACATTCCTGTACGTACATTCGCGGGATTTTAGCGAAGGAAATACGAACAAAATAAATGTGAGTTTTGAGGTGCCGTAAAAACACCTCGTGGGAGATTTTCGGTGGACGCCGTGTTTACTCTCTGGTACTGGGAGCGCTGTTTTCTTAGCCATTGGGCTCATGGGGTTAGCGGGGAGTTATGGTTCCGTGTTTGACGGGGAAGGAGTTAGATCGAGTTATTGGGGAATAAGGAGTTAGTCGTTTGCGGGCTGTTTTATGGGGGTGGGCGCGGGGTGATTTTTGTCAAGTTGACAGGATATGCATTGGGACTCGAACGTTGAGGTGCACCTCGTACGCTCCGAAGGTGAGGGAGTGTCCCGTTTTCCCGAGATTTCTGGTTGCGAGAAAATTTCGTTGAGGCGCGGGCGTCGCGAAACGCAATTTCTGTGGTGCGGGCAGACCGCCACTCACCCCTGGCTTATGGGTTCACGACCAACTTCACCATCCCCGAGCTTGCCTTACGAAAGGCGTCGCCCGGGTAGCCGGCTTTGATGGTATAGGTCTTCGCCACTGAGAAAGATGTTGTCAAGGTCGCCACGCCGTTCGCCGTTGTGCCACTTCCGAGGCTTGTCTTCCCATTGTAGAAGTTGACGGCTTCGCCGTTGGGCGGAGTCGGAGTGACTGTCGCGGTGAAAGTAACCGACTGGTCGATCTGCGCCGGGTTAGGCGATGCGGTGAGCGCGGTCTTTGAGGCATAGTAAGTTTCGTTTAACAGGATGGCGACGGAACCGTCTGGGCTGCTGCAACTGCTGTCGCTGCAGCCGTTGGCCACGATGAGATCTGGCTTACCGTCGCCGTTCACGTCGGCGATGGCCAGTGCCGCACCAAAGAAGCCGCCGGAGCCGTAGACGGAGGCTTTCGCGAAAGTACCATCGCCGTTGCCTGGCAGTACGCTTACTTCCATATTGCCGACGCATTCGGAGTAGTGCTCCAGCTTCGTGCACCAACGCACCACAGCGACGTCGGGAACTCCGTCTCCATTCACGTCCGCCACAGTGAGCGCATTGTACCCGGCTCCGATAGCAGGATATGGGGGATACGATGTACCGCCCACTGGGTAAGTGACCGCCTGCTCGAAGGTACCGTTGCCGCTGCCCAGCAACACTCCCACGTTGCTGTGCTCGTAGCCGTTCTTTTCGTTAGTCCATCGGTTGGCGGCGACTAAATCCCAAATTCCATTTCCGCGCAAATCGCCAACCGCGACCGAGTCAGGCCATTCTTCGCCCGACCCATAGACCAGTGCTGGCTGCAATGTTCCGTCACCTATGCCGAGCAGGACTCCCACGGTAAAGCCCCGATAGTTCGCGACGATGAGATCGGGAACTCCATCGCCATCCACGTCTCCAACGGCAACCGAGGAGGCGATCTGGCCTCCGCTGTCGTAAGTGACAGCGGGTTGAAAGGTGCCGTCGCCATTGCCCAGAAGCACGCTCACACCTCCGTCGAAGCACGTCGCGCTGCAGTAGGTGTTAGTTACGACTATGTCAAGTTTGCCGTTGCGTCTCAGGTCCGCGAGCGCAATGGAATAGGCGTTGTACCCACCCGAAGCGTACACCTGGGGCGTTTGAAAGGTACCATCGCCGTTGCCGAGGAACACACTCACTCCTCCAATGCTGTTCTGCTCCCCTTGAAAGGTTTCATAAAAATCGGCCACCACGAGGTCGGGCACGCCGTCGCCATCTAGGTCCCCAATGGCGACCGACTGCGCACCATAGGCTCCCGTTCCGTAAGTCACGGCTGTTTGATAAGTGCCATCACCATTGTCCAGCAGTACGGACACTCCACCCTCTCCGTTTTGAGTGCAATAACCCTGTTCGACCGTCTCACAGTAATCAGCTACCACGATGTCAACGATTCCATTGCTCCTCAGGCTGGCCGCAGCCACCGAGTCCGGGCCCGGACCGGCGTTGTAAGCGACCGCTGGCGCGAACTTGACAGGTTTCTGCGCGGCGGCAAACGGGGGGAAGAGATTCGTTGACGCCAAGGCGCATGTCAGGCCGATAATTTGAAGCGATCTCATGACGCCTCCTTCGGAGGGAGCTCGGGGGAGGAGTTGCGGAAGTAAAGCATACTTCTGTTCGGCCCCCAGTGCTATCTAATTTTCTCGAGGGCCGATCGGGCTAACCTATCGGCCTCAGCGAGGTCGAACGCCGACGCCGGGGTGTCAGTCGTTGTCGAGCATGTCGTTGCCCGGGTCCGTATACGGTCCATTGAAGTTGTAAAAATAATTGAACGTGAACGAGTTACCAACAAGAGTAATTGCAGTGAAGCCAAGGGGTGCTCGGGAGGTGAAAAAGCCGCCCAACGGGACATAGGGGCCTTGCGCGGCCTGCGCCTCCGGCGCGAAGTAATCCGCGAACGGAACGTTCGCATTTCGGACTTACAATTTTTCGGAATTTACAAAGCACGGACACAAGGGAAACCAGACGGATGGAGTGCGCGCCCCGACGTGAGACAAAGAGACTAGGGACAGTTATTTTGCGCCAGAGATCGTGAACGGGGGAAGGGTGGGGCGAGAGGGCGGTTAGCTCCCTCGCAAACTCAGCCCGTAGAAGCTGGCGGTAGCGATGCCCACAACTATTGTTCGAAGGCGGCCGGAGTTTTGGTAGCGAGCGCGGAGTGCAGTCGCTGCGGTTGTAAGTAATTTTGAAGAACGTCGTCATGTTAGCGCACAGTGCGTTCAGATCGCGCCACCATTGCCTGTTCTCTGTTCATCCATTCACTTCCGCCTCTCGAACAGGTGCGTTGCTGAGACGCTTCCTTTCGGATGCTCTCTGCGGCAAGTCACCTCCTTCGAGATGCCCTCATGCATCCCCGCGAAGGATGGTGATCGTATCTCCGACCCAAGTTTCAACCCGAGAAACACTTGCCCTACCACGTTCTTACAGGCACTTAGAAGTTTTTGGCAGTTCCCGCACCCACTGTAAGTTATTGAAAGTAATGTTCAGTTCGCTA
>CAWJFC010000018.1:0-96884 GCA_963841945.1 uncultured Acidobacteriaceae bacterium
CACATATATACCTTACGGAGATCCCCAACAGGTTCTGGGTCCGCTTTTTTCGGCCCAAAGAGTTCCCTTAGTTCTGGAATCATGAAGGCCAAAGCAAAGCCGCCGAACGCACAGCCGACTCTGGTGGTGGATAGCGAGGTTGTCCGCCAAATCCGGCAGCATGCACGCTCCAGCAGCAAAACCGAAGTCTGCGGTGTGCTGATCGGCCAGGATCGCGATCACCGCATCGACGTCACCACCTGCATAGAAGGCCAGAATGCCGAAGAAGCCGGAGCCCATGTCACCTTCACGCAGGAAACCTGGGAGCACATCTATGCGGTGAAGGATCAGAAGTACCCTGAGGAGCGGATTGTCGGCTGGTATCACTCCCATCCTGGATTTGGCGTTTTTCTTTCCGATCACGACACGTTTATTCACAGAAATTTCTTTTCCTCTCCGGGGCAGGTGGCTTGGGTTTTCGATCCGCACTCTGACGAAGAAGGCTGCTTCGGATGGGTCGGCGGCCGTATCGAGCGGTTAACGCAAATTGGGGTTGTGGATCGTCGCGGTGGCGAAGAAGCTCACGAAGGGGAACGACCGGAACCCGGGACCACCCATGGTGAACACAACGACGGGATTCCGAAGCCGTCCCCGGAAAAAATCGCTCCGCTAAAGATTCGGCAGCGGGACGCTGACGAAACCAGAGAGAACCGCGATTTGTCATTGGAGCGATTGGTTGCAAGTGTCTTTTTTTTCCTGGCGGCATCGGCGCTCGGATTTGCTTTGGCCTGGTATGTCTTTCCGCGGGTCGAGATCATGCCAGTTCTCTTTGATCCGCGGACCGGCCAACTGATCGATATCCAGACCGGGCAGGTCATCGCAGAGCCCAAAGGAAAAGGTGAGGCGGTTGTTCCGTTTACGGCCAAGCCCGAGGTCAACCATCCGGTCCAGCCGTCCGCTGCGAATCCAGACGGCAGGAAAGGCAATGATGCCCAGCCCAAATGAAGGCGATGCGATCAAGATCACGAATGATGACCTCGATGGCGTCGTGATTCCAGAACCGGCGGTCTCCGTGCCGAGTGCGCCCCCGCCCGGGGCTAAAGTGTATGGCACGATCAACGAGACGGCCGAGCAGTTCGTATCCATTCCAACGGAACGGGGCAGCATTCTGCTTCAGGGTTGGTTTTATCTCGGGTTAGCCGGCACGTTGGGCGCACTTGCCGGTTGGGCGATTGCTGAACCGGGGTTTACCGACGGCGCCAACGCTCGATCGCAGGCTCATTGGGGAAACGTCATCATCCTTCCCGTGATTGTCACCATGATGTGCATCGGGTTCGGCGTTTCCGAGAGCATTGTAGAACGGTCGGCCCGAAAAGCCCTCTTGCGCGGCGCGCTCGCCTTACCGTTGGGAATCCTGTTGGGCTTCATCTTCGACATGATGGCGGAGACCATGTATGCGGTCGGGATGCGGCTCGCCTACGAAGCAGGCGCACAAACGCCCAGCAACCCCGCTCTTTGGGTGGTTCGAGCTTTGGCCTGGACGGTGTTTGGCGCTGCCGGCGGCGTCATCTACGGGATTGTGGGGCAATCGACGAAGAAAGGAACCTACGGAGTGTTGGGCGGAGTTCTCGGCGCCGGACTCGGCGGACTGGTCTTTAATCCCATTGCCATGGCAACTCACGTCGGATGGGTGAGTCGGGTGGTTGGGTTCACACTGCTTGGATTGGCCACAGGCATCGGCATGGGATTGGTGGAGAGTGCGCTTAAGGACCGGTGGCTCTATGTGGTTGCGGGCCCGCTCGCAGGCAAGCAATTCATCCTTTATAAGACGGAGACAAATATCGGCAGCCGGCAGGAATCCGACATTTATCTTTTCAAAGACCCTAACATTTTGCCTCGCCATGCTTCGATTGCCATCAGCGGTGCGCGGGTGATGCTGCATGCGACCGGCTCGGTGCTTTGGGCGGGTCAGCCGGTGCACAACCGTGTGCTTCAGGATGGAGACTTGTTGCAGATTGGCCGTTATGCCTTCCGTTATAAGGAGAAGCATCGCGCATGACGACGCTGGTGTGCCCCTATTGCAGAACGAACATTACCGCCGGTGATGAGCCTTTGATCTGCGAGGGCTGCGGCACCGCACATCATGCTGACTGCTACGCGGAAAATGGAGGGTGCACGATTTTTGGATGCAGCAAAGCTCCAGCCGACGAACCGAAAGTGAGTGTTTCAACTCCTGAGCTGGCGGTAGCAAGCGGATCGCCTCAAGCGCGGGTGGAGCGTCGCTTGCCTCCGCCTCCTCCGCCCGGCGGCGCTCCGCCGAGCGCTTCCGCTCTGGCCACAGTAGCCGACTTGCAGCTCGTGGCAAATCGAGTTGTGCCATCAATGTTTGGAGGCTTCGCGGGTCAAGATAGCACACCGCCGGTTGAGGAAGCACTGGTGCGGGAACCGAGAAAACGCACGAATTACATCTTACTGGGCGCACTGCTGGGAGCCTTCGGGGCTCACAACTTTTATGCGGGCTATTACAAAAAGGCTGGTATTCAACTTGGGATCACGCTGCTGACACTGGGTTTCGGTTCTCCGATGAGCTGGTTGTGGGCAGTGATAGACATCTGCACCATTGATCGCGATGTCCACGGAGTGCAGTTCGAATCGTAAGACGGAGAGATCATGGAATACTTCGTAAAACGCGGTGATCAACGTTTTGGCCCGTATAGTCTTTCGGATCTGCAGCATTATGTTCATTCCGGCGATGTCACGCTCGAGGACGTCGCTCAAAGCGAGGGCATGGCGGATTGGGTGCCAGTATCCCAGGTGTTGGGAAACATTCCGACCATGGCCATCGCCGGCGGAGGAACTGGAGTCGCAATCGTTCCTGAGACGCAACTGGTTCCGCTTCCTCCAAATCTGCACTGGTCTGTAGTGCTCATTCTCGGGCTGCTCACCCGTCAACTCTTCAACCTGGTTTGGGCCTTGCTGCAAGGCAATTGGGCGCGGAAGCTCTCCGGTGATAACAAACCGCTGGTTCTCGTCGCCATGTATCCGGCGGGAATGGTCGCCGGTCTGCTGACCATCCTTCTGTTTCATTTTGCAGCGCTCGGCGGACTTTTTATCATCGCCGGAGCCATCATCTATCTTGTCGGAATGTTCAGCATCAAAGCCGCGATGGAGGAATACTACAATTCGACGGAAAACATTGGGTTGCAAATGAGCAGTGCAATGACGTTTTTCTTCAGCACGGTTTACATCCAATACAAGGTAAACGCTCTTGCACGATGGAAGAAGACGGGCGTATTTAAGTAACCCTATCGAGTCCAAGCATGCCTTCTCCACGTACCCGACGTCTTATGCTCGATGAAGAGACCCTGCAGCATCTGCTACAGGGTTGGCCGTTGATTCAGATCACAGGCAAGGCGGGAATTCCGCCGGAAATCTATCGCTTCACCTACAACCTACGCGGACTCTATGTCTCTGGATCGGGGGAGATTCTGGAGCGCGACTCGCACGTGCTCGAGGTGAATCTGACCCTTGGGTATCCGAGGCGAGCGCCACAATGCCGCATGCTGACGCCGGTTTTCCACCCTAACTTCGACGACTCGATGGTCTGCATCGGCGATTTCTGGGCGGCATCCGAGGGCCTCGATCAATTGGTCATTCGCATTGGGCGGATGATCACCTATCAGGAATACAACACAAGAAGTCCGTTGAACGGACTGGCGGCGAAATGGGCCGCGCAAAACTCCCATTTATTGCCAATCGATCCGAGACCAGTAGCGCCGCCATTGAGTCGCACCCCAAACGCGCTAACCCCGGAAGATGGCGAGAAACCGGTTGATGTACAACTCGCGCCAGACATACCCGAAGCATCTGCGGTCGAAGATCAGTGGAGTAATAAGATCGTAGTTGCCCCGGAGACTTCTGCATTCCTAAGCCAAACAATTTCGGACTCGACGGTCGCCGACTCAACAGCTCCGAACCTTGCTTCGAACCCAGTTGTTTCAACACCTGTCGGTTCAATATTTGAAGAGTTGAAAACAGAACCCGCCGTGCTCCTGCGAGAAGACAAGTCTCCCCGCCGGGGAATACTGTTCTTGACTCTGGTGGTCACTCTAGTCAGTTTGTCAGTCTTATATGGTTTTTACTGGCAGTCGAAACGTCGAGGTGGTGGAGCGGGGCACCGATCCGAAAATCCCGGAACAAAGAGACCAGGGCGCGTCGGAAGCCAGTTGCATGAAAGCGTAATGCAGCTTCCGTCCAGTTCGAGTCCTGAGGCGGTTCGCGCCGAGGAGAACGCTAGAAAGTCCGCGCTCGCAAGAGATAACGCCTCTGCGATTGCGGCGCTCAAGCACGCAGTTTCGTTGGATCCGAAATTTTCCCGCGCATGGATTGAGTTAGGCTGGACGCATTCGGCAACCGGCGACAAGGATTCAGCTCTGGGCGCTTATCAAAAAGCTGTCGAAGCCGACCCCAATCAAATTGTCCCTTACAAGATTCTTGCCTACTACTACGCATTTCTCGCCAACCGGGACCAGGCCATTGCCACATGGGAGAAATTGCGGCGTATCGCTCCCGACGACCCGGACATCGCGCTAAACCTGGGCGGGCTCTATGTGGCCGAGAAGCGTTATCCGGAGGCCACGGCTATCTTTGAATCTGCCGCCAAGCAGAACCCATCCGATGCGTTTGCACAAATGAGGCTGGGGATGGTCCATTTGCGTTCCCACAAGACCTCCGAGGGCATGCAGGCGATGCATCAAGCGCTGCGACTCGATGGTGGCCCCGAGATGCTCAATGATGTCGCGTATGAGATGGCTGAGGCAGACGCGAATCTCTCCGAGGCTCTCCAGTATTCTCTTCGGTCCATTAAAGAGGTGGAGGAACAATCACAGAAGGTGGATCTCCAGAATGTCCGGCAAGAGGACCTGCAGATCCCAATGGCTATTACGTCGTATTGGGACACGCTCGGATGGATCTATTTCAGGAAGGGTGATCTGGCGCGGGCCGAAAGCTACCTGACCCCAGCGTGGCAACTCCAGCAGTCAGGGGTGATTGGCGATCATCTTGGCCAGGTTTATGAGCGGCAGAAGAAACCAGCCGCAGCTCTTCACATGTACAAGCTTGCCCTTGAAGCAAATCCCCGCTTGGAAGAAACTCCGTCGCGCATACGCAACCTGGCGAATGTTTCACTGCCAGCGAACCAGATGGAAGCACGTGAAGAATTAGCCTCAATGCGCACATTCCGCCTCCCTGACATTACTAAGACAGATGCGAATGCCGACTTCGATGTCCTGCTCGCTGTTAGCGGGAAAATAGAAAAAGCGAATTTTCTCCACGGTTCCGATGTCCTCCGCGGCGCCGGAAAGGCGCTAGAAAATGCCAAGGTCGAAGAACCATTTCCGCCAACCTCCACGGCGCGCCTGGTTAGAAAAGGGATTCTTTCCTGCTCTTCTTATACGGGTTGCAATTTCGTGTTTTATCCGTTATCGGTGCCTGCGAGAACAAACTAAGCTCTCGAAAAGGGCGCTCAGGCCCGGGACGAAATTTCTTCGGAATCTAAGCATTTAACGAAAAGCCACCACACGCCCCAGAAGTCGGCTTCTGGGAAGTTTGGAAGTTTCAAGGGTTTACCGTTTCACCGCATAGGTAACGATAAACGCGCTTGGGTTTACGAATATCGCGTCACCTCCCGAGCTGCCGGCAATGCGAAAGTAATCCAGCGGGCGGTTGGGAAGTAGAAGGTCTTCACCGCAAAGCCGAAAAACACCGTAAGTTGAACTTGATTGCGCCGCCGCCCACGAAATCGCCCTCATCAAACTGGCCGGATCACGGGAATCGGCTTAAAGGCTGAAGAGACAGTCGACACTGATGAACATCTTCTTGACAAGTGGGTGCTGCCGCGGTGGGGTAACAAAAAAGCGGCTGAAGTCCAGCCGCTCGAGACCGAAGCCTGGTTTGAGACGCTGACTTCACAACCGCACGGTAAGAGGGAAGCTCCTTTAACCTGGCCGAGTGTCGTCAAAATCAAGTCCATCATGTCTCAGGTATTCAAGCACGCACAACGGCATGGATTGATTCCGGCTGCCATCGGAAACGATGGACGCCCGACCAACCCGGTTGTGCTCGCTCGATCTGAGTCAGGATCGGACTATGAAGCGGTTGTCGTTACACCTCAACAGATGGTCGTGATCTTGCATGAGCTCGACAAGCCCGAGACCCGGTTGGAGTGGGCGCTCGCGCTCGTTCACGCCGCGACTGCCCTTCGACCGGAAGAAGCATTTGGGCTGAAGTGGATGGATATCGACTGGCCGATTTGCCAGATCCACATCCGTCGAGCTTGGTCGAAAGGCAAAGAGACGGCCGGGAAAAATCAGGGCAGCATGACCCAGGTGGTCATGCATCCAGCTTTAGCCCATGCGCTGTTGGGATGGCGTCGCGAGTCGCTCTACCATCGTGACTCTGACTGGGTCTTCGCATCAACGAAGACGAAGGGCAGAACTCCGCGGTCAGCAGGTGTAGCCGGCCAGGATTATCTCCGCCCGGCGGCAGTGAAAGCTGGCGTGATTCCAGAGGGGCATAAAGGGCGCTTTGGATGGCACAATCTTCGCCATTCGCTTGCGACCTTTCTTGCCACAAAGGAAGTGAACCTGCCAGTGATTCAGAGCATCCTGCGGCACGCAAAACCATCAACAACGGCCAAGTACACACATCGCGTGAACTCAGTGCAGTTGGCCGCGCAGGAGAAGTTTCTTGATGAAATCAAGGTGACATCTGCTGTGGTTTAGCGAACTTGGACCGAATCTTGGGTTGGAGTTTGGGTTGGAATTGGAAGAGTGGAGACGGCCAAGCTCGCAGAAGTGACAGAAAAGAAATGGTGGACCTGGTCGGGATCGAACCGACGACCTCTTCCATGCCATGGAAGCGCGCTCCCAGCTGCGCCACAGGCCCACACAGGAATTCGCTAACAAAAGAGCGAACAACTAATTCTCGCCTAGCTTTCGCGTTGCGTCAAACTCGTCTAGGATATTGGAGCGAATCGAAAGTATTGGAGCCCTCGTTGAACTTGCAAAAAATTACTACCCTCGCTCGTGGGCGGCATCTTGGCTGGCGGCTGAGTCTTTTTAGGTTGATCAAGTTCGGATCCATGGTCGCGCTCGCCGCGACCTCCATTACACCGGCGCTCGCGCAGGGCGCGGCGGGGTCATCGACCCCTGTGGCCTACTCATCGGTCAATGAGATGAATGGCATTCTTGCGCAGCTGAAGACGACGGCGACCGCCATGCAGACCGACGTCGAAAAGATGCGCATTGAAAAGTGGAAGACGGATTCGTCGAACAAGCGGCAGACCCAGAACAATGTGGATTCGATCCGGCGCAATCTGCAGTCGGCGCTGCCGGAGATCATCGCGCAGGTGAACGCGGCTCCGGAAGACCTGGGCGCGAGTTTTAAGTTGTATCGCAATCTCGATGCGCTCTATGACGTGTTCGGTTCGGTGGTGGAGAATGCGGGAGCCTTCGGGTCGAAGGATGAGTTCCAGAGCCTGAGCAATGACATGAATGGTCTTGAAAGCGTGCGCCGGGAAATGGGTGAGCGGATGCAGAAGCTGGCGGGCGCCAAGGAAGAGGAATTGACGCGCCTGCGCGCGCAGGTCAAAACCCTGAGCGCAGCCGTGCCGCCTCCGCCACCCAAGAAGATTATTGTGGACGACACCGAGCCGACTCCCAAGAAGCCGGCGGCAAAAAAGAAGACAGCGAAGCCGGGAAGCACGAATTCGAAGACGCCGGCCCAAAAGCCCAGCGCGCCCGCGATTTCAAATCCGCCACCGAGCCAGTAGGCGCTGTCTGTGCCGCTGCAAGGGGGCGGGGATTTGCCCAACAAAACAATCGAGTTACGCCGGGAACCCGCCGACCTGCCCCGGGGTCTAATGTAACTAAGCGGGAAATCCTGGAAACGGTTTTCGGCGCGAAGATTCCCGCCGGTTGGGGTGTAGTGACCTTATAATGAAGGCGGCGCCTCTAGGGCGGGAGTTTGCACAGTGGGCGATTTTGCAGGAGCGATCGGAGCCCGACTCGAAGAATCGGCCGTTATTGCTGAACTGAAGGCCGGTTCCGAGGACGCCTATGCGTGGCTCATCGGCGAATTCCACCAGCCCATTTACGGCCTCATCTACCGCCTGGTGAATGACCCCTCTGATGCGGCGGATACCACCCAGGAAGTATTTCTCAAAGTCTTTCGCGGGATGAAACATTTCCATGGCGAATCCAGCCTGAAGACCTGGATCTATCGGATCGCCCTGCACGAGGCCTCGAACCGGCGGCGCTGGTGGTTCCGGCACAAGGCGCAGGAGACGTCGATCGATCCGATCGAGGGAGGGGATGTCGAGTTCGCTGCGGAGACCAAGTTGGTCGATCGCGGCGAGTCCCCGTTCGAGCAATTCGCGCACGGTGAGGTGCAGGCCGCGGTGGCAGAAGGGCTCACTCACGTGCCGGAGCCATACAAAACCGCGCTGATTCTGCGCGACCTGGAAGAGATGTCCTACGACGAGATCGCCGAGGTTTTGCAGATTTCATTAGGCACGGTGAAATCGAGAATTACGCGTGGCCGGGGCGCTTTGCGAAAAAGATTAGCGGCCTATGTCCGGGAAGTGGGTCCCGAATTGGGACTGAAATCGCCCGCTCGAGAAGATGCTGCGGGTGAGGGCCTGAGGTCGAGTGGGGGTAGAGAGGTTGAGGTGACGCCATGAAGTGCGCCGAATACAAGCGGCTGCTTTCTCCGTATCTCGATGGCCAGGTGAGCGGGGCCGAGATGTTTGAACTGCAGAATCACATGAAGGGATGCGGCAGTTGCGCTCGTGAATATGCCGAAACGCAACGCACACTTCAAATGATCGTGGCCTTGAACAAGGCCAGGGTGAAGGCACCGGCCGATCTGCCATTGCGTTTGCGGCTGGCTATTTCACGGGAGTCGAAGCAGGCGCGCCGCCGGCGTTTTGAAGGCGCGATGGTGAGGCTGAGAAATTCCATCGATGCCTTTATGTTTCCAGTGACAGCGGGCGCGGTCAGCGCGGTGCTGATCTTTGGAATCCTGCTCGGGTTTTTTGCCCTGCCGCAACAACTTCAGGCGAGCAGTTCCGACGTTCCTTCCATGCTGTATGTTGCGCCGCAACTGAAGCAGTCGGTATTTGGCACCTCGCTCGGCATGGTGGGAGAAGACTCGGTGGTCGTAGAAGCCTACATCGACGCCAATGGCCGGGTTGAGGACTATAAGATCCTGTCGCAATCGGGCGACAGCAAAACTGCCTTGCCGCAGGTCAAGAACCTGCTGATCTTCACTACCTTCAGCCCCGCGCTCTCGATGGGCGTGCCGATTCCAAGCCGGGCCGTTCTATCCTTTTCGAAGATCAGTGTAAAAGGGTAGAGGCAGTTCCGATTCTCGGTTGCCAGTTCCCGGTGAAGAAGAGCCCAGGGACGGTCGTTTGACCTCGCCATTCGCAAGTTCGTAAACTACTCGCAGCCTGCTGCGCGCGACGTCTCTGGAGGGATTTCCTGGTTCGACATTTCGTACTTGCGTTGATTCTGAGTTTTGCCTTATTTGCGGCACCGCTTGCTTTGGCGCAAGGTCATCCCGCGGTTTCCCTGGAGACGAGTGAAACGCTGTTCACGGTTCTGACCGCCATGAACACCTGCGGGTATGACCAGGAACTCGACGCCTCCGACCCGCTGCGTTTTCAGATCCGGGCCGAAGTTGCCAAGGCCATTCAGATTCCCGGCACCGACAAAGTGGTCGCTCCGATGTGCGAGTTCTACAAGCATCATCGGGCCGGCGACCCGAGCCACGATCTCTCACAATACGTTTCTCTCGCGCTTTACTTGGGTGATCCCCCGGCCTTCACACCCAAGCTAAAGGACGACGATTTACCGCCCGATGCGGCAGCGGTAGTGGACATCGTTCCTTTCATGAAAGCTTTCTATGAGAGGGTCGGGCTGCACAAAGTCTGGTTACGGCATCAGGCGCAGTTCGAGCGGATGGTTGAGGTTTATCATGAGCCGCTGGCGAAAATGACGTTCGATACCGAGATCTACCTGAAGCTGGCGTCGGCGGGCTATCTTGGGCGTCAGTTTACGGTCTACGTGGATGCCATGGGCGCTCCTTCACAGACCAACGCGCGGAATTATGCGTCGGACTACTATGTCGTCTTTTCCCCGAGTCCCACCACAGCGATCAAGATGCAGCAGATCCGGCACACCTACCTGCACTATGTTCTCGACCCGCTGGCGCTGAAGAGCAACATATCCCTGACCCGGTTGCAACCGATTCTGCAGGCGGTGCAGGCGGCTCCGATGGACGAGGCGTTCAAGAGCAGCGTTTCTCTGCTGGTGACCGAATGCATGGTGCGGGCGATTGAACTGAGGGTCGATTCCTCGAAAAACGAAGATCAGCGCAAACAGGTGCTCGACCAGGACGATAAGGAAGGATTTGTGCTGACGCGCTCTTTCTACGATCTGCTGGGCGCGTTTGAAAAGGATCCGATCAGTTTGCGCAACGCCTATCCCGGATTGCTGAGTGCCATTGACGTTGGAAAAGAGGCGAAACGGGCTAAGCGTATCGAATTTTCGAGCGAGGCAGCGCCGGAAATTGTGCGCCAGGAACGTCAGAAGAGCGAACATTTGTTGATGCATGCGGAGCGCGAGCTTTCGGAGGGCAACGCGAAACTGGCCCAGCAGCTTGCACTCCAGGCGCTGGAAGAGCAGCAGGATGATCCCGGCAAAGCATTCTTCGTGCTCGCGCAGGTTGCCTCGGCGAACGGTGACATGGAGGGCGCGACTTCCTACTTCCAGAAGGCGCTCAACACCGCGCATGAGCCCAAGGTTATTGCATGGTCGCACGTTTATCTGGGGCGGATTTTTGATTTGAAGGAAGAGCGCGACGCGGCATTAAATGAGTATCATGCCGCCTTGACGGCGGCAGGCACGGAGATACCCGAGGCAAAAGTGGCGGCTGAACGCGGGCTGGGGCAGCCCTACGAACCACAAGGTCCGAAGCGGCCGGACTGACTCGTTGAATTTGCCGGGCATGGCACAGTGCCGTAGTGAGTCTCGAACACACGCGCCGTTCGCCAGCGGGATGATAAAGTTATTTCACCCGTAGAATCTTCTTGAGCAGTCGTGATTGCGGCGGGCAGCGAGACCTTGGAAATATCCCTGGATTCGATCCGGGACTTATGGAGAAATCATGAAACGAGCGGCAATTATTTTTGCAATCCTGAGCATGGCGGTTTGGGCGGGAGCACAGACGAGCGCGAGTCCGAAGACACCCGCGTCAGGCCAGCCGGCGGCTGGGCAAGGAGCGACTGGCCAAGGAGCGGCAGCGCAAGGAGCAACCGCCGGAACCGCAGCGCCTGCGGCAAAGCGTCCGCCACAAGCCAAGACGACGCCCGAGTACGATGCCTACAAAGCGGCCACCGCTAACGCCGATGCGGCCACGATGGAAAAGGCGGCCGACGATTTCGCCACCAAATTCCCGGACAGCGAACTGCGCGTTCTTCTCTTTAAGAACGATATGCACCTGTACCAAAACGCCAACAATGCGGAGAAAACGGAAGAGCTGGGGCGGAAGTTGCTGGCCATCGACCCGGATGATCCGGATGCTCTGACCATGGTGGCTGAAGTGATCGCCGAACGCACGCGCGATACCGACATTAACAAGACTGAACGTTATGAAGAGGGCCTGAAGATGGCGAACCGGGCGCTTACGACCATTGATACCGACGTGGCTGTGCCGCCAGGCACACCACCGGAAAGAGTAGAAGCCTACAAGTCCGGCCTGCGAGCGCAGGCGTATTCTACGATGGGCACGATCGAGTACAACAAGACCAATTATGCGGGCGCGCAAGAGGACTTTCAGAAGGCGATCGATGCCTATCCCAGCCAGCCTTATGCTCCGGATGTGCTCCGCCTCGCGCTCTCTTTGGACAAGCAGGGGAAATATGAGGACGCCCTCAAGGCGGCCAACCGTGCGGTGGAATTGAGCCAGGAAAGCAGTCCGATTGGTGGCTCCGCGCGGCGCGAGCAGGACCGCTTGCAGAAGTTGACGGGGCATGTTCCGGCAACGCCGAGCCAGACTCCGGCGGCGCAACCAGCGCAAACTCCGCCCCAGAGCCAGCCTCCCAACAAATAACATTGGCGAATCAGCTTTTTCTAACTACGGGGACGAATTCGCCACTTTCTGATGAAGTCACGCGAACTCATGGCGCTGGAAGAGAGCTTGGGACATCGCTTCCAGCGTCAGGAATTGCTGGAGCAGGCGCTCACCCATAGTTCGCAGGCGCGCGAGGCCGAGGCGGCGGCTGCATCTACACCCAAGCCGATCGCGTTGGGCCGGGGCGACAACGAACTACTTGAATTCCTCGGGGACGCGGTGCTCGGACTGGTGGCCAGCGAGACGCTCTTCCATCGCTTTCCGGAATTGCACGAAGGACATCTTTCAAAGCTCCGCGCACACCTGGTTGGGCAGCGGCATCTGCTGCGCGTGGCGGAACAATTGCAGATTGGCAGCTTCATGCGCCTCGGCCGCGGTGAGGAAAAAAGCGGCGGACGGACCAAGGCAAGCCTGCTGGTCGATGCCCTCGAGGCCATTCTAGCGGCGCTCTATCTGGATGGCGGATGGCAGGTGGCGCGCGATTTTATCGTGCGCTGCATTCTGGAGCCGGAACTGGCGCAGATGAACCTGGAGTCGAGCGCGATGCCGGTCATGGATTTCAAGTCCGCGCTGCAAGAGGCCTTGCAGGCGAGCGGCCGCGCGCAACCCCTCTACGTGCTGGTGAAGGAGGAGGGACCGGAACACCGGAAGACATTCACCGTAGAGGCAAGGCTGCCCGAGATGGATATAGTGCAGTTTGTGGGCCGCGCGGAAGGCGCCACCAAGAAGCGCGCCGAACAAGAGGCGGCGCGCCAGCTTCTGGAGCACCTGGGGGCAAAACCATCCGAGCCGCGGGCGACCATCGCGGAATCGAATACAGGGAAGGGTACATAGTGCCGAGGGATAGTAGGGAGGGATAGTCTAGAGGGATAGTGCCGAGCGAGAGTCTCGGGGGAATTATTTAGTTATCCATGTCATGGAGCGAAAAAATCCTGACCGGCGACTGGGCTTCGACCATTCAAGCGGTCGCGGAGGCAGTCGTGACCGCGATTTTTGTGGTGACCTTTGTCATCCAGGCCTTCACGATTCCGTCGGAGTCGATGGAGCAGACCTTGCTGGTCGGCGATTATGTTCTGGTGGATAAGTTCTGTTACGGGATCGGCGACACATGGCGCCATTTCTTGCCCTACCGCACCGTGCAGCACGACGACATCGTGGTTTTTCATTATCCCGTGAATCCGGCACAGGATTTTGTGAAGCGTGTGATCGGCGTCCCGGGCGACCGCATCCGCATGGTGAACAAGCAGGTCTTCATCAACGGGGTTCTACAGCAAGAGGCATTCGCGCAGTTTATCACCAAGGGCCTGAATTCTTACCGGGATGATTTCCCGCGACTGGAGTCTCCTGACTACCAGGTCGATGCAAGATGGTGGAAGGAGATGCCGAAGTTGGTGGAGGACCATCAGTTGATCGTGCCCGAAGGGAACTACTTTGTGATGGGAGATAATCGCGATGACAGCCAGGACAGCCGCTACTGGGGATTTGTCCCGCGCGAAAATATCATTGGGCGTCCCATCATGATCTACTGGTCCTCGGCGAATCCGAGCAACGACCTTACCGGATCGCCGAGCGCGGGTGATAGACTTTATCACTTCGCTTATGCGTTAACGCACGTTTTTCAAACCACGCGCTGGACGCGAACGTTCCGGTTCGTGCGCTGATCGAGCATTACGAAATGGACAACGACGCAAACAAAAACGTGGAGAAAGTTCTCGCAGAGGAACCTCGGGAAACCGTGGTTGAATTTCTGGCCTCGATCGCCGGACTGCTGGCGACCGTGCTGTTCATCATGACCTTTGTCTTCCAGACCTTTGCCATCCCTTCGAGTTCCATGGAGAACACCCTGCTGATCGGCGACCATGTGCTGGTCGACCGGGAGAGCTTTGCCCCGAAAACCTCGTGGGTTGGGCCGCTCATCCCCTACCGCGCCGTTCGCCGGGAGGACACGGCAGTTTTTCTTTCGCCCGAGCAGCCGGGGCTTTTTCTAGTGAAGCGCATCATCGGAGTTCCGGGAGACCGCATTCACCTGCGCGATGGCGTGGTCTACCGCAACGGGCAGAAGTTGGATGAGCCTTATGTGAAACACGTCCTGGCAGGCGATTACAACCCCTATCGCGATGACTTTCCGGCTGTTGCTCCTTCGCCGGGCTGGGGTGTGCGCAACGAGAAGTGGCGTGAGGAGATGCCAGCGCATGTGCAGGGCGGCGACATTGTGGTGCCTCCCAACAGTTATTTCGCCATGGGCGATAACCGTGACGTGAGTTATGACAGCCGCTATTGGGGTTTCATTCCGCAGGCAAATGTGATCGGCCGGCCTTTGTTTATTTACTGGTCGTTTATCACGCCGCCCGATGAATATGAAAACCAGGGCGCCGGTGATCGAGTGCAGGCGCTACTTCACACCGTGGTTCACTTTTTCGATGAGACACGCTGGTCGCGCACGCTGAGGATCGTCAAGTGAAAGCGAAAACCTCCATACCCGCAGAAGCGAAACTGACACGGGCGAAGAAGGCGTTGAAAGACGAAGAAGAAGAACAGACTCCGCCCGAAGAAAAGCCTCACGAGTCGGCGGTCGAATTCCTGGCCTCGATTGCCGGAGTGCTGATCACGGGCCTCTTTATCATCACATTTATTCTGCAGGCGTTTGAAATCCCCTCCAGTTCGATGGAGGATACACTGCTGATTGGCGATCACGTTTTCGTGAATCGCGAGCGTTTTGCCGCGCCCACCCGTTGGCTGGGACCACTGCTGCCTTATCACGATCCAAAGGACGGCGACACCGTGGTATTCCTCTCTCCCGCGGAGCATGGCCTGTTTGTCGTGAAGCGGATTATCGGCGTGCCTGGCGACCGCATCCACCTGCTCGACGATGTGGTCTACCGGAACGGACAGAAGCTCGACGAACCCTACGTCCAACATAAGGGCGATCCCAGCGATCCTTATGGAGAGCGCCGTCCCTATCGTATGAATTTTCCTGCTGTCTCGCCATCGAGCGCCGATAGTCTCGCTCCTGATTGGGAGTCCGAGTTGAGTTCGCACGTCGTTGGTCAGGACATTGTGGTGCCGCCGAACAGCTATTTCGCCATGGGCGACAATCGCGATGTCAGCTATGACAGCCGCTACTGGGGCTTTATTCCGCGTCCCAACATCATTGGGCGCCCCATGTTCATTTACTGGTCGTTTATCACTCCGCCAGACCAGTATCAAATGACCGACATGGGCGACCGGCTTGGATTTCTCGCGCATACCGTCATTCACTTTTTCGATGAGACACGCTGGAAGCGTACTCTGCGGATCATAAAGTGAAATTTCTGCGTTCGAAGCGTGGGGTTGCTCTGATGGCCGCGCTCCTGCTCGCTCTGTTCCTGTTTCGTCCGGCAATCCACCAACTGCGCGACCGGATTGCGAACTCGATTGGAGCGGCGCTAGGGCGGCGCGTCGACATCGACGATGTGCATTTTCGCGTTTTGCCCCGTCCGGGATTCGATCTGGAAGGCATTGTGATTTACGACGAGCCGTCGTTTGGCACGGAGCCGATGATGCGGTCGCAGGATGTTTTTGCCGCTATCCGGCTGCGTTCGCTCTTTCGCGGACGGCTCGAGATCGCCCGACTGAGCGCGACCGAACCCAGCATCAACGTCGTGCGCAATAGTCAGGGTCAGTGGAACCTCGCCCGGCTGATCGAGCGCAACGCTCAGATTCCGGCCGCTCCCACCCTGAAGGCGTCTTCCGAAAGGCGTCCGGGATTCCCCTATCTCGAAGCGACAGGAGCGCGGATCAACTTCAAAATCGGGCCGGAGAAAAAGTCTTATGCTCTGATCGACGCCGACGTGGCGCTGTGGCAGGATTCCGAAAATTCCTGGGGCGCGCGCATGAAGGCGCAACCGATGCGCACGGATTTCAACCTGACCGACACCGGCCGGATGCTCATTGACGCCAATTGGCAACGCTCGCGCAACCTGCGGCTGACCCCCGTGCGCGTCGCCATCGCGTGGGAGAACGGGCAGCTTGGTCAGATCACGCAGTTGCTAAGCGGACGGGATCGGGGATTTCGTGGAGCGGTTGAGTTGACCGCAAATTTATCCGGTACTCCGCAGGACCTGAAGATCGATAGCCGCGCAGTCGTCAATGGCTTCCGGCGTTATGACATCGTGGACAACCGCATCCTCAACCTGGCGACAGGTTGCACGGGGCGATACAGCGTCGGTACGGGATCTTTCAGCGATCTTTCGTGCGACTCGCTGATTGATGGCGGATTGTTGCGGCTGACGGGGAGGATCGGTCTGACGAGTTCTGTGCCAAGGACGAAGGCCGGTGCGCGGGCTCCAGACGATCGCCATGACGACGATTGGGCGTACGACCTGACGTTGACTGCCAAGAAGGTCCCTCTTTCCTCGGGGATGGCGCTGCTGCACCAGGCCAAGCAACAGTTGCCCGCGGATCTGACGGCAAGCGGCGAGATCGAGAGCGTGATTCGGGCAGCGCGCGAAGGCGCTGAAACCGAGTTCACGGGAAGCGGGACCGCGACTGATGTTCGCTTCATTTTCAACGCCGGAAGAGATGTGCTCGCGCTGGGCAATGTCCCGCTGAGTTTGATCGGCGGCCCCGGAACCGCCGGCGCGAAAAAGATAATGCGCGCGAAAGTGCGCGAACCGGAAGGCGCGGGAAGTGACCAGGGTCCAACCGAGCCACACCTGCGTGTCGGACCCGCTTCCTTGCAGATCAATACGGCTCCTCCTGTGGGTGTGGGAGGCTGGGTTTCGGCGAGCGGCTATCGATTTTTTCTGCGCGGTGACCTTGCGCTCAAGAACCTCTTTCGGGTGGAGACGGCGCTCGGATTGCCGTCAGTCCGTCCAGCGGCCGAGGGCGACGTGAAACTCGATGTGGCCGTTTCTGGAAATTGGCGCGGCCTTGCGCAACCCAACGCGCTCGGAACTGCTCAGCTTCGCAATGTGCGGGCGGAAACTCATGGTCTGAATACGCCGATCGAAATCTCCTCGGCTGCGGTTGTGCTAACCCCGGATGCCTTTTCCATGAACAAAGTGCAGGCCCAAACAGGAGATACGCACTGGACCGGGTCCGTCTCGGCTCCGCGCCATTGTGCGCCCGCCTGTGTATTCCAGTTCGACCTCACCGCGGATCGGATCTCGGCGGGTGTTCTCGGTCGCTGGTTCACTCTCCAGCCCGCCAAACGTCCTTGGTATCGCCTGCTGAACTCTGCGGACGCGCCCGGCCGCTCGCCGCTACTCGCGCTTCGCGCCCACGGCAATTTGCGCGTCGGACGACTGGAGCTGAAAAAAGTCATTGCTACCGGGGTCGCCACCCAACTGAAGGTCGATCAAGGGAAGGTTGAGATGACGCGCCTGACCGCAGCGGTCTTGCAAGGTACACACCAGGGTGACTGGACGGTCGATACGTCAACTTCGCCGCCGCAATATCGCGGCAGTGGAACGCTGAGTAACATTTCCTTGAGCCAGGTCGCCGCGCTGATGAATGACTCCTGGATCGCGGGCAGCGCTGACGGCAGCCTTGAGTTCGAAACCTCGGGCGAGAATTTTGCAGAACTCAATGCGAATGCGAATGGCAAATTGCGGTTTACGATGCGGGACGGAACCCTGACGCATATTCAGTTTCCGGATGCGCGCGGCCCTTTCTCTGTGCATCGTTTCACTGGAACGATCGAGGATAGAAAAGGAACATGGGAGCTTTCCGAGGGCCATCTGCAATCCCGTGATGGTCTTTATATGGTGAGCGGAACTGCCGAACCGGAGGACGCTCTTCACTTCGTTCTCAGGCGAAGCGATGAGCAGTCCTGGAACCTGACGGGCACACTCGCCAAGCCCCACCTAATACCGGTGAATCAGGAAATCAGCCGCAAAGTTCCGAGCGACGCCAAGCCATAGTGCCGCCTCGCTGTCTTCCTTCCGGATTTACTCCGGGTCGAAAGGCTTCGGCGGAAGCAGAAGTTGAATGCCGAAGTAACCTACGAAAAAGGGCTGGTTGCTGCGCGCTGGTTCGAAGCCCCGTCCCGCCATGAAGAGCAGGATCACAGGCGGATGCAGTTTGTAGCGCCCGCCGATATCGAACGTAGGTTGCGCGTAAGACGGATGCCAGGTTCCGGTGGCATAGAACTCCGAATCGAGTTCGAATTTCTTGGTGAACTCGTGCCCGATCACAACTCCCGTTAACCAGCCGTTGGGGCCTCGATTCACCACCTGGTAGCCCGCTTCCATATCAAAATCGATCGGACCCAACTTCTTCGTAAACTCGACCGGAAGAAGCAAGCTGTCTCCGGGCGGAGTGATATCGCGCCGGACGGAATGGTTCGGATTGTTGATCGAGGCCTGCGGAAAGATGGAAATTGCCGTGCCCTCTTCTCCTGTGTCGTAGAAGCGCCATTTCACCCCGAGTTGATCCTGCTCCAATCCGTATTTCACAGTTTGCCCCGGGTCATGAACGCGCAGCCACGCGGTTTCCAGTGTGAGTTGCACGCGGTCTCCCGCTCCAAAATTGATATCGACGTCAGGGGTGTGTGAAACCGACTGGCCCGGGAAAAGAAACGGCATGTAGCCGAAGTTGATCTCCCATTGTTTGTTGCCGGGAGTTCCGGGATCGTTGGTGTAGTAGGGCGGACCGCCTTGAGCCCACACGGTCGCTGCGGCGCTGAGAAGGAAGCAGGAAAAAAGAATTCCGTGAAAGGCGGTCCGGAAAAAACCGGGCTCGGGAGGCTTGGATTCAGATCTTTCGGTCAGCATGAATCGCGATTGGTCACTAAATGTCGGGAAAAAATACGCTATCTTCCAGCTCCAATGCAGACCTTAGGATTTTACATCGCACACGGGAGCAGCCATGTTAATCGTCGGCGGTCGCCATAGAATTGGCCGCATTGTCGTGTGTATTGCGCACAGGATGCCCAGCCATCGTACCGATGAGGAGCCAGATTCCGAGCGCGAGCCACTCCCAGTTGGTGAAATGTCCGGGCACGAACGGCAGAAACTTCATTAGGAGCATAGCCAGCCCGACCAGCGCGCCGAGCAGGGTAATCAGGTAGTCGCGCTTTCGCGGATTAGTTTTCAGAAAAGCCGCGCAGACTGCGAACCATCCAGTCGCGGAAGCGACCGATCCAACTTCCGAGATCGGCACGAGAATAGCGGTGCCCAGGAACATGCAGAGCGCCGTGGCAACGCCCGTTACAACAACAGCCGTCGAAGGGGTTTGATTCTGCGGGTGCACGGCCGCGAGGCCCTGCTTCAGCAATCCGCGGCGAGCCATCGCGAAAAGCAAACGGCTGGCGGCCACAAAATTCCCGTTGAACACTTTGAACAGCGACAATAAAGCGGCGCTCAGGATAATACTTACGATCCAGCGCGCGCCCACCGCATGTTCGAAAGCGACCGCGGTCATGAATGGCGCATCTGTGAGTTCCCGCCACGGCGCAATGAAAGCAACGGCCGCAATTACGATAACGTAGAAAAGAAATCCAACGACGATCGCGCTGAAAATAACGCGCGAAAACCCGCGCGCGCGGAAGCCGGTGTGCGCCTCCTCGGCAGCTTTGGTTACGGACTCGAAGCCGGTCATGAAGTAGGGAACGATCTGCAGCACGAGCAGAATGGAAATGAGCGGAGCATGAGTGAACAAGGGCGGAAAATTGGCGAGCGATCCATGGGCGACGCCGGCGCTGACAAAAATGACGAAGAGAGCCAGGGTGCCGAAGGTGGTCCAGTTCTGAAATGTCGCGCTCAGGCGAATGCCGCGATAGTTGACGATCGTGACGAGCGCGGTCAGACCGAGGCCGATCACGAGATGCGGCAGATACACCGGCTTGCCTGCCACCGAATACAAGGGAATTCTGTTGAGTGCCGGGAAGATGTATCCCGCGAGCCGGCCCACAGCAACCGCCTCCCAGGGACAGACAATGAAATAGGCGAGCATCATCATCCAGCCCGTATAGAAACTGACCGGGCGCGCGAAAACTTTGCCCGTGTATGCGACTTCGCCGGCGGCGTCGGGCATCATCATGACCCATTGGCCATAGACAAAACCGATTGGGAGAAGAAGAACGCCGCCAATGGCAAAGCCGAGAATTCCGCCCAGCGACCCGCCGCGCAGAAGCCAATCGTCGAGCACGACGAGCCAGCCAACGCCGACCATCGTCCCCCAGCCGAGCGAAAAATAATCGGTAAGGCGGAGCTTGCGCGCGAGGTGGCTCATCGCCAGCAGGCTCGGCAAGCGCTCATGGCGAATCGAACGCAGGGGCGGACGCGGAAGGATCCCTTACCAAATGGTGTGGGATGGTGATGCAAGAATGAGAGGAAAGAATGAGCAGCGACTCGTGAGACTGTGGCGGGGACGATCGAGGTCGGCGGCCGCTTCCAGCAGATTCGTCTCATGGGCGCGAATTATAAAGCATCGCGCCCATTAGACCGATTAGCCTCAGGCGACCGCAAACCGCGGCGAACAACTGGGCCGCAGTATGTGGAGCGCCTCTTTCAGCGATGAAATCTCGAACACCAAGTTCAGCTTGGTCGCTTCCAGAACGCGCCGGAAGAACATGGGCGGATTCACCAGCTTCAGACGCGTCGAATTCTGCATCGCCCAGCGCCGCACCAGCAGCAACGTGCCCAATCCACCCGCATCCAGTTGCTGAACATCCGAAAGGTCCAGGATCAGCACCCGCAGATGACCAAGTTGCTCAACCCGCCGGCGAAACGCATCCAGGGCTGCTCCGCGCACCATGCGGCCGAGGCAGCGCACCACGGCGACATCCTGTAAGTGTTCGACTTCGAATTGGAGTTCCATATGCTTTGCTTCCAGAGCTTTTGTTTCCGTACTCATGATCATACGAACCAGCCTTGGGAAAAGTTCCCGGTTATCAACACGTTGTAGTTGTTTCGTCCCACAGTGTGCTCTTATGGAGTATAGACGCCCCGCGCCCTCAAAGGTTACCGCCTGGAAGTAAAGGGATTGTCACAATCTCGAACGCCAGCTTGTGGAAAACCCTTGAAATCAGGCAGTTGGGTAGTTAAACCCGCCGCCGCTCTCGTCTCGTGGGCACAAGATACTATTCGGCGATTGAGTGAGAAGCTTGAGGGTTTTTAATTCAGGAAGGAATTTCCCAGCCTTCGTTTTTCATCTTCAGATTGGTCCACCGCTGAAGATGCTGGAAGAGTTCGGGCTCGATCACAACAAAGCGAAGTCCCGCTCTGCCGCCAACGTCCGCCCATACGAGCCGCCCTTTGGCGTGCATAACGGTGTCGCTCTCCGGCAGCAGGAAGCCAACGTCCAGAACACCCGCAAAACCGACCGGATCGTTGACCTGATCGAGCCCCATGCCGCCCGTGCTCAAATTGATTGCCTGGGCCTGCGTCTCCTTGCCGTTCGCATTTCGCAGCGTGACCGGCAGGTTGACTTTCGCGCGGAAAAATTTCTGCTGCTCCTGGCTGATGATACCAAGCGGAGACGAGCCTTCGCCGACACTCGCTTCGATGCCGTATTCGCGCAGCTTGCGGCTCAAGGTGCGGCGCGAAATACCGAGCTGCTCGGCAGCTTGGGTGCGGTGTCCGCCAGTCTGCTCGAGGGCTTGGATGATCATCTGCTCTTCCATGTTCTCGAGATTGCCCTGCGGCAATGACCGCCGAACGGGAGCAGCCGGCGCGGCGCCTTCCTGATGCAACTCGGTTTTGACTTCCATAGCGCCGATCTCCTGATCCGGAGACGCCATCGCCAGTTTTGCAACCGAGTTACGAAGCTCGCGAATGTTACCCGGCCAGGAGTACGCCTCCAGGGCAGAAATCGCATCCGTAGAAAAAACCTTTTCAGGCGCCTTCAAAGAAAGAAAATATTGCGCCAACGCGACGATATCTTCCGGGCCGCTCACGCAACGGTGGCACGCGCAATTGGAACTGACTCAAACGGTGGAATAGGTCTTTGCGGAACCGTCCTTCCTTCACAGCCAGTTCCAGATCCTGATTGGTGGCGGCGACGACGCGCACGTCCACGATAATCTTGCGATGCCCTCCCAGCCGGTAGTAGGGTGCGCCATCCAGAACGCGCAGCAACTTCACCTGAATCTGCGGCTGGAGTTCGCCGATTTCGTCCAGGAAGATCGTGCTCTGGTCGGCTAGTTCGAACAAGCCAGGTTTCGAGGAGTCCGCGCCGCTAAATGCGCCTTTCTCGTAGCCGAATAATTCGCTCTCGACCAGGTGCTCCGGCAAAGCAGCACAGTTAATATCGATCAGCGGCTTCTTGTGCCGGTACGATGATTCGTGAATCGTGCGCGCGACCAGTTCCTTGCCGGTTCCAGTTTCTCCAACCACCAGTACGGTTTCAGTATGGCCGGCCACGCGATCAACCATGCCCATGAATCGATGCATCACCGGACTGGCAATCAGGAACTCGGTGCCCTCGATGACGCGCCGATCCGTCTTCGTCGGTGTCTCTGTGCGCGACGGATTGCGGGACTCAATCTGTGATTTGCCATCGGCAAATTCGGAGGCAACCGCCACCATCCCCGTCGGTGTGGAAGACGCGTCTCGCAGAAGAGAGACGCAAAGATGCACCGAATATTCTTCGCCTCGCTTAGTGCGGCCGTGCAGGGTCGCTTCGCAACGGCCTCTTTCGCGGACGGTCGGGATTACCAGTTTGTGGATGACGGATTGATCGTCGGTAGAAAACAGACTTTCCAGCTTCGTCCCAACCAGGCTGTCCGGTCCGTAGCCGTAGTGGCTCAGACCCATGTTGCAACCGGTGATTAGGCCATCGAGGCTGGTAATGAGGACTGCGTCTTTGACTTGGTCCGCAACTCGAGAGGTAGGTCCATCTCCGGCAGTAGTCTGCGGAGCGCTCTGTCCGCTGGCAGAGAGCTTGCTGGTCTTGTCCATGAGGGAAGACACGTCGAAGTTGAAACTCCTCAATCCTGACTCCAGGTTAACTGGCTGGCATCCACGGCCAGCGCTCGGATGAAATCACTTTATCTATCGAGATACCTGCCTGTCGCGACAGCTTGACGACCGCGCCCAGTGACTTAGGCTCGACTTAATGCTGACACAGGCCTTTGCCGCCGAAAACCGTTCGGCATCCGGCGGTCACACCAAAGTAACGGGCTGATTGCTGCTGCCAAATTGTCGCGTGCGCCAAATTGTCCTCGGAAAACGAAGGGACCATTGCCATTCCCGCACTTCGTTTCAGGTACATCGGAAGGGAGGTACTTTGGTGGGATAACTGCAACCGAGCGATGGTTAGGCATAAACTATGAAATCGAAAATTTCTGTTTGTCTTACCCTCCTCATCCTCGCGGGCGTAGCTTCGGCCCGGCAGGACAAGCTCGCGGGCGAGCTTCAAGGCAACGTAGGAAGTGATCCCGTTAATGTCATCGTTCAATTCAATCAAGTGCCCACCGCGGACGACGAACAAAGGGTTACAAATCATCATGGCATTCACTACGGGAGTCTGAGCCTCGTCAATGCGATGCTGGTCACCTTGCCCGCCAATGAAGCGGATCGTCTTTCCGACGAGCCAACGGTCAAATTCATCTCGCCGGATCGGCAGATCCATGCCCACCTCACCAACACTGCGCCGGCCATCAACGCACCCTACGCCTGGTCGTTGGGTCTTAATGGAGCTGGAATCGGCGTGGCCGTGATCGACAGTGGCATGGCCTCCAAGAAGAACACGTTGGCCAAGAAATCTGACCTTAACAAGTTTGGGACGGGGGACAGCCGCATCGTCTACAGCCAGTCCTGGGTCAATGACGGTCTGGGAAATGTTGATGGCTTCGGCCACGGCACGCATGTTGCCGGCATCATCGCGGGGAACGGATACAACTCTGCCGGGTCGGACGATTTTCAGACGCTCAAGGGCATCGCCCCGAACGCCAGTCTGATCGACTTGCGAGTGTTAGATAGCAATGGCGAAGGCGTGGACAGCAGCGTGATCTCTGCCATCCAGACAGCCATTCAGTTGAAGAGCCAGTACAACATTCAGGTGATCAACTTGTCACTCGGCCGGCCGATTTACGAAAGCTACCTGCTCGATCCGCTCTGCCAGGCTGTGGAAGCGGCATATCAGGCGGGCATTGTCGTGGTGGTCTCGGCGGGCAATGATGGCCGCGACAATTCTGCCGGCACGAATGGCTACGGCACCATCAGCGCGCCCGGCAATGATCCCTACGTGATCACGGTCGGTGCCATGAAGTCGATGGGCACACCGACTCGCACCGACGACTTGATCGCTACATACAGTTCGAAAGGGCCCACGGTCATCGATCATATCGCGAAGCCAGACCTCGTCGCGCCCGGAAATCTTGTGTCTTCGTTCATTGGCAACCCCAACACCACACTTGAGGTCAACTATCCGCAGAACATCGTACCTCTCAGCTACTATGTGACCGGCGGCTCCTCGGCGCCTTCGCCGTATTTTGTGCTGAGTGGAACCAGCATGGCGGCGCCAGCGGTGAGTGGCGCTGTCGCGTTGTTGCGCCAGGCTCAGCCTGGCCTGACCCCGGACCAGGTCAAGGCGCGACTGATGAAGACGGCCTACAAAAACTTCCCTCAGTACAGCACGTATACCGATCCGACCACGGGCATCACCTACACCGATCAATACGACATTTTTACGATTGGGGCCGGCTACCTCGACATTCAGGCGGCACTGCAAAGCACGGACGTCAGCAGCGGTCTGGCGAAATCGCCGGTGGTGCAATATGACTCGACCACCCAAAGCGTGTATTTCGTGAACGACAGCTTCGCGGTATGGGGAGGCAGTTCATCTGCGTGGAGCAGCTTTGCGGTGTGGGGCGGGAACGCATTCGCTACCAGCCAGTTTGCCGTCTGGGGAGGGTCGAGCGCATGGGCCAGCTTTGCCGTGTGGGGCGGTTCTTCACCGTGGGGAGATAGCACCGACAGCGGGTTCTTTGCCGTTTGGGGCGGGAGCACGATTGAAAGTAGCGGCACTTCCGTTTCGGAAACCCTGATCAAGGGTGAAAACTAGGTTATGCGGGATCTAAAACCAGGGAGGAGTGGGCACGCAAGATTGGCCAATTACCTCCGTAAGTACCCGCTGCTTTGCCGCTACTTTAACATAATGTACAAGGGATAACTCAGGTTCCGGCATGGAGTTACAGGTTTGAGAAGTCGGACAAAGATCGGAAAAGATCGGAAAAGATCGGACCAATCTCGTGGGCGGAAAGGTTACTGGATCGCTAAGCGAAGAGCGCGCTATGGAATTCAAGCAGACGTGAGGTCAACAGCAGGAGCGTCATCTCAAAGAGCCTGAGCGAAAGGTGCAGCGCAAGGATGTCGAAAAAGGCCATAACGTTCATTAGTACGACCGCCGTCATTGGCATGCTGGTCGCGGCCTACTCGATCTGGGATTGGCATAGTGATAATCTCACCCGGTTTTTTTGCTACCTGCTGATTGCCACCCTCGCTTCCGGACTCAAGATCCAATTACCCGGCATCGACGGCACGATGTCGGTGAACTTCCTTTTTATTCTGCTGGGCGTGCTCGAAATGAGTCTGCCGGAAACCCTGGTGATCGGTTGCACGGCCAGCCTGGCGCAGTGCGTCTGGTCAGCTCGCCGGAACGCCGATCCAGCCAAGGTTCTTTTCAATGTCTTCAGCATGATGGCCAATGCCATCGCCCTATCCTATTTTGCATTTCACCGGCTAGATAAAATTCTTGGCGAAAGCACGCCTTTGCTTCTAATCGTTACGGCGCTGGTTTTCTTCCTCGCCAACACCTTGCCGGTTTCGATCATCATCTCGCTGACGGAAGGAAAATCGCCACGTAAAGTCTGGTCGGAATGCTACTTCTGGTCGTTCCCCTACTACCTGGTCGGGGCAGCCATCATCTTTTTCGTCGACTTCGTCAACCGGCACACCGGATGGCAGACCACGCTGATGGTCTTGCCGATCATTTATTGGGTCTACCGCTCCTATCGCCTATACCTCGGACGGCTGGAAGCGGAGAAGATGCACGTTGAAACGGAGAGGCGTCACGCCGAGGATGTCGCCCACCTGCATCTGCGGACGATTGAAGCCCTCGCCCTGGCCATCGAGGCCAAAGATCACACCACTCACAAGCATCTCCAGCGGGTGCGCGTTTACGCGATTGAAATCGCGAAAGAACTGGGTTTCTCGCACGAGGAGATCGAGGCTCTCCGCGCCGCCGCTTTGCTCCACGACATCGGCAAGCTTGCGATTCCCGAGCACATTATTAATAAGCCTGGGCGGCTGACCCCTGAAGAATTCGAGAAGATGAAGATTCACCCCATCGTGGGCTCCGAAATCCTGGAGCGTGTGGCCTTCCCCTATCCGGTGGCCCCGGTCGTGCGCGCGCATCATGAACGCTGGGATGGATCGGGGTACCCCGACGGATTGAAGGGCGAAGGGATTCCCAGAGGCGCGCGCGTCCTGGCTGCGGTCGATTGCCTTGACGCCTTGGCTTCGCATCGTCAGTACCGCAGCGCCCTGCCGCTCGACGCCGCGATGAAAGAAGTGGAAGGCATGTCAGGCACTTCCTTCGAGCCCGCCGTAATTGAAATTCTGAAGCGCCGCTATCGCGAACTTGAGGCCATGGCGCATTCGTCGGAGGACACGGTCGAGCCTGGCCTCTCCGTCCAGGTTCGGGTCGAGAAGGGCGACAAACCGGCGGCCGGCTTCGAGCAATCCCTCACTCCTTCAAATGAAGCGGACTTTCTGTCGTCGATCGCTTCCGCGCGCCAGGAAGCCCAGACCATGTTCGAGCTCAGCCAGGATTTGGGGAACTCGCTCAGTTTGGGCGAAACTCTCTCTGTGCTCTCGGTGCGTTTGCGCAAGCTGGTTCCGTACGACTCCATGGCGGTGTTCCTCTTGAAGGGCGATCGCCTCGTGCCGGAACTCGTTAGCGGCGACAACTTCCGCCTGCTCTCTTCGCTCAACATCAGGATTGGAGATGGAATCTGTGGATGGGTTGCGGAGAATCGCAAGCCTATCGTGAATGGGGATCCCGCCATCGAAGCCGGCTACACGCCGGATCCGGCAAAGTTCATTACGCAGCGCTCGGTGCTTGCCGTGCCCCTTGATGGTCTCAACGGCGTGGTTGGCGTTCTGGCGATGTACCGCGCCGAAAAAGACGCTTTTACCGCCGACCATCTGCGCATTCTTCTTGCCATCAGTTCCAAAATCGCGCTCTCCATGGAGAACGCGCTCAAGTATCAGCAGGCGGAAAGCTCGGCCACCACCGATTACCTTACGGGCCTTCCCAACGCTCGCTCGCTCTTTGTCCATCTCTCGCGCGAACTTTCACGTTGCCGCCGCACCGGAACCTCGCTCGCCGTCATGGTCTGCGATCTCGACAACTTTAAGCAGATCAACGACCTTTATGGCCATCTCGAGGGCGACAATCTGCTCAAGGATTTCGCCGCCCATCTGAATGAGACCTGCCGCGGTTACGATTATGTCGCGCGCATGGGCGGCGACGAATTCGTGGTTGTGGCTCCCGGCCTGAGTCAGGATGCGAGCATCGAAAAAGCCCGCCGCCTCAACCAGCTCGCTATCGAAGCCGGACATCAGATCGCGGGACGCAATCTCGTTTCGCTCAGCGTTGGCACGGCCTTTTGTCCGCAGGATGGTTTTGATGTGGAACGCCTTCTGGCCGAGGCCGACCGCCGCATGTACTCCATGAAGCAGTTGCATCACTCCGAACTGGCCTGCGAGCCTGAAATTCCGAACGTCCGCTCTCGGACGGCGACGGTCAACTGAGGCTTATGCTTCGCAGGATCGCGATCCACCTCATCTCGATTGCCGCGCTGGTTCTGGTGGGCGGACTGCTCTCGGCTAGCCTTGTCCGCCTCGCGCCCGGCTTCGACTCCGATGAGCGGGAACTCGATCCCAGCCTCAATGCAGAGAGCATTCGCGCGCTGCGAGCCGAGCGCGCGGGCGAGCACAACGTCCTGCGCTTTTATACGAGCTATCTGCGCGGCGCCATGCATGGCGACCTCGGAACCTCGCACGCGCTCAATCAGCCCGTCAGCCTGCTGTTGCGTGAGCGTTGGCGGGTCACATTGCGCGTGGCTGGAATCGGTTTGCTGCTCGGTTGGCTGCTGGCTTCAATTCTCGCGATCAGCGCTAGCTTGTGGCGGCATCCGGTTTATGAAATCTTCGGCACGACCCTCAGTGGAGCATTTCTGTGCATTCCAGCTGCCGTGCTGGCGTTGCTCTCGGTGATCTTTGACACGCCCGGATACCTCGCCATTGCGCTGATTGTCTTCCCAAAGGTCTATCGCTACACGCTTAATCTTCTGACCAAGGCGTACAGTCTGCCCCACATTCTCGCCGCGCGCGCCCGCGGCCTCGGCGAAATCCGGATCTTTGCCTGGCACGTACTGCCGGTGGCTGGACCGCAGTTAATCGCGCTCGCGGGCATCACTATCAGTCTGGCGCTTGGTGCCAGCATTCCCGTCGAGAGCCTCTGCGGGCTTCCCGGCATCGGCCAACTGGCTTGGCAAGCCGCGCTTTCGCGCGATCTTCCTCTGCTCGTCAATCTGACCGTCCTGGTTACGCTTGTAACCTTGCTCGCCAACTCCAGTGCCGATGTAATGATTCAAGTATTGAAACCCTCTGAACAGTAGCGCAGGAACGAACACCGGATGAGACGTGCATGAAAGTAGCCCGGGTGCTGGCGTGTGTCATCATCATCGCCGTATGTGCGCTTTCATTCGGTGCAAACTGGCTCGCGCCCGGCGGGTACTCCAAACAATTCCGCGACACTACTGATGCGCCTCCCTCGCGTGCCCACCTGCTTGGCACCGACGAGGTTGGCCGGGACCGCTTTGCCCGCGTACTTTACGGAACCCGCATTTCACTGTTACTGGCTCCTGCCGCTGCTCTCGTTTCAACCGCGCTGGCGGCGCTTGTCGGCGGCCTTGCCGGATACTTGGGTGGAGTTTGGCTGAAACTGGCTAGCGGGGCCACCGACCTCTTTCTCTCGCTGCCTTGGTTTTTCCTGCTTATTACCGTGCGCGCGCTCCTGCCGCTCAACGTTTCGCCAATCGTCTCCGTCTTGATTACATTTCTGATTCTTGGCGTGCTGGGCTGGGCTGCGTCCGCGCGCGTGCTTTCCACCAGCGCCGACGCACTGCGCAATTCGGATTTCGTTCTCCAGGCTCGCGCCTCGGGCATGCACGGTCCGCGTCTGTTTTTGATTCACGTTTTGCCCAACCTGAAGCCCGTTCTCTACGCACAGTTTTGGATCTCGATTCCGGTCTTCATTCTGAGCGAGGCCAATCTGGGTGTGCTCGGGCTGGGCGTAGCCGAGCCCCTGCCTTCCTGGGGAAGCTTGTTGCGTGAACTGGAAGGACTGATCTCGTTTCGGGAGGAACCATGGCGGTTGGTGCCTCTAGTTCTGCTGATTGTCGTCATGACATCGTTTCAAATTCTGCTCTCTCACGAGGAGGTGACCGCATGATCGGCCGCCGAACATTATCGATTCCTGCTGATTTCTCATCCGACGCCCCAAAAGGACTGTCATCCGGGACCCCCAAGACTCTGTCATCCCAAGCGCAGCGAGCGATCTCGTTCTCTCTTGCTCTAGCCTTCATCCTTACTCTCGCCGCGTTCGCCCAAAACGGTGGCGAGCTGCGCTTCTGCCTGCGCACCGAGCCTAAAACCTTCGACCCGCTCCTGGTCGATGACGACGCCTCCCTCGCCGTTCGCTATCTCACCGGCGGCGTGCTCGCGCGCGTCAACCGGCACACGCAGGAACTCGAGCCCGAACTCGCCGAATCGTGGGAGCTCTCGAAGGACAGCAAACAAATTACCTTCAAACTTCGTCATGGCGTTCAATTCTCCGACGGCACTCCCTTCAGCGCCGAGGACGTTGCCTTCACCGTTCACCGTCTCATGGATCCGTCGGTGCACTCGCCGGTCGGGGACGACTTCCGTACAGGCTCGGGTGAGGTCTCGACAAAAGTGATCGCTCCCGATCAGATTTCCATCACCTTTCCCGCGCCTGTAGTGAATCTCGACCGGCAATTCGAAGAGGTCGCGATGATGTCCGCGCATTCGCCGAAGAAAGAAGCGGCCGTTCTCGGTCCGTTCATGGTGGCCGAATACAAGGCGGGCGCGAGCGTGCGTCTGGAGCGCAATCCGTATTACTGGAAAAAGGACGCGCAAGGGCGCCGCCTGCCCTACCTCGACGCCATCCACATGGACATCCAGCCTAGCCGCGACGTCGAGATGCTGCGCTTCAAGCGTGGCGAACTCGACCTCATCAACACACTCGACACCGACTACTTCGACCGCCTCGGCGCGAACTCACCGCAAGTCGTGCATGACGCTGGGCCCTCGCTCGATTCCGATTTCATGTGGTTTAACCAGGTCGCGAACGCGCCGATTCCTGAGTACAAGCGGGCGTGGTTCCGCTCCGCGAATTTCCGCCGCGCGGTTTCCCAGGCTATCAATCGCGAAGATCTGGCCCGCATCGTCTACGGCGGGCACGCGCAGCCCGGGGTGGGCCCGGTTTCACCGGCCAATAAGTTCTGGTTCAACAGCAGCCTGAAGGCGGAAGGCTACAATCCGCAGGGCGCGCTGGATCGCCTCAAAGCCGAGGGGTTCCACCAGCAAAACGGAACGTTGTTCGATAAGAGCGGCCATCCGGTCGAGTTCTCGATCGTCACCAACGCCGGCAGCAAGCCGCGCGAGCGCACGAGCGTGCTGATTCAGGAAGACCTTGGCAAGATCGGCATCAAGGTCAACCTGGTTTCGCTCGACTTCCCATCGCTCCTCGAACGCATCTCCCAAAAATTCAATTACGAGTGCGCGATCCTCGGCTTCCGAAACGTCGATCTCGATCCCAACTTTCAGATGAATATCTGGCTCAGCTCCGCCGAGCAGCATGCCTGGAATCCGCAGCAGAAGTCGCCGGAAACTGCATGGGAGGCGGAGATCGATAAGCTGATGCGCGAGCAGGCCTCGACCTCGGTCCTGAAAAAACGTAAGGAAGCGTTCGACCGCGTGCAGCAGATCGTCTATGAGCAGGCGCCGCTGATCTATCTCATCAATCAGAATGCACTGTCGGCGGTATCGGCTTCGGTCGCCGGAGCGAATCCGGGAATCCTGTATCCGCAGACGTTCTGGAACGCCGAGCGCCTCACGATCAACGGAACCGCGACCGCGAAACGCTGAGCGCATATGCATCAATGACGCAGTGAACAATCACGCGCTGAACCAATGAAAGAGAATTGTCATTCCGAGCGAAGCGAGGAATCCGCAGTGTGCGGCAATTTGCTCTCCGCCGATGTCACCGTGCGCTATGCGGGCAAGCCCCCGGTCCTTCGCGGCTGCTCACTCGAAGTCAAAAGCGGGGAAGTCGTTGGACTGATCGGGCAGAGCGGCTCCGGCAAGAGCACTCTGGCCCTTACCATCCTCGGTCTTCTCGGTCGCCGTGCCACGGTCGAAGGCAGCCTTCATTTTCAGGGAGCTGACCTGCTCGCGATGGGAGAGCGCGATCTCCGCGCGCTGCGCGGGCGCGCGCTTAGTCTCGTGCTGCAGAGCCCACTCGCATCCCTGAATCCAGCGCTTCGCATTCGGACCCAGTTGCAGGAGGCCTGGCGCGTGCATCGCGCCAAAGCGGCCACGAGAGCGGACCGTGATGAGGCCATCCGGCAAGCGATGGCCAGCGTAAGCCTGCCCGCCGAAGCTGATTTTCTTGAAAAGCATGCCTCGCAACTGAGTGTCGGTCAGGCCCAGCGCGTGCTCATTGCTATGGCAGTCATGCACCGGCCCGCCCTACTCATCGCCGACGAGGCAACCAGCGCGCTCGATGTAATCACACAGTCGGAAATCCTTCAGCTCTTCGCCACGCTCAATCGTGAGACCGGGATGTCGATCCTTTACATCTCGCACGACCTTCCCTCGGTTGCCGGAATCTGCGACCGCATCGCGATCCTGCACGAGGGCCAGATTGTCGAATGTGGCCCCACTCGCCAGATCTTCACCGCGCCTGCCCATCCCTACACGCGGCGGCTGATGGCCTCTCTTCCGCACCTTCCGGGACGTCCCGGCGAGGTGCTGGCAAAAGCGCAAACTACAGCCTCTTTTTGAGCGACCCCCCTCCTGCCGGCCAGACTCCAGCAACGGTGCCAATTCTGCTAGATTGGTATGACCGCTAGACCCATATCGGTCCTATCTGGCGAGGCTTTAAATGGCGAAGAGAGCATTCGGCGGCGCGTCCGCCCCCCAGCCGGTCTACCGCGCCGTTAAGACTTCACGCCTTTTTGAGCAAATCGTTCAGCAAGTCGAAGACTCGATCTTGCGCGGCGAACTCAAGCCGGGCGACCAGTTGCCCGCCGAACGCGATCTTGCCCAGCGTTTCGGAGTGAGCCGCACCGCGGTCCGCGAAGCGGTGAAGACCCTGAGCGAGAAAGGCTTGGTCGAGGCCTATTCGGGCCGAGGCACCTTTGTCATCGATCGAACCTCCCACGCCATTCGCCAGTCCCTTGACCTGATGATTCGTATTAACCAGCGTGGCGGACCAGCCGATCTCGTCGAATTACGCCAGGTCATAGAGCCTGAGATCTCAGCCCTTGCGGCCCCCCGTATTGACGAACAACTCCTCTCGACGATGCGCGAAGCCGTTGCCACTATGGACAGGAGTCTGCAAGATCCCGATGCCTATGTTGAAGCCGATCTGGACTTTCACCTTGCCCTCGCCGAGGCGGTCGGCAACCCGTTGATTCTTTCGCTCCTCGATTCCATCGTGGGCCTGCTGCGCCAGCACCGGAGTCGGATCTTCAGAGTCGACGGCGGCCCGGAGAGAGGACAGTTTCATCACAAGCAAATTCTGGCCGCGATCGAAAACCATAACCCGGACAAAGCGCGCGAGGCCATGCGGGCTCATCTCAAGCAGGTATCCGCCGATTCTTCGGCCATCACAAGAACCCGCCCCAAGCCAGCTTCCTGAATGTAAGCAATCGGTGCCATAAGCCGCTCACGCAATTCCGCCTACACAACTCTCTTGCGAAGCTCGCGCCGCAGCACTTTCCCGGACGGCGTTCGGGGCACCGCGTCCACAAAATGTACTTCGCGCGGCTGCTTATGATGCGCGAGCCGGTCCGCGACAAACGCCCGCAACTCGACATCGAGCTTCGCTGATGCCGTGAAGGTATCCCGCAGAACGACAAATGCGCACGGAATCTCTCCCGCCTCCAGATCGGGCTTCGCAACCACTCCGCAGTCGCGCACCGCCGGATGCTCCAGTAAAACGGACTCCACCTCCGCCGGAGCCACCGGAAATCCTTTGTATTTGATCATCTCTTTGCGTCGGTCGAGCACGTAGTAAAAACCATCGACGTCGGTGCGCACGATGTCACCCGAGTAGTACCATCCGTCGCGCAGTACAGCAGCCGTAGCCTGCGGATCTTTCCAGTAGCCCATCATGAATTGAGGTCCGCGCATGACCAGTTCCCCAGGCTCGCCCGACGCAACCTCGCGGTCATTCAGGTCCAGGACGCGGCATTCCGTCAGCGCCAGCGGCTGCCCAATCGACGCTGGCCGGTTCATCTCCGGTGGCGTGAGACAGCCAACATGCGTAACCGGCGACGCCTCTGTCATTCCGTAGCCCTGATTGACCGCGATGTCGGTCAGTTCGGTGAGTCGGCGCGCCAGTTCTGGAGCCAGCGGCGCCGCTCCCGACTTGATCCAGCGCACGCGGTGATCCTTCGGGAATCCCCCAGCCGCGGCAAGTTGGCACAACGCATTGATGGCCGGCGGCACGACCGGCATGAAAGTTACGCCTTCTTGAATAAGCAGCGTGCAGAGCTTCTGCACGTCGAATCGCGGCATCAGGACGAGTTTGAGCCCGAGCGTAAGCGAGAGCGTGAGTCCAACCGTCAAGCCATAGATGTGATAGAGCGGCAGGAAGCACAGCATCACGTCGGCATCGCTGAGCATCACCGCTCCAGGGGCGATGAGCTGATAGACGTTGGCGACGAGATTGTAGTGCGAAAGCATCACGCCTTTCGGCAGCCCGGTTGTCCCGCTGGAGTAGGGAAGCGCGGCGATCGTCTTGGCGGAGTCAGCGCCCGGTCGCGGAAGCTTTACGGACGTCGCGTTTTGCAGCAAGTCAGCAAAGCGGCCACAGTTCGCGTGCTCCGTGCGCGTTGTAAAAACGCGGCGTAGTTTGGGCAAGCCCTCCAGATCGACGTTCTCTATAAGCGGCGCATCGGTGACGAGAAACGCCGAATCCGAATTCTCCAGCTGATAACGAATCTCGCGCTCGCGATACGAGGGATTCAGCAGTGTCGGGATTCCCCCCGCCAGCGTAACGGCATGATAGGTGATGGCGAATTCCCAGGAATTCGGCAGCAGGATAGCGACCACCTCGCCCGGCACAAGTCCCGCTGAAACCAGGCCCCGGGCAAGGGATTCGACCAGCTCTCCATACTCCGCATAACTCAGACGCCGATCGCAGGAAGTATCCACCAGCGCGGTGTTCGCCGCATGCTTACGGCAACTCTCAAGCACAATATCGTGAACAAATCGTCCTGCCGGGTCAGCCAGAAGTTGGGTGCGAAGCGTCGTTGGTAACATCGGGGAAGATTGTAAATGAGCCCGGAGCGGAATGGAGCCCTCGGATTGCCTCGCGGTCAGCGTTCCAGCTTGCGCAGAAACTCTTGCTCGTCCATGTGGTACTTGAATGCCTTGCGGCCATTGATGAAGACGACGGGAACTTCGTCGTTGTAGAGCCGCCGGGTCTCCGAATCGGAATCGACGTCGATTTCCCGCCACCTGAAAGCTGTCTGCCGGTGCAGCTTGTTGAGGCTCTCCTTGACGATCTCGCAAAGATGGCATCCTTTGCGTGAATAGAGGATGACCTCGCCCGCATCCGGCATGCCGGCAGTGTAGCAGTTTCGGCGCGCGCGAGGCCAAAAATCGATTTGATCGTTGGTGGCTTTTGAGCGAAAATCGCGATCCGGAGCGACAACCGCCGGCGAATTCCTCCGCCGGCCAGATCGGCGGAACTTTTCCTCCGGGTAAGGGTTTGGTGCACGCATGAAAACCAATCGCAGAAGTTTCGTAGGCGGCAGTGGCCTGGCACTGGCCGGCGTTGCCGGCACGCTCACCGGACTTAATTCACGGGCTCAGGCCGCGCAACAGGCGACCAGCCCCAGTTTCGCGAGCTTCGGCTGGGAGGTCGCGAACCTGGACGACAATGGCGCCGACGTTTTCTTCGAGGTCACGAACAGCCTCGCGCTGAACGCCGCCGACTTTGACATTGCCTTCATGCTCACTTCGCCGCCCGCGGCTCCGGGGTTCACGGAAATCTTGTGCCGCGCCGCGGTCTCTCCCGGCGCGCCGCCGCAGTTCTATAAGGGCGATCCCGGCGCAAGCTTCATTTCTCCGCAGAGCCCCAACTTCGGCAAGGTCAAGGTTCACAATCCTCACGGACTCAACGTCGGTAACGACGGCTATCTCCTCCAAAATGTCTTTTGCAGTGTGATCCTGAAGACCTGGGTAACTGCGGACGGAACCGCGTCTTCCACTTCGCGCCATGTGCGGCTCGCGCAATCGCTCGCCTTGAATGCCGGCGACTACCTGGTCTTCAATATGAGTCACGCCGGAGTCCCGGGCGACTGCGAGATGCAGGTCGTGCTCGAGTACGCTCTCAGTTAACTCGGCATCGTCGTGCACTCCTCAGGTGGCTCACTCTGCTCTCCTCGTTACGGCAGGCGAAAAAGATTCGCGTGTAAAATTCCGACATGGCCAGGAACGCAAAACTGCTCTCCCGGAAGGTAGTGCTCGTCACCGGTGCGGCCAAACGTCTGGGACGCGCGATTGCCTTGGCGGCAGCCGAAAATGGCGCGGATGTGGCGATTACCTATCGCAACTCGGCGTCCGAGGCGCGCACCGTGCTGCAACGGCTAGCGGCCCACGGCATAGAGGCGCTCGCCCTGCGCTGCGACATCACCGACGAGATGAACGTTCGCGAGATGGTCAAAGAGGTTGTCGGCACGTTCGGCGGAATCGATGTGCTGGTCAACAACGCCGCGAACTACGAAACGGCGGAGTTCGAAAAGCTGACGGTCGCGCGGTGGGACGCCATCTTTGCCTCGAACACCCGCGGCCCATTCCTCGTTTCGCGCGAGGCGCTCCCGCACCTCCGCAAGCGTCGCGGCCGCATCGTCAATATGGGCTCGCTTGGCGGATTTCGTCCCTGGGCGACGCATGCACATTACTGCTCGTCGAAGGCTGCAGTGCACATGCTCACAAAGGTAATGGCGAAAGCGCTCGCGCCAGAAATTGCCGTCAACGCCGTCGCTCCGGGAATGATCGACTTGGGAGAAAAGTCGGCCGCCGCGTTCATGAAGCGTATGGCCAAGCAGACTCCGATGCGGCGCAATGGGACGGCTAGCGACATCGCGGAAGCAGTCATGTTTTTCGCGGCGGCTCCATCGTTTATTACCGGCCAGATTCTGGCCGTCGATGGCGGGCTGGGACTGTAGTGGGCCGTCGCCGACCCAGTCATGAACCCGCATTCGTGCTCCCAATTCGCAAGATTGGATTTGTTTCCAATCGCGGGTTCGCGTATCGTTCCTGTTTCGATTAAAAATCTGTTTCGCTCAAACAATACTCTTGATCCAACCATACTCATGAAGAAATCTGTATTGATAATCTGCTCGCTCTTTCTGGCCATGTCATTTGCGGCCGCGCAGGATCGTCCCGAAGAAGGCGGCCATGAACTCGAAGTCTGGACGGGCGGCGGCTATTCCGTGCCTGGCGGCACCAAGGACACAGCGGTATGGAACGCCGGTGTGCGCTATGGCTGGATCCTGACCGCGCCTCACGGTCCCGGCTTCCTGAGCGGGCGCTTCGAGTACGCCGTCGATGCCATGCCCGCCTTCGTCGTCTTTCAGCGCGCCAACACCGCCTACGGAGCGGGCGTCTACCCGTTCGCGCTCAAATGGATTTTCGCCACTCGAGGCAGCGCCGAGCCTTACCTTGAGCTGAACGGCGGTACGCTCTTCACTAACCACGAAGTTCCAGCCGGAACTTCGACGATAAATTTCACATCCAGCGCCGCTCTGGGAATCCATTTCCTGCGCCAACACACATGGACGGTCGAGGTCCGATACATGCACATCTCCAATGCCGGCCTTACCGTGCCGAACCCGGGAGTCAATACTGTGCAGGTGAGATTGGGACTGGGAAAGTTCTTCGCGAAGAAGTAGGTGGCGCGTGAGTCAGGCGAGCAATGTGCGTAATTGAGTGTTTCGCTGCATGAGGAGTAGTTTCCGGTTTTGCTGATCACCCCCGCAATGGCCCGGTACGCTCAGAACTCCAACCGCGCCTGGAAGGCGATCATGCGGGGACTACTGTCGCCGCCGAGCCCAACTCCTAGCAAGCCGGTTGGCGGAGAGGTCGTGTACGTGAGCGCTCCAAAGCCACTCTGTGTGGACGGATTCCCGGGAATACCAGCCTGCACCATGCTTGGAAGCGCGAAATTCGGGTGGTTGAAAACATTAAAGAACTGACCCTCAAATCGCAGCTTCACATGCTCGCTCAAGGTAAACCATTTTGTCAGGTAGAAGTCACTCCAAAGGAAATTAGGACCGCGCAGAGCGTTCCGGCCGAGATTTCCGAATTGGCAATTCTGCGGGCTGTCGCCGCCATAGCACTGGCCTGTGCTCGGATCGACGGTCGACACAAATGCGGCCGGATTAAGCCACTGAATCGTTCCCGCCTGAGTTACGCCGGGGATCGGATGATGGTCATACAACGGAACGCCGGGAACGACGCTGGCGAACTGTGGTCCGCTGCCCTGTACGATGCCGTTTCCGTTTGCTAAATAGGGCGTACTCAGCACCGAAAACGGAACCCCACTGTGCCAGAACGCCGTTCCCGAAATCTGCCAGCCGTTGAGCGCGTAACCCAGAGAATGACTGCGCACTTTGAGCGGGAGCTGATAAACATATTGCGCGTTGAGATTGTGCCGGATGTCGTAGTCGCAAGGACCATGGTCGCGGGCCAGATCTCCGGGCAGAGGGGAGAGAATCCCGCCTGCGGAGAACGAAAGAAATCCTCCGTTCGAGACTGTATCCATGCAGCGGCTCCTGGTGTAGTTGACCTGCCCTTGCAGACCATGTCCGAGGCGCTTCATTGCGGTCAATTGAAGGCCGTTGTAGTGGCTGTTCGCGCCGGTGGAGAGCTGCGTCACCGCGCCGAATCGCGGATCGGTGGATTGCAGGTATGGAAACGGCGAAAAACAACCCTGACACACGGTTTGGTAGCCGTTGACTTGGGTCGAGTACGGTTGATTCACCGCCCGCGTGCCTACGTACTGCGCTTGCAAGCTAGCCGCAGTTCCAAATTGATGTTCGATTCCCAGACTCCATTCCATGAAGTAAGGAGCGTGGAGTTTGCCATCCGGGACGGCCGTGATGGCAACTGGCGGAAGACAACTTGCGGGACTGGACAGTGGAGATGCGCACGAAAGCTGTCCCTGAGGAAATCCCGAAGTAAAAACCTGATTTGCCGACACGGTTGCATCGACTGCGCTGCCGGGCACGCTCGGCGCGATGGCCGTGCCGCCGACGCTGCCAAGCACACCTCCTTGAAATGTCTTGTCGTAGGGAGGGTTGGTGCCAATCAGGTCGGCCACCGTGCCGGGCAGGATATCGCTGAAAATCCCAAAGCCCGTGCGGAGCACGGAATTTGGCTCGAACTGCCACGCAATCGCCGTTCTTGGTTGCAGAATAGCCAGCGGTGTAGACGAAAAAAGATTGCCGAGATGAGTCTGGATGGCCTCGTTCAGCGGTTGATTCACGTCATGCGAGATGGAACTGAAGGAACCGCGAAGGCGGCCGATTTGATCATGAGGACTCAGCGGATTGGAATTGAAAGTGTCGCGCAGACCGAACGTCCAGGTCAGGGCGCGAGTCACTTTCCAGGTGTCTTGCGCGTAAGCATCGAGATTGAGAAAGTTGAACGGTTCATTTGTGTTGGAAGGGAATGTCTTCGACGCGGTGTTGGCTACGCCGTCTATATATTGCTGCAAATTTTCATAGCTCACCGTTGGAACTGTGCCTTCTCCAAAGTCGTAGTCGTTCAGGCGCAAGATGCGGATATTGGTTCCGAAGCGAAGCTCGTGAACACCGCGGCCCCATGCGAGATTGTCGTTGATGAAAAAACGGGATGCGCGCCGGCCTTGAATCCAGGTGTTGTCAAGCCCTCCCATGGGCGTGAAGGCATTCGCGCCACTGCCCTCTAACACAATCGGAAATGCCGAAAGTGTCTGCTGCAAGTTGCTGGGCCCAAACAAGCTCTGGTACCAGGAAAACGCCGGATTGAAATAGTTCACCACGTTCTGCGAGAAGACGTGCGTGTGCCCAGCGGCGAACGAATAGAGAGGTTGCGGGGAAAGCGCATTGAACACCGGGTTGATGGGATCCGTGTATGCGGCTTGCAAACCGGTGTCCGACTGAAAGCGGAACCAGGTCGTGTCGCTCTCGTTGATGTTGTAGTCGATTCGGGCCGTCTGCACCTGTTCGTGGTCGTCGCTGGAGTGCGAAATGCTCTGGCGGTTGGCGCAGCCGTCTGCGGCGGCGCCGAGCGGGCAGCCAAGTATCGCGGTCGGTGTGCCACTGGTGTTCCTATACAGCAAAAACATCTGCCGATAGAACGGGACCGACGCGGAAGGCAGCTGCTGGAGCACGTACTGTTGGAATGCCGCAGTGGGAACAATGGTGGGCGTGACGATGGGCAGCGCGATCCGAACCCATTCGCTGTCGAAGAAGAAAAAAAGCTTGTCGCGTGCGATCGGCCCGCCCAGACTGCCTCCAAAGTGATTTACCGTCGATCTGGGCTTGTGGTTCCCCGGAGTCGCATTGGTGAAGTAATCGGCTGCGTTGAGTAGCGAACCATTCCACAGCTCATAGAGGTTCCCGTGCAACTGATTTGTGCCGGACTTGGTGACGTAGTTGACCTGGGATGCTCCATACCGCCCCTGATCCACGGAGTAGGAAAGGGTGTTGACGGTCACTTCCGAAATCGAATTCAATCCCAACACGAGGTTGGTGGAGAGGCCGCTATTGAGGTTCGTAAGCGGGTCGTTCGTTTCCAGCCCGTCGACGATGTAGCCGTTAGAGAGAGCGGGCAGTCCGTTAAATTCCACGTTGCCGTATCCGTTGGTGCCGCCGACGAAGTCGTTGCCGCTCCCGGCCGTGTTGATGAGCGCTCCAGGCGCAAACTGCAAAGGGTAGGTTAAATCGCCTCCCGGATTTGGCAGATCCTCCAATGCCGGTGCACTAAGGGTCGTGGATGTGTTGGCGTTTTCCGGATTGATGAGTGGGGCTTCGCTGCTGACCTCAACCACTTCATTGGATCGGGCCACCTGGAACGTGAAATCCACGGTCTGCTTCTGTCCCAGACCCGCAACGACGTTGTCATTCTTTCCTGGCTCGAAGCCTTGATCTTCAACTGTGACCGAATAGGTGCCCGGCTTTAACTGCGGAAAGTTGAAGCGACCTACGTCATCCGTCCTGGCACTGCGCTTCAGACCGGTCTCGTGATTCGTGATCGTGACAGTGGCACCCGGCACAACCGCGTTAGTTGTGTCTCGAACCTGGCCAACGATGGCGCTGGTGGTTTCGCCTTGTGCCGGCGCTTTCGCCGGAAAAAGACACGCCACCGTCAATACAACAAAAGCAAGGTTCGCCGGCCACGCCATGAATACGCCACCCATCTGTTCTGAATTGGCAGGGGTGCCACTACCTGGTATTAACCAGAGGTTAGTAGTGCTAGTTAACCACAGTTAATAAAAACAGACAAGAGACGGGAGATCGGAAAAGCTCGGCAATTTGTCCTGAGTGACCGGTAAGCCGGAGTCAACTGTGGCGATGGAGAACAGCTCGCAGCCGCAGCCCAGACCATGCCAGCGCTGCGCTTCCCGCATACCAAACGGCGAACGCCGCCCGCACCACCCATTCCGGCGCCGCGCCCACCCGCCGTAACAGGAACGGAAAAAAATTCCAGCAGGTGATGTGCACATAATCCCATTGATCCTGCGACATCGAGTCGTTATTCAGTCCCCAGGCGTCCATCTTGCCGAGTGCGAATGCAGCAATATTCTTAAAGCGCAGGCCAATCACAAATGTTGGATGGCCCAATGTTTCCATCTGGTAAATTTCCAGCGGGACCCAGAAGGCGAGCGAAGCGATCTGGATGACAAGACTCGCCGCGATGAGAACAAAAGCGCTGGCGCGAATGGTTCGCCCAAGCTCCGCACCAAAATGCAAAAGCAGCGGCACCGCCATCAAAGCGACCAGCTCGACGGTGGTCGAAACGTAGCGATCGCCCCAGGCGAAGTCGCCCGCCCAGTACGCGTAGCGGGCATAGAAACAGACATACGCGGCGAGCAGCAGCAGGGAAGAGATTGCATAAGCGCGAAGCTCGGGCGAGAGACGTTTCCACAAAACTACAAAAAATAAAATCGACAACACGATGAGCGGATCGTAGAGAAAGATTGACTTCTCAGGCGTGAAGAGCGCGCCGAAGACGCCTTCGCGAAGTGGCGTGCTCCAGGGAAAGTTGAGCGGAAGGCTCGGGTCTCGTTGACGATACTCGCGCGCGAAGTTGGCAACGTAAGTAGTGGTCACCGATTCGAAGCGATAAAAGTTATAAGCGCGATCGATGACAAGAAACATCGCATAAACGGGAGCGGCAATTTTTATGTAATCGAGAAAGCGTTGCCAGAAAGTCTGTCCGTCGCGGCGTTCGAACCACAGAATCAGCAGCAGGAAAACTCCGCAGGCGATCAGGTCGAGTCCGGTAGTAAGTCGAGTGAGAAGGTTAAGCCCCAGCGCCCCCGAGCCGATCCAAAGCGCGCGCCGGCTGCCCGTCCGCAGCCACTCATATTGGAACGAGAAGCCGGTGAGCGTCAGCAGCATGATGTAGTTGTTCTCCTGCATGTTTTGCGTGTAGTGCAGGTGAGTAGTGCAAAGGAGCAACGCGAGCACACCAAGAATCGCTTCCTTCACGGAAAAAGAAAGCTGCCGCAGGAAACGAAACGCAATCAACGCAGTCAGAACATTGACGAGCATGCTCGTCAGGTAGCTGACCACGATGCTGCGCACAGCCGGGTCATCTTCGTATTCCGCGAAGATCGGCAGATGCGCCATCGCGGTGCCGATCAGATCCGCGGGCAGCATGAGCAGGCTTTGCCCGATGCCGAACCACGCGTAGATTCGTCCGCTGCGGCCGACGAGCCCGAACTCGGGATATTCGTTCGGAAGCACCTGCGGCTGCGAAGTCCACATCCAGTGCGTGGTTTGCAGGCGGTGCATCGTGTCAGCGGTGCCCAGTTCGCCGGACTGCACCACTAGGGCAAGGAGGGCGGAGATCAGGCATAAGAGGAAAATCGGATCGCGAAGACGTTGAGCGAGGCGCGAAAGCGTTGGTTGAAAAGGCATCGGACTGAATGATATTGCACCGCAGGTTCACGGTTGATGCAAGAGCGCCGCTTTGCGCTGGGAGTCCTGTCTGCGTCCGCAGTACGGCCGGGGCGGGATCGGCGACCGATGCGTCGTTCGGCGAGGCGATGGCAGCTGACGGCTACCTGAGCAGGATGGAAAGGACCTGGTTGACCGCGAACGCAGCAAGGTACGCAACTCCGGTCATGTATAAAAACTGGATGGCGGGCCACCTCCAGCTATTGGTCTCGCGGCGGACAATCGCAAGGGTTGAGGTGCACTGCATGGCGAAAGCAAAAAAGACGAGCAGCGCCATGGCTCCCGCAAATGTCAGGTCTTGCCTCAGCGCATTCTGGAGCGTCATCGTGTGCGTCGCCGGGTCGATGCCATAAATCGTGCCCAAGGTTCCGACAATCACTTCGCGCGCGATCACGGAAGTCAGCAATCCGACCCCGATTTTCCAGTTAAAGCCGAGCGGCCGGATCAGCGGTTCAATGCCATGGCCCAGGTGGGCGATCGCGCTCTGCTCCAAGGCTGGAACGGCGCCATTGTGCAGGGGAAGATTCGTCAGCACCCACACCAGCAGAGAGACCACCAGAATGATGGTCCCGGCCTGCCGCAGGAAAACCCGTCCCCGGTCCAGCAAGCGAAGACCGATCGACTGCCAGGTGGGCCACCGATACGCGGGCATCTCGAGCACGAAGGGAGCGGCAGCCGACTTGAGAACCGAGGACTTGAGAAGTTTCGCGGTCGTAATGGCGGCCAGGAATCCGAGCACATAGAGGGAGAGCATGGCGCACGCGCGCGATCCCAGAAATACGCCGACCACTGGCCGCTCCGGGATAAAGGCGGCGATGAGCAAGGTGTAGATCGGTAGGCGGGCCGAACAGGTCATGAAGGGGGCGACCAGGATGGTCGCGATCCGGTCGCGCTTGTTCTCGATGGTGCGCGTCGCCATGATTGCGGGCACCGCGCACGCATAGGCGGACAGAAGCGGAATGAATGCCTTCCCGTTCAGGCCCACACTGCGCATGGTGCGGTCGGCAATCAGCGCCGCGCGCGCCAGATAGCCGGAATCTTCAAGCAGTCCAATAAAAAAGAAGAGCAAAAGGATCTGGGGCAGGAACACCAGCACGGAACTAACGCCCTTCCACAGGCCATCCAGAAGAAGTGATCGGAGGATGCCGGCGGGGATAAAAGTCGCCGCTTGCAGCCCAAGTTTTGTGAGCAGATCCTGAAAGGCATTGCTCATTGGCTGGCCGAGTCCAAATACGGTTTGGAAAACAGCGCCGACCACCAGCATGAAAATCAGTGGTCCCCAGAGCTTGTGCAGACAGATATCGTCTAGGCGGCGGCTCCATTCGCTGGGAAGATGCGGCTGGTACCCGATCCGCCCTTCGACCTGGCCGGCCCATTTGCGGCACTGGCGAAGGTCTTGAAGTACCGGCAGCAACGCGCCAGGCGAGGGATTGTGATCCTGGCGAACGAATCGATCCACGACCTCGAGCCCGGTTTCCTGGGTGGCGCTCACCATCGCAACCGGCGCGCCGAGCTCCCCGGCAAGTTTGACTACGTCGAGCGAGCCTCCGCCCTTCTCAAAGACGTCCGCCATATTCAGAAGGACGAGCGTAGGCAGACCCAAAGCGATTACCGGCGCTGCCAGCACGAGGTGACGGGAGAGATGGGTGATATCGAGCACCAGCAAAACCGCATCCGGGCGAGGCAGGCCGTCCATTTTGCCGGTAAGAACATTCACGGCAACGCGCTCATCGTCGGAGTAAGGTGTGAGGCTGTACACGCCGGGCAGATCGATGATCCGGATCGGATGTTCTGCGCCGGCCAACAAACCCACCCGTTGCTCGACTGTCACACCCGGGTAGTTCCCGACTTTCTGACGAAGACGGGTCAGACGATTGAAGAGGGTCGACTTGCCGGAATTGGGCGGACCGATCAGCGCCACGGTGCGGATTTCGCCACGCCGAATCTCCGGGACTTTATCGCCAATGCCGATCAAGGGCTCGGAAGGTGTATCGCAGCATCCGCTGGAGAGGAGCGACGTCACGAAAGGTCCCCCAGCGACGAGATTCCATCTGCTTGCTCCCCATTGCGCAGAACCATGATGTGTCGCGCGGTTTCCGACCGCAAAGCAATCTCGGTGCCGTCCACGGAATAAACGCTCGGGTCGCCCAGGGGCGCGCGGCGGGAGAATCTGATCTGAGCGCCCGGAACAAAACCGATACGCATCAGGAAGTGCTCCTCGGCCGGAGGCAGAGCGATGTGGTCAATGATGCCGCCCTCCCCGAGTTCAAGATCGATGAGGGAGACGTCAATGCCTTCGCGGATCGTCATCATGAATGTGTAGCGCATGAAGCAGTTTGCGAATTGAAAATGAATTTCAATTTCAATATCCATAGGATACGGGCCCAAGGCCAGCAGGGTCAACGCACCGAGTCACCATTGGCTGTGATTTGCATCACACGGGGAAATTGGGCAGTCAAACGGAGGATCGGCAAATCATGATCGGCAGATCATCGTCGGTAAATCATGGTCGGCAAATAACGAGAGTCGTCTCAAATAATGCGCAGGAACCTTTTGGCCTCTCCCACCTCGGGGAACCTGTCTTCTTCTTCCAGAAACTCGCGCGAGTGCACGCACCTCCGGCTCCCCCGCAGCTTCACTGGATGCTTCAGATGCAGCATCTCGTGGTACACAATGTATTCGACGACGAAGCGCGGAACCCGCGGGTCGTCGAAGACGCGGCTGATTACGATGGTGTTGTGCGCTGGATCGTAGTGTCCAAGCCGGTTGCGGGCGTGCTCGCGGCTCCAGGTGAGCTGCGGGCGTCCCAGCAATCCGTGGAAGAAGCGGCCATTGAGATCGTCGAAAATCTCTTCCAGATGATAGTGATGGCCGCGCGCGGAACGGATATGCTTGCGCCCGCGCAGTTGGCGGACGAGGCGGGCTTTGGCGGAGACCTCGTGGCTGCCGACATAGCGGCGATAGCGTGCGCTTTGCGCGCGGTCGATGGGCTTCCGATAAAGCTTGGCCATCAGGATGTGGGCTATGGCGTGGAGCACGCTATCGGGCGCGCCCTCGAGCAAATCGGAGAGACGGATATAGAGCTCGGACTGCCGCAGGCGAATGGTGTTGTTGATGGAAACGAACGGGTAGAAACGGATGTGCATGGGCGGAACTGGCGCGCGCGGACGCAGTTCTGCATAAGCAGCTTGAAAAATCTCGGACAGGTGCGGGGACACGGTGAGGCCAGATTAGCACGGCGATTCCCGCGCACAATGTCCATCGCATCGGGCCAGAACGTTCAATCCACGGAAACTCGCCAAGACCGCTACCGGCGATAGATGATATTGCCCTGAATGGGACGAAATCTCCGACCGATGGACCCGCCGAACACCGCGCCCAGTCCTCCAAAGAACAGGGCGCCGCCGACTCGGGCGGGCGCGCCATTGCCCACCGCGGCCCCAAACGCGGCCCCGGTGGCTCCACCAATGAGGACGCCGGTCGCGCCGTTAGTGTTCTCGCCGCGCTCCAGTCGCACCTCGCGAATTCTCTTACGATCGTAGACGAACTCCCGCGAGGCGGTTGCGCCGCGCGGTCCATACGTGACGTGCTCGCAGATCAATTCTTTCTCGTCTGCGTGTTCAAAAGTGCAGGGAATATTGGGTGAATGTTCAAGCCGCACCGAGATTTCGATTCCGGGCGGAAGGTCGGTAACCGCTTGCCAGTCGCCCGAGTGCGCGAATGTGGTCGAACTGAGAAGAAGAACCGACAGCATAGCCGATGTAAGAGTTTTGTTTTCCATGCTCGCATCCTAGTCGCGCAGAACGGCCATTCAGGGCAGGCTTGTGACACTCTCACAAGTGTCACAGCGTTGAGAATCAAGGATCGACCTGCTTCGCGTTATCGGAGATCGCGATATAGAAGGGCGTTCCTGTTGGCACGATCTCCTCCTTGCCCATCTCCCCGTCGCATCCTTCCTCGCCGGACATGGCAATCGCCATGAGAATGAACCACGGGAGAATTAACGGGGCAAACACCAGCATGATGGACGTGCCGCGTGAATGCGTGGTCTGTCGTGTTTCTGGTATCGGGTCATGATGCATGCCTTCCTTCAGAAACAGCCTGCGGTTAAGATTTTGGGGGATGTGTTCGGTTGTGACAGTTTCGCAAGTTACGAGGCGAGCGGATCCTTAATGAAATCAACATAGCGCCGAAGTTCAGCGATTGAAGACTCGGACAGTAGCGGGAAGGGAATTGCTCTGCACTTGGCTGGCAATTGAGAAGCAGTCACGACATCGCAGACCACGGCCGCCGTCTGGCGCAGACCGCGCTTCCAGTTCGCTTTACGCGCGTCACGAAGGAGCAGCGCGTCGGGATGAAAACCGGAGGCTTGCAGCATGGTGCGGGCGTGCTTTAGAAAGTCGGGCCAACTGGAAGCGATCCCAACCAGCAATCCGGATGGTGCCGGGAGCCAGCTCGCAAGCGAGTCACGAACGGAGCGAACCTGGAGCGTGACCAATTCTGCGCCTTCGGGCATGGCGCGCTGCACGGCTGCCGCGCGATTGGGGAGAACGGCCAATACCGTGCTATCAGGCTTGTTTGGCAAGCCATCGAATCCGCAGCTCTGAACGGGAAAGGCCACCGCGTGCGCAATTTCGGCCGTCAGAATCTGCCGGAGCTCTTCGTTTGGTTCGACCAGCAGGAAGTGATCCGGCGGCTGCAACTCCAGCCAGTGGCGCAGTCGCGATCGCACCGTTCCGAGAGGCGCCCCAAGCTCGCGAGCCGTGGAGAAGAGTTTTGAAATCAACTGATCAAGGGCCAGTTCAGCCGCGGGCGCGGCATCGGGCTTGCGGTCGCACACGTATACACCGCTCCCGTGCCGGAATTCGACCCACAGCTCCTTCTCGAGTTGCCGGTATCCGGCGCTCACCGTGTTGGGATGGAGGCGGAACCGGCGGGCGAGTTCGCGCGTGCTCGGCAGGCGCTGGCCGGCGGACAAGTCGTCACTGAGGATGGCCAGGATGACTTGCGTTACGAGTTGTTCGCGGATCGTGACTTCGCTGCCGCGCGCAAACCAGAGTTGCATCGAATTCTTAGAACAGGCTTAACTGACGCATACTGACCAACTGGCGCTCATTAACTGCTTCGGTCCGATCTTAGCTGTGAACCCTGCTGCGAACTCTAATTCTTTTTCTTTTGGTGTTTCATGTACTCCTCGACCTCGGCCAGCGTCTTGCGATGATCGTCCGCGCTGCTGTCAACGGTATCGAGGGCATCGGTGAGCAAGAACTCGAACTGCCGCGCTTCGGTGGGATTGGTCGCGGCTGCGTCTTTAAGTGCTCGCAGCTTCGATTGAAATTCGGTGTCCGCCTCGATGACAAGCTTCATCGGCTTGCGGATATCGTTCTTGCGGCCCACATACATGTCGATATTGTCGTCCAGTTCCTCGTAAAGTGTCAGGAAATCCTGGAGCATGTCGTGGGTTTGAAGCCCGCGCTCGGTAGTCTTAGGATTTGCTCGCATTTCCTCTATTTTTGCCATGCGATCGCGCGTAAACTTCACGTAAAGCTTTAAGCGCTCGTCCGGGTAAAGCATGGCATCGCGCAGCTGGTCAATCTCAAGCGGATTGAGCGGGTCATTCTTCTTCTGCGCACAAAGCGGCAGCGCAAACAAAAATATAGATATAAAGCCGATTGCGGCCGACCATTTCTGCCGGCTGCTCACTTCCGTTCCTTCTTCTTATTCGAGAACATTTCCTGCAACAGAACGGTGCGGACGGCCTCGATGCGCTGGATCGCCTGATCGACCGGCCCCTGATCCTCAAAGGCGAGCGTGCGTTTCATGTCGCGCATTTTCTCCGAAGTTTTGCGAGCTTCAATCTCTACATTCTTGAGATGCGATTTGTTCTCAATGGCGGCATCGCGCGCCTTCTCAAAGTAGGCGCTCACGTCTTCCACGGCTGCGCGTGCTTGGTCGACATGGCCTTCGGTGTAGAGCTTGTCGGCGGCTTTCATTTGGAGCTTCGCAATCCGCACGCACAGTTCAACCCGCTCATCGGAATGCCCATTTTCGAGGCGCGCTTTCAGCTCAGCGACAGTCTCATCGCGCGCCACGGACGTCGCGGCGAGGGCGAAGAAAAAGAACCATAAGAGGAAACGTCGCATGATCGTTAATTCTCACGGGCGGCCGACTGTTACGTCAATCGGCGTCGCATTAATTTGCGGAGCACCCATCGGCATCTCCCGAATTGTCGTTTCAGCGTTTTTTGTGCTCAATGGTCACAAGCCGGTGCCGAGCCTGCCACTCCTGATCAGGATACTTTCCGCCCGCCGCATCGAGAAAGGAATGATAGTCGGCGGATGCCTGCTTCCAATCCCCCAAGTGATCATAGGCCGAAGCACGGAGAAAGAAACAGATGGGCGGCATATCCGCGTTGAGCGCGGCGCGGCCATTCAATGCGCGCACGGTCAGATCATAATTCTTGTTTTCGCTGGCGGCGAAGGCCAGGTCGACATAAGCATCGGGCGAGTCGCGCTTCAGGCGGACGGCTGCGAGTAGCTCCTGCTGCGCCTCGAGAAATTTTTTCTGCAGCAGTAACGCGCGGCCCAGAGCGCGGCGCAATTCCGGGTCATTCGGATGGGCCGCGACCAGGGGCCGGTAAGCAGCTTCGGCCAGATCGTTTTTCCCGGCGGTGGCATAGAGATCGGCGGCCTCGCGCTGCGCGTCCGAATCGTGGGGATCGAGCTTGAGCGCGGCCTGCAATTCCGCAATAGCATCGTCATTCTTTTTCTGAGCGGCCAGAACCCGGCCGAGCTGAAGGTGCAGTCCGCCATCGTCAGGCCGGTCGGCGGTCAGCCTGCGCAGCAGCGGCTCAGCGTCGGCGAGCCGCCCTGACTTCATGTAGATGTTGGTAAGGCCGATCGCGGCATCGGTGGAATGCGCGTCGATGGCGAGCACTTTCTTGTACTCGGCTTCGGCGTCGGCGAAACCTTTCTGGCGTTCATCGAGCAGGCCGGCCGAGAGATAAGGTTCGGGATCGCCTGGCGTCAACTCGGCCGCTTTGGCATAGGCCTGCAAAGCCTGCGCGGGATCGTGGTTTTCGAGCGCGTGGCCGAGAGACAGCCACGCGCGCGCCTGTCCTTCTTCCACATGGGCGGTCGGAGTCAGCGTGGTGGCGGCTCGCAGATATTTTTCAGCTTCGGGATTGCGCGTGCGCTCGAGCATCAGTCCCAGGTTGAGGTTCGACTCGAAAACGTCAGGCTTGGCGGCGACAGATTTGCGATAGGCGGCGATGGATTCATCGGCTCGGCCCAGCCGGTTGAGGACAAACCCGAGATCGAACCAGGCCTGATAGGCCCACTTTTCCTTGCTGTCGGGATCGCGGGCGACAGCTTTTTGCAGGAGCTTCTCTGCGGAGGAGAAATCGTTTTTTTGAATCGCCTCTTCAGCTTGCCCGATTTCGACCGGCTGATCCTCGACCGCTTCGCGATGATGGCGAACCGTAGTGTGAGTGTCGATGCTCTGCCCGGCCGCCGGGGTGGCGAGCGTAAGCGACAAGAACGCAGGAAAGAAGAGCGCAAGAAAGAAGTGAGCAAGAAAGAAGTGCACAAAAAAGAAGTGCGCAAAAAAGAAGAGCCGGAACGATTTGGCGGGACGAAGCATTTGTGCGCGCGGGCCGAGTCGTCAAATTAGTTTAGACCTACAGATACTAAGACGCAGAAGCGGCCTTTCGGGTCTAATCGCCAGTGTAATTCCAGATGGCGCCGCTGCCTGGTCCCCGTCATTTGTTGCTATTGCGATTGTCGCCATTTCGATGACCGTTTCCATTCAGCACCTGCTTCAGATACTGCCCAGTGTAGGAGTTCTTCAAATCCGCGATGGCTTCAGGCGGACCCACGCCGACCACATTCCCTCCACGCTCGCCGCCCTCGGGCCCGAGATCGATGACCCAGTCAGCGGTCTTGATGACCTCAAGGTTGTGCTCGATGACGAGAATCGAGCCGCCCGCATCGATGAGACGCCGGAACGCGGAGAGCAGTTTGCTCACGTCATCGAAGTGCAGGCCGGTAGTGGGCTCATCGAAAATGTAGAGTACGCGTCGCTTGCGGCGCGGGCCGTCGCCGCCTTCACCCTGAGTGGTGTAGGCCCGCGGGCCGCCCTGCAAGTGAGCCGCGAGCTTCATCCGCTGCGCCTCGCCGCCGGAGAGCGTGGTGGCCGACTGGCCGAATCGCAAATAGCCCAGCCCAACTTCATCGAGCACGCGCAGTTTTTCCGTAAGGCGCGGAACATCGGCGAAGAACTTCAGCCCTTCGCGGATGGTGAGGTTCAGCACCTCGTGAATGTTCTTGCCCTTATAGCGGACTTCGAGCACCTGCGGCTTGTAGCGCGTGCCTTTGCACTCGTCGCAGACGAGTTCCACATCGGCGAGGAATTGCATTTCGACTGTGACGACGCCATCGCCCTGGCAGTTTTCGCAGCGTCCCCCCGGAACGTTGAACGAAAAATGTCCCGCCGAAAATCCACGTTTCTTTGATTCCGGCAGCGCCGCGAAAAGTTCGCGAATAATATCGAACGCCTTGATGTAGGTGACCGGATTCGAACGCGGCGTGCGGCCGATCGGCGACTGGTCGACGAGCACGACTTCATCCAGATAGTCATCACCGGTGATTTCATCCCAAAGCGGAGCGCTGGGCGCGACCCCGTTCGACTGGCGTTTGGCCGCCAAGAGGCCCTGATAAAGCACGTCATGGAGCAGGGAAGACTTGCCCGACCCCGACACCCCCGTGATGGCAACCAGCATATCGAGAGGAATTTCGAGATCGATGCGCTTGAGATTGTGAGCGCGCGCCCCGGTCACCTGAATTTTGTGCGCGCCCCGAACGCGGCGCTTGGGTGGAATCTGAATGTGCAGTTCGTTGGCCAGATAGCGGCCGGTGAGCGATTGCGGTGTTGCTTTGATTTCGGCGTAGGTCCCAGCCCCGATGACGTTGCCGCCACTCTCACCCGCGCCCGGACCGAGATCGACGATCCGATCGGCGGCGCGCATAATCTCGGGATCATGCTCAACCACCAGAATCGTGTTTCCGAGATCGCGCAGGCCGTGCAGGATCTTAATGAGGCGCGAGGTGTCGCGGCTGTGCAGGCCGATGGACGGCTCATCGAGCACATAGAGTGTTCCGACCAGACGCGATCCAAGCGAGGTGGCGAGCTGAATCCGTTGCGCCTCGCCCCCGGAGAGCATCGAGGCCAGCCGGTTGAGCGTCAGATATTCCAGGCCGACGTCATTCAGAAAGCGCAAGCGCTCTTGTAGTTCGATCAGCAACCGTTCCGCAATCGCGGCCTGCGCGGGTGTGAGCTGGAGTTGGCTGAAGAAGCGTCCTGCCTCTTCAACCGTCATGCTGCAGACCTGGCAGATATTCTTGCCCTCGATCTTGACTTGGCGCGCCTCCGTGCGCAGCCGGCTTCCGCTACAAGTCGAGCACAGCGAATATCCACGATACCGGCTGAGAAACACACGGACGTGCAACTTGTATTTCTTGCGCTCAAGGTGCTGGAAAAATCCGCGAACACCGGGGAATTTCCCTTCGCCCTCCGTGATCTGGCGCTGCTGTTCAGCATCAAGCTCATACCAGGGCACATCGAGCGGGATGCTTGCCTGTTTGGCGAAGCGCTTTAACTCGGTAAAGAGCGGACGATATTTGGGTTTCGTCCAGGGCTCGATTGCGCCTTCGTTCAACGTTTTGCCTTTGTCGGGGATAACGAGATCGAGATCGAAATCGATGGTGTTGCCAAAACCCTGGCAGCGCGGGCACGCGCCGTAAGGATTGTTGAAGGAGAACAAGCGCGGCTCGGGCTCCTCGTAGCGAGTGCCGTCATTCTTACATTCGAAGCGCTGCGAGAAGCGCAGGCGCTCTGCATTTTGGCCGTCGCGCGGAGCGGTTTCGAAAATCACCTCGCCGGATTCGCGATAGGCGATTTCGACGGCGTCGACAATGCGCGAGCGCTCGCCTGCCGAAACAGCCAGACGATCGACCAGCCCGAAGACAGGCTCAGAGAAATTGAGGTCGAGCAGCGATTCCGGCGTGGAGAATTCAAAAACCTGCCCGTTTTGAAAGAGGCGGTTGAATCCGCGTTTGCGGAGATCGAAGAGGCGGGCTTTCAGCGCATCGGAGAGTGCGGCTTGCTCGCCCTCCGCCGCACGGACCGCCACTTTGCGGCCGCGAGATTTTTTCCCCGGCTTTTCATCTGGCGCTACGGGCTGAGGCGCGGCCAGCGGAAACAGCACATTCAGCCGCATGCCTTCGCCAAGCGCAAGAATGCGGTCGGCCACTTCATCGACCGTGTCTTTTTTTACCTCCGCTCCGCAGATCGCGCAGTAAGTGCGGCCAATGCGAGCAAAAAGCAGCCGCAAATAGTCGTAGATTTCAGTGGCCGTCGCCACCGTCGACCGCGGATTGCGCGTCGAGTTCTTCTGTTTGATCGCGACCGCCGGCGCGATGCCCTCAATCAGATCGACATCGGGCTTCTCGATCCGCTCCAGAAACTGGCGTGCGTAGGCCGAAAGCGATTCGACGTAGCGCCGCTGTCCTTCGGCATAAACCGTATCGAAGGCAAGCGACGACTTTCCGGAACCGGAGACACCGGTGACGACGGTAAGTGCGTTATTTGGAATTTCAAAATCGATGTTCTTGAGGTTATGAACCCGAGCCCCGCGAACAATAATGCTGTCTGTAGACATCTTCCCCTGAGTGACCGATGGCCTACCTGATGCGCGCGAGCGCATACAGATGGGCCGAAAAGGCATACCGAATCTTTCTATTATAAAGGGTGCGCCTCATAAAGGTGATCGACGACAGGGAGCGCTGCAAGGCCCCGTTTTCACGGGCGACGCAAAGCGTGCGCGATCATGGAATGGTACCCAGGCCGTGTCGAGAGAAGAACTCGCGAACGACAGGTGCGAACCGCACGCCGAGGCTCTGGAGCAGCGTTCCATTCGAGCGGACAGCGAGATGATGTCTCTGTTGTTGGTGCTGCCGTGAAAGTCGCCCAACCCATAGATTGCTATCGGCTGCCAGTATCACTCGTTCGGGAGAACCGCCCCCGCCGATGGGGTTGTTAGATGAAAAAGTCGCACATTCTATGTTTTGGTGGCGTTCAGATTAAGTGTCACTTCAGCGGATAGCGATCGAGTCTCGCGATTGGAGTTCTTTCTCGAACTTGTGATCCAGATCACAGTCTCGCGTGTTAAACCTGTTGAACATTATCGCTTCTAGTATCAGAATCAGTTCGCGGGTCCCCTCCGTCCAGGCGGAAGCCTATGTCCCGATTATCGGGGTCAAATGACAAGAAACAAAATCTGAGTAACCTCCGGGCAGCCTTGGTGGCGACCATGCAATGCACGCAGGCAGTCATGCGAGCGACCGACGAGACCCTGCTGATGGAGCACGTCTGCGCCATCATCGTGGACGCAGGCTACTGCTTTTGTTGGGTTGGGGCGGCTGAACAAGACGGCGAGAAAACGGTGCGGCCGCTCGCTTGGGCTGGATTTGAAGATGGGTATTTGTCCAGCGTCAAGATTACATGGTCTGATTCGGAACTCGGTCGCGGGCCTGTAGGGACAGCCATCCGAACGGCAAAACCTGTAGTTTTCCAGGATCTTAAGGGGAGTTCCGACTACACCCCCTGGCAGACAGAAGCAAGTAAGCGAGGATACCGTTCGAGTACCGCTCTACCCATGATGGCCATGGGTGTGTCCTTCGCAGTGCTATCAATCTATGCCCCGGAAGCTGGCGTCTTTGGCGAGGCTGAACTGGAGTTGTTGTCTAACCTCGCTGACATTTTGTCGTTCGGGATTACAACCCTTCGCGATCGGCAAAAGACTGAGGCCGCCCTCAAGGAACATATTGAACTCATTCAGCAAGTCATCTCCGCCGCTCCCTCGGGTCTTCTGGTTTGCGACCGGGATTTCCGCTGTCACATGTGGAATCCTTCCATGGAACAGTTGACTGGGCTTCCGGCCAAGGAAGCAGTCGGCAACTTTCCCTTCGAAAAGCTACCCTTCCTCCGCCAACTTGGCTTGGAAGCAGGCGTGCAAAAAGCGCTCGCAGGCGAATCATATGTGAGCGCTGACATTCTACTCGCACCTCCGTGCAGCGAATCAACGCTTTGGATTTCCTGTCGATACGTTCCCTTGCGCAACAGTTTTCGGAGTCTCTAAGGTGCGAATTCAGAGGTGACGAACCCAAGAGGAATCGAGTAAACTGAGCAACGGTGGCACCAGGTCGCCGCGTTTCCACATAGGCATCTTTGAGCATGACCACCGCACGGATACGCTTTACTGGTCACCCGAACAACGGGAAATTTTCGGCCTCGACCCCAATGAACCTGCGACGTTATCGGAATATCTCAATCGCGTCCATCCCGAGGATCGGGAGGCAATTTCGGCGGCCGTCCGGCGTGCTCATGACCCGGGGGGAGACGGGCTCTTCGATGTAGAGAATCGCATCGTTCTCCGCGACGGGAGCGTCCGATACCTTACCACCAGGTCACAGACGTTCTTCGAGGGAGTAGGTGCGGCGCGACATAAGGTATACACGGTCGGCGCTATGCTCGACGTGACCGACCGTCGCAGAATGGAGGAGGAGAGACAGAAACTGGTGGCGGTTGTCCAGCACAGTCCCGACCTCATCGGTATAGCTACTACGACTGGCGAGGTACTATTCATAAATAAGGCAGGAAAGGAATTGGTTGGAATCGAAAGTGACCAACAAGCAATCTCCCTACCCATGTCCGCGTACGTGGCTTCTGACCAGTTACGAAGACTCGCCCACGAAATCCTTCCTATGCTGCTTTCAGGAAAGCCCTGGTGGGGCGAAGTCTCATTGAAGCACCTCCGCAGCGGAGAATTCATTCCGGTGGAAATGCGCGCATTCCCTATCTGCGATACCCAGGGCAAGGTTATGGCAATTGCCAACGTTAGCCGCGACATCCGTGGCCGCAAACAAGTCGAGGAGGCACTCCGTCAGGCAGAACAGAAGTATCGAGGGATTTTTGACAATGCCGTCCTTGGCATCTTCCAGAGCACACCCGATGGTCGCTACCTGAGCGTGAATCAAGCGATGGCGCGCATGCACGGCTACGCGTCGCCTCAGGAAATGGTGGGCGAAATTAACAACGTTGAGCGCCAGGTATTTGTTGATCCATTACACTAGGCATGAATTTATTGGCACGGCAGAAAGAATCGGCGACAACCCGTCTTCGAAATCTGTCGCAAGGACGGCAGTCGGGGCTGGGCATCGGTAAATGCTCGCGAGATCCGCGATGAGCAGGGAAAACTCGTTTGCTACGAAGGTACGCTGGAGGACATCACCGAGCGCAAGCTTCTCGAAGCGCAATATCAACAAGCACAGAAGATGGAAGCAGTCGGGCGCCTTGCGGGCGGCGTAGCTCACGATTTTAATAACATCCTCGGGGTAATTATGGGGTATTGCGACCTTACGATGGAGCAGGTGCCCTTGTCTCAGCCATTGACGCGGAACATCTCCGAGATCAAAGAGGCGGCAGCACGGGCGGCCACTCTAACCAGGCAACTGCTGGCGTTCAGCAAACAGCAAATGGTCAATGCGCGAGTCCTGGATCTAAACAAACTTGTCCTGAATGTGGCGGGAATGCTCAAACGACTGGTGGGTGAAGACATCGCGCTATCTCTCAAGGCGGGCGACAAACTGCGACTCATCAAGGTCAATCCTGGACAAATCGAACAGATTCTGATGAACCTGGTGGTAAATGCGCGCGATGCCATGCCCACGGGCGGAAACATCGTCATTGAAACCAGCAACGTCCATCTGGATGATAGCTACGCGCGGCAGCATGCCCCAGTCATTCCTGGTCCTTACGTCATGATCTCGGTCGGTGACACCGGGTGTGGTATCGACAAAGAGACCCTGTCTCGCATTTTCGAACCCTTTTTCACAACCAAGGGTTCAGGAAAAGGTACGGGACTGGGTTTAGCGACAGTCTATGGAATCGTGAAGCAAAGCAATGGATATATCTGGGCCTACAGCGAACCCAGCAAAGGAGCAATATTTAAGATTTATTTTCCAGCGGTCGAGGACAAGGAGACCGAGTTGGAACCTGAAGTCGCGACGGAGACCAAAGGTGGTTCGGAGACAATCTTATTAGTGGAAGATGAAGAAGCTCTTCGCGATGTTGCCGCCACTCTCTTGGAGGTAGCCGGTTACAAGATTTTGAAAGCGGAAAATGCGACAGTGGCACTCGCGCTTGCCCGGACTAGGGAAATCGACCTCGTAATTACTGATGTGATTATGCCCAACATGAGCGGTCCGGAATTGTGCAGTCGCATACGCGAAGTGCGAGCGGGAATTAAGTTTCTCTACGTGTCAGGGTATGCGGGTGATCAACTTACTCACTATGTCGAGTCGGCCCCAGCGGTGAGCCTCTTGGAAAAGCCATTTACGAAGGAGTCTTTTCTGAATAAGATACGATTGGTTCTGGATAGCTAACTTGACGACCGAATCTCTGCAAAAGCACCGCAATTCGGCTAGCGCGGGCCGGTCCGCCGCTAATTCTATCTGGCGCTTCTGCCCCAAGAGATACCGGCGAACAGGGCTGTCTCACACTAGCCCGGACGCTACGGCCAAAGAAGCAGTCTGAATGTGGACGTAACTGATTGATTCTACAAATGCGAAAGTGGCGGAATTGGCAGACGCACCAGACTTAGGATCTGGCGGGGAAACCCATGGGGGTTCGAGTCCCCCCTTTCGCACCAACCTCCTTCATCGATCGATTGAATCGACCTCCCCTTTGGCCTGATCTTTCATAGCATGTTGGCAGCGAAGCCATCAGCTCACTAGCTTGCCCGACGGCTCACCACTTCTTGGGGCGACGGCGGCGTGCCGATACAATCTAGTCTGTTTTAGGAGGCCGTATGCGGCGTTTCTTCCCATTGATTCTCCTAGCCCTAAGTCTTTTTGCCCAAGCCCAGACGACCAAAAGCAAGCCTCCTCTCATTGTCGGGCCGGTTGCGCTGAATTGCGTCAATAAGCCGTGCGCGGCGGCAAGCATCACCGCCGATGCCCGCGGCAGCGGCGTCAACGGTCCACTCACGGCCCAGACAGGCGAGACCATCAACATTCAAAAAGACAACTGGTGGACGGGCGGAAATGTGGGCGAAGTGGATGGTTTGGGGATACTGGTGCGCCAGAACGGCCCTCACTCGGACTCTTCCGGCATTCTGGTCAATGTGCAGAACGAGGGGAACGGATTTCTCTCCGATACCGAGTTTGTGTCATCGATCGTCGATCCGGTGAAGAACGTTCTGACCTATGGGATCGATGTGCAGGAAGGCGTGCTCGATCACCTGAACGGAGACTACATCGGCGCGGTTTACAGCGCCACCAACGGCGCGCTCGGAACCGGAGTTCTCATCCAGAACAGCCCCGGGGCCTCGTGGCAATACGCCATTCAGTATGCCAAGGACGGGAACGGGTTGTTCTCGGTTGATGGTCTGGGCAACATCGTGGGCGCTAGTCTGTATCTCGGCAGTGTCTCGCTCAACGGCGATCCGATCAACGGCTCGGTGGATATCGGAAACACCGTGAATAGCTCAGCGACTCCGTATATCAACCTCAACGGCTTCGGCACGCAGCAGAATAATGTGCGCATAATCAACGATGCGAACGGCCAGTTAACGATCAGTACCGTGACCGGCGGCAATTTCAAGTGAACGAGACGGCGTGTTATACGGCCGGAAGTTTCCACGTCAATCTGGCGACGCCATCGAGTTCTTCGGCGCCCTGCGCGGCAGGACAAATCGGCGCCGATACAGAATTATGTCTACGTTTGCATTGCGGCGAATACTTGGAAGCGGTCGGAGCTGAGTTCGTGGTAGAGGGCGATGACCGAGAAGGCGTAAGCCGGTAACGAGCCGCAGTTTGAAGCTTCATCCACGGCCGACGCAGCGATTGCTGCCGGCCGTTTTCTCCTTTCGTTTCAGATCGCGGGCCACCCGATCACGTCATTCCGTCAGGTCCCCGGTTGGCCCGCCTCTGTTGACGGATTGTTGCTGTGATTGTTGTGACAATTATAAATTACATGGTATCATATGAATTACATTGTAGATTATAAATAGGAAGAAACTCTATGGCAAAGACAGCTGTTGCAACGGCGCTCAAGGTGGCGGACGAAGTTTGGATTGCGGCTGCGCTCCTTCAACGCGAGCATCCAGAAAGCCCGGATTTCGCTGTGGATGACATTGTTGAGCGAGCAAAGAAGGAAGGTCTGCACAAGCCTTTCCGGCCAGGCGTGTACGTGCACGTAATTCAGCACTGCGTGGCGAATCGACCGCCCAATCCCGGCCGTTACCGGATGTTGGTCGAAACGGGACCGGGCCGTCGCCGTCTGTTCCGCCTTGGCGATTCCTACGATCCGCAGCGCGAAGGGGCAAAGATCACTCCCGAACTCGAGGATCTTCCGCATGGCACAGCGCTCTGCTCGATTGGTATCGCGACTGGAGCGCAAACAGGGCAAGCACTTCAATGAAGGAAGATCCGCTGCTGGTGTTACGCGGCTCCGGCAAACATATCTGGGCCATGAACACGCGGAGGATACGTGCGGCGTTTGCGTGAGGGCTGGGAATGAGCCGCATCTTCTGGGACACAAACTTGTTCGTCTACTTGTTTGAAGACTACAAGGTCCTGTCCAAGAGGACGGAAGAACTACGCAAAAAAATGTTGGCGCGAGGCGACCAGTTGGTGACTTCGACATTGACGATTGGCGAAGTGCTCGTGAAGCCGCTCGAGCAGGGGGCAACCGACGTATGCGTCCATTACGAGAAAGCCATCACGTCGACTGCGCTGGTGATTCCATTTGATCTTAAAGCAGCCAAAATCTACGCGTCCTTGCGTCAGGACCGTTCTCTACGGGCGCCCGACACTGTGCAACTGGCGTGCGCCGCCAGCGCGGGAGTCGACCTGTTTGTCACGAATGATAATCACCTGCAGGGAAAGCACGTGAATGGAATTCACTTTATCGTGCCGCTGGAGTCGGTGCCGCTGTAGGGGAGGGAGCCGATTCACTCGCAAAGAACGCGAATGAGCGGGGCCCCCAGCGTTTGTGAAGCCCTGAATGACGAAAGCGCCCGTAGGTCGCGCGGCTTCGTTACAATTACGGCGTGGATTTTGCCAATAAAGATACATTTGCCAAGTGGCTTCCCTCTGGGGAATCGTCACTTTCCATCTTTCCGATTGAGCGTGGCCAGCACGTTCCAGCTACGAATTTCGCGTTTGTATTAAATGTGAATAAGTTAAGTGGATACACCTCCTTCGAAATCGCTCCAGGCCATACGCTGAGGCGGGCCGTCCCTAAAGAGGCTGAGAGAATCAAGAGGCGCGGTCAAGCGTCCAGCGCCACACAAATCATATGCACCTTGGGAACGGAAAAGAACAAAGCGTGGGTCGGTCCATTCCGAATCGAGTGCATGGCGCTACTTTGTGGTCGCCTTTCGGGATGACCCCAGCACCATCATGGACCTTCAACATGTCGCCACTTTTAGCGAGGTTGACCTAAGGATCGAGCCGATATTCTTTTCTGCTACATGGGGCAAGAGACCAGCCATAGAGGGCGTGTTGTACAACCCGGGCCGTCTTTATCAGTGCGTTGACACCTGTTGTCGCCGTGGAGGAGCCTTCTTGAATGTTTCACAGGCCCAACTGCGGTCCCTAGGCAAGTTGTTGGGCGCATACCAGAAACATGATGAGAGCATCGTTGATGTGAAATGGATTGCTTCCCAGCTTGTCGGAGTCCAGTCGCTGCCCCATAACTCAGCTCTTAGATTCCTTGGACTTTTTGGACTACTGGAGTCGCTGCTAACTCACAAGCCGAATCCCACTGATGCATATCAATCGATTACGCGTCAAGTCACCAAGAAGATCAATCTCCTTAACCGACGATTTGCTTGGCGGATCGACTACTCCGTTTTCGGTAGCCTATCCCAGGAATCCGTCTGGAAAAAAATGTACTCATATCGTAGCTGCGTGGCGCACGGTGAAAGAGTCGAATTCAAAGGAGATCTTCAATCCCTCGGCAACGCCCAGCAGGCGCTCGAACTTCTAGAAGCAACGTTGAAGGCCGTCGTGCGTCAGACTCTCCTTGAGCCGGCGCTCATTGCAGACCTCAGGGAGTGCTAGGAGCCAGGCCACGTTCGCAAGCGACAATTGCGAAAAGCAGAAGGACGGGTAACCGGCCCGCCCTTTCGGTGAAGCTCACAGCCTAGACCTGCTCTTACGTTCCTTCGTTCCAGCTCGCGAGATACTCTTCTTGCTCCGGCGTCAGCCGATCGATCTTGATGCCCATCGATTCCAGCTTCAGCTTGGCGACTCGCTTATCTAAGTCGGCTGGAACGGTGTAGACCTTCTTCTCCAGCGTCTTGGCGTTCTTCACCATGTAGTCGCAGCAGAGCGCCTGGTCGGCGAAGCTCATATCCATTACGCTGGCTGGATGGCCTTCGGCGGCGGCCAGGTTAATAAGCCGGCCTTCGCCTAAGAGGTTGATACGGCGGCCGTCCTTCATCGTGTACTCTTCGACGAAGGTGCGGGTGGTGCGCTTCGAGCCTGACAGTTTTTCGAGCGACGGAATGTCGATCTCGACGTTGAAGTGGCCCGAGTTCGAGATGATCGCGCCGTCTTTCATCGCCTCGAAGTGCTGCTTGGCGAGCACGTTCTTGTTGCCGGTCACGGTGCAGAAGACGTCGCCGAGTTTGGCAGCTTCTTCCATGCTCATGACGCGGAAGCCGTCCATCACGGCTTCGAGCGCCTTCGTCGGATCGACTTCGGTGACGATAACTTCGGCTCCGGCGCCGCGCGCGCGCGAAGCAAGACCGCGTCCGCACCAGCCGTAGCCTGCGACTACGAACTTCGATCCGGCTAACAGGAAGTTCGTTGCGCGGATGATGCCGTCAATCGTCGATTGCCCGGTGCCGTAACGGTTGTCGAAGAGGTGCTTGGTGTCAGCGTCGTTGACGGCGACGATGGGATACTGCAGCACGCCTTCCTTGGCCATGGCGCGCAGGCGGATGACGCCCGTCGTCGTCTCTTCGGTACCGCCGATAACTCCGGCTAACTCGGCCTTGCGTTTGGTGTGTAACACGCCCACTAAGTCGGCGCCATCGTCCATGGTGATCTGCGGCTTGTGGTCGAGCGCGGCCATGATGTGCGCGTAGTAAGAATCGTTGTCCTCGCCCTTGATGGCGAAGGTGGGAATGTTGTAGTCGCGGACCAAACTCGCGGCAACATCGTCCTGAGTTGACAGCGGGTTCGAGGCGCAGAGCGCCACGTCGGCTCCGCCATCGCGCAGGCAGATCATCAGGTTCGCGGTTTCGGCGGTCACATGCAGGCAGGCCGAGATGCGCACGCCCTTAAGCGGCTGGTTCTTGATGAATTCCTTGCGGATGATCTGCAGGACCTTCATCGACTGGTTGGCCCATTCGATGCGCTTTTTGCCAAGATCGGCCAGCTCGAAATTCTTAACGTCGCAGTTTACTGGTGTAGTTGCCATGTTCTCCCCGAATACTGATGATGATTAGAAGTGTTATGCCACGGGTTTCGAGCTACGAGCAACCAAAGCGGCTCTTAGCTCGAAGCTCGTGGCTCGAAGCTGATTTATTTCCGTGCCCCAACCGGCTCACTCTTTCTTAACCCAGCGTCCTGAGCCAGCTTGTCGGCCTTGTCGGTCTTCTCCCACGTGAAGTCTGGATCGTTGCGGCCGAAGTGGCCATGCGCGGCCGTCTTGCGATAGATCGGACGGCGCAGGTTCAGCGAATCGATGATGCTGCGCGGCGTCAGCTTGAAGTTGGCCCGCACGAGATCGGGAATGATCTCTTTATCGACCTTCTCCGTTCCGAACGTTTCGACCAGCACGCTGACCGGCTCGGCGACGCCAATCGCATAGGCGAGTTGCACTTCGCAGCGCTCGGCCAGGCCGGCGGCCACGATGTTCTTCGCGATGTAACGCGCCATGTAAGCGGCCGAGCGGTCGACCTTGGTCGGATCCTTGCCGCTAAACGCCCCGCCGCCGTGACGGCCCATACCGCCGTAGGTATCGACGATAATCTTGCGGCCGGTTAGGCCGGAGTCGCCCATCGGTCCGCCGATGACGAAGCGGCCCGTCGGATTGATGTGATACTTCGTGTCTTCATCGAGCAGGTTGGCCGGAATCACGGCCTGAATCACGTGCTTCAGAATGTCGGCGCGCAGCTGATCATTGCCCACGGTCTCGGAGTGCTGCGACGAAATGACGACCGCATCCACGCGCTTCACTTTGCCGGGCGCCGAATATTCAACTGTGACTTGGGATTTTCCGTCAGGCCGGAGGTAAGGGCAGGTGCCGTTGCGGCGGATCTCGGAGAGCTTTGAAGTGAGCTTGTGCGCCAGCGAGATCGGCATCGGCATCAGCTCAGGCGTCTCGTTGCAGGCAAAGCCGAACATCATGCCCTGGTCGCCTGCGCCGCCGGTGTCAACGCCCATGGCGATGTCGCCCGACTGCTTGTTGATGCTGGAGATGACCGCGCAGGTGTTGGAGTCGAAGCCGTAGACGGCATTGTCGTAACCGATGGATTGCACGACGCCGCGCACGGTCTGCTGAAAATCAACATAGGCTTTGGTGGTGATCTCGCCGGCGATGACGACCAGGCCGGTGCAGGTTAGGGTCTCGCAGGCGACGCGGCTCATCGGATCTTCCGCCAGGCAGGCGTCCAAAATGGCATCGGAAATCTGGTCGGCAATCTTGTCAGGATGGCCTTCGGTCACGGATTCCGAAGTAAACAGAATACGATTCTTTGATGGCAACGTGGTTATCTCCTAGGTGACTTTGAGCCTTCGGCTGACCTCTGGGTTTCGACTACTGGCCCGACCGTCAGGTCCGGTAAGGGGGGATCATTTTGCGCCACAGGCTCGCAACCGGTTTGGTTTGGAGCTTTCTTCAAAAAGTTACCAGAGATGGCCAGCCAGCGCAACGAAATTGGGTGAAGCGGAGGAGACAAACATCGAGCGGAAGAGGCCAACATTAAACGGGAGGAGTGCGTAGGCGAACGGTCGGTAAGTGCCAGAAAATAAGGCGGCTAGATTACGGATTCTGGGGCGTGGCTGCGGCGGTCGATATCACTCCGGCGTGACCAATCGTAACCGCTCTCACCTCGCCCTCATGGCCGCCGATGTCGAGCTTTTTGCCGTCCAGTTGGAAGTCGATCGCACCCGAATTTCCGGCCTTCACGTAAATGCGACTTCGCACCCGGTAGACCCGGTCGGCACCCGCTTCCAGCGTCTCGGAGCCGATGAATTTGCCGTCGACCGAGACTGAAATCCAGCTTTCCTCGCGCGCATGCAGAAGGACCTGAAACTCCCCTGCTGTCAGCGCACCGGACTGCGCTCCGGCTGTGGTCGACAATGCCTGAGGAGCCGTTTGCTCGGGCTTGGCGGAACCTGAGTACGAAGGCGTCTTTTCCGCCGCCCCCGCCGCGGGAGTTGTGCCACTCCCCGTGGCCCCCGAGCCGGTCGCGCCGGGAACGTAACCGGGACCGGAAGGCGAGTTCGTTTGAGGAGTAGCGCCGGCCGGAGTCGCACCATCAGCCGCGGGATTCGAGGCGCCCGGCGCGCCATTCTCGGACGAATTTTGTGTCGATGGCAACGCGGCCCTCGCGGCGGGATGCCCAGCCAACCGCTCTTGTTCGCGGCGCCGGTGGCTCCAAAGCGAAAGTGCGAGCGCGATGATCAGGAGTACGACGGCGAAGAGGCCCCAGGGCAGCGGGCGCGAAGATTCGTCGGAAGTGGCTTCCAAAAGCCGGATGCGATTCTCTTCTTGGCGGGCCGCGGTATTTCGCGCGGCCGCGTGGCGTGAGGCGGCTTCATCCGCCGCCGCGTCGCGTATGCCGCCCTCGCGTGTTTCCGACTCGGGACGAGGACCCTCGCCCGAAGCTGCCAGGTAGTCGGCAATCGCCTGATCCTCGTCAAGTCCAACGGCGCGCGCGTAGGCGCGAACGAATCCTTTATTAAAGATGCCGCCGGGTAGCTGGTTGAATTTGTCCCCTTCAAGCGCCTGCAACATACGCGTGCCGATTTTGGTGGTCGACGAAATCTCGTCCAGCGAGATTTTGCGCTTCTCACGTTCCAGCTTTAATTTTTCGCCGAAGGATGGCAACCCTGTCTCCTGGGAAATTGGATGACGGTGGCAATTTTACTCTTTGGGGAACCAATCATCATAAGGCATGTCACATCTCCCCGGCCGAGATCGTGGTTCGAGCTCGCCATCTCCCAGATAACTCCTGCAGTGGCCGACGATCCATTCGCCAAATGCTGTTGCGCCGCAAGAACCCGGTGACGACCGTAACCATCGTGTTTTGTCGAAGTGCTGCGATGATTACCAATAGAACGACTACGCATAGAACGATTACGCACAAGACTTCCCGCGCTGGCATGCGACTTTCGCATCAGTCGACACGCGCCGGGTAGGCTCTTCGATGACTCACAGCGCGATGACGCACAGTGTCCTCAGACCGCGACCGAACCCCGGGCTTCTGTCGATCGTGATGCCGTTCTACAACGAACAGGAGCTCTTTCCGTTCCTTCGTCCCAGGCTCACCGATTTTCTGGACAACGCTGCTTATCCCTGCGAGGTCATCGCCGTCAACGACGGCAGTTCCGATCGGACAATCGATCTGCTGGTGGAGTGGAGCCAGGCCGATTCGCGCATCAAAGTCCTGAATCTGTCGCGCAATTTCGGGCACCAGTACGCGGCGACCGCCGGTATCGATCATGCTTCCGGAGACGCCATTGTTCTCATCGACGCCGACTTGCAGGATCCGCTCGAAGTCATCCACACGATGGTGCAGCAATACCGTCTGGGGTATGACGTTGTCTGTGGGCAGCGAGTGGCGCGCTCCGGCGAAGGTGTTCTTAAGAAGCTGACCGCCTGGATCTTCTACCGCACCATGCGAAGTTTTTTCCTGAAGAGCCTGCCTCGAGACGTCGGCGACTTCCGCCTCATGTCCAGACGATGCGTCGAGAGCCTTCTCGCCATGCGCGAGCTTCATCGCTTCCTGCGCGGCATGGTGGCATGGGTTGGTTACCCGCAAATCTGCGTTCCCTACGAGCGTCAACCGCGCGCCGCCGGAACCACGAAATACCCCTTCCGAAAGATGATGCGTCTGGCTTGGACGGCTGCAGTCTCGTTCTCGGCGCTCCCGTTAAAAGCCAGCTTTTTCGGTGCTGGACTGATGACGCTGCTCGCGATCGAGGAAGCAGTCCGCGCTCTGATTGAACATTTTTCTGGCAAGACCGTCCCAGGCTGGACGTCGCTGATGGTGGTTCTTTGCTTAAGCAACGCCGCCCTCATGATCATGGTCGGCATCCTCGGCGAGTACGTCGGGCGCGTGTACGAGGAAGGAAAAGGCCGCCCACTGTACATCGTGGCTGACACGTGGAACCTGACTACGCGCGAAACAGGAGCTGACCTTCCCGAGCGTCCGACGGATCACGAAGTAAGCACAATGACTATGTCCGCAAGCGCGGGAAAAAGCTGATGGATCTCTTTACCGCACGCGCTCGCCGCCTTGCGACATGGGCCTTGTTCGGGCTCGCACTGGCATTCGCCTTCGTCGCCGGACTGCGCACCGTCTCCGATTTCGACGTGGGGTGGTTGCTGGCGACCGGCCGCTATCTCGTCACTCACCACGTGGTGCCAAAGACAGAAATCCTGTCCTACACCGCCTACGGTACCCCATGGATTTATCCGCCCTTTGGCGGAGCACTGCTCTATCTGCTCTATTCCGCAGGCGGATTCGCGGCCCTTTCGTGGTTGAACGCAATTGCCTGCGCGCTCGTGACCGCGCTCGCCATCGGACGCCCGCGCCTTCTTAGCTGCTCGCTGGCCATCCTCGCCGTGCCCTCCATTGCATTTCGCACGGTCCCACGCGCTGAACTCTTCACGATGGTTTTCTTCACCGCGTATCTCGCCCTCTTGTGTAATCAACGGCGGGGAGGACGCGTCTGGCTTTGGCTGCTGCCTTCGATCATGCTGGTCTGGGTCAACTCTCACTCCGGGTTCGCAGCCGGAATCGCGTTGCTGGGTGCCTATGTAGCCCAGGAACTCATGGATCTTTGTTTTTCTTCACGCCGCTCGGATGCTGCCCGGCGCCTGAAGAGCGCTGCGCCCTGGCTCGTGCTTTCGCTGCTCGCAACGTTGATCAATCCATGGGGCGTCGGAGTCTATCGCGCACTGCTTGCCCACAACAAACTCGCGGACTTCCAAAGCGGCGTGGTCGGCGAGTGGTCGGCGATGCGCCTTACGGCCGCCTCCTTCGCAACCGCATTCCAACTGCGCGATCCGGGCAGCGGCTACTGGTGGCTACTGGTTTTTGCGGGCGTAGCCGCCGTGGCTGCCCTTTATCGCCGCCAGTTTGTCGACGCTCTTTTGCTCGCTGGCGCGGCCTACCTCTCGCTCGAACATGTGCGCTTTCAGGCGTTGTTCGCCGTCGTCGTCATCGTGATCTCCGGCGAAGTATTCTCCCGTCTGGATTTTCCATTTCGAGAAACGGCACGTCGCGCGATCCTTACTACCGCCGCAACTGCCGTCGCGATTGCAACCATAATGATTGCCTCTCTCGCCCTGCTCCACATCGCCGACACCGTCAGCAATCACTGGTATCTGGCGGATGGTGAGTTTTCATTGTTTGGCACTGGATTGTCCTGGTGGTATCCGCAACGGGCCTCCCAGTTCATTGAGAGCAACGCCCTTCCGGGGCAAATTTTCAACGACTACAACAGCGGCGGCTACCTGACTCTGCGGCTCGGCCCCCGGTATCGTGACTTCGCAGACGGGCGCGGAATTCCATTCCCCGTCGAGCGTCTCATCGAGCAAGCCACGCTCCAGCAGTCGTCACCCGACTCGCCCGAGTGGGCGCGGGCTGCCGACCGCTATGGCATCAACACCATCATCCTGTCGATCGCGCGCACTGCCGGCCTGGAGTACGTTCCCTTGCGGCAGTACTGCTCCAGCAGCCAGTGGAAACCTGTTCATCTCGATGCTGTCTCGATCGTGCTCGTTCGCAACCGTCCCGAGAATCAGCCATGGATAGAACGTTTCGCGCTTGATTGCGCAAGCTATCGCATTGCCCCGCCGTCCACCGACTCTTTACCCGTCGATCGGCTGAGCGCGCGGCAACGCGCCGAGCTCTACACCTTTTACGCGAATACGGCTTCGATTTACTACATGCTGGGACGCGACAACGAAGCCGCCAGCGCCGTGAGCCGCGCGGAGAAGCTGTTCGCGGATGATCCGAGCATGCCGATGCTGGCCGGGCAAATGGCGCAGGCCGATGGCAATCTCGCCGAGGCCGAGGCACAGTATCGCGTGGCACTCCAGATTCGCTCCACCGACATGGGGTGGTTCTTGTTGGCTCGTGCGCTGCTGGCGGAAAAGAAATATTCGGAAGCCGCGTCGTCGCTCCAGAACTCCGCCGATTTAGCCGTGTCACCCGCCAGCCGTTACCGGTTTCTCGGCAATGTCGACCTGGCTCTGAACCGGCCGGAAGAAGCGCTCGCCGCCTTTGCGAAAGCGGAGCATTTTGGAGAAAAGCTGGCCGCCCTGCCTGGCTATGAATTATCCGAGTCCCAGGTGGCCGAAGGCCGCGCCCGTGCCTGGCTCGCGCTGCATGATGCCAGCCAGGCTACAGCCTTTGCCCAGAAGGCTACGCGCTTGGCGCCTAATCCGCAGCGTTGGAACCTTCTCGCCGAGTGCTATAGCGCACAGGGACGAACCGAGGAAGCCGAACAAGCGCGAAGCCACGCGAAAGAATTGTTGGCCGCGCAATAACAAGCATCCGCCGATCGTCCCACTGGGAAACCGCGCCGCGAACTCCGCCTGATGACACGTCTTCCTTTCGCCCCGCCGGGCGCCGTTTTCCACAGGGTGCCGCCTCCGGTACCTATTACCATAGTTCGTTGCCCGCTTGCCTCCCCCAAACCTATAATTTTTTATCTCTTAGTTTCTATCTCTCACAGCACGAGGAGTAGATGTCGGAGGCTGCGGGTACGTCCCCAATTCGCCAGTCGCGCGAGCTGACGATTTTTCATGATGTCGCCAAGGCCCTGACCTCGTCGCTCAACCTCGACTCGATCCTGCAGACCATCATGGAGAAGATGGCGGAATATTTCCGCCCTGACACCTGGTCGCTCCTCATGGTCGACGAAGAAAAAGACGAGCTTTATTTCGCCATCGCGGTCGGCGCTGCCGCCGAAGTTTTATCCAAGGCGCGGCTCAAAGTGGGGGAGGGAATTGCCGGCTGGGTGGCCAAGCACGGGCAGCCCTTGATCGTTCCGGATGTGGCCGCCGATCAGCGCTTTTCGTCGCGGCTCGACGAGATCACCCGCCTGCAGACCCGCTCCGTCATCTGTGTTCCTTTGCGCTCGAAACACCGCGTGCTCGGCGTGATCCAGCTCATCAACGCCGACGTCGGTCCAAGCGAGCAGGAGATGTTTTTCCTGCAGGCCTTGTGCGACTACGCGGCCATCGCCATCGAGAACGCCCGCGCCGTCGAAAAAATTCAGGAACTGACCATCACCGACGATTGCACCGGCCTATTCAACGCCCGCCATCTTTACAAGACGCTCGAAACCGAGGTCTACCGCTCGGCCCGCTTTGGCTACCAGTTCAGTGTCATCTTCATCGACCTCGATCACTTCAAGACCGTCAACGATACCCATGGGCACCTCGTGGGCAGCCGGCTGCTGGCCGAAGTCGGATACCTGATCAAAGCCCAGCTCCGTTTGATCGATTTCGCCTTCCGCTACGGTGGGGACGAATTTGTTGTGCTGTTGCCGCAGACCGGAAAGGATCAGGCGGTAGTCGTGGCGCGGCGTTTGCAGGAATCTCTGCGCGCCGGTAACTTCTGCGCCGAACAGGGCCTGAACCTGCCGGTACGCGCCAGCATGGGTCTCGCAACCTTTCCGCACGACGCGCAGACCCCACACGACATCATTCGCCAGGCCGACGAGATGATGTATGTCGTCAAGAACACCACCCGCGACAACATCGGCGTCGCCTCGCGCGGCATGGTGGAAACCTAAAATCGGGTCATCGGCTGATCGGGTCATCTAGCCAACTGAAATCCCATACCCAGCTTGCTCCGGTTTTAGATGATTAGATGACCCGATCGCCCGATGACCCGATGCACTACTGCTGCTTTTCCCGCTTCTCCAGCGGTTTCGGCTCGGCATCCTTCTGCGCCTCTGGCGCTTCCGGTTTCACCGCAAACGCGTTCGCCGGCGCATTCGGATTCACCCCGAAATCCCACACATAAAGGTTGATCGATTCCTTCCCCAGCATCTCGGCCACCGCATACTCCCCGGCGGCCAGTGGATCGATCGGCGTCACCTTGATCCAGCCTCCCGTAATCTCGGTTACGGTCGAGGGAATGAATCGTTCATCGGTTTTCGTCTTGCCGGTCACCGCCACTTTGACCGCGCCGGCCACGCGCTTGTTTCCCTTCGTCTCAACTCGAATAATCTTGAAGCGCTCCGAGGCCGGAATCGGTTGCGAGTCGGCCGGAACACGCCCCATCTCTTCCGCGCCAGTGGCCACCACTGGCGCGCCGGCAGCCGTATCGGCCCCGACATTGATATACAGAGACGGCACCGCCGTGTGCGCCTGCACCTTGGCGTGCGCGTCCGGAAGCTCGATATTCTGCTTCGAGCCCGAAAACGGATTGATCGCCGCCCGCAGAATATTCGCTCCCTTGCTGCGATTCAGGTCGCTCCCCGACTGCTGAATCTCCGCCAGTTCCGGCCCGTTCTGGTAAGTATCGAGCAGGTATACGCCCCCCTCATCGGACAGCCGCAGCCCAGGCGCGACCTCCGGTGTGCGCACCAGCGCGGCCTTGCGTTCAGCCTCAATTTCCTTGTCCAGATCGGCGGCCTCAGGGATCGACCCGCCAATCGAGCGCCCTTCCTCGTATTTCTTGGTCGCGTCCCAGTCGATTAAGGAGTTGGGTACCTCTTCCCACTCGCCACGCTCGGCGCTGAAGTAGCGCACGCGGTCGCCGTGAACCTCGTATTTGGTAACGGATTGATAAGTGCCGTCTTTCAGGATGAGCCGGCTGGCCAGGGTCTGGGCGGAAATGTTGCGCACCGGCAAAAAAGCTATAAGCCCGAGAGCCGCGATCATTATTATTCGGGCCGTCCCGATCACGCGTTTCATTCCGAAGCCCATTATCGACCTTTGCCCGCTGCCTGTAAAAGTTGGATGCAAAAGTTGAGGATGTTAGTTCCTTGGTACCTGAATAGGCCTTTCGAACCGAGGACCACGGTGCGTTCGAGTTTGAGACCTATGATAATGATTCCATGAAAATTGGCCGCCGCGCTTTCGCTGCTTGTTTGTTCACAACGTTGCTCCTGACAGCCGCCTGCAAACGCGAAGCCCATGATCGGCCCGATCGCCCCCGGTTGAGTTCGAATGTCACCATGCGCGATGTCACCTTTCGCAGCGTGGCCCTCGGTCGCAGCATGCCATACCGCGTGATCTTGCCGACCCACATCCCTGCCGGTAGCGCGCTCCCCGTGGTCTATATGCTCCACGGTGGCGGAGGCGAGTTCCGCAACTGGTCGAACTATACAGACGTTGCCGAGTTTGCGGAGCACGGTCTAATTCTCGTGATGCCCGAAGCAGATGAGTCCTACTACACTAACTCCGCCGATCGGCCACTGGATCGCTATGAAGACTACGTCGTTAAAGACTTGATCGCGGATGTGCAAGGTCGATTTCCGGCGGCCACAGGCCGGGCCAATCGCGCCATCATCGGCGTATCGATGGGTGGTTTTGGCGCCGTCAAGTTGGCGCTTCAGCATCCTGACTTATTCGGCTTTGCCGGTGGCATCAGCTCCGCTCTCGATGTCCCGACCCGGCCATTTTCGATCAGGCGTTACTCGCAGTGGCGTCATCATCGATCGATTTTCGGTCCGTGGAAGGGGCAAATCCAGCAAGCCAATGATCCTTTCGTGCTGGCACGCGCAGCAGATCCGGCACGGACTCCATACATGTTTCTGACATGCGGAGACAAGGAAGGATTGCTGCCGACCAATCGAAGCTTCGCCGCCTTGCTCGATAGTCGTCATTTTCGTTTCGAGTTTCACGTGGTTCCGGGGGGCCACAACTGGACGCAATGGGAAGAGCGCCTGCCAGGCGTCTTCAACAGCCTATTAGCGCATCTGGGTCGAACTGAGAACTGACAACTGACAACTGGCAACTGCCCTCTTTTTCCACATTCCCATCCTGAGAATCTTCTGCCATAATTGATCGTGCACCCCAACCTGCACAATCTTTCAAAAACAATTCAAGCGAGGAAGCGATGTCGGCAAAGTACATCTTTGTGACGGGCGGAGTTGTGTCTTCATTGGGCAAGGGACTGGCTGCGGCCTCCATTGGCTGCCTGCTCGAGAGCCGCGGCCTCAAAGTCAACATCATGAAGTTCGACCCTTACCTCAACGTCGATCCGGGCACCATGTCCCCGTTCCAGCACGGCGAAGTCTTCGTTACCGATGACGGCGCCGAGACCGACCTCGACCTCGGCCACTACGAGCGCTTTACCCACGCCAAGCTTTCTCGCGACAATAACTGGACCACCGGCCGCCTCTACGAGCAGATCATCGCCAAGGAGCGCCGCGGCGACTACCTCGGCAAAACCGTCCAGGTCATCCCGCACGTCACCAACGAAATCAAGGCCGCTGCCAAAAAATGCGCGCAGGATGTAGACGTGCTGCTCGTCGAAATCGGGGGCACCGTCGGTGACATCGAGTCGCTCCCCTTCATCGAAGCCATCCGCCAGATGCGCCAGGAACTCGGCCGCGAGAATACGTTGTTTGTGCACGTCACACTGGTCCCGTTTATCGCCGCCGCGCAGGAATTGAAGACCAAGCCCACGCAACACTCCGTCAAAGAACTGCTCAGCGTCGGCATCCAGCCCGATATTCTCCTCTGCCGTACTGACCGCTTCCTCTCCAAAGACATCAAGGGCAAGATTGCCCTCTTCTGCAACGTCGAAGAAGAGGCCGTCATCACCGCCAAAGACGTGGCCTCGATCTACGAGGTGCCGGTTTGTTTCGCGAATGAAGAAGTGGATACGCTGGTCATGAAGTATTTGCATTTGGAAGCGAAAGACCGCGATCTCTCCAAGTGGCATGACCTGGTCCATCGCGTCTACAACCCGAAAGATGTCGTGCGGATCGGCATCGTCGGCAAATATGTCGAATACGAAGACTCCTACAAATCGCTGAAAGAAGCCTTGGTGCACGGCGCGCTCGCCCACAATCTGAAGCTCGAAGTGAGCTGGATCGAAGCCGAGGGCCTCGAAACGAGCGATCCAAACGACAAAAGCTATGAGGCGCAGCTCGAAGACTATGACGGCTTGCTCGTCCCCGGCGGCTTCGGCAAACGCGGCATCGAGGGCATGTTAAAAGCAATTCAGTACGCGCGCGAAAAGCATGTGCCGTATTTTGGAATCTGTCTCGGCATGCAGACCGCCTGCATCGAATTCGCTCGCAATGTCTGCGGCCTCGCCGACGCGAATTCAAGCGAGTTCGACCCCGCCACACCGCACCGTGTCATCTACAAACTGCGCGAACTGCGCGGCGTCGAAGAACTCGGCGGCACCATGCGCCTCGGCGCCTGGCCGTGCAAGCTCGAACCCGGAGCGCTCGCCTACAAAATTTATGGTCAGAACGAGATCAGCGAGCGCCACCGCCATCGCTACGAATTTAACCGCGAGTACGAAGACACGATGACCGCCGGCGGCTTGAAGATTTCCGGCTCGACGCCCGACGGAACTTACGTCGAGATCGTCGAAATCCCCGGGCATCCATATTTCATCGGCTGCCAGTTCCATCCCGAATTCAAGTCCAAGCCGCTCGAGCCGCATCCGCTCTTCAAGTCGTTCATCGGCGCATCTTACGCGCATGGCCAGAAACGCAAGGAGCACAAAGAGGCGACGGAAGTGGAGATGTTCTTAAGGCCACAGAAAGTGGTTGGAAGATAAAAGTCGAGTTCACCACGGAGTCACGAAGACACAGAGAAAAACAAAGAAAAGTTTTCTCCGCGCCTCCGTGTCTCCGTGGTGAAACAATAATCTTTTGGCGTCTCGGCGGTAAATGATTGAGTTCTTCTTTCCAAATCGATAACGTTCGCGTCGGTTCGGGCGACCTTTTCCTGATCGCGGGCCCATGTGTAATTGAGAGCGAAGATCACGCGCTGCGCATGGCCGAGATCATCAAAGGCGTAACGCGTTCGCTCAATTTTCCATTCATCTTCAAAGCCTCCTACGACAAGGCCAATCGCACCTCCATCCGCAGCTTTCGTGGCCCCGGAACGAAAGAAGGCCTGCGCGTTCTGAAGAAGGTTAAAGACGAAGTCCACATCCCGGTCCTCACCGACGTGCACCAGGTCGCGGATGTCGCCGCCGTAGCCGAGGTCGTCGATGTGCTCCAGATCCCCGCCTTCCTCTGCCGCCAGACCGATCTGATCGTGGCCGCCGCGCTCAGCGGACGTCCCGTCAACATTAAGAAGGGCCAGTTCGTCTCGCCCTGGGATATGAAGCACGCCGTCGAAAAGTGCCGCGACGCCGGCAACAGCCAGGTCTTCGTCACCGAGCGCGGCTCAAGCTTCGGCTACAACAATCTCGTCGTCGATATGCGTGCGCTGGCCATTATGCGCAAATTCGCGCCGGTCGTCTTTGACGCCACTCACTCCGTCCAACTTCCATCCGCCTCCCACGGCGACGAAGACGGCCCCGCCGTCAGCGGAGGCCAGCCCGAATTTATTCCCGTCCTCTCTCGCGCCGCCGTCGCCGCAGGCGTGGACGGCATTTTCATGGAAGTTCACGACAATCCCAAAGAGGCCAAGAGCGACGGCGCCAATGCCCTCGACTCCCGCAACCTGCGCGCCGTCCTGAAAGAACTCCAGGCCGTGCGCCACGCCATCGACGCCGCCCGCGCCACCCCGTAGGAGATTGCGGAAGTAATTCAGGTTGCGGCTCGCGGCCGACCGACGACGAATGACTAACGACGAACGCCCAGCGCCCAGCATCTGCTCTCTCCCCTGAATCTGTTACCATCTCCGCCACATCTGATTGTCATCCCGTATGCACGTGTGGGCCTCGATCGCCGGCGCTGTTCTCGTCTTCACCATTCTGCTCGACGCCTTTGAAACCGTCGTACTGCCCCGGCGCATTCAGCGCCATTTCCGCTTTACCGTCCTGTTTTTCAGGAGCACCTGGCCGCGTTGGACCGGCATTGCGAGCCACATTAAGAACCTCTCGCGGCGCGAGGGTTTTCTCGCCTATTACGGCCCGCTTTCGCTCATCTTTCTCCTCGGCTTCTGGGCCCTGGGCCTCATTCTTGGCTTCGCCGGCGTGCAGTATGGACTGGGCGAGCATCTAGCGCTGAGCGGCGAGAAGATCACCTTCGGCAAGGTTCTCTATCAGAGCGGCCAAACGTTCTTTACGCTCGGCTATGGCGACATCGTGCCCACCAACACGGCAGCCCGCATGCTCGCCGTCCTGGAAGGGGGCATGGGCTTCGCCTTTCTGGGCGTGGTCGTCGGCTACCTGCCCGTCATTTACAACTCCTTTGCGGCGCGCGAAATTGAAATCTCTCTGCTCGATGCGCGCGCCGGCTCTCCCCCCACCGCCGTCGAATTCCTGGGACGTCTCGGCTGCTGTCCCGATCAGGCGGTGCTCGACGACATCTTTCGCGGCTGGGAGCGCTGGTGCGCCGACCTGCTCTCCAGCCAGATTTCCTACCCTGTCCTGAGCTACTTTCGCTCCCAGCACAGCAATCAATCCTGGCTGGGCGCGCTTACCGTGATGCTCGACGTTACCTCGCTGGTGATGACCGGTGTCGACGGCATTCACGCCGATCAGGCCAAGCTCACCTTCGCTATTGCGCGCCATGCCGCCGTCGATCTGGCGCAGGTAGTGAATTCCAAATACAGTCCCCATGATCCCGATCGTCTCGTTCCGGACGATCGACACCGCCTCCGCACCGAACTCGCCATGCGCGGAGTCACCATGAACGATGATCCCGGCGCAGAGCAGAAGTTAGGCCAGCTTCGCGAGGTCTACGAGCCTTATCTCCACGGCCTGAGCCGCCGTTTGCACATGACCCTCCCGCCCTGGATCCATGACGGCCGCAAGAAAGACAACTGGCAAGGCGGTCCATGGGATCGCGCCATTCAAGCGCAGGCCCTCGAGCATCCCGGCCACAAGGTCGAAGATCATTTCTGAAATGATTCTCTGTTGGCCCTCTCGGCACCTGCGAATTCGATGCGTTGGTCCGGGCGCTCCACAGGATAAAATGCTCCCGTGAAATCTCTCTCCGCGCGAGCCGAGTTCTGGCTGATCGCCGCGGGATACGTCGCCGTCGTCGCCATTGCGGCGATCTTGCTCCTTGGCAGGTACCTCCAGGAAATCGCTCATCCCGCCGACGCGGCGGCTGCCGGCGGCATGTACGCTGCCGGCGACGCCATCCTCTATCTCTTCATTGCCTGTCTCTTCATGATCCCAACCTTTTTTCTGCTGCGGGTCATGGCCCGATCCGAGGCCCGTTTTACAGCCTATTCGCAGCTCCTGCTGGCATTCAGCCTGAGCGCGCCATTGTGTCTGGCATTGCTATTTTTTGGCCTGGATCGTGTGCCGCAGATGCTCGGGTTTCTCTGTTTGTACAGGCTGGTTTGGTCGCCTCTCGTTTTAGTGGGAATCATTGTCAGCAGACTCGTGGCCAGATTCCCCCGCCCCAAAAGGTTCACTACGTATGCGGTCCTCGTCGAGGGATTAACACTCGCCGTTGCCATTGCGCTTCTTTTTCGACGCCATTAGCCCGCGATCATCCTCATAGTCTGCAACCTACCTCGTGGAGCTGCAACTCCAGACGAATTCAAGTGCCCCCAGGACACGTTTCTCAGGCCCAATGGGTGGTTACCACGGTGTGCGACTTCTTCGTAACCCCTTAGAATCAGGCGCTTTTCGCATAGTAACCTGTTGAAGAGATTGAGCCAAACAGCCGATAACACCGAAAGAATGGAGCGTGTGTCCCACTCCCGCGTCCTCGCTGTGCTCCTCCTCGCCCTTACCTCTCTGCGTGCCCAGGAGTTCAGTTTCCGCACGTTTGGTACCGCCGAAGGACTCAGCAATCTCGCGGTTCGACAAATCTATGAGGATCGCGCCGGCTTTCTCTGGGTAAGCACGGAAAACGGTATCTTCCGGTATGACGGCGACCGCTTCGAGGCCTTTGGACCAGCCCAGGGACTTCCTGAAACATCCGGCGCCGCTTTTGGTGAGGCGCCCGATGGCTCCTTGCTCACGGGCGGAAGCTTTGGGCTCTACCACCTCACCGGCAATCGTTTCGAAAAACTCTCCGTCCCTTTCGAAACCGTCAGCTGGGCGGAAGGGATCCAGTCGGACGGCAACGGTCATACTTTCCTCGGCACCGACGCCGGTCTGGTAGAACTCGATGCCGCGCCGGGACAACCAGGATTTACTCTGCATAATCTCCCGCGCGTTCCCGGAACCTCAAGCCCAGGGGCCGACGCGGTCCTGGTCGATGGCGACGTCCTTTGGTATGGGTGCGGACACGAACTCTGCCGCCGCGACGAGCATGGCACCCAGCTATTCGGACGCGAAACCAATCTTCCGGACCGGCCCGTTCTGGTGATTCGAAAAGATCGCCACGGCGATCTCTGGGTGCGGGCGAAGAACGAGGGTTTGTTTGTACTGCCCTCCGGCAAGACCCAATTCCGCCGGCCGGATGCGCCCATGCTCACTCGCGCCATAGGAGGCTCCCTCAACACCGATGCCGATGGACGAATTCTCCTGCCCACGCCCGATGGCTTGGTCATCGGGGATGATAGTGGCTGGCGAAAAATCGACCGCAGTATGGGTCTGCGCGGAACCGTCTATGCCGTCCTCGAAGATCGTCAGCATTCCTTATGGATCGGACTAGCCGGCCGCGGTCTCGCGCAATGGCGCGGCTATCACGAGTGGGAAAGCTATTCGAGCGCGAGTGGGCTCTCCAGTGACATCGTCTACGAAATTCTGCCCGAGACCAACGGCCGAATCTGGGTCGGCACCGAAGGTGGCCTCGTTCTCGGAACCCGCCATTCCTCGGGCATCCGCTGGAAGAAGGTGCCCGGACTGGATGGCTTCCCGGTTCACGGAATTATCCAGGACACGCGTGGCGATCTGTGGATCGGCACCGAATCCCACGGCGCCGCGCACCTCGACGTAAAAACCGGCATCGTCGACTGGTTCGATGAAGAGCAGGGCCTCTCGGGCAAGCTGGCATACACCCTGCGTTTCGATCGTCATCACCGCCTGTGGGCCGCCACCGATGCTGGATTGTTCCTCGCACTACCGCCTTACCGCAGGTTCTCACGCGTCACTGAACTGCCGCCTACCCGCTTCTGGGCGATCGCCCAGGGAACCGATGGCACCCTATGGGCGGGCGGCGCGGATGGATTGTTTTCCTACGCGTCCGGACATTGGCGGAACTTCACGCAAAGTCATCCCCTGAGCAATCGAGAGGTTCTCGCGCTCGGGACTGGCGCCAACGGCACCATGTGGGTCGGCTACCGTTTCGGCGGCGGCATCGATCGCATTCATCGCATGGCGGGAAGCTGGATCGTCGACAAAGGCATCCAGCGCCTCGGCACCACCGGTCTCATCTATTTCCTGGAATTTGACGCCGCTGGCCGGTTGTGGGCTGGCACTGAGCGCGGCGTCGATATGTGGGACGGTTCCCGCTGGACCCGCTACGATACCAGCGACGGATTGGTCTGGAACGACTGCGACCTCAACGGCTTCGCCGCCGAGCCGGATGGAACAGTCTGGATCGGCACCAGCGGCGGGCTCTCCCAATTCAAGCCCCGTCCCGTCGCCCTCCATGAAGGGCCGCTGGCCGTGGTCTTCACAAAGCTCTTGATGGGACAAAAAGATGTCTCTGGGCAAAACAATCCCTCCGCCCGTGGCCCGTCTAACTCTCTCACCGTCAGATATTCTGCGCTCAATGGCCCGCGGGAGAACGGTGTGCTCTTTCGCTATCGCCTCGCGGGTGCGAATTCAATCTGGACCGAGACCGCGCAACGCGAACTCCAGTTCGCCGAACTTGCGCCCGGAACCTATCGCCTGGAGGTGGAGGCGCGAGACGAAGAAGGAGTCTGGAGTGGACAGAATGCGGAATTCTCCTTTCGAATCCTCACCCCTTGGTATCAATCGTGGTGGTTCCTTACCCTCTGTGTTCTGATGGGGGGCTGCGCGATCGCAGGAGTGGTCTGGTTGCGAACGCTGAGCGCGCAGAGAAAAGAACGCGAACTCCAGCGCCTGAAGGCCGCTCACGACGAGATTCGCAATCTTGCCTTCTTCGATCCGCTGACCGGTCTTCCCAATCGCCGCCTTCTTCTCGATCGCTTGCGCCAGACCTTGGCTGGCAGCACCCGAACCAAGCACAAGCGAGCCTTGCTCTTCGTCGATCTCGACAATTTCAAAACCCTCAACGATACCCAGGGTCACCACATCGGCGACCTTCTGCTTCAGGAGGTCGCGCGGCGTATTACCGTTCGCATCCGCGAGAGCGACACGGTGGCCCGCCTGGGCGGCGACGAGTTCGTGGTCATGCTCAACGATCTCAGCGAAGTCTCCGAGCAGGCCGCGGCGCAAGCCAAAACCATCGCCGAGCAACTCATCGCGGTCATCGATGAACCCTTTGTGTTAGACGGCCATCAGTGCCGTAGCAGTGCCAGCGTCGGAATCACCGTGTTTGGAGATCCCCACAGCAGTACCAACGAGGTGTTGCAACAAGCCGATCTGGCCATGTATCAGGCCAAGGCCGACGGCCGCAATACCATCCGTTTCTTCGCTCCCGCATTGCAGGCTGCCGTCAATGCCCGCGCCGCCATGGAAGAGGAACTCCGCCGGGCCATCCGAACCAACGAATTCCTTCTTTACTATCAGTCCCAGATCGATCGGGGCGTTCTGGTCGGCGCCGAGGCCCTCCTGCGCTGGCAACACCCGGTTCGCGGCATCCTTGCCCCGGGCGCATTCATCTCGCTGGCCGAGGAAACGGGCCTGATTCTCCCTCTGGGAGACTGGGTGATGGAAACAGCTTGCCAACAGATTGCCGCCTGGTCGGGCCGGAGAGGTCACGAGGCACTTACCGTAGCCGTGAATATCAGCGCCCGGCAACTGCGTAATCCGGACTTCGTAAGCAACGTCTTAAAGACGCTGGATCGCACCGGAGCCAACCCGCACAGCCTCAAACTCGAACTCACCGAGAGCATGCTGGTCGAAAACATCGAGGAAGTCATCGTCAAGATGACCGACCTCAGGTCGCATGGCTTGCGGTTTTCTTTGGATGACTTCGGCACCGGCTATTCCTCGCTCGCTTACCTGCGCCGTTTGCCTCTCGACCAGTTGAAGATCGACCAGGCCTTCGTTCGCGATATTCTCAAGGACTCCAGTTGCGGCGCCATCGCTCAAAGTATCATCTCCTTGAGCAAGGCCATGGGATTATCCGTAATCGCCGAAGGCGTCGAGACCGAAGAACAACGCGATTTTCTCGATCGTCTCGGCTGCCATTCCTTCCAGGGCTATCTGTTCAGCCGTCCGCTTCCCTTGGACCAATTCGGGCTGTTGTTGCCCGATGTGTTGTCCGAGCCCGCCGCGAAATCTGCCTCCGTTTCACTCTGAATCTGTTCTGATCCTCGCCCCGTCAATTTTCGAGGCTCTCTTCCTTCTGCTAACATTCCTCCTTCATGAAGCACACCGGTGAAAACGTCGTCCGCATCGAGGCGGAAGCCTTGCGCGCGCTCGCCGACCGCCTGGCTGGGCCCATGGCCGCCGACTTTGACCGCGCCGTCAATCTCCTCTTTCATTGCCAGGGACGCGTCGTCGTCTCCGGCATGGGCAAGAGCGGTCTGATCGCCCGCAAAATTGCCGCTACCCTCAGCTCCACCGGTTCTCCCGCGCTCTACCTGCATCCCGTCGAAGCCCTGCATGGCGATCTCGGCATGATCGTCCGCGGCGACGTCGCCCTCGTGCTCTCGGCCAGCGGCGAGACCGAAGAGATTCTCCAGTTGCTCGCAACCATCAAACGCCTTCAGGTCCCGATGATTTCCCTGACCTGCGAAGGTCGTGCAGGCCGTGACACTCTCGTCCGCATCCGCCGCCGCGAACCCATCTTCCACCCTCGCCGCCGCTGCCGAAGTCGCGCTCGACTGTTCCGTCTCGCAGGAGGCTTGTTCGCTCGGTCTCGCCCCGACCGCCTCTACCACTACCATGCTCGCGCTCGGCGATGCGCTCGCCGTCGCGCTCTCTGAAAAACGCGGCTTCAAAGAAGAAGATTTCGCCAGCTTGCATCCCGGCGGCAAACTCGGCAAACGCCTGGCCCGCGTCGAGTCGCTCATGCACTCCGGCGACGCCATCCCCCGCGTTGGCCCGCACACCAAAATGCCCGACGTTATCTACGAAATGTCGCGCAAAAAACTCGGCGTGACCGCGGTCGTCGACGGCCAGGAACTCCTCGGCGTCATCAGTGACGGCGACCTCCGCCGCATCCTCGAACAGCGCGGCAAGGACACCCTCGACCTCACCGCCCAAGACTGCATGACCCGCTCTCCCAAAACAATCAGTCCGCGCGAGTTCGCCGCCACCGCTCTAGCCCGCATGGAAGAATTGAAAATCACTTCGCTGATGGTCGTCGATGGTGGCCATCAACTGCGCGGCATCGTTCACCTGCATGATTTGTGGGGAACAGAAATGGTCTGATTTCGCAGCCTTAAGATTTTCTCCGTGCCTCGGTGATTCCGTGGTGAAAATCCAATGAAAATCGTACGCGGGAACATCCGTCGTGCGGTCGCACTTCGATTCGGGAACTACCTCGGAGGGAAATTACCACGCCGGCGGGCCCAGGAGGAGCATCGCCCGCCGGCGTTCAAAAACTAATTGCTGTAAGCCTGCTCGAAACGGCGCGCTTCGTACCACAGTGCCAATTCGACCCGGTTCCACAGACCCAATTTGTCGTAAATCAGGCGCAGATCGTTTTTCACGACGTGCTCGGTTGTCCCCAGTGAGTTCGCGATTTCGCTGTTCTTGCAGCCCTCGGCTACGCGTTGAATGATGATGTGTTCACGCTGGTTGGGCCCACGGAGGATCCCCGTTTCTCCTGCCATAACTGTCTCCTATAAAGTAAAGTCGCGAGCTTCACTCGCTTGATGCCACCCTTGATTCCGAAACGTACGAAGAGGCGATTAAAGTAGGCTTTCACGGTACGCTCGGCCATGTTCAGGTCGCGCGCAATCTCGGAGTTGTCGCATCCCTGCAGCAGAAGACCCACAATCTGCCGCTCCCGGGTTCCCATCTGTTCGTATTGCTCGTCCATTCGCTGCACCTCGGATGCGCCTCGCGCACTGAAGGTAGGGCATCCAACCAGCACAGCACACGGGCGACATCGAAATTTCAGTTTCGTTACAGAAATACTCTGCATTCACCCCGCCAATTAGCAGCCTCGCCATTAACTAAATGTGAAATTTCACATCAACCTATGATTTCTCGCCGAAAAATAAGAAAAACCACCGTCATTTTTTTGTTTTCTACCGCGTTTACATTAGAGATCCCGGTCAGTCTTCCTATGCCTCTAAGGTAAAACCCTTAGGACAAAGTGGCGGAAGCTACATTGGCACGAGCGAAATTACACACTTGTTCTCCCCGATGCCCCTCTCGCTGCGCCTTTTGACCGTCCCGCAAACGACACTCCACGCCGTCCCCTATAATAAAAATCACAGTGGACTTCCGCCTCGTCAGCAACTACAAGCCCCAGGGAGATCAGCGCTCGGCCATCGACGCGCTCACCCGTGGTGTCTTCGATCGCGAGCAGCACCAGGTCCTGCTCGGCGTCACCGGCTCCGGCAAAACCTTCACCATGGCCAAGGTCATCGAGGCGGCCAACCGCCCGGCCATCGTCATGGCCCACAACAAAACTCTCGCTGCCCAGCTCTATCACGAGTTCAAGAGTTTCTTTCCCCAGAACGCAGTCGAGTACTTCGTCTCCTATTACGACTTCTACCAGCCCGAAGCCTACGTCCCCGCCGCCGACCTCTACATTGAAAAAGAGTCGACCATCAACGACGAGCTCGACAAGCTTCGCCTCTCCGCCACCCGCTCGCTCTTCGAACGCCGCGACTGCCTCATCGTCGCCTCCGTCAGCGCCATCTACGGCCTCGGCTCGCCCGAGGCTTACTACGGCATGATGCTCTTCGTCGAAAAAGGCCAGAAGATCAAGCGTCAGGAGATCACCCGCAAGCTGGTCGATATCCTCTACGAGCGCAGCGAATCCGACTTCCGCCGCGGCACCTTCCGCGTCCGCGGCGACGTCATCGAAATCTATCCCACCTACGATGACATGGCCTACCGCATCGAAATGTTCGGCGATGAGATCGAATCGCTCTCCCAGATCGATCCGCTCTTCGGCACCGTCAAGCAGCGCTACGTCCGCCTGCCCATTTATCCGAAAACGCACTACGTGATGAAAGACGAAACCAAAGCTTCTGCCGTCGAGTCCATCAAGAAAGAACTAGCCTGGTGGGAAGTCGAGCTCGAAAAGCAGGGAAGAACGGTAGAGGCCCAGCGAGTTCACCAGCGCGTGATGTATGACCTCGAAATGATCAAGGCCATGGGCTACTGCCACGGCATCGAAAACTACTCTCGCCACTTCACCGGACGTCTGCCCGGCGAGCCTCCGCCCACGCTCCTCGATTATTTCCCGCGCGACTTCTTAATGTTCATCGACGAGTCGCACCAGACCGTCCCGCAGCTCCACGCCATGTATCACGGCGACCGCTCTCGCAAGCAGGTCCTGGTCGAGTACGGATTCCGTCTGCCCTCGGCTCTCGACAACCGTCCGCTAACCTTTGAAGAGTTCGAGCACCGCACCAATCAATTGGTCTATGTGTCAGCCACGCCCGGCCCCTACGAGCTGACCAAATCCGCCGGGGTAGTCGTCGAGCAAATCATTCGCCCCACCGGCCTCATCGATCCGCCAGTAGAGATTCGTCCGGTCAAAGGCCAGATCGACGACCTCCTGCACATGATCCGCGACCGCGTCTCGCGCAACGAACGCGTGTTGGTAACAACCCTAACCAAGCGCATGTCCGAAGATCTCGCCGAATATTACGGCGAAGTAGGCGTGAAATGCCGCTACATGCACTCCGAAATCGAAACGCTTGAGCGGGTAAAAATTCTGCGCGATCTGCGCAAGGGCGAGTTTGACGTATTGATCGGCATCAATCTATTGCGCGAGGGCCTCGACCTGCCCGAAGTTTCGCTGGTAGCAATTCTCGACGCCGACAAAGAAGGCTTCCTGCGTTCCAGCGGATCGCTGATTCAAACCATCGGCCGTTGCGCCCGCAATCTGAACGGCCGCGCCATCCTCTACGCCGACCGCATGACCGACTCCATGAAAAAGGCGCTCGACGAAACCAATCGCCGCCGCGCCATCCAGCAAGCCTACAACGACGCCAACAACATCACGCCCGAATCCATCATCCGCCCGCTCGACATGACCCTCGCCGCCATCGTAGCCGCCGACTACACCGACCTGACCAGCCCCGAAGCCGACGGCATCCCCGACTTCAAATCGCAGGAAGAGCTGGACGCCTACATAGCCAAGCTGGAAAGCGACATGCGCGAAGCCGCGAAACGCTTCGAATTCGAAAAAGCCGCCAAGCTCCGCGACACCATCAAAGAATTAAGAACCAAAGAATTCCTCTTCGCATAAGCCCGAAATCCTCACGAGGGGACAGCCGCCCCGGCTGTCCAGCCGAGCTCAGCTCGGCTCGGCTTCTCGGAGTTATCCTGAATATCGCAATCGATATCCGACAGTCTCGGGGAGGCCTCCATGCCGTTATTTCACCGTCATCACAAAAACACTCTCATCGGAGGGTTGATCAGACTCGTCTGTGCTCTCGCCCTGGCTGTCGCCCCAGCCGCCGCCCAGAACCTAACCATCACCACCGCAGACGGCCACGCCACCACGCTCACTACCGCGCAGATCTCCGCCTCCGCGCACGTCTCCATCATCGCCGACGATCACGGCACCGAGGCCAAATTTGAAGGTGTCCCGCTCGCCACCATCCTTACCATGGCCGGCGTCCCGCTCGGCGACTCTCTCCGCGGTCCGCGCCTCGCCGAGGTCATCCTCGTCACCGCCGCTGACGGCTACAAAGTGGCCTTCGCCCTCGCCGAAGCCGATCCCGCCTTCGCCACGCGCCAGATCATCCTCGCCGATAAGCGCGACGGCAAGCCCCTCGGCCCCAAAGAAGGTCCCTTCCGCATCGTAGCCCCCGGCGACAAACGCCCCGCGCGCTGGATCCGTCAGGTTACAGAAATAAAGGCTGTCGTTGTAAAGTGATTGCCGGTTGCGGGAAAACGAAGAGACATCCTCAAGAGACTGCGGACGGAAGCGCCTTCAGGGATCGCTTTTGGGTAGCTCACCGGTTCGCTGCAGGGAGATTGCTTTTGGGTGGCGCAGCGGTTCACCGCTGCGATGTGAGGTTTGTTTTAGGCTCGGCTTCAGCCGCTGAGGCAATCCACGTTATCTAGCTATTCCCCAGCACCGACCAGACATCGCCCTTCTGAAATTCCCGCACCTTTTCCGACCCATGCGCCGCATACCAGTTCCGCCATTGCGCCGCATCGTTCCCCATGTTCACGCCGGTGATTTCGCGCAGCGCCTGATAAACCCAATTGCGCGTCGTCGCATCGAGCGACGGATATTCTCCCAGCGCAATCAACCCCGGCACAGCCTTCATGCGCTGCTCCCGCGTCATCATGCCCGACTTCGCCAGGCTGCATCCCGCCCGTTCGCGCACGTCAAGCGAAGGATCGTTGCGGAACACATCCAAAAAGTTCTTGATCGTATTGTCCGTCCCAAGGTGCGCCAGCCCCTCCACCGACCAGAATCGCACCTGCTGGTTCGGATCGTGTATCCATTCCGCCAGCAGCTCGTGAATGCGGGCAGTCTGAACCCCGCGATTAGCAAGCATTCCCAGCTCCCACGCAAAATAAGGGCGGCTCTCCGTCAGCTTGTGGGCCGTTTCGATCAGCTGGTCTGCCTCTTCATCCGTCTTCGGAATACTGCGCACCGCCAGGTTGATCTCGATCGCCGCTGCCCGCACCCGCAGATCGTTCGAATAGAGCGCCGTATCCTGCAACGTCTCCCATCGATCCGTAGCCTTCAACTTCCCGCGCCAGCCCTCGACCATCCCCGCAATCAAGTTAGTCGCGCCAATATCGTGATTCACCGCCGCCCCCAGCAAAAACTCCATCTGCACCTGCGGCGGCTGCGTCGCCACCCACTCAATATTATGTTCGGATAAGTTGCCGCGATCCGCCGGCACGGGCCGTCCCGGCACCGCAATGTCCGCGCCTGATTGCGGCTTGTTCGCGGGCACGCGCGGCGCCGGGCCAACCGGCGCAACCTGCCCCGCAGCAGACAATGCAACCCAAAGCGTCAAGGGCAGCGCCCAGCCAATCCCCATCGATCCGCTAATCCACTTCCAGGTCGAGAAATCCGCTCGATTCCGCATACGAGTAAGTCTAAGTCGATGCAGGAAATCGGCAAGTTACCTGGGTGCTCAGCGCTCAATTACGCCCTAAGAGGATACCGGGCAAGGCCCGTTCAGGCCGTCGGCATCACGCGCAACCAACTACCGGAAGTCCTCCAGCAGCGCAACATGACTCTCAAACTGTTTGGCCTGATCGAAGATAACGGACCGCCCATCGCGCGTCGCCGCCATCCAGAAGGGTGGCTTGTCCAGCACCGCCAGCCGCTTCACACGCGTTGAAGCGAAATTAAACAGGTTCACCACCGCGTCACCGTCCGCTCCTTGCTCGACAAAGAGAAGACCGTCTTTGGCAACCGCCCATGCCGCCCAATCCAGCGGATGAACGGCCGGAGTAACTCGCGTTTCCGCCCCGCCGGCAACCGGCATAGTCCATAACTCCATCGCGTCGCCGTCTTCCTTCACATAGAAAATATCCCTGCCATCAACCGACTCCTCCGCCGCCAATCCTCCTTCGTGAGTAACCTGTACCGGCAATCCGCCCCACGCCCCAACTTTCCATATCTGCCAGGCACCCGAGCGATTGGATCCGAAATAAATCCACTTACCGTCATTCGACCAGCGCGGCGCTCGATTGTTGAACTCATCCTGAACTAATGACCACGGCTCGCCACCGTTCGATTTCACCAGAAAGATTCCTTCCCCGCCTCGCGAGCTGGAATGCGACCCGGCTTCGAATGCGATCTCTTTATCGTCCGGAGACCAACTCGGCGCGCTCGCTGTTCCCATCGCAGTTATCCGGATCGGATTCTCTCCATCCCGGTCGCTGATCCAAACGTCAGTTACGCCAGCGCGATTAGAGTGGTAGACCAGCTTCGATCCGTCATGGGAAACCTGCCCACCCCCGCTTTCCCCGTTATGAGTCGTCACCAGGGTTCGAGCTTTCCGTCCGCGAAGCGAAAGGTCGATCTGCTCGATGCTGCTCGCAATCGTCAACTGGTCGCACGCCAGCCGAAACCCGCGCCGCGCAATCGCCGGATTCAGTGCCAGTTCTCCCGCCTCCGGGATCGGAGTGGCTCTCCCGCCCGAAGCCGAAATCCGCATCAGGTTCGGCCCGCCGCCATTGCTCAACGCAAATACAATCGACTGCCCATCCGGCGTCCACGACGGCGAACCGATAATATGCCCCGGCGTCTTGATCAAATGCTGCACCTCTTTTCCCGCGACGCTGATGACCATAATGTTCTGCCCGCGCACAAAAGCGATGCGGCTTCCATCCGGCGAAAACGCCGGGCCCCAATCCTCCTCCAGCGCGGAGGGCTCGGTGATCTGGAGCGCTCCCTGCTCCTCCTTCGAACGCGAAACGCCCGGGCGCGAAACCGTCCGCAGAAAAATCGCTGGCGCTCCCTCCGCTCCGCGCCCCACATACGCGATCGTCTTCCCATCCGGCGACCAATCCAGTTCCGCATGATCCGGCATCGCCTCCGCCGCGAATAACTCATGAACCTCGCCGCCTCTGGCCGCGATCTTATAAATCTTCCGGCCGCCGTCACTAACCCGCGAGAAAGCAAGCCACTGGCCGTCGGGTGACCACACCGCACAACAGTCGCCTTCGTCCCTCGTAAGTTGGAGAATCTCGTCGCCCGCGATTTGCTTCGACCAGATCCCGCTGCTGCCGGCCACCGATCCTTCACGCACGAACGCCACTCGGCTTCCATCAGGCGAAAATGCCGGCTGGCTCGTGTGGTCTGCCAAACTGGTGAGGGAACTGACCGTCGCCGGCCGCGCTTCCGCCGCCCTCGTCTGCGGATTCGCGCGCGTCTGAACCTTCCGCGCGAATAGCGAAAATCCGCCAATCGCAAGCTGGGTCGCAAGCAGAGCACAAAGCAAGGCCCCGACCGCGCCCAGCACCCACACCGCTCGACTCCATGACGCGCGCGGCATCTCGTCTCCGCCCTTACGCAACGCCTCAGCCGGCATGATCTCGGCCGCCCGCTCCTGCGCGGGACTTACCGTCTCCAGCATCTCGCCCTGACCAAAAGTTGATGTCTCAGCCGCCGCCCCTGCCACCACTGCTGCCCCGACCACTCCCGCCGCCCCGTTGCGCACCTCTTCCACCGCCGCAATAAACCGATACCCCCGCCGGGGCAGCGTCTCAATATACTTCGGACTCTCCGCCGAGTCGCACAGCACCAGCCTCAGCTTATTCACCGCCGCGTTCAGCCCGTGATCGAAGTCGACAAACGTCTCGCCCGGCCATAACTCCGAGCAAAGCTCCTCCCGGCTCACTAACTGCCCCGGCCGCCTCACGAGATAGGCCAGAATCTGAAAAGGCTGGCCGGCCACCTTGACCACAATTCCATGCTTCCACAACTCACCGGTTACAAGATCCACTTCGTAGGCGGAGAAGCGCAGTCTCTTTGAACCAAGATTCGTCATCGAAGCCACCCCAATTGTTGACATGACGGCAAACGAACGTCACGGCTTGTTACCGATCCCCATGAAACTCAACATCATAGCCGATGACCTTCCAATGACCAAAAAATGACCTCCCTTGTATTGCCAGCGCGGCCGCTCTCGCGCCACTCTTCATCCACCAATGACTCTTACACCACGAACATGACTTCCCCAAAATCGACCGCCGCCGCCCTCGCCGTCCTGATCCTTTGTAGCGTCCCCATCCTCGCCCAGAACAACCCGCGTCTCGAACTCTTCGGCGGTTACTCCCTCGAGCACATTTCCACCTGCGCCTATTATTATTCCGGATGCAGTTACAGCTCCGACGGCCCCGCCTCTTCCGGCAACTTCAACGGTTGGAACGTCGCCTTCACCGGCTACCTCTACAAATTCTTGGGCCTCACTGCCGATTTCAGCGGCCACTACGGCAACAGCCTCCAAGTCGTCCCACCGCCCGTTTCCGTCAGCCGCTACAGCTACCTGTTCGGTCCTGCCTTCGCAATCCACGCCGACAAGGTCACTCCGTTCGCCCACGCCCTCTTCGGCGGACTCTCCAACAACTACCACGGGCTCGGATTTTCATCGGACTCCTATTCGGCCTTCGCCTGGGCCATCGGCGGCGGGTTGGACGTGAACGTCTCCCAACACGCAGCCCTCCGGCTTGGCCAGTTCGATTGGGAAGAGGTCGGCACGCCGGGTAAGAATGGCTCTTCACCCAATAACGCCACCGGCTTCCGCTATTCAGCCGGCGTCGTATTCAAGTTCTAAACCATGTTTGGAGGTCCGCTATGCCGCGAAGAATCATCGGCCTCTTAATCCTGCTCCTGTTATGGACTGCCCACGCTTTCCCCCAGTCCACGCCCGCTCACGTCGAACTCTTCGGCGGCTACACTTACATCAACCCCGATTTCACCTTAGTCTCTCCCAACGGCGTCAACGGATGGAACGTCTCCGCCAACATCAAAGCTCCCCACGGCCTCGGAGTCGTCGCCGATTTCTCCGGCTTCTACTCCAGCTATACCTACCGCCAGGACGGACAAGATATTACCTTCAGCGGACAAGCCTACACCTTCCTGTTTGGCCCGCAATACTCGATCCAACGCGGACGCTTCGTTCCCTTTGCCCGCTTCTTACTCGGAGCCGTGCATGTAACTCCTCAATCCTATCCCGGCGGCAGCTCGAACTTCTTTCGATCTAATAATGGTCTAAGTCTAGCCACCGGCGGAGGTCTCGATTACTATCTAACCCACCACCTCGCCCTGCGCGGGCAAATCGACTGGCTCTACACGGGCCTCACTCCCCTGGGAGGCGGCGACCCCGGCGTAAACTACATTAAGAACCGCAACGTAGCCCGTATCTCCACCGGCATAGTCTTCAGATTCTGACCCCTCCATTCTCCATGCCCATTCTTCTGGTCTACTCTTCACGTTGTCATCCTGAGCGAAGTAAGGTGAGCGAAGCGAGCCGAACGAGTCAAAGGACCTCTGCATTCCAGGCCCCAGCCTAATCGCCGCAAGGCATTCTTTTACCGCCCTAGACGGAACGCAAACAGATGAAGCTACAAGTGGCTAAAGGTAAATATGAGCGAGGGGTAAGCTGCGCTGCGAGGGGAATCGGACAATGATGGATCTAACTAAACTGTACGTACAATAATGTCCCAACGCGCGGGAGCCCAAAGACAAAGAACAGAGGCACGTTCCAGGTCCGGAGCCCTAAGGGACGCACGCCCGCCGCAGCGCCGGCTCGAACCGGTCCAGCTGCGCGGCATGCTGCGTGGTGTAATAGCCCGCCGACTTCCCATACAGCTCGTCGCCGGGGCAGTAGTACAGCGCAGCCTGCGTATCGACCCACACCTTGATGTTCGGATCGCCGCTGTATTGCACCTCGGCCGCCTGGTTCGGCGGCGCCTCCGCAATCCCCACCGCGATCAGCATCCGCTCCCACGGCCGCAGCTCGTCCCGCCCCGCCGACGCCGACGGCCACAGCAGCGCACACAGCGCCACCAGCACCGCCAGTCCCAGATACAAGTCCGCCCGCCGGAAGCGCACTTTAACGCTCGCCGGTTCGGCTGCCGGAGCGAGAGTCGCCGCTGCATCCACCGGCAGAATGCGGAGCCCCTCGCGATCCGCCTCCAGTTCGCCCGCGTCTGCCCCGAGCGAGCTCCCACCGCTAGCGGCATCGGCCTCCGGCATTTTCATTTTCGGCAGCAAGCCCTGACCCGCCGTGAGCCCCTGCTCCTGGCTCATCGACCACATCGTGGCCCAGTTGCGTTGCAGCCGTTCGCCCGGCCGCAAGATCTCAGCCTCGCACGCCGGACAAGGCACGCCGTCGCCCGGCAGCAGCGCGCCGCATTGCAAGCAAAGCTCAGAAGACGGTTTCGCCGGAGCCGCCTCGACCTTTCGAACCTCTTCCGTCTTCACCGCCCCGGTCTCAAACTCTAATCTCTTCACCTCTTCGGTCTTTACCCCTGAGTTCTTCACCTCGCCGGACTTCACCTCCGCAGGCCGGGCCCGTCCCTCACTCTTCGACGCCCGCGTCAGTCCCAGCGTGGCGTTCAATTCCGCCGACAGCGCTCCATCAATCCCACCTTCACGCGCATTGTATTGCTGGATGGTGAACGCGGCCGCCAGCAGCCCCTGAAAGGAGTCCTCGTCAAGGATCAGTTTGGGTCGGGTCGACGGCATACCATTAGGAGGGAGGATTCTACCAATTGTAGTGCAACTTTGGTCCTTCTGAAGCAAGAAAAACCCAAATTCAAGGATGGAGAATGGCCCGTTCGCGCCAGGCTCCTGAGGTCCTCCGGCGCATCGTCCTCCTGAAACGGGACCCCGTTCTAGGAATGGATTCATGAACAGGCCCTAACAAACCAGGCTCAGACCTCCCAATAGACTGTATCTAATTGAAAATCAAGACCGCCATCCGAGGCGAAAATTTGGTGAAGCGCTTGCTACAGGGAGCGTGGGTCGCGACCGATAGAGTAAACGGAAGGAGCGGACAAGATAACCCATGATCAACCTGAGCGAGATCAAGATTACCCCGCGTGATGAGCAGGTTCTGCACCTGCTCGTGCAGGGATGCAGCAACAAAGAGATTGCGAGCCATTTGAATATTAGCCCGCGAACGGTCAAACAACATCTGCGCACGTTATTTCTGCGCGCAGGTATCAAAGAAGGCCGCAAGCGCGTCAAGCTGGCGACCGCCATGTTTATCAAGGAGCAGGTGCAGCCATGCAGCCCCGTGACCGATTGACCATCAAAGAGGTGCAGGTAGCGTCCCTCGTGTGGCAGGGTCTTACCAACAAAGACATTGCCGCCGTGCTCGGAACCAGTGAGCAGGTAGTGAAAAACTACCTGCGCACCACCTTCGACAAACTCGGCGTGTGGACGCGTCTCGAACTTGCGCTCTACGTAGCCAGCCACGGCGGAGCCACCTGGCGCATGGAACTAAAAAGCGGTCCCGGAACGGCGGCCCCACTCCCCGCGGATTGGACGCCTCCAGTCGAAGAGGCCATGCCCTTCGCCGGGCCAGCAGCCAAGGCAGCCGCCGCAGCTTCCGGCGGCACATCTTAACGCCAAACGCCAAACGCCAAAACGCCGACTAACGACTAACGACTAACGACTAACGCTAAAGACTAATGAACGAGTAAACAAAGACACAACCGAGGGTGCACCATGTCTCGTGCTTTTCGAGACATGGGTATCCACCCGTCAGCACTGAGGCCAGCGAACGAGAGCGAGAGCGAGAGAGAGAGCGAATGAGAGCAAGAGAGAGCAAAAGACCGCAAGAGGGAGTTAATAAGGGAGTTAATGGTGGTTTCCCTTCGTGGACCTTCGTGAGCTCGGTGGTCAGCATTGTTTGCAGTCGATCCTTCTCAGGCTAGTAAGGCCCCCCGCAAAACATTCATGCACCCCTGAATAACGCCAGCGAGAAATATTCATGCGCCATGAATGAGGCCAGCGAGAAACATTCATGCACCACGAATGAGGCCCGCGAGAAACATTCATGCACCACGAATGAGGCCCGCGAGAAACATCCATGCACCACCGTGGAAGAGCGGCCCTTTAGGGCCGCGTAAATCTCACGAAGTCGCGAAGGGCTTTAGCCCCTGCGATAACCCTGCACGATTCCTCCGCAACCATTCGACAAATGGGGACCGCCTTTGGGGCGCGCGGCGGTTCACCGCTGCGATAACCGCGGATTTCAACCGGCTCCAGAGTCCGCTGAAAAGCTCTGGAATCATGCACGGGGGAAGGGCACGAGTTCCACTCGTGCCGTAAATCGCGTCCAATCAACAGCGGCTTCCAGCCGCTGAGGGGAACCTGAACGGATGAGAACACTTTTTCAGGCGGATGGCCCGTCTTTAACGATTTTTGCGTGCATCATTCCCACCGAGGGGTGCCCCATCCTTGCGCGTTCTCTGCGCAAGGGTGGGATTCCACCACTGCACACAACAAGAGTCTTGACAGCGATCAACGACCAGACCTAGCCACGCGTCCTACTCTATCCCCCTCTACAAAGTTGTCATCCTGAGCGAAGTAAGGTGAGCGAAGCGAGCCGAACGAACGAAGGATCCCTGTATACCTCCCCGCGACCCAAGGCCGCAAGGATTCTCTCAAGCCTTTGAGAATCCGAGTGTGGCATGTATGATTTTGAGCGACAGTTGGCTGGCCATCAGCCGAAGAGGCCCGGCGCTAAGATGCGGGCAGGGTAACGCGGAGGTTGTGGCCCAGTTTCCCGCTGGGAGCATTTGGAGGCGAGATCGTGGTTCATCTTTGCATCGGCGGTTCCTAGTGTTTCCTCGCTCGCGAAGTTCCTGGGATCAGAGCTGAAGGAGCCGGCAAAGAAAACGTTGTCCCTCGATTCGCTTTCGAAGGCATTGCGGCAGGCAAACGAACGCTTTCTAGCTGCCTTTGAGGAAGAGTACCAGCGACATGAGACACTTTCCACGCTCCTTGGTCCCCCGACTCTGAAATCCGCGTCAACGTTCGTCGGCGAGCCGTCAGCGCAAACGCTGTTGGTTGGAGCCTTCCGAGATCCTGACACCCTAAGCGCACAGCAACTCTCCGCTCTTTGGAATGAAGTGCGGACGGCGGACGGCGACAAACTCATTGCACTACCCCTAGGTTTCGATTGGACCCGGGTTCGGAATCAGCTTATTCGTGAAATACGGGAAGTTGTAACCAGAATTCCTGAACTCCGGGAGAAATTGGTCGCCGCGTATGTCGGCGATATAAAAGCTGCCGTCACGGGGGCAAGAGGCGTGCCTCCCAGGTTTGACCTTGATGAGTATCGCCGCGCCCTCTCGGAGGAATTCGGGACAATCAAGCTCTCAGCCATACATGCGGAATATGGGACAGGGGCAAGCGACAGGAGAGTTGCCCTCCAGGCTACATTTGTGGGGCAGCGCGTTAAGGAAGCGTTCCCGCCCCACGATCTCTCTCGCGACTACCGCCGAAAAATTGGGACTGATTACAGACCATCTGACGCCCGAGAAGCTCCGGGCCAAGCACGGTTCGACGACGAGTACCGCCGGGCACCGATTCGACCGCTCGATGAAGTACTGAAGGACGAATCCTGCCCGAAACTCGTCATACTTGGGGACCCAGGTCTCGGCAAGTCAACGCTGATCCAACATCTAGCGCTGGAGTGGGCAGAGCGAGCAACGGTTGTAATTCCGTTTGTAATTGAGCTTCGCAAGTACACACGAGATCACACCCATCCCAAGAGTTTCTTAGAATTCATGGAGAGAGGAACGTGGTCGAGTTGTCGCTTGCCACAGGCGGAGCTTGACTCCTACCTACGAGAAGACACTACGAGGGTTCTATTCGATGGTCTCGACGAAATTTTCGACGAGAGCCTTCGGGGCAACATCGTGGCAGAGATTATTAGTTTTGCACGTCAATATCCAAGGGTTCAGGTTCTAGTCACAACGCGTGTAGTGGGATACGCGATCGGATCCCCTAACCCCGAGCATTTCAAATCGGCGGGCTTTCGGCAATTCACCCTACAGGACTTCGAGGATGAGCAGGTCAATGAGTTTATCGCGAAGTGGTATCGGGCGAGCCTTTCGGATACGCGCGAGATCACGGAACTGTCTGAGAGGCTAGTGAAGGTGATATTCGAGTCACGAGCACTTCGCGAACTTGCAGGGACCCCCTTACTGCTGACGATGATGTCGTTGCTTAACAGGCGAAAAAATTTGCCGCAGGAGCGCCTAAGGGTCTACGAAGCATGCACCGAGCTCCTTGTGGATGCCTGGGACGCGTCTCGCCATCTCGAACGGTCTGCATATCTGACCTCGGACGACAAGGTCGAGATCCTACAGAAAGTTGCGCTCGAAATGCAGCAGGAGCGCGACGGTCTCGGTGGAAATATGATCTCTTCCCAGCGACTATCATGGGTGCTAACCGCCGCCTTGAATGATCGTTGCATTACTAACCCCAAGATCGCGGCGAGACAGATCCGCCGCGATCTTGCCGAGCGAGACTTCATGCTCTGCTTCGTCGGTGACGGGCAGTTTGCGTTCGTTCACCGCGCATTCCTCGAGTACTTCTGTGCGAGAGAATACATCAGCCACCTCGCAAATGGGGGTACCGAAGCTGAACTGGTTGACCTCTTTCGTGCCCGGGGGCGGGATGAAGCCTGGTCGGAGGTGCTCCGACTCGCCTGCGCAATGGCTGGTCCGGACCTCGCCGCAAAGTTGATAGGCGAACTTCAAGTTGCGAGCAAGGAAAATCTTGGATGGCGTTCTACCTTCCTAGCGGCGGAGTGTGCTGCCGAAGTTCGCCAGAAGGCCAGAGTCCAAGAACTACGGGCCGCCGCCTACCGTGACGTCCTGGCACTTGTCGATTACCTGCCAGGCGACGACGGCATAAACGAAGAAAACATGCAGATTAGGACGGGGGCTGTGGAGCGTCTAGCAAGCCTCTGGCCCATCGACGAAACGAGGGAGACGCTTCGCCTCATAATGGGCAGGCGATTCTGGGCCGTACGTTTCGCGGCCGCGGAATCCCTAGTGAGATACGACAAGGGTAGGCTACCAGGCAATGGTTCATCGACCATCTAGGGGAAGCGAGTGGCTTGTTCCCCAAGCGGCAGTGCACGGGTTGGCATTCGGCTGGCCAGACGAAAGCACACGTACCCAGCTGTTGCGCCTGCTCAAGTCGCGGAGCGGAGACCCCATAATCAGCACAATCATGCGGACCTTATCAGAAGTTTGGCCCGCTAAGACGACGCGAGAGTGGCTCATCGAGTTGGTGAATACCGATCCCAGACGCGAAACGAAATGGCAGGCGACCAATCAGATAGCCACCCGATGGCACGACGACGAGACGCGGCGATGGCTAGTGGATCGCATCAAGAATGCTTCCTCACAAGAGGCTCGAAATGTTGCGGCGGAGCATCTTGCCCGAAGGTGGCCGGACAAAGCCTCTCGGGAAATCCTGCTTCAAATGACTGGTCACGGCAATGATCCTGGGGCCCGCCACGCGGCTCTTCTTGCACTAGCAGACTCGATGCGCACCCCGGAGATTCGAAGTTCCTTAGAGCGGCAACTCGACGACACCAAAGATCCAGATTTGCGGGCGGACGTTGTCCAAACACTTGCATTCTTTTGGCGAGATGAAGAATCCAAGGTTCTTGCCATGAAGCTTGCGAGGGAGGATAAGGAGCCAAGGCTGCGGCTCGCGGCCTTCATCGTGCTGGCGCGCTTCTGGGTGGAGGAAGAGTCGATCCTGCATTTTCTCTGCGAAAGGCTGCCAAAAGAGCCGGATGTAGAAACCCGACTCGAGTTGACTCGTTTTCTCGTGTGGATTTCAAGTCGCCACAAACGTGTCGGGCAAATATTGTCGACTATACGTGAGAACGAGCCAGACCCGCAGGTTCGAAAGGCCGCGAACGAAGATTTAGCCTCACACGAATAAGCAACGCCACGGCACGGAAGAGGTGACTCAAGCCCTCTGTAACTGCGCGAGAACAGACTACCCGCGTCTCACGATATTTAAGTAGTGGCTATCCCGAAAGCCGACGCCAAGGGCGTATTTCCGGTGAAAATTTTCTGACCCACGGAATCTCATTCACCCCGTCCCCGCCACCGTCTCCACCAAAGCCTCGCTGCTCCCCCATG
>CAWJFC010000019.1:0-15382 GCA_963841945.1 uncultured Acidobacteriaceae bacterium
TGGTCAACGCTCTCAGCCAAACTATCACCTTCACAACCAACGCCCCGTCGAGCGCGGCTTACAACACCAGTTTCACGGTGGCGGCGACGGCCAGTTCTGGCTTGCCGGTCGCGTTCACGAGTGCCGGCTCCTGTAGCAATGTGGGTGCGACTTATACCATGACAAGCGGCGCGGGAACTTGTTCGGTGATTGCTAACCAGGCGGGCAACTATGAATATGGTCCGGCACCCCAGGTCACCGAAACGGTAACCGCGACTCAGGCATCGCAGACAATTACGTTTACCGTGAACGCGCCATCGCAGGCGATGTATGGAACTTCGTTCACGGTTGCGGCAAGCGCGAGTTCGGGACTTGCCGTGGTCTATAACAGCGCGGGCGCATGCAGCAATATGGGCCCGACCTACACCATGACCAGCGGCACGGGCACGTGTACCGTAACCGCGAGCCAACCGGGCAACAGCAACTATCAGGCCGCCACACCCGTCAATGAATTTACGACGGCCCAACGTGCCAACCAGACGGTGACCTTCACAGGGGCTCCTGCTATGGCACCGTACAACAGCACCTTTGTATTGCTTGCCACCAGCAACGATCCCTCCGAGGTGGCATACATCACCGGCAACAACCCAACCGTGTGTGCGCTGTCTGGGAATTACGCGCCGGTGACTGTAAGCGTGCTCAAGTCCACCGGAAAGTGCACCTTCACGGCATCCTGGGGCGCGGATCAGAATTACAACCCCGCCAGCCTCACCCAGAACACCACCGCGGAAAAGGCGACTCCTGTTATCACCTGGGGACGCCGGCGCCAATCAACTACGGCACGCCGCTGAGTGCGACTCAATTGGATGCCACGGCGAATGTGTCCGGAACATTCACTTATACGCCTGCGGCGGGTAAGATCGAGAACGCGGGCAACAACACTCTAAGCGCTACTTTCAAACCGACCAGTGCCAACTACACCACGGCCACGGCTTCGGTAACCCTGCAAGTCTTGCCGGCGACTACCGAAACAACGATCACCTCAGCAAGTCAGATGGTAAAGCTGAGCAAGACCGGCGTCGCCACCTCGACGTTGGACTTCGACGTGACCTCTTACAAGCCAACGGGCAGCGTTACCTTGACCGCTACCACGGGTGAAACTTGCTCGGGAACGCTCACCTCCAGCACCGGCAAGGGAAGCTGCAAGCTGACGTTTACTACCACAGGCGCGAGAACCATAACTGCAACGTATCCGGGAGACAGCAACCATACCGGAAGTAATAACTCTGGTCAGAATCCGCCAGTTACTGTGACGGTGAATCCGTATTGATAGGTCACTTGGAGTGGCAACGCATTGCCCCGTTGCCACTCCAGAAGGCGCGGAAGACAACCTAGCCGAGGCGGTCCGGGGAAGCCCAGTACGTGCCGCCTCTCGCTATTTTCCAGCTGGCCACAAGTCGCGGCGCCGAGAGCAGTACCCTGTTCGCAAAACTTGCCGCCGGATACCTTGGTGAGTCTGTTTTTTCTCTATTACAGCTCGTCAAGTTAGCTATCCAGAACCGATCGTACCTTATTCAGAAGAGACTCCTTCGTAAATGGCTTTTCCACGAGGCTCACCGCTGGGGCCGACTCGACATAGTGAGTAAGCTTATCGCCTGCATATCCTGACACGTAGAGAAACCTGATTCCCGATCGCTCTTCGCGTATGCGGCTGCACAGTTCCGGACCGCTCATGTTGGGCATAATCACATCAGTAATAACGAGGTCGACTTCTTGCGTCCGGGAAAGCTCAAGCGCGACTCTCGCATTCTCCGCTTTCAAAACCTTGTAACCGGCTGCCTCCAAAAGAATGGCAGCCACATCGCGAAGAGCTTCTTCATCTTCCACCAATAGGATTGTCTCCGAACCGCCTTTGGTCTCAGTCGCTATTTCTGATTCCAACTCGGTCTCCTTGTCTTCGACCGCTGGAAAATAAATCTTAAATATTGCTCCTTCGCTGGGTTCGCTGTAGGCCCAGATATATCCATTGCTTTGCTTCACTATTCCATATACGGTCGCTAAACCCAATCCCGTACCTTTTCCTGAAGCCTTGGTTGTGAAAAAGGGTTCGAAAATGCGAGACAGGGTTTCTTTGTCGATGCCACAACCCGTGTCAGCGACCGAGATCATGACGTAGGAACCCGGAATGACTGGGGCATGCTGCCGCGCGTAGCTATCATCCAGATAGACGTTGCTAGTCTCAATGACGATATCTCCGCCCGCGGGCATGGCATCGCGAGCATTGACCACCAGGTTCATCAGAATCTGTTCGATTTGCCCGGGGTTGACCTTGATGAGTCCGAGTCTGTCGCCCGCCTTGAGAGATAGCGCGATGTCTTCGCCCACCAGCCGCTTGAGCATTCCCGCCACATTCAGGACTAGTTTGTTGAGATCCAGAACCCGCGCATTGAGCATTTGCTGTTTGCTGAACGCCAGCAGTTGTTTGGTCAGAACGGCCGCCCGTGCCGCCGCCTCTTTGATCTCGGAGATGTTGCGCGTCAATGGCTGAGAAAAGGGCACTTGCTCCATCGTGAGGTCGCAATACCCCATAATTACTCCGAGGATGTTATTAAAATCGTGAGCGACGCCGCCCGCCAGGCGCCCGACTGCTTCCATCTTCTGTGCTTGTTGATATTGCGCTTCGAGAAGCTTGCGCTCGGTGATGTCCTCCTGCGTACCTTCGTAGCAAACAAGCTTCCCCTGGTCATCGCGGATCTCGCGAGCATTGACCGATGCCCAGCCCCGACTGCTGTCCTTGCGACAGATTTCGAACACGAAGTTGTGGACGACTCCTTGTTTTTCTAGAGTGCCTATGAGTTTCGAGTGCTGCGATGAATCGACAAATACCTGGCGATCAATGTTGGTGATTTCGCTCATCATTTCCTGGGGCGACGCGTAGCCGTGCATGCCTGCCATAGCCTGATTCACGCTCAGGTAGCGGCCGTCGGGTGTGCTCTGGAAGATGCCAAGGACGGCATTGTCAAAAATCCCTCGATACTTCTGTTCTGCCTGACGGAGAGCCTCCTCGAATTTTCTGCGCCCACGGATGTCGCGGCTAACGTTTGCAATTGCCATAACCGTCCCCTGGGTGTCGCAGATTGGGAACGCCCGCATTTCCACCGGAATAGATTCTCCGCTCTGCAGGTGCTTCAATAAGACTTCTCCCCACCAGGGCTTTCCTGAAAGCAGCATGGGTAGCACTTCGTGGGCGAGTCTTCGCATCTGGCCAGGAGCCACATAGGCGGACATCGCTATGGAAGTTGCTTCTTGGTCATTTTCGATTCCAACCAGCTCCTGGCCGGCCCTATTGATAAACATTACCTTGCCAGCCGTTGTAGCTATACCGATAAGGTCGGGACTGTTCTGGACAACTTCCACCAGCTTCTGTCTCTCTTCCTCCATTCTGCGACGATCGGTAACGTCGAGCATGGCGCCAACCGTGTACACCTTATGTCGCGCAACACCTTCTCCCTCGAAGAACGTTTGTGACCTGGTGGTAAGGTATCGCACGCTCCCGTCAGGAAGTACAATTCGATTCTCCACATCAAAGAACCCATCTCCCCCCGGATCGTGAGCGCGCCGGACGGCTGCCGAAATTGCCTCCCGATCCTCTGGATGGACGAGATCAAAATAGGCCGATAACGTCGCCGGTTCATCCGGATCAAAACCGAAAATTTCCCGTTGTTCGGGTGACCAGTAAAGCGCGTCCGTGCGGTGGTCATGCTCAAAGATGCCCATATGAGACACGCGCGCAGCCTGACGCAACCGTAGCTCGCTTTTCCGGTTGGCTTGCTCCTCCTGCCTACGTTCGGTCACGTCTCGGAGGGTCACAAGCACTCTGGTGATCTGCCCAAAACTGTTGCCGAGGGGAACGTATCGGCAGGAAATCCAAAGGGGTGTTTCGCCCCACCGTGCCCTGAGCGGAACATCGCCGCTCACATATACCTCGCCCGCGAGCGCCTTTTGCACGCCTGCCTCTAAACCAAGTTGGGGGAGGATGGGTAGCTTTTCGAAGGGAAAGCCTCCCACTGCTTCCTTGGCCGGGAGCCCGGTCAGCTGTTCCATGGAAGGATTCCACATCTGGCAGCGGAGATCCCGGTCGCAAACCAGAAGACCCGAGCGAGTGGCGGAGATGACTTGCTGAATGAGTTCAATATGTTCCTTCAGAACGGCCTCAGTCTTTTGCCGCTGGCGAAGGGTTGTAATCCCGAACGACAGAATGTCAGCGAGGTTAGACAACAACTCCAGTTCAGCCTCGCCAAAGGCGCCAGGTTTCGGGGCATAGATTGACAGCACTGCGAAGGGCACACCCTTGGCCATCATGGGTAGAGCGGTACACGAACGGTATCCTCTCTTACTTGCTTCTGTCTGCCAGGGGATGTAGTCGGAGCTTCCCTTAAGGTCCTGGAAAACTACAGGTTTTGCCGTTTGGATGGCTGTCCCTACAGGCCCGCGACCGAGTTCCGAATCAGACCATGTAATTCTGATGTCGGAAAGATACCCGTCTTCGAATCCAGCCCAGGCAAGCGGCCGAACCGTTTTTGCGGCGTCTTGTTCAGCCGCCCCAACCCAACAAAAGCGGTAGCCTGCGTCCACGATGATGGCGCAGACGTGCTCCATCAGCAGGGTCTCGTCGGTGGCTCGCATGACTGCCTGCGTACAACGCATGGTCGCCGTCAAGGCTACGCGGAGGTTACTCAGATTCTCTTCTCTGCTACGTGGCCGCGATAATCGGGACATCGGCTACCACCTTGACATGCATGGGCCCGGCCGAACTGATATCTGATACTAGCAACGATAAGCCTAGTGTTGAACGGGCGCTACACCCAAGGCTGTGATCTGAATCACAGCCGCCATTGTCGCGCTGGACCAAATGGTGAGGAATACGTCGAGAAGTACCCCGCCGACGAGATCGGAGTATGGCTCGCCGCTACCCAAGAACACCATCAGAGCTTACGGCCTGAGTTCCCGAACATGTGATCCATTCAAGTATTTCTATGGGACTTTCACTATGAGAAACTGACAGGTGTTTCAGGTTTGTTGCGGAGGCAGAGATGCTCACGAATCGTTGCTGGTGGAGTTTCCGCACGCTTGGTTCAGCCCTCGTCTACACGATCGGCGTAGGCGGAGTTGGCGCGGCGTTTTTGTTGTCCGCCGCTGCACTGTACGCACAAGAATCGCCTCCGGCAAAGGCACAGCCGACTCCGCAGAAATCACCTCTGGTCGGCCTGCCGATCGACTGGATGTCGCGTCACATTCTTTTCACCAACGGCGGAAACCCGGACGTCGAAGCTGCGGCTGTCAGGGATCCGCATTACTGGATCAATGCGGCCATTCGGCATCTTCAGGTCTCGGGCCAGTCTTACCAGCCCGGTAAACCTGTCACCGAGGAAGCCAAAGGTCATGTGGGAAAGATGCGCCGGGACTGGGCCGTTTCGCTCGGCTCGACGACAAACGCCGAGGCAGACTTTTCGGAAGCGCCAGCGAAGTACAGCTTCAATGTCAATGGAACCTACAGTTGCGCCAATGATTTTGTGGTGTATGCGCTCACCGTGGCGCCCACATCGAGCCAAGCTAATATCATCGCGTACAACAACCTATATACTGGGACTGCATCTTCCTCTTGCCCATACGGTCCGCAGACCCCGCCGACTACTGATTACACTGCGCCGACCGTGATGTGGGCCTATCAGGCCGGGACAGTTCGAGCCGTCGGATCTCCTGTTCTCTCCTTGGACGGAACCCAAATCGCTTTTATCGAAGACAACGGTACCAGTGCGACTTTGAACGTGCTGACCTGGGTGAGCGGGCAGGGCACCAGCGTGACTGGCCCGGCCACTCCGGGAACCGGAGGGTCTTCGCTGGTGCAGCTCGCCTACACCAACACAACAACTTCCGGATGCACAGCGAGCGCCGCCGGGAATACGCAATCGTCCCCTTATATCGATTACATGAACAATGTCGCGTACGTCGGCGACAACAACGGCAGACTCTACCGCATCACCGGCATCTTCCACGGAACGCCAACGTTGGAATATTGCGTGACCATGCCCGTGAATACGACGGGGGAACGTTTCACCACGTCGCCGGTGTACGACCAGATTACGAATCAGGTTTTCATCTCCGACGGGACTTCGCTTTTCGCCTACACCCCGGGAGCATCCTCATTCACAGCCGTTCCGAATTTTCCGGTCCAGGTGGAGAGTACTTCGGCGACCTTCAAGATTATCGGCGATCCGGTGTTGGATTCGACGAATGGATTTGTTTATCTCTTCTCTGAGGGTGATCTGACCTTGACGAATGCCATCGCTTCACAGATCAACCTGAATACTTCCCCGCCCACCCAAACGACGGTGGCAATTGGGCCGTCCAACACTGCCTACAATTTCATCATGCCGGGGGATTTTGATAACGCTTACTTTACGAGCGGGCCGAAAACTGGGGCGGGCACACTATACGCCTGCGGTACGGAACCTGCGAGCACCAACGGCGATGTCCCGAGTCTCTACGCGCTTTCCTTCAGTTCGCCGAATGGAATCATCAATACGACGCCGGCGATGTCCAACAACCTCGGCATCAACGCTTCGGGCAATCCAGCGGGGGCGTGCTCGCCGCTGCTGGATTTCTACGACGGCACCAATGACTATCTATTTGTGGGCACTGGCACTGGCCTATATGGGACAACGTCCGGCTCGAACCTGGTAACGGAATGGACTGTGAATACGCGGCTTACGGGCAGCAGTACTCCCACCGCAAGCGCGACCAACGAATTTGGCGGGACCAGCGGGTTCGTGGTCGATAACGTGGGCACGGTACCCCAAAACGCCAACATCTATTTCGGCACCCTGGCAAAGAGCACGGGGACGGGAAGTTGCCCCTCAGGAGATTACTGCGCGGTGAAGCTGACGCGGAGCGGACTGCAGTAACGGGACGCCCGATATTCACAAAGCGCGCAACGCTTCAAGGTCACGAGAACACAATCGGCAGTTTGCGAGCGGAGGAATCCACCCACAAAAGCAGCTTGCGCTCGTAATTCCCCTGCGTATCGTGAATTTGATTTGAAGTGTAAGAGTGTTCGTCGCTGCTACGAGGTTTTCTTGTTGAACTGGCATTGACGCTCATTCGGGCTAATTTTGCCGCACGACAACGCTGCGGTCTCGAAGGCGCGTTCATAGCGGAATGCCGGCTTTGCGTAATTTTTTTTTACGGAATTTGCTTTACTGACAATTCCTGGGGCTTCACTTGTTCGTTGGTCCATGGGCCGTCGCTTTTCTGTCTGCCAGAATGCAACAACCTGATCTTAAACTCCACTCGGCGAAAGGGACAGATCAATTTCCCTCGTCTTCAGCGGCACCCGGAATCGCTAAGGTAAACCCACCAATGCTGCCAGTATTGGCCAGTACCTCGGATGCCTGTGCCAGGCGGCCCGCGCCTAAGTCCTTGAGAAGACGTGAGAGATATGCGAACCGTGGGTTGAAATCGTGGGTTCAAAAGAACGTTAGAACAGTGTTGTTTTAGCTGGCTTCCAGGTCGCACCACAACAATGAGATATGACCGATTGATATCGCCGGAACCGGCGACGGCCTAGAGCATCGAGATATCCCGGAATACAGATATTCCGAAAATCAGACAGGGAAAAGCAAGCTCGGGTAACTCTGAGTTTTTCAACACCCACGCCTGATTTCGCCAGTTGTCGCACGTCTCTGGAACTCCGCGCTATTTCGGCGTAAAGTGCTTGCCGTGAGAAAAGCCATCACGCTCTCTGTCGTCGCGCTCTCCGTGCTGGCGATGTATGTACCGGGCTGGGCGAACCAGACTTGGAAGATTTTTTCTAATCGCGCGGGATGGAGCATCAGCTATCCCGCAGACTGGAACATTGGTAGTTGCAGAAGTTGCAAAGACCCCACTGCGCCTGAGGCGTTCGTCGATTTCTTCCTATCAGCAAAGATAGAATCTGACGGTTGGGTGATGGTCGAACATCTTGCAAGCAAGCCGTCGGACATTAGCGCGGATGGGTGGCTCGCCGACACTGCGAAGAAGGCGAACTTGAATCCACGACTGAGCGAAGAGAGAATAACGCTGGATGGCTCTCCCGCACTGAAGGTTCGTTATCGTACTGCCACCGGAGAAGAAACGGAAACTGTTTACGTAGTCGCTGGATTGGAGACGTTCGAAATCCATTTCAGCGGCCAAGCGCCGGGAGTCCCGCTTGAAAAGTTAGCTAACTACGCCACTTATCTGAAAATGCTAGGAACCTTCCGGGGGCAGCGTCCATCGTTGTTGAAACATCCCCATTTCACTCATCGGCCTGGCAAGGTGCCAAACACCTACTGTCATCCTCCCAGAGCGGGGGCTTGACGAGATGCACCGGTCGTTCCGGTATCTGATGAAGAAGTACGATCTGCAGAATTCCCTAACATAGCCGACGTTTCCGCAAGCAGAAGCGTGCGCAATCCCCTCGCCTAAGCAATTTTCTTACGTGGATTACACCTTATTCTGGATTTGATGTGTTCCCGGAATCGTTCAATCTGCTGGAGGTTTATGAATTTCTCGCTTGGGAGAAATCATGTCGCTTCGCATTCTTGTTGCCGATGACAGCCCGTTCTGGCGGGAGACACTGAAAGCCAACCTGGAACGCAATTCCGATTGGACGGTATTTGAGGCGAGTAACGGTTCGGAAGCGGTGCAACGTTCGGGCTGGGTTCATCCGGATATTGCGATACTAGACTTTTTCATGCCGGAACTGGACGGCCTGCATGCCGCGCGGGAATTGAAACGCCGCGCGCCGAAGCTCCCCATCGTCATGGTCACGGTAGACAAGACCGAAGCCCTGGAAGCGGAGGCGCAACGCGCCGGAATCCTCGCTGTGTTCTCAAAAATGGAGTGCGCCCAGATGCGCAACTTCGTGAATCGAGTGGTGCCCACGAAGGCGGGCAGGGGACGCAGTAACTAGGCGATCTTGTCGCAATCGGGCTGCAACTCGAAAGCACGTGGCAGCAGAGCGGTCACGGTCGTGCCTTCAGAACTAGAGTGAATCTTCAAACGGCCGCCAAGTTGGGTGAGGCGTTCCCGCATTCCGCGCAGGCCAACGCCTCCGCCGCCTAAAAGCAAATCCTGTTCCTTCTCGCCCGGAATGCCGCAGCCCTCGTCCCTTACCTCGAGCCGTAACCCTGCGGAGTCGTTATGCAAGGTCACGGTCGCGGTCTGGCTCGAGGAGTGCCGGTGAACATTACTCAGGCATTCCTGGGTGACGCGGAAGATGGCAGTTTCCGCCGCGGGTGCGAGCCGCCCGATGTCATCACATTCGAGGCCAACCCGGATTCCGCTGCGCTGGCTGAATTCCTCCACATACAACCGCAAGGCCGAGGGCAGTCCGGCTTCATCGAGCAGGGGAGGATGAAGGAGATGAGAAATGGTACGGATACTCCGAAGAATCTCCTGCACCATCGCCCCGTTTTCCGACAAAGCTTCTTTGGCGCGTGGATCGGTGATGTGGCCGCGCTCCTGAAGGATGGCCTGGTTCATGGTCATGGCTGCCAGCAGCTGGCCGACGCCATCGTGAAGTTCGCGGGCGATGCGGCGGCGTTCTCCGTCCTGCAGTTGCAGCAGGCGGGCCGATAGGTCGCGCAAGCTGTCATTCGCCACTTCCAGCTCGCGGGTTCTTTCATGGACGCGAATTTCGAGAGCGGCGTTCAGTTCAGCCAATTCGCTGCGGGCGGCCTCGGCGATGGCGGCCTGCTGGCGAGCCTGCATTTCGGCATTCTTCAGGCGGAGGAGGGCCGATATGGTGGCCACAAGTTCGGCGCGATCGATGGGTTCGGCCAGATACGCGTCCGCGCCGCTGGCGAGACCGATTACGCGTGAATCGGGATCGACGAAGGTTGAGGACAAGTGAAGAATCGGAATGTGAGCGGTAGCGGGATCTGCCTTGAGCTTCTTGCAAAGTTCGAAGCCGTGTATATCCGGCAGATTTACGTCCAGGGTGATGAGGTCGGGATTTTTGGCGGCAAGTTCGAGGGCCTCCGAGCCGCTGCGCGCTTCGATCACCTCGAACCCGGCATCATGCAAAGACCGGACCAGCGTGTAGCGAATGGCTTCGTTGTCGTCCACGGTAAGGATCGTGTGGGACGCGCCACTGAACGACTCGGATTTTATGTTCTGCCATCGGATGGCGGTCTTTTGCGGTGCCAAATCAGACATGCTGCTCCTCAGCAAGGGATCGGGATTTGAATGGGATGCCGGCCTTCTGAAAAGCCTGGGCAAATTTTTCGAGCGATAATTCGCGCGACTTGCTTTCCTTGGAGACGATGGCGACCGCCTCGCCGAGCGCTTCCAGTTCTTCCGTCTCCAGCACCTTGGAGGTATGCACAATCACGGGAATCTGAGCGGTAGTGGGGTTTTCCTTGAGTTCTTTTAGAACCTCGAAGCCGGTGACATCCGGCATGCCCAGATCCAGGATAATAATGTCCGGCGTGTGTTCCTGCGCTCGGCGCAAACCGTCGCGGCCGCCCGAGGCTTCCGAGAACCGGAACTCCATCTGTCCGAGAAGAGTCTTGAGGACATACCGCGAGGCTTCGTCGTCATCGATGATCAGTACGTGATGGCCGTGCTTGATCGACGCGGCTTCATCCAATTGCTGACTGAGCCACAAGCGGTCGACGGGCTTAGAGTGGAACGCGTCCGCGCCCATGGCCAGTGCCTTCTCGCGGTTCTCGACCACTGTGATGACGAACGCCGGAATCGATGCGGTGGCGGGATCGCGCTTCAGCTCATGAAGTAGCTCCCACGAATGCTCGCCCTGAAGGAGGACGTCGAGAATGACGGCGGCCGGACGAAAACGGCGCAGAGCATTTCGCGCCTCGGCGAGCGTGCGCGCTGGCATGACCTGAAATCTCGTGTTCTTCAGATACTTCTCGTAGATGAAGAGCGCTTCCTGATTGTCCTCGACGACCAGGACCGGAAGTTTGTCGGACTCAAGATCGCGCTTAACGTCCGGAATGTAGATGGCGTCGGTGGCGCCGGTGAAGGTGATCGGGAGGGCCGCAAAGAATGTTGAGCCGATGCCGAGCTCGCTTTGGACGTAAACGTCGCCCCCGAGCAGCCGCGCAAACTTCCGCGTAAGGGGCAGGCCCAGGCCCGTGCCTTGCACGGTCTTTTGAACCTTAGCTTCGAGCTGAATCCATTCCTGGAAGATCTTTTCGTGATCGTCGGCGGCGATGCCAATGCCGGTATCGGCAACGGAAAAGATCACCGTGTTATCGTGCCCGCGCTTGACGGCAACGCGGACTTCGCCTCGCTCGGTGAACTTCAAAGCATTGCTGATGAAGTTGCGGAGAATTTGCGAGATCTTCGCTTCATCGCTGTAAATTTCGGGGATGTCGACCGGGTCTTCGAAGACAAGATTGACGGACGAATTCTGGCTGAGCAGCGGGCGCAACATGCCGCGCAATCCCGCAAAAAGGCTGGCCACCTGAAACCGGCAAGGCCGGATGGTGATTTTGCCCGCCTCGACTTTGGCGAGATCAAGAAGATCGTTGACCAGTTCGGTCAGGTCCTGCGCCGATCCGCGAATGAACTTGACCTGCTTCTCCTGTTCGATGGTGAGGCTGCCGTCAAGCCGGTCAAGCAGGATCTGGCTGAGGGCGGTAATGGAATTCAGAGGCGTTCTGAATTCGTGGCTCATGTTGGAAAGGAAATGGCTCTTGAGTTCGGAGGCGCGCTGCAGGAAGTCAGCCTTGTCATTCAGTTCGGCGTAGAGGGCGACTACGCCGCGATTGGTTTCGTCGAGTTCGCGGTTCAGTTGGGCGAGTTCTTCCTGGCGAGCGCGCAGTTCCTGAAGAGCGTTCAGCAGTTCCTTGTTCTGAATCTTCAACTCTTCGTAGGGATCCTGCGAAGCGCGCTCGATGCTGCCCAGCATCTGATCCAGTTCGGCGCGATTCAGCCGATGGAAACGTTTCGGCAGCTTCTTGCCGAGGACGATGACGGTGCCCTCGCCGGGTTTGCTCTCGACGGTGAAGTAATCCATCAGGCGCTTGGCGCCGATAATGCCGAGGCCCATGCCGGTTCGCGACACATATTTGCCGCTGAGGATTTCTTCGACGTTGTGGATGCCGCGGCCGCGATCGCTGAAGGTGATAAAAAGCATTCCGTCCTGGGTGTCGTCGACGCGAAACTCCACACTTCCGCCCCCGGCGTACTGAAAGGTGTTTCGGGCGATCTCGGAGACCGCCGTCGCAATGCGCGTCTGGTCCTGCGCGTCGAACTTCAACGCAGCCGCAATCGTGCGCGCTTTTTGGCGCACCAGGACTACATCATTTTCGGATCGCACGTCGATGGTGATCAGATTTGGCATGACTCCAACATCCGTGTGCTCACATATCCGATTACCGAACTAACCTCGTGTAGCTTTGGCGACGAGCACCGTTACATCGTCGCGGCCGCGACTGAAGTCTCGGTGCAGGATCGCCGCAATCACGCTGGCGTGTTTGTTCAAAATCCCGGGATATTTCTCCAGGTCCCATCGCGTTGCTAACCCGTCCGAATGCATGACCAGGACGCTGTTTTCATTCCACGGCACGGTGAATTCCTGGATGCGCTGAATGTGATGGCCGAGCGTGCCATTGTGCGACGCCAGGCCGCGGCTCAAACCGGGAGACACTACCGAGGCTGAAACATTGCCAATGCCAGAGAAATGCAGCAGGTGCGCGCGCAGGTCGATACGGGCAATCGCGCCGGCCGCTCCGCGAGTCTTCTTCAACGCGTCGTGGATATCCTCGACAATTTTGCTAGGCGCTGTGTGATGAGTGTGAGTCATCACCTTTTCCGCTTCGCGCGCCGCTTCCGAGGCCAACACGCCGTGTCCCAGACCGTCCACAACCAGGAACGCCATTCCGTCCGGAAAACCTCGAGTGCCCCAGCCGTCGCCGCAGTCGGTCTCTCCGGCAATGGGTTCGGAAACCACACCAATCTCGAAGATCGCCTTCTTGGTATGCCTTTCCGGCTTGGCCGCCAAAAATTCCGCGCTGATAATGGTTCCGGAACCCGGTGTGGAATACATGTCGAAGGAATTGGAGATGCGGCGGATGACGCCTAACCCCTGGCCGAGCGAGCCGGCTGTGGAGTGGCCATTATCGAAGGCGCGAGAGATATCGGCGATGCCCGGACCTTTGTCCACTCCCATGACGCGCAGGCCCCGATCGCCGTTGCTGCCGATACGCTGCAGAAGAATGTGACCCTTGCCGGCATGCTTGATTACATTGGTCGCGATCTCGGTGGTCGCCAGTGCGATCTCGCCGCAAACCTCTTCTCCCATGCGCAGATCCTGAGCGTAGGCGACGGCCTCACGGCGCGCTTCACCGGCTTGACTGGGGTCTGCGAGTTCAATCAGCATGCCGTTCGTTACTTCCAACGCGTGATGGTAACTCTCGTTCCTTCGCCGGGCTGCGAGACAATATCAAATTCGTTGACTAGCCGCTTGGCGCCGCCGAGCCCCAAGCCGAGCCCGGAGCCAGTCGTGAAGCCGTCGCGCAAGGCCATCGCAATGTCGGCTATCCCTGGCCCTTTATCCTCAAAGACGAGCCGCAAGCCCGTGCGCGGGCCATTCAGAGTTTCGAGCTGCATGCTTCCCCCGCCTCCGTAAATCACCGTGTTGCGCGCGAGTTCGCTGGCCGCCGTGACGACTTTAGTCTGGTCGACCAGACTGAATCCCAACTTGGTGGCAGCCTCGCGCACCCGCCGCCGCACGGCGACTACATCGGGTTCCGTCTGCACCGGAACGTTCTCAGTTGAGACGACCGTCATAAGCTCCCTTGACGCCATACACCGACGATCGCAGTACTTCCATGCCCGCATCGACATTGAGAGCGGTCCGGACGCCGGGCAGGGACAGACCCAACTCCACGAGTGTGATGGCAACGGCCGGTTGCATGCCAACCACAATCGTTTCCGCGTCGAGCACGCGAGACATGGCCGCGATATTGGCGAGCATGCGGCCGATGAAAGAATCGACGATTTCAAGACCCGAAATGTCGATGAGCACACCACGCGCATCTGAATCGCTGATCATCTGGGTCAGATCTTCCTGCAGCGCCATCGCCAGCCGGTCATGCATGTCGACTTGGATGGTGACGAGCAGAAACTCGCCCATCTTCAAAATTGGGATTTTTTCCACCCGGATCTCCTAGGACTTCTGAGATTCAATCTTGGCCGACGCGTCGCGACCCATGGCCAGGCCGATACGATCCAGCGCGACTTTGAAGGCCGCGGCCAGAGTCGCTTTCGTCGTCACATCCTGCAGGTTGATGCCGAGGTGAACGATGGTTTGTGCGATCTGCGGACGCACGCCGCTGATGATGCAATCGGCTCCCATCAGGCGCGCCGCGGTGATTGTCTTAAGCAAGTGCTGAGCCACGACCGTGTCCACCGTCGGAACGCCCGTGATGTCGATAATGGCCACGCGCGAATTGGTCTGCACAATCGATTGCAGCAACGACTCCATCACGACCTGAGTGCGCGCGCTGTCGAGCGTGCCGATGATCGGCAGCGCCAGGATTCCGTCCCACAGTTTTACGACCGGCGTCGAAAGTTCGAGCAACTCCTCCTGCTGCCGCTTGATGACCCCTTCACGCGACTTCTGATAAACCTCGGTGGTGTAGAGGCCCATGGCATCCAGAAGTTCGGTCGCAGTCCAGATCTCAGCCGCGAGTGAGTCAGCGTCATTTTTTAGCGAGCGGCGTAGCTTTTCGAACAGCGGCCGTTTCGCGGAAAAGACAAAGCTCGCCGTCTCAGTGGGAGAAAACCCTCTTTCGGCGCCGGCCCGTGAGATGTCGCCGAGCATTTCGCGCACTCTATCCCAAGCCGGGGAATTAAAGTTCGGGCCGCCGGTTTCTAGCGCCTGTTTCATGAGCGGAAGAAACTGGGAACACTGCCCGCGCAGATCCGACTCCTTAATAAGGTCGCTCCGCCGTGTCGACCCGCTCATTTCCTCGATCCAATCGGCGACCAGTTCGGCCTGATTCCGCTCCAGAATTTCGTAAAGAGCCGACGTTTTTTGGTTAATCGGAATCGTACTCATTTTGAAAGCGTCTCCTCATTGAAAGAAAGTGGTACCGTCCACTCCGATGCTTAGGAATTTCGTTCTAGTTAAGAAAGAGGTCCAATCCTACCCGAGCCCATGAGACACGACAGTTCGATCGCGGACCCTACTCTAAGGTTCTCAAAGGCTCGTTGCCCGTGATCTTTGCCTGTGATCAAACCAGCAACGAACGGGCGAATCGTGCAGGTTAGACTTAACCTTTCACCCCGCTTGGTACAAGAAAACATGTGAGGGTTGCCGGCACAATACAGAGTTTCCTGTAGGCGATCG
>CAWJFC010000020.1:0-97252 GCA_963841945.1 uncultured Acidobacteriaceae bacterium
CACCTCAAATTACACCTCAAAATCCCTCCCGACCTGCATACCGTGTCAACTTGACAAAAATCACCCCGCGCCCACCCCATAAAACGCCCGACCAACGACTAACACCTTATTCCCCAACAACTCGATTTAACTCCTTCTCCCTCAATCGCCGAACCATAACTCCCCGCTAACCTCATGATCCCAATGGCGAAGAAAACAGCGCCCCCAGTACCAGAGAGTAAACACCGCGTCCACCGAAAATTCCCCACGAGGTGTTTTTATGGGCACCTCAAAACTCGCATTTATTTTGTTCGCAGTCCCTTCGCCAAATCCCGCAATAATGTACGTACACGAATGTCAACTATTGCTCCACGTGGAGCAATTTCCAGATGTTCCACGGAACGGCCTGCTTGAAGTGGCATGCTTATTTCTCCGGGAGGCAAGGGATTTTCACACCGGCCTTCAGCAGTGGCCGCAACGATGGCGCGGCGAGGAATATCGCGCGAAGGTCTAAGTGGCGCGCTGTCATCGGGATAAGCCGAACTGCCTCGGCCCGAGGTCGGGCCATTGGGAAGCGGAAATCGAGCTTTTCCCGGTCATTGAATTGCTCCGTTGTGGATGGGCCTGTCTGCCTTTTGCGCGCCCGCAACTCGGGGATCGGATGGAGAATAAAGACGTTTTTTGGATGGCTTGCGACTCAACGGAACAGCTTCGGGCCGAATATGGTCCTTTCCATACCCGCGAGGAAGCCGAACGCGAAGCCCGCAAGCTGGGCTTCGGCTACCTCCTCCGCTACGAGCACCTCCTCGGCGAGGACGAGGAGATCGAAGAGGTGCGCTGCGTTTTTGTCGAACTGCAGGACTCGCATGGGAAGAAGCCGGGAGTTACTTTTCATACGCGGTGCGCGTCGTGCGGGGAGTCGGCAACCCATGAGATGGGCTGGCAGGCTGAGGTGTGGGCCGACATTCATGAGTTCGAGCACACGCGGCATAAGGTGAGATTGTTTGAGCACTCGCGCGCCGAGGGACTGCGCGAGATTGCGGACTGGCGCAGCGCGGCGTAGAGGCGGCGAGTGGCTTGTTACTTATAGCACCGACTCTCAGCTCCAGGCTCTCAGCTCCAGGCCAGCCGGAGAGCCGTTACCGGTGACGAATCTGCCTCTCTCAAAACTCCCTCACTTAAGACCTCCGTCATTCAAGAATTCCCCATTTCGAAACTCACGGCGAGGATTCATTGACTCACGGATGGCACATCCTTAATATAGGGCGACAAATTGGCTGACTCGAACTTGCGAATCTGAATGACTGACCAAATCATCTCGCATTACCGCATTCTGGAAAAACTCGGCGGCGGCGGTATGGGCGTGGTGTTCAAGGCTGAGGACACTCGGCTGAAACGCTTTGTCGCCCTCAAATTTTTGCCCGACGATGTGGCGAGGGATCCGCAGGCTTTGAGCCGCTTTCAGCGGGAGGCGCAGGCAGCGTCGGCGCTGAACCATCCGAATATCTGTACCATCTACGACATCGGAAACGAAAATGGGCAGGCGTTTATTGCCATGGAGTATCTGGAAGGCACGACGCTGAAGCACATGATCGAGGGGCGTCCGCTAAAGATGGCGCAGCTGGTGGATCTGGGGATACAGATCTCTGACGCGCTGGAGGCGGCGCATGCGGGCGGGATCGTGCATCGCGACATCAAGCCGGCCAATATTTTTGTGACGCTGCGCGGGCAGGCGAAGGTTCTGGATTTTGGTTTGGCGAAACTGACGCTGCATTCGCCGGTTGTGGATGGGTCGGCAGCAACGGTCGGGTCGCCGGTGAGCGCGGACCAACTGACGACGCCCGGGACGGCGATGGGAACGATTGGATATATGTCGCCGGAGCAGGCGCGCGGGGAACCGCTTGATGCGCGGAGCGATTTATTTTCTTTTGGCGTGGTGCTTTACGAGATGGCGACGGGCAGGCAGCCGTTTTCGGGAGCGACGTCGGCGGTGGTGTTTGACGCGATCTTGAATAGAGTGCCGCTGCCACCGGTGCAGCTGAATCCGGGATTGCCGGCGCAGATTGAAAATATTCTGAACAAGGCACTGGAGAAAGATCGCGATTTGCGCTGCCAGAGCGCGGCGGAATTGCGCGCGGATTTGAAGCGGTTGAAGCGCGACGTGGATTCGTCGCGGGCGTCTGAGCCGTACGGGCGAGCGGCTATCGGCTCGACAGGTGGGTCCGGGCGCCGCGGCGTCGGGAGGGGTTCGCCGAGTGGGTCCGTCGAGATCGGTTGCGGCGGCTTCGTCTGCGGATGTATCGGAGAAGTGCGCTGGGAGATAAGGGCCGTAAGAGCGGGCGGCTGGCGCCGTTGTTCGTCGCTTGCGCCGTGCTGATGGCTCTGGCGCTGGGATTTGTTGCGGGACGGCGTTTGTGGCTGTCTTCGTTCTGGCCCTCGGGGACAATCAGCGCGCCGCTCTATCACGAGATCACCTTCCGGCGCGGCGAAATTCGCTCCGCGCGATTTGCGCCGGATGGGCAGACGATTCTTTACAGCGCGGCGTGGCAGGGCAATCCGGTGGAGACGTTTTCAGCGCGGCAGGGAATGGTGGAGTCGCGCTCGCTCGGAATGGGGCGAGCGGAACTGCTCGCGATCTCGTCGAAGGGCGAGATGGCGCTTTCGCTCGGCAGTCATCCGGTGGGAACCTGGATCAACGTGGGCACGCTGGCACGTGCGCCCCTGGCGGGTGGAGCGCCCCGTCCAGTGCTCGAGGATGTGGAGTGGGCGGACTGGTCTCCGGATGGAAATAATTTGGCGGTGGTGCGCAACGTGGGCGGGCGCGACCGGCTGGAGTATCCCATTGGCAAGGTGCTGTATGAGACGACCGGCGGATGGATCAGTTATCCGCGCGTTTCGCCGAAGGGCGATAGTGTGGCGTTCATGGATCATCCGAACCAGGGAGATGACGGCGGGCTGATCGCGGTGGTGACGGAGTCGGGGAAGAAGACCGAGTTGACCCGAGAGTGGTACGGGACGCAGGGTCTGGCATGGTCGCCGGACGGGCAGGAGGTTTGGTTCACCGCGAGCGAACTGGGACTGTTTCACTACATCACAGCGGTGACGCTGACTGGCAAGCAGCGACTGGTGACGCGCGTGCCGGGATCGCTGGTGGTCTTCGACATCTGGAAGGACGGGCGCGTGCTTTTGGCACGAGCGGACCGGCGGCGCGAGGTCATGGCCATGGAGGCGGGGCAGACCAAGGAGCGGGATCTTTCGTGGCTCGACTACTCGTATCCGGCGGATCTTTCGGCCGACGGCAGGACACTTTTGTTTGATGAAGAGGGAATCGGCGGGGGAGTGCAGTATGGAGATGCACAGGATCTGACTTATGCGGTGTATATCCGAAGCACGGACGGGACGCCGGCGATTCGGCTGGGTGAGGGTGCGGCGGCGGCGCTTTCTCCGGACGGGAAATGGGCGAGCGTGCAGACCCCCAGTTCGCCTGAGCAGTTGCGGCTACTGCCCACGGGAGCCGGGGAGACGCAGTCGCTGACGAACGATTCGATCAACCACCAGTGGGCACGCTGGTTTCCGGATGGCGAGCGATTTGTTTTTGGCGGGAATGAGCCAGGGCGCGGAGTTCGGCTCTATACGCAGGATGTTGCCGGAGGGAAGCCGAAGGCGATTTCGCCGGAAGGCGTGGACGCGGTGTCCTTCGCGATTTCTCCGGACGGGCAGTTTGTGGTGGGAATTGGCCCGGACGAAAAGGGCTACCTGTTTTCCACGACGGGAGGCGATCCGCGCCCGGTGAATGGCTTGGAGGCCGGAGATATTCCGATCAACTGGAGCCAGGATGGGCGGTCAATTTATCTCTATCGGAGCGGCGAGATGCCGGCGAAGGTGTATCGGCTGGAGTTAGCGACGGGGAAGAAAACAGTGTGGAAGCAGATCGCGCCGCTGGATCCGACGGGCGTGTCGACGATTGGGCCCATTCTGATGACGCCGGATGGGAAGACTTATATTTATGGATTTCATCGGACGCTGGGAGATCTGTATTTGGTGGAGGGATTGAAGTAGGTTCGTTTTTGGGTCAAGCCTGGATGAGATTGTCGATATTATTGCAATCTATGCCGACTGAAGACGTCAGTGGAGCAAAAATGCGCGCAAGGCGTACAGGCCGTCATAGGAGAGCGATCCAGCCAAGGCTAAACCACTATGCCGAGAACCGTAGCTGTCGGTCCCTACGCGCACTTGTGCTTCGATCCAGGCTTCTTAGTTGATCCCGCAAGAGTTCATATGCGGCGCATACTTTTTGTCAGTTTCCAGGATGTGCTTTGATAGCCAGTTTTGAAGAAATGCCAGCACCTCGACGGAGTCGGCGCCCGTGTCCTCTTTCAACTGTTTCTTGAAGGCGGCGACTTTGGCAATGAACTCCTTGTGTTGTAACCGGTGCGCGCTCAGGTCCGGATACTGTGAGCGTTCCATCAGAGCTTCTTCCGACTGGAAGTGAGTTTTCGTATATTGTTCCAACTCGCCCACGATGTTAGTCAGTACTGTGCGGCCTCGCCCCACTTTCATGGCGTCGTGCAGTTGGTTGATGAGAGAGAATAGTTTTTGGTGTTCGGCGTCACAACTGTTGACGTTCACGCTAAAGGATGAATTCCAAGTCAGCAATGCCATTCAGTGGTGTCCTTTCTGAGTTCGGGTCATACGCCGGATGAGTTTTCCAGCGGACCTCCTGATCGGCTGCGCGTCGAAAAACTTTAAGCGCCGCATGTATTCGCGTCGGAACGTGACCCCGGGGTGTAATTCGCAGCTAGCGATGGCGGTCTTTTAACGGTTCCATCTGCGCTCTCAACGCGCGATCTCCGTTTCGTTTGATGCCAGGTTTCGATTGCTGCCAGTTAGGGCGAAGGGCTGATAGCTGAAATTCAAACATCGAATTCCACGCCTACGGCTGCCATTTCGTAGCGTTCAGCGCCGGAGTTTTGCGGCGGCGGATTCATCGAGCATCCAGATCAACCGGCCGTTCGTGGGTTGGACTTGCTGGGATGGAAGCGGCGGAGTGCGCTTGTCTTCCAGCACTTCGTGGATCATCTCCGATTTGTCCGAGCCGCTGGCCAAGAACATTACTTCCGCGGCGTTATTCAAGAGAGGAAACGTGAAACTGATGCGGTTGGTTTTGAATTTCTCTACCCAATTGGCGATGACCAGCTTCGAAGATTCTCTCAGGCCTTCGGAATCCGGGAACAAAGAGGCGGTGTGTCCATCGGGGCCCATGCCTAATAGGATGAGATCGAAACGCGGAAATTCGTTGGGCTTGAGTTCGAAGAATCTTCTGAGTTGCGTTTCGTAGTCGGCGGCGGCGAATGCGGCGTCTGGCAACTCGGCTTTGACGCGAAAGACATTTTGCGCGGGCATGGCGATTTTTGAGAGCAGCGACTCGTTCACCATGCGGTAATTGCTCTCCGGATCGGTGGGCGGGACATGGCGCTCGTCGCCAAAGAAGAGGTAGGTGCGCGCCCAGGGGAAATCGGGATAGCTCGAGGCGAGCAGGGAATAGAGGCTTTTGGGAGTCGAGCCGCCGGAGAGCGCGACCGCGAAACGGCCTTGCGCGCCGATCGCCTGGCGGCCGACTTTGACAAATTCCTCGGCGGCGGCGTGGAAGAGATCGGCGGCGGTGGGGAGGATCTCGATGGTGCGAGTCGGGGGCATAAAAATTTGCAAATTGTGATTGGTAATTTGTAGTTTACGTTGTCGCGCGGTTCATGCGCGGCCTAACGCCAACGATCGGGTCGACAGAACTCCTTCACCACAGGGTACACGCGGTCTCACAGGGTAAGCCAGTCCGGTGCCACCTCCAATTGCACATTCCTGGCCCACTTGCTGCGCTCGGGCTCGGATTGACAATTCCGTCCTTAGTACGTGCCGGATTACTTTTCGAAGTTGCGCCAGCGGCGGCCGTCGCGCTCCATTAGCTCTTCGGATTCTTTTGGGCCCCAGCTGCCGGACGCGTAGTTGGGAAAATTCCTGGGCGGCAACGCCTTCCAGACGTCGAGGACGGGATTGACGATGCTCCAGCCGGCCTCGACCATGTCGGCGCGCTGGAAGAGCGTGGCGTCGCCGATCATGCAGTCGTGTAGCAGTCGCTCGTAGCCGGTAGAGGGCGTCTGGCCGAAGTAGTCGGAATACTCGAAGTCCATGTTGACCTCGCCGAGTTGCATGGCGGGGCCGGGAGTTTTGGCCGCGAAACGCAGCGAGATGCCTTCCTCGGGTTGAATGTGCAAGACGAGTTGGTTCGGCATCATGTTCTCGACCGGCGTTTCGCGGAAGAGTTGGAAGGGCGCGCGGCGAAATTGAATGACCACGTGCGTGTTGCGTCCGCCGAGGCGCTTGCCGGTGCGGAGATAGAACGGGACTCCCGCCCAGCGCCAGTTGTCGATCATGAGGCGCATAGCGACGAAGGTCTCGGTGCGCGAATCGGGTGGAACACCTTCCTCGCTGCGGTAGGCGGGCACGCGTTCGCCGTCGATCGTACCCTCGCCGTACTGTCCGCGTACGGTTTTGCTGAGCACGTCTTCGGCGCTGTAGGGAGAAATGGCATGCAGGGTCTTGGCCTGTTCGTCGCGGACCGCGTTCGCTTCGAAAGAGATCGGCGGCTCCATGGCAGTGAGGGTGATGAGCTGCATGATGTGGTTGGGCACCATGTCGCGCAATGCGCCGGCGTTATCGTAGTAGCCGCCGCGGCTCTCGACGCCGACGGTTTCGACGACGGAGATTTGCACGTGGTCGATGTAGCGGCGATTCCAGATGGGCTCAAAAATTCCGTTCGCGAAGCGGAGCGCCATGATGTTCTGGACGGTCTCTTTGCCGAGATAGTGGTCGATGCGGTAGATCTGGCATTCGGACGCGACTTTGAGGAGTTGCTTGTTGAGAGCCTTGGCGGATTCGAGATCGTGGCCGAACGGCTTTTCGACGATGACGCGGCGCCAGTGGCCATTTTCTTCGTGCATGAGGCCGACGCTGGCGAGGCGCTCCACGATGTCGCCGAAGAAGTTGGGTGCGGTGGCCATGTAGAAGAAATAGTTGCCGTGATTACCGTGCTCGCTGTCAACCTTGGTGAGAAGGCCTTTGAGATTGTTGTAGGTATTGGGATCGTCGAAGTCGCCGGAGAGGTAGTGCATCCGCTGGACGAAGTCGCCCCAGATCTTGTCGTCGATGGGAACGTCGGCGAATTTCTTGAAATCTTCAGTTGCTTTCTTGCGCGCGTCTTCGTCACTCATGGGGCTGCGTCCCAGACCAATGATGGCGAAGTCGGGCGAAAGTAGATTCTGGCTGGCAAGATTGTAAAGGGCTGGAATAAGCTTGCGGCGCGTGAGGTCGCCGGAGGCGCCGAAGATGACCATAATGCACGGATCGGCGACGCGCGCGGTACGGGCTTTGGCGGGCGCGGGGTGGACGTCGGAGAAGGCCATTGTTTTTTCTATTCCTCTTAAGCTTGATTCAAGTTACACGGTGCTGCTTCGAGCGAATTAGCTGCGCGCTTCGAACTATGAGCTGCGAGCAGACCAAATCAAACGTTGCGCTCCATTCCGCGGAGATCGCTCATGGCTCAGAGTCCGGCTACTCGCTTGCGGCAGTCTTCGCAACAACTCATCCCCACAATGCCTGCTCAACTCTTCGCCGTGGCCTTTGGCTCCACGTGGCCGCCGAATTTCTGGCGCATGGCTGAGAGCATCTTATCCGCAAAAGTGTGCTCCTGACGCGAGCGGAACCGGGCATACAACGCTGCCGTGAGCACTTCGGCCGGGACCGCCTCTTCGATGGCGGCCTGTATCGTCCAGCGGCCTTCGCCCGAGTCCTGCACAAAACCGCTGTACTCGGAAAGCGCGGGGTTTTCCACCAGCGCCATCGAAGTGAGGTCGAGAAGCCACGAACTGATGACGCTGCCGCGGCGCCAAACCTCGGCGATATCGGGCAGATTAAGATCGTAGCGGATGTTTGCGGGCAGGTCTTTGCTGGTGGCGTTCTTGAAGATGTCGAAACCCTCGGCATAGGCCTGCATGATCCCGTACTCGATGCCGTTATGAACCATTTTTACGAAGTGGCCGGAACCGCTGGGGCCGCAGTGGATGTAGCCGTCTTCAGCCGTCGAACCGGCGGCGCTGCGCTGGTCGAACCCTGGGGTGCGTGGAATGTCGCCGCGGCCGGGAGCGAGCGTTTTGAAGATTGGGTCGAGGCGCTGGACGGCATCTTTGGGACCTCCGATCATCATGCAGTAGCCGCGCTCAAGCCCCCAGACGCCGCCGCTGGTGCCGACGTCGACGTAGTGGACGCCCTTGGCGGCGCACATGTCAGAGCGGCGGACGTCGTCTTTGAAAAAGCTGTTGCCGCCGTCGATGATGGTGTCGCCTTTCTCCATGCGAGAGAGGAGAGTTTGCACGGTTTTTTCCGTGGCGTCGCCGGAAGGAACCATGACCCAGGCGGCGCGCGGTGAGGTGAGTTTCGAGACCAGGTCGTCGAGCGATGACGAGCCGGTTGCGCCTTCACCGGCCAGTTGCTTGACGGCTTCGGGACTGAGATCGGAGACGACAAGTTTGTGTCCGCCGCGCATGAGTCGGCGCGTCATGTTCGCGCCCATGCGGCCCAGGCCTACCATTGCGAGTTGCATCGCTTCTCCTTGAATGCTAGTACTCGTTTCTAGTTTCGTAACGAATAGAGGTCGCGTCTTCGATCCGGAAGCAACGAGCTACGAGCCAACCCGAATTCCGTTGGATCGAGGATCATCATTGCCTCAATCTGTTTCTCTTTTCCCCGCTGGACTCGGCCAATTCCCCACGTTCATCGTCGCGCTTCGCCGCTTACTGTTATATCGATTCGTTCACTAGCGCCGACAGCTTCTTCAGTCCTGAATTTACATCGCTACCTATGTGGACTCGCAGGGCCCGGCGATTACGTTCGGCCAACACTGCGAAGTCGCCTCGGGCTTGCGCCGCTTTCACTACCCCGAATGTGTATTTCTGCTGTGGCACCGGCAGGTCGTCCTTGTCGTCGCAGGTGATTTGCAGGAAGACTCCGCTGTTGGGGCCGCCTTTGTAGGCCTGTCCGGTGGAGTGCAGGAAGCGCGGGCCGAAGCCCAGGCAGGTGGCAACGTGCTTTTTGTCGCGGACACTCATGCGCAGCGATTGCAAAAGCGCTTCGTGGTCGGCATCCATTTCGACGTAGGCTAACACTGCAAAATAGTCGTTGGCGCAAAGGCGCGCAAGATGGGCGCGGAGGTAGCTCTTGAGCGAGCGATCATTGCCGACTCCCTTCGCGAGATCAGCCGCATTTTTGTTGTCGGTGAAGAGCTTGAAGCCTTCACCTTCGAAGATCGGCTGCTCGGGCGGGAGCGAGCCTTTACTTTCGTACTCGTTGGTGAGCTTGCGGGTTTCGACCTTGCTGGCTTCGACGTCCGGCTGATTAAAGGCGTTGATGCCGATGATCGAGCCGGCAACCGCAGTGGCGATTTCCCAACGAAAAAATTCCTGGCCGAGGCTGTAGATGTCGGGAAGCACGATACGGACGACCGGCTGGCCGGCTTTTTCGAGGGCAGCGACCTTGGCATCTTGCGCCGAGTCGGCTTCGGATTCGAGACGAATGTAGGCGAAAACACGGTCGTTGCCGTAGACATCGGGCGCGCCTAGGTTTTCGCGATCGACTGGGATAATGCCTTTCCCGATTTTGCCGGTAGACTCGGCGATGAGCTGCTCGATCCACGCGCCGAGATCGTGAATGCCGGGCGAGGTGATAAGCGTGATCTTGTCACGGCCCTGGTTAGCGGCGGAGCCGAGGATGATGCCGAGCATGGCGCCGGGATTTTCGACGACGGGAACAGCCGCGACGCAAGCATCGACCATTTGTTTGGTGCGGTCGAGGAACTTCTTGACCTCCATGCCCATGGCTGCGGCGGGCACCATGCCGAAGTTCGAGAGAGCGGAGTAGCGCCCGCCAATCGAAGGTAGTCCGTAGAAGATGTGGCGGAAGCGATCGCGTTCGGCGACGCCCTGCATCTTGGAGCCGGGGTCAGTGATCGCGATGAAGTGGCTGCCGGCTTTATCGCCGACGGTCTGCTTCATGCGTTCGAAGAAATATTGCTTGTAGATGTTCGGCTCGAGCGTGCTGCCGGATTTGCTGGAGACGATAAAAAGCGTTTTCGAGTAGATCGAGTTTCTCTTCGGTATGCTTGATCTGTGCCGGGTCGGTGGAGTCGAGAATGTGGAGGCGCGGGAAGCCTGATACTTGCGGGAAGGTCAGCGCGAAAACCTCAGGGCAGAGACTCGAGCCACCCATGCCGAGAAGCAGGATGTCAGAGAAGCCGCCGGCCTTGACTTCGGCGGCCAGGCTGGTGAGCTTAGCGACGCTCGAAAGTTGATCTTCGACGATGTTAAGCCAGCCGAGCCACGAACACTCGTCTTCGTTAGTCCAGAGCCTGGCGTCGTGCAGCCAGAGGCGCCTTACTTTCCCGGTCGCGCGCCAGTCGTTAAGGTTTTTTTTTACGGTGGCGTCAAGTTCGGCCGGAAGCTTGGCGGATTGTGCGTTGACTTGCGGCTTGGACGGGAGATGCGTATTTTTCTCGACCGCTTCGAGGAGCTTGTCGAACGCCTCGGCGAAGAGCTTTACGCCGTCGGCGGTGAGCTTGTCGGTAACTTCTTTCATCGAGATGCCGGCGGCGGCGAGATCGGACATCGTTTTGCGCGCCGCGTTGAGATCTTCCGTCAGGCTTTGGCGGGGCTTGCCGTGATCGCGGAAGGCTTCGAGGGTGGCGGGTGGAAGCGTGTTGACAGTGTCGGGCCCGATGAGTTCTTCGACGTAAAGAACGTCACGATAATTCTTATTCTTGGTGCTGGTGCTGGCCCATAGAACACGCTGCGTCTGCGCACCTTTGGCGGCTAATGCCTTCCAGCGCGGAGTCGAGAAGATTTTTTCGTAGGCTTCATACGTTAGCTTGCCGTTGGCGATGGCGACTTTGCCCTGGATGTTTTGCAGCTGGGCTTTGCGCGTAGGATCGGATTCGGTTTTGAGTTTGTCGGCTGCCATCGAATCGATCAGGGTGTCGATGCGGCTGATGAAGAAGCTGGCAACGCTGGCGATCTTGCCGACGTCACCACCGCTTGCGGCGAAGCGCTCGACGCCATCGATGTAGGCTGCCGCGACTTCTTCGTAGACATCTTGCGCGAAGAGCAGCGTGACGTTGACGTTGATGCCTTCGCCGATGAGTTGGCGAAACGCGGGAATGCCCTCGGGGGTTCCGGGAACCTTGATCATGATGTTGTCGCGGGCGACGGAAGCCCAGAGACGGCGGGCTTCTTCGAGCGTGCCTTCCGTGTCATTCGCCAGGTAGGGCGAGACTTCGAGGCTGACATAGCCGTCGCGGCGATTGGTGCTTTTGTAGACGGGCCTGAGAAGATCGGCGGCATCCTGGATGTCGCGAATGGCAAGGAACTCGTAACGTCCCTTGGCATCAAGGTCGGCGCGGCTGGCGAAGGTGTCAAGGAACTCCTGATAGAGGTTCGAGTCGGCGATGGCCTTTTCGAAAATGGACGGATTCGAGGTCATGCCGCGCAGGCCATCTTCGTCGATCAGGCGCTGGAGGTCGCCATCCTTGAGGAGGTCGCGACGGATGTAGTCGAGCCAGATGGATTGCCCGAAGGTGATAAGTTGTTTCAGCGGGTTCACGGCCTTGGCGGTTTCGAGAGTATCGACGGGATTCATTGCTCTTCTCCTGACAAATGCGAAGCTGGATGCGGTGTAGCATCTACTTCGAGCAACGCGCGAGCCTGAGATCTCGGTCGTATCTTTCTACGACAGATTTGTTACAACTTTGTCACAGACCACGAGGTCGCTGTCTTGAATTATTTTCCCACCAGCTCACGGGCCTTCTTGACGACCGCGTCGACCGTGAAGCCGAATTTCTTTTGCAGATCTTTCAGAGGCGCGGAGGCACCGAAGCTGGACATCGCTATGATGCAGCCTTTTGTTCCGACGTACTGAGCCCAGCCGAGGCTGGCCGCTTGCTCAACGGCCACGCGTGCGATGATCTCGGGTGGAAGAACCTGATTGCGATAGCCTTCTTCCTGGCGCTGAAAAAGTTCCCAGCAGGGAAGACTTACCACGCGGGCCCGAATGCCGGACTGCTTCAGGGTTTCATAAGCATTGACGCATAGGCTGACTTCGCTGCCGGTGGCGATGAGGATTACCTCGGGCTTACCGCCTTCGGCATCGGCGAGGATATAGCCGCCTTGCGCGACGCCCCCCGCCGATGCATATTTTGTGCGATCGAGCGTGGGCAAAGCTTGACGCGTGAGGATTAGCGCGACCGGCTCCGTTTTCTGCTGCATGACTATTTTCCAGGCTTCTACGACTTCATTAGCGTCGGCCGGCCGGATGGTCAAAAGGCCAGGGGTAGCGCGCAGAGTGGCAAGCTGTTCGATGGGTTGGTGAGTGGGGCCGTCTTCGCCGACGCCGATCGAGTCATGCGTGTAGATCCAGATCGACGGAATTTCCATGATCGCTGACAGACGGATCGCGGGCTTCATGTAATCGGAGAAGATCAGAAAAGTCGACCCGTAGGTGCGCAGGAATGAGAGCGTCATTCCATTGACGATGGCGCCCATGGAGTGCTCGCGAATGCCGAAGTGGAAATTACGGGCGTTGAAATTGTTGGCTTCAAAATCGCCGGCGCCTTCGAAGGTAAGGCGCGTTTTAGTCGAGGGGTAAAGGTCGGCCGAGCCTCCCATTAGCCAGGGATCGTTCTTGGCGATGGCGTTGAGAACCTTGGCGGAAGAGTCGCGGGTGGCTAGGCCTTTGGCATCGGCGGGGAACGTCGGCAGCTCTTTGTCCCAGCCATCGGGCAGTTCGCGTTTGCGCATGCGCTCATACTGGCCGGCGAGATCGGAATTCTGACTCGAATATTTATCCCACTGAGCGTTCCAGGCCGTACTCAACTGATGTCCACGTTTGCCCATGCCGTCGCGGAAATTCTCGCGAACGCCGTCGGGAACCAGGAACTGGGCGTCTTCAGGCCAGCCGTAGAAACGCTTCGTGAGCTTGACCTCTTCTTCGCCGAGCGGTTCGCCATGGGCCTCTTTGGTGTCCTGACGGTGGGGGGACCCGTAGGCAATGTGGCTGTCGAGGACGATGAGCTTGGGACGGTCGGTAATGCTGAGCGCCCAGCGGTAGGCGGCCGCGATGGCATCCAAGTCGTTGGCGTCGTGAATTTCGCTGACGGCCCATCCGTAGGCCTTGAAGCGTGCGGTGACATCTTCGTCGAAAGCGAGATCGGTTTTGCCTTCAATCGTGATGTGATTGTTGTCGTAGATCCAGCAGAGGTTCGAGAGGCGCAGGTGACCGGCGACAGAGGCGGCTTCGCCGGAGATGCCTTCCATCATGTCGCCATCGCCGCAGAAACTCCAGACGTTGTAATTGAAAATCTCGAACCCGGGGCGGTTGAAGTGCGTGGCGAGCCAGCGTTCAGCGATGGCCATACCAACGCTGTTGGCGACTCCTTGGCCAAGGGGGCCAGTTGTAGTCTCAACGCCCGTCGTCAGGCTGGATTCGGGATGTCCGGGAGTCTTGCTATCGAGTTGGCGGAAATTCTTGATGTCTTCCAGGGAGACCGCTGGGGTGGAAAGAAGATTGCCCTGCTTATCGACCTCACGCACGCCGGCCAGGTAAAGCAATGAATACAAAAGCATGGAGGCGTGTCCGTTGGAGAGGACAAAGCGGTCGCGATTGGGCCAATGCGGATCCTGCGGGTCGTAGCGCAGGAACTGTTGCCAAAGAACATAGGCTGCCGGGGCTAGGCCCATGGGAGCGCCGGGATGGCCGGAGTTGGCTTTTTGCACGGCGTCCATCGAAAGCGTGCGAATGGTATTGATGCAGAGTTGATCGAGCTGCTTACCAGTGGCGACTGCCTGGTCACTCACAGCCATTAAAGCTCTCCTTGCAAGTCAGTGCTATTTGCTTCTTTGCGACTTGCTTCCCTTAGATGAAGTAGGCGCCAATTTGATGCGGTGGTTGTACAGACATTTTCCCGAGGTCTCCGATAATTCTACACCGGTGCGATTGGCTAAGAGGTGGTTCGCGGAGTGATCACAGACTGAGACCCCGCTCACGAAGGCACACCGAGCCGCACGTCGGAAATCTGGTAGAGGATGATACCGAGATCCGAGTCGCAACCATGGTTCGAACCGCACCTGACCTGAACAAGGTTTGACCCGGGCTGGGTTTGCTTGGAACTAGGTTGAATAGGCGCGGCCTTGGTTGGTGCGGTGCTGGAGCGTGGCGGCTAGCGTATCGATATCGGCGGGCGAGACGTTAACCGCGCCGGCCTGCAGAATAGGGAGACGATTGCTACCCACGGCGTCGCGTCGGACCTGAATCAGAAGAGCTTGCAGGGCTTGCGGGTCGTACTTTTCGGGTGCCATGCGGATCAGTTCCTGCAAGGCCGTGCCCACGGACATGCGGGCGCGGTAGGGGCGTTCGGTGGTCATGGCATCGAAGGCATCGGCGAGTGCGATGATGCGCACGGCACGAGGCATTTCGTCTGCGTGGAGGCCGTCGGGGTAGCCGGAGCCATCGGCGCGCTCGTGGTGCCAGCGCACGATCTCGGGAATTTGGGGCCAGGGGAATTGCACCTGGCTGACGATCTGATGGCCAACAACAGTGTGGTCGCGCATGGCGCGGGCCTCTTCAGCGTCGAGCGAGGCGGGCTTGGCGAAGAGACGCGTATCGACGGCCACCTTGCCGATATCGTGCAAATAGCCGGCGGAGCGGAGTGGAGCGACCTCGCCGGGCTCCATGCCGAGGGCTTCGCCGATGGCTTGCGCGTAACGGCCGACGCGAAGGGAGTGTCCATGAATGTTAACGTGCTTGACGTCGATGGCGGTGGCGAAGGCCTCGAGGGCGTTGTCATAGAAACCGTGGAGCGAAGCGAGCAGGCGGAGATTCTCCGAGACGCGCTGGGCCAGGGTTTGGGTCAGAGTGTAATTCTGGATCGCCAAAGCCACATAGCTCGCGATCATTTCCAGGGCGGCCAGAGAATCTTCTTCGTAGGTTGCGTCGCCCGCGCGTCGCCCCAAGGCTATAGCTCCCACCAATTTGCCACGAACCTTTAAAGCACAGACGCAACGGAATAGTTCAGGGGCAACGTTGCCGTTGGAGCTGAGGTAGACATCGGTTGTGGCACTACTCAGGATCACAGCCCCTGCCGAAGCCGTGAGCATGTGGACTTGGCGCGGTAGGAGGGGAATGAAGGTAGGTTCGGGAATAAGGGCGAAGCCTTGCGCGTCGAGCGAGGTGAGCATGGAAGGCCGCTCGCCGAAGGAAAATAAAACCGCTTCACGCGCTCCAGAGGCCTCCATGGTGGCGGCGAGGATAGTGCGCGCGGTTTGGCGGAAGTCGCGGTCCGCGGTGAGCTGCGGCCCAAGGTCGGCCAGAGCCTCGACTGTTCGTAAGAGCTTCTTTAGATTGGATCCCAGCAATGTCGTAGCGCGAAACCTTGCCAGAAACCAGAGCGTAATCAGCCTAGCATGTTGAGAAGCGGTGAGATGGTGGTTAGTTTGATGCCCAACTTTTGTGGTATCCACATGATTTTTTGGAGTGGGAGGAATGCCCAACCACCGCGGACGGAACGTACAATCAAGGAGGGTCTCGCCAGCCTCTTTCTTATCCTCAGTGGATCGTGCCACCGAGGCGCTACTGAGTGGCGGGTTTCCTTGACAGTCGCGGGAAGTTGGCTCATACTCCCGTCCAATCACCACCCTCGCCACTTGCGTTTTGGCTTGATCGGGCCAAATCTACGAAACTGAGAGTATAGCCGTGCCAGTACCACAACCGAGATATAGTCCCTCCGAGAAGATTTCAGATAGCACAGGCCGCGGTGCGGCGGTCGCGACCGCATTGCAACGCGATGGCGAACCAGACGAGCCTGGGGTGCTCTCAACGTTGCGAGACCTGGTCGCGGCCGGAGAGCATCGGCTGGACCCGATCCTGGCGGCGATTGCGGACGCGGCCCTGATGCTGACGGGCGCCACCGGCGTGGCGCTGGCTATGTGGAAAGATGGCGCGATGGTTTGCCGGGCTCGCACTGGAGAGACGGCACCGCCTCTGGGTGCGCATCTGAGCGCGAACACCGGAATTTCAGGACTTTGCTTGCGGACGGGGAAGACACAGCATTGCGTGGATACCGAGGTGGACAGACTGGTGGATCGGGAAGTATGCCGGACGCTGGGGCTGAGGTCGATCGCTGTGCTTCCGATTCACGGCGAGCGCGGGAACAATGGAATTCTGGAGGCCTTTTCGACGGAGCCAAAGGCGTTCACGTCGCATCACCTGGCAGTGCTGGAACACTTGGCGGCATTGGCCGAGCGGGCGCGGGCGGCGAAGCCGGTGGGGGCTTCGCCGGCAGCGGCTCCTATCGTGGTGAGAGCCCCGGTGGAGAAGCCCGAGCACTCCGGACTTTTACCGGCCTCGGACCGCATTGTGGATTTTGTGCACGTGCTAGTGGGACGTCGGCCGCTCGTGCTGGGAGCTCTGGGGCTGGCGGTCGCGGCGCTGCTTGGGCTGATGATCTGGCTGGGGTGGCGAGGCAGCGATGGCAATGAGAGCAGGGCGCATGCGGCGGCGCCGGTTGAGAGTGCGGTTAACACCGTGACGGGCGCAGGCGCGCAGGAGGCGAGACCTTCGAATTCAGGAATCGCCGGGCAACATCTTCCGGACAACGATGTGGTATGGAAGCCGAACCCCGGGGGACAGTTGCTGGCGGCGAGCGGAAAGCCGTCGGCGGCGCGGTCGGTTAAGACAGCTGCGGAGCTAGATGCGGCTGAAACCAGGAAAAACAAGAATAAAGGTGCAGGGGGTGGGACTGGGAGGGCGACCGATGCCGGAGGATCACAGCCTGCGGAATCGAAGGCCGATCAAGCTGTGACACCCGGCAGCGGGTTTTTCGCGGCGGGAGACTTAGGGACTGCGAAGCTCGTTCGGAATCCCGCGAAGAATAAAGAGGAAGTCGCAGCGCTTGAGCCTCCTCCGCTGATTGCGGGGCAGGGCTCGCCTGCCCTTAGCGGCGTGCTTTCGTCGAAGGGTGCGGTGCCGACGCTTTCGCAGCAGCGAGTTTCGCGCGGGATTTCCGGAGGACAGTTAATCCATCGCGTGCCACCGGTCTATCCGTTGCAGGCCAAGTCGTTGCGGATGGAAGGCAAGGTTGTGCTGGATGCGATGGTGATGGAAGACGGAAGATTGAGTGATTTGAAGGTCGTCCAAGGGGAACCAATATTTACCGGAGCGGCAATGGAGGCGGTGAAGAAATGGCGATATAAGCCGTTTTTGCTGGATGGGAAGACGGTGAAGAGCCCGATGAGGATTACGGTAGATTTTAAGCTGCCGTGAAGTCTTCTACACACCGACCGGGAAGGGCTTGCTGTGCGTTTCGGAACCCACCTGCAATCCTGCAAGGCGGCCTTGCAGCAGTGACATCAGGCCTGTGCACCAATAGCCAATCACAAAGAGCAGCAGGAATGGAACGGTGAAGTAATTCTCGTTGTCGATCGCATAGTAGACGGTGAGCGCAAAGTAGCATCCGATTGCGATCTCAATCCACGGAACCCAGCCTAAGCGCTTGCGGTATTTGTTCGCGCCGACTTTATCCTTCTTCGATTCGACGCGGTACTTGGGAGTGCGCACGAAAGAGGTTTGTTTGCCGATCAGGGCTTCTAGCACGGCGCGCGTGTTGGTGATGGTCAGTCCGATGCCAAGGGCCATTAACAGCGGCAGGAAGAGCAGGGACCGCAGCCAGCTTCCTGGGAAAAAGTTCTTTTTGGGAGACGAGATAAAAGCTCGAGATGGAGAACGTCGACGCCATGAAGAGCGGCAGGTCGATATAGAGCATCTGAAACCATCCCTGATAGAAGCGGATGACCATCGCCGGCAGCAGAAGCACGGAGAGCACGATCATCAGCGGATAGCTGAGATTGGCCGTGAGGTGATACCAAGCTTCGACTTTCTGATGGCGCGAGGCGTCGCTGGAAAAAACCTGCGGAAGAATTTTCTTTGAAACCTGAATCAGACCTTTGGCCCAGCGCGCCTGTTGCGTTTTGAAAGCGGTCATTTCGACTGGCAGTTCAGCGGGGCATTCCACGTCCTGAAGGTAGAGAAATTTCCAGCCCTTGAGTTGGGCGCGGTAGGAGAGATCGGTGTCTTCGGTGAGGGTGTCGTGCTCCCAACCGCCAGCTTCTTCGATTGCCTTAAGGCGCCACATGCCGGCGGTGCCGTTGAAATTGAAGAAGACACCGCTGCGGGCGCGGCCGGAATGCTCCAGTACGAAGTGGCCGTCGAGAAGGATGGCCTCGACTTCGGTCAGGAGCGAGTAGTTGCGATTGATGTGCGTCCAGCGGGTTTGCACCATACCGATTTTGGGGTCGGTGAAGTGGTGGATGCACTTAAGCAGGAAATCGGGCGGCGGAACAAAGTCGGCGTCGAAGATGGCGACGAATTCTCCCTTGGCAGATTCCAGGCCGGCAGCGAGGGCTCCCGCTTTGAATCCGTGGCGATTCTCGCGGTGTATGTAGGTGACGGGGTTGCCTGATGCGGCATACCGCTCGACGAGGGCGCGTGCGACGTCGACGGTTTCATCGGTAGAGTCGTCGAGGAGTTGGATGTCGAGCTTTTCGCGTGGGTAGTCGAGGCGGCAAACGGCGTCGAGAAGGCGATCGACGACGTACTGCTCGTTGAAGATTGGCAACTGCACGGTGACGCGCGGCAGTTCGTCAAAGTGAGCCTGCGGCTCGGTCGTCTTGTTCTTTTTGTGCTTGTAATAAAGGTAAACCAGCCAGTAGCGGTGCCCGCCGTAGCCCGCCAGGATGATTAGAACGATGAAATACGGAATCAGCAGAGCAAGGTCAAAGGCGTTGACCTGGTAGAGGCCTTGAAAAGTCTTGTCGAGGAAGTGCTGGCGGAGATAGGACCCCAGGCCTTTAGAGGCGAGGAACGTGCCCAGAGGCGCGAGACGAAGATGGATGAATGCGAACAAGAGCATTTGCGCCAAAAATATCAGATGATAAAATCAGGATTCTGATCAGGTGTCTGCGAAACGCTGAACGACCGAGGACACAGGGAACCACAGCGGAACCCGGAAACTAAATCAGAACATCACTTGCATTGTAGCCGATCGATCCAAGCGCGTGTCACTTCCAGTTGTCGCCGACAGGGCTTAGTCTCAGGACGAGGGTTTGGTGAGAACCCTCTTCGATTTTCGCCGTCGTGCCATCCGCTTCCTGCGATTTCAGGAAGTCGGGATCACGGTAAAGGTCGTCGCCGACGTCCTGCCAGGCAAAGAGCGTGTAGGAACCGGGCGCCAATCCGCGGATGGTAAAGCGTCCAAACTGGTCGGTGGCGCCTTCGCCGAAGCGCTCGGGAATGTTTCGATATTTTGCTTCGGGCACGGCTACGACTTCGGCGTTCGGGACTGGAGCGTCAATGCCTTGCTGATCTTCGCCTTGCGGGTTACGGTCAGTGACTATGCCTTCGACAATTCCACCCTTGTCGCTGATGACGAGATCGAGCACCACCGGGCCGTTGAGCGAGAAGGCGGCGTCAATGTTGTTTGCGCCGGCATGGGCCGATTTCAGGAAAAAGCTGTCTTGCCCGCTGCCGCCGTAGAGACGCACGATGTAATTGCCGGGATTGACATGCTTCCATGAGAAATTGCCCTGGCGGTCGACCTGGGCGTTTTCACCAAAGGAATCTTCAGTTTTGAAGAACCCGGTGTCGTCACCGACATCGGCGGCGCGCAGGTTGACGGAGAACTGGGAGAGATCGAGGGTCGATCGCGCGTCGGCTCGCAGATGGCCGGAAATGGTGAAATCCGGCATGGGGATGAGTTTTTCGCCGTCGACATCCGAGGCGGTGACGGTGACATCCTGACGCGCGGTGAGGACGCTGGATTCGGCGGTGCTGAAAGACTTGAGGACGTAGGAGCCGGGAGCTACGCCGTGAAGCTCGAAAGATCCGTCCGAGGCGACCTCAGTGCCTGCGGCCGCGTCTCCATTTTTGGAGGCCAATTCGACGCTGGGACGTTGGCCGGGCAGAAGACTAGCTACGACTCCACGGATACGGTAGGTGCGAGAAGGAACGAGGGCCATGTTGACCGGCGTTTCGTCGCCCGCCTTGAGGGCGATTGGCGTGGCCTGCGAGATGTCGGTGGTGCCGGGATAGTACTCGGTGACGTAGCGAATTTCGGGTTGATCTTCAGCTTGCTGGGCGGGTGGGGGATTTTTGGCGGGACGCTCATAGTCGCGGGGGTCGGGTGGGGGCATGGCGGCGACCCAGTACTGTCCCGGAAAAAGTCCGGCGGCGCGATATTCTCCAAGATCATTAGTTCCGACGGCGGTTACGGTTGCGCGCCGGCTCTTACCTGGAATTTTTTTCTGGATGATGACGCGAACATTCGACATGGGATCGCCGTCTTCATCGGTGACGCGCCCCGTGATGGCAGCGGTGGGTAGCATTTGAAAGACGAAATCGTCGCCCGGTTTGCCCGCCTGAACTGTTATGACGTTCACCTCCGACCGCTGGCTGCGAGAGTTGACGCCAACGAATCCTGATTTTTCGAAGAAGACACGATAGCGGCCGGGAGCGATGTTATCGACGCGGAAATGGCCGTCGGAGTCGGTGGTGGCTGCGTAACTTGCGGTCTGGGCCTGCGTCTCGGAGACGACTTGAACGAGGACTTTCTTGAGGGGATGGCTGCCGGGCTCTTCGACGACCGTACCGGCGACGTAAAGCGCGGTGGGTGGCAGGGCCGCGCTTTGCGCAATCGCTGGCAGCGCGAAGCTGAAAAGCAGGGGCGAGAGCAACGCTATCCGCAACATAAAAACACCTCGCGGCAGCAGCCTCCCCCGGCTGCAGTCCGCAAAAAAGGCGCGGTCCCCACGCGGGTATCGATTGCTAGCGAAAATCAATTTAGAAAATACTGCCGGTAGAGCGTGTCGCGCTGTGCTGGGCGGAAGCCCGCATCGCGTATGATGCGGCGCAATTCCTCTTCGGTTGTGCAATTGGTGACGCCAGCGGCACGGACTACGTTTTCTTCCAGCATCACGGAGCCGACATCGTTGCCGCCGAAGCGCAGACCCATCTGGCAAACCTTGAGTCCTTGCGTCACCCAGCTCGATTGAACGTTGACGAAATTCGAGAGATAAAGCCGCGAAATTGCGAGGACTTTGAGATATTCGACGGCTGTGGCCTCGTCCCACTTGCGGCCGCCGAGCGCGGTGTTGGCGGGCTGGAAACTCCAGGGGATGAAAGCGGTGAAGCCGCCGGTTTCTTCCTGTAGGCGATAGATCGCGTCGAAATGATTGACGCGGTGTTCGAAAGTCTCGCCGACGCCGAACATCATAGTTGCGGTGGTGCGCATACCGAGTTGGTGGGCGGTGCGGTGAACTTCCAGCCAGTCAGCCGTCAGGCACTTAAGGCGTGCGATCTTATAGCGAACCTCGTCGTCGAGAATTTCGGCGCCGCCGCCGGGGATCGAGTCGAGACCGGCGTCGCGCAGGCGGGCGATCGTATCGCGCAGGTTGAGGTTGCTGTATTCGGCGATGGCGAGAATCTCCGACGCGGAGTAGCAGTGCAGATGAATCTTCGGGAAGCGCTGCTTGATGCCTCGCAGCATTTGCTCATGCCACTCGATTTTCAGGTCGGGATGGAGGCCTCCCTGCATGAGGACGCCGGTGCCGCCCAGTTCGACAGTTTCGCGAATTTTTTCGTAGATGGTGTCGAAGTCGAGAATGTATCCCTCTTTCGAAGCTGGACCTTTGAGGGGTCGATAGAAGGCGCAAAAGGTGCAATATTCCGTGCAGAAATTGGTGTAGTTAATGTTGCGATCGATGATGTAGGTGACGGTGCCTTCCGGATGGAAACGGCGGCGAATGGCATCGGCTTCCATGCCGATGCCGATGAGGTCATCGGAGCGGAACAGGTCGAGGGCTTCTGGTTTCGTTAGGGACATTCTCACCCCATCCGAACCTATTCTAGCTGGAAGAAGCAGCCGGAGGCCAGTTTTCAAGCCACGCGGCGAGCCGAAGCGCCAGGGGCTGCTCCCTCCTTACTCCCGGGGTGTTGTCTCCTCTTATATTCGTAGAGCCCGAAAATCCCAGCGGCAACGGAGCCGGCAATGAGAATGATCAGCGTCGGCAGATAATACCGGGCGAAGAAGTTGATGATGCCATGTCCGTAGCGTGCGCCAAGGTAGGCGATGATGGTGTAGCGGAGGCCTCGCCCGACGGCTAGTGAGCCCAGGAATTTCCTGGTGGGATATTGCAGAGCGCCGGCGGCTACCAGCATGGGGACAATGGGAAAAGGGGGGGGCAGCAGGGCGGGAATGGCCACTGCGGCGAATCCCCAGCGCTCAAAGACCGAACAGACTTTCGCGGCTTTTTTCTTCGAGAAGCGGTGTTCAAGCGCTTCCTTACCGCCTTTGCGAGCCATCCGATAGGTGATATAACCGCCCAGCACGGCGCCGAGCGTTGCCATAATCGCGTAATAGAACCAAGGTTCGCGGCGATGCGCTGCGAGCACGATAGTAATGACGTCCATGCTGCCGGGTAAGGGGATGACGGAGTTGTCGAGAATGCCAACGAGGATCAGGCCTGGTCCGCCGAGATGGGCGAGCCAGCGTAAAAAACCGTGTCTCTTCGAATGAGAAGCAAGTAGGGCTAGCGCGGGCAGACGCGGCATGCTATTTAGAGGCACAATCTAGGTTCGCAGATGCTAGACGTTTTGTAATGCTGTGTAATACCTCGCCGCTCTAACCCAGAAGATGTGACATCTTTCCACAAAGGCACATCATTGAAAGTCTTATACAGCCGCGTCCGAATCGGTTGCGACCATCGGTTGGACAACTAAATCGGATTGCCATCCGGATCCTTGCCGTCGCAGAGGCAAAATATCTCTCCCCGTCGGACCTTGCCAAATTTTGCGCCCCGCTTCACCAGCGTTTCGCGGAGAGCGGCAACGTCTTTGGCGTGGAAGACGATCTTGGGGCCCTTGCGGCCGGGGGACGATGGTCCGGAATGAAGCGCGATCCCCGCCCCACCTGCCGCAAACTCCCGCCAGCCCTTTTCTTCTGCGACTTGGTTGAGGCCCAGCACCTCTCCATAAAACTTGCTCATTTCTTCGATCTGGCCAGTAAAAAGGATCACGCGCGCCATTTCCATCGAGAGACACCCCTTTTCCGACGTTTGCCCAACCAAGCTGACTCAGCCTAGCAAAGGTGTTCCACAAGAAGCGAAGAAGACCTTTCCGCGCCCCGTGCTCCCTTGACTAGAACTTTCGTTCGCCTGTAGGTTGCTTAAGCATTCCCATTTGGGTTCGCATCCAAGGAGGGTATGGTGGGTCGACGATTCGGTGCCTTACTCCTGTTCCTATGTGCGCTCGTTTTCGCGGTTTTTCTTTTCGCGCAGAACAAAGCCGATGGTCAGGACTATGATGTCAAAGCGCATTACACGAAATATGAGTACCGGATTGCGATGCGTGATGGCGCGCAGCTTTTCACCGCAGTTTACGTCCCCAAGGACACTTCACGCGCATATCCCTTTCTGATCGAGCGCACTCCTTATAGTGTCGCGCCCTACGGTGTTGATCAATATCGCAAACATTTGGGGCCTTCGCCAGACTTCGACGAGGCGGGATACATTTTCGTTTTTCAGGATGTTCGTGGCCGCTATATGTCGGAAGGCAGATTTGTCGAAATGACTCCGCACATCGACCATAAAAAGTCGAACCGCGATGTGGACGATTCCAGCGACCTATATGACACGATCGACTGGCTGCTCAAGAACGTTCCGAACAATAACGGCAAAGCCGGAATCTGGGGGATTTCCTATGACGGGTTTTACGCGGCGGCGAGCATGATCGACACCCACCCGGCGCTAAAGGCCGCTTCGCCCCAGGCTCCGATGGTGGATCTGTTTATGGGGGATGATGCCTATCATGGCGGCGCCTTTATGCTGGCCGCGAACTTCGACTTCTACATGTTCTTCGCGCCGCAGAGTAATCCCGAACTTCCGCGAAAGAACTATACGGATTTCGACTACGGCTCGACCGATGCCTACGACTTCTACCTGAAGGTGGGCTCGCTCGCCAACCTGCAACCTTATTTGAAGGGTGACACGTCGCTTTGGGACGACCAGGTCACCCACGATACTTACGACGACTACTGGAAAATCCGCAACCTGGCGCCGCACTTCAAGGATATTCATTGCGCGGTGCTGACCGTGGGCGGGTGGTTCGACGCGGAGGACTTGCAGGGACCGCTGACTACATTCCACGAAGTGGACAAGAATGATCCCGGAGTTCCGAGCACGCTGGTGATGGGCCCGTGGGTCCACGGCGGCTGGGCGCGTCTTAATGGAGAGCGGCTGGGGCACGTGGAGTTCTTTTCGGACACGGGCAGTTATTACCGGAAGAACATTCTGTTTCCGTTTTTTGAGCAGCATCTCAAGGGAAATGGAGATGCGAAACTGCCGAGGGCGTACGTATTCGAGACCGGGACGAATCAGTGGAGACAGTATGCGACCTGGCCCCCCGAGCAGGCGCAGCCCCGCACCCTCTACTTTCATGCGAATGGCATGTTGTCGTTTGATGCGCCGGGGGCGGAGTCTGCGGCATTCGATGAGTACGTGAGCGACCCTGCCAAGCCGGTGCCGTACATCAACTATCCGGCGCAGGATGTGCCGCAGGAATACATGGTCTCAGACCAGCGATTTGCCTATCACCGAACCGATGTTCTTACGTATGAGAGCGGCGTGTTGCGCGAAGACGTTACGATTTCGGGGCCGGTTGTACCAAAGCTCTTTGTTTCGACGACTGGAACAGATTCGGACTGGGACGTGAAGCTGATCGACGTATACCCAACGGATTACCCGGAGACGAAGGATGCCGACGGATCGGGGGAGCAAAGGCCTCACTCCGATGTGGCGGTTCCGAAATTGGCGATGGGCGACTACCAGCAACTGGTTCGTGGCGAACCGTTCCGCGGGAAGTTTCGGCACAGCTTCGAAAAACCGCAGCCATTTACTCCCGGCAAGGTCGAGGAGGTCGACTTCACCATGCCGGACGTGAATCATACATTTCGCCGCGGACACCGGATTATGGTGCAGGTGCAGAGTTCGTGGTTTCCGCTGACGGACCGGAATCCGCAGACGTTTGTGAACATTCCCAATGCTAAACCGTCGGATTTTGTGAAGGCGACGGAGCGCGTGTATCACACGACTGGTGAGGCTTCGGGGTTGGTGGTGCAGGTGCTGGAGAAACCGAATCTGCCAGCGTCCAAATGAAGAGTTCGTTCCCGGTTTCCGGTCGATCCTCCTTCACGCTCAGTCGTACTGATCGGCATACGGACCGACGGCAAATAATGATGGAGCGAGGCTCTACAGGAACTCCAACTCTGGCGCAAGCGGCAGCGCTCCAATCTCAGCGCCGAACTGATAGAAGAGTTGCAGACCTTCCAAGCAAGGCGGATCGAGATAGTAGTGAATGTTACGCGCGAAGTAGGTTCGTACTTCCTTCAGCTTCAGGCCGAGTCGAGGAGCCCATTCCTGGGCGATAGCTTCGAGATGATTGGCCTCAAGGCCATGATCGCGCGAATTCTTGAACGCCGTGGTAATCCCGGCTGGATTGTTGCCCTCGAGTGCCGCACGGCGGATCGCCCAGAAGGCAAAGACGAACGATTTCCCTGTGCGCGCGTGCCATTCCTCGGCGAGGTCGAGCGTGATATAGCGCTCGCGATCGACTTGGAGCGCCGGGTCTCCTATGAGCAAAGCGGCGTCGCACGTGGCAAGCATCGCGTCAAGATCGGGTGCCATGGGCGAGTAAGTGCGCGCCCCGCCCAGCCACTTCGCGAATAGAATTTTGGTGAGCGCCACTGACGTCATTGAAGAAGTATCGAGGGCAACGGTTCGTACCTGCGCCATCGGCACTCTGCTGACCAGCAGAATCGAACGGACGGCATTGCGCGCGGCGATGGCGACGTCAGGAATGATAAGAAGGCCGGGGATGGTGGCATAAGCGGCTGCCGGAATGATTCCGATATCGGCGGCACCCTCAGCGAGCGCTTGCGCGCAGCCGGAGGGGATGGTGTAGGAGATGTCAAAGTGGGCAGGCGCTTCTTCGACCGCCGTGGAGACGGCGACGCCGAAGGAGGAATTTGCGCGACTGGCAAAAGTGACTGGAGCCGGGTCCTGCCCGGCATTCCCATGCTCAAAATCCCACATAAGGGGAGCCGTATTGAGATAGGAAATAGCTGAAATCTTTAGCCGGCTCATCACTTTGCAAATTCTACCAAAAGTGATGTGTGCGCCGTCATTGACAGGAAGCGTGCTCGCGGCTAGGGTCAGCCACTATGCCCGACGCGATGCCCTTCACTCCGCTACCCAGCCCATCGGTGACGGTGGATTCAGTCCCTGCTCCCTTTGCTGTAGTTGCTCGAACTGCTGTTTCTAACGGAACACTTTGCTGGCTGGCCCTGGCGCTGACGGAGGGGCTTGGGCCTTCGCGGATTCGAAAACTGGTTGAGCATTTCGGGACCCCGGACCGCGTTTTGCAGGTGAGCCTCACTGAACTGGAAGCCACCGGAATGCGCGCGGTCTCCGCGCAGTCGCTGGCGACGGGCAAGTCTCTCGAGTTGGCGCAGGACGAGGTGGCTCGGGTGGGGCAGGCGGGCGCGTCGATTATCTCCCTAAGCGACATGGAATACCCCGCGCGACTGAAAGAGATCTATGATCCGCCGGTGATTTTGTTCGTAAAGGGCAGCGTTGAGCTCTTGTCGAAGCCGGGGTTGGCGGTGGTTGGAACGCGCCATCCGACGCCTTACGGGACCGGTATGGCGGAGCGTTTGGCGACCGATCTGGCCGGGCGAGGCCTGGTCATTATTAGCGGCATGGCCCGCGGGATCGATACTGCGGCACATCGCGGCGCTATTGCCGCCAAGGGAAAAACCATCGCGGTGCTGGGCACGGGCATTGATATTTTTTATCCGAAGGAGAATACGCGGCTGGCCGAGCAGATTCTGGCGTTTGGCGGCGCCATCATTTCCGAGTTTCCGATTGGAACTTCGCCGCAACCGCAGAATTTTCCGATTCGGAACCGCATCATCAGCGGCATGTCAGCGGGCGTACTAGTGGTGGAAGCGGCGGAATATAGCGGCACACGTATTACATCACGCTGCGCTCTTGAACAAAACCGCGACGTGTATGCCGTGCCGGGCAATGTGACCAACAAGAACTCCTGGGGTCCGAACACTTTGATCAAGCAGGGCGCCAAGTTGGTGGCGACCTGGGAGGACGTTTGGGAGGAACTGCCCACAGATATCCAGGATGTGCTACGGTCCGCCCAGCCTGAATCCTCCACCTCCGGCACCGCATCTCTATTCCCGGATGACGTTCAATCGCCCCACGAACAAAAACTCCTCAAGCTGCTGAAGCCTGACGAATCGACACACATCGATGAACTGGTCGAAATGCTTGAAAACGAAATGTCCTCCTCGGAAATTTTTGCCGCGTTATTTGAACTGGAGTTGAACGCCAAGATACGACAATTGCCTGGAAAGAACTTTGTGAAGAGCTTTTAGAGGTGAGTTATCAATTATCGTTCGAGTATCAACTCTGGCTGGCTCACGAGCTTGCATATCTTCAAGATCTGGGTTACGAGCGGCTTGCGGCACGGGAAGTCGGGTGAGGCCGATGTTGTCGTCACTGATGCAGAAAATGAAGGCCGTAAACTGAAAGCTGATAGCGGACAGACTGATAGCCCGTCAGCCCGGCAGTTGTTGCACTCCCATGCTTCGTGCTAGTTTCAAATTCACCATCTCTAAACCGAGGAACCATTGTCTAAAGGTCTAGTCATTGTCGAATCGCCGGCGAAGGCGAAAACAATTCAGAAATATCTGGGGAAAGGTTTTACCGTCGATGCCTCTTTCGGGCACGTGAAAGACCTGCCCAAGAGCAGCCTGGGCGTCGATGTCGAGGACGGTTTCGATACCGAGTACGTTGTCATTCCCGGCAAAGAAAAGGTGTTAGCCAAGCTGAAAAAACTGGCGCTCTTGGCGGACAAGATTTACCTGGCGCCTGATCCGGATCGCGAAGGCGAAGCCATCGCCGCGCACCTGTCCGACGAACTCAGCGACGACGGGAAGAAGACGAAAAAAGGGAAGGCTGGAAAGAAGAAGAAAGAAGAGGATGGCGGCGGCCCGCGCATCCAGCGCGTCACGTTTAACGAGATTACCCAGCGGGCGGTGAAAGCGGCATTCGAGCATCCGCGCGATATTGATCAGAATCTCGTCGACGCGCAACAGGCCCGGCGCGTGCTCGATCGTCTCGTCGGATATCAGGTGTCGCCGCTTTTGTGGGATAAGGTGCGGCGGGGACTTTCCGCCGGTCGCGTGCAGACCGTGGCCCTGCGCCTGATTGTCGATCGCGAACGGGAGATCAAGGCATTCGAGAAAAGAGAATACTGGACAATCGATGCCAATCTCGCGGCTGCCAAGCCTCCTGCGTTTGACGCGCGGTTTCTCGGCAGAGGCGAAGAGAAGGTCGAAGTTACCAATGGCGAGGACGCCGAAAAGATTCGCCTCGCTCTCGAGAAGGCCGACTGGGTCGTTCGTTCGGTAGAGAAAAAGGAGCGGCGCCGCAACGCGACTCCGCCCTTCACCACCAGTAAACTGCAGCAGGACGCATCCCGGAAGCTGCGCTTCAGCGTCAAGCGCGCCATGATGATTGCGCAACGGCTGTATGAAGGTGTCGAACTCGGCGAAGAGGGACTGGTCGGCTTGATCACCTATATGCGAACCGATTCGACGCGCGTTGCGCCCGAGGCGATTGCTGAGGTGCGCGAGTACGTCGGGAGGGAGTACGGACCCCAGTATCTGCCGGAATCCCCGAATACATATAAGGAGAAGAAGGATGCGCAGGGCGCGCACGAGGCGATTCGCCCGACCTCGGCGACGCGGCATCCGGACCAGGTGAAGCAGTATCTGCAGGAAGACGAGTTCAAGGTCTACAAGCTGATCTGGCAGCGGTTTGTGGCGTCGCAGATGAATCCGGCGGTTTTCGACCAGACGACGGTCGACATTGACGCGAAAGCTGCGAGTGAAATTTTCTGGTTCCGCGTAACCGGATCCGTGATGAAGTTCGACGGCTTCCTGAAGGTTTATGAAGAGTCGAAGGATTCGAAGGACGAAGAAGATGAAGAGTTGAAGCACAAGCTGCCGGCGCTCGAAGCGGGGCATAAGCTGACGCTCAAGGCGCTGAAGCCGGAGCAGCATTTTACCGAGCCGCCTCCGCGCTATAACGAAGCTTCGCTTGTGAAAGAACTGGAGGAGCGCGGCATTGGCCGGCCCTCGACCTATGCGACCATTCTGAGCACGATTCAGGAGCGGCAATACGCCCAGAAAATTGGTGGCAAATTTACTCCGACAGAAATCGGGCTCGTGGTCACCGATCTGCTGGTGGAGAACTTCAAGGACATCTTCGATTTCCAGTACACGGCGCGGCTAGAAGAAGAACTCGACGAGATTGAAGAAGGCAAAGAGAAGTGGACGGACGCGCTGGCCGACTTCTACAAAAAATTCGCTAAGGATCTCAAATACGCCGAGAAACACATGGAAAACATCAAGCGTATGGAGAAGCCGACGGATGAGAAATGCGAACGCTGCGGCGCGCCGCTGGTCATCAAGTGGGGCAAACACGGTTCGTTCTACGCCTGCAGTACCTACGAGAAGGACGATCCAAACTCCTGCACCTTCACCAAGGAAAATCCGATCAACCTGCCGGATCTCGATTCCGCCGACATGCAGGAGACGGCGCAGGAGGAATATTGCGAGAACTGCGGGCGAGTGATGGTCTTGAAGCGCGGACGCTTTGGGCAGTTCATGGCCTGCACCGGTTATCCTGATTGCAAAACCACGCGGCGGCTTGACCAAGGTAAGCGCGTGCCAGATATTCCGCTCGATGAGATCTGTCCGGAGTGCAAGACCCGCAATCTCATCATCCGCCATGGCCGTTATGGCGAGTTCACCTCCTGCAGCGGATATCCCGACTGCAAATATGTGAAGCAGAATTTTATCGGCGTGAAGTGTCCGCTATGCGGCGAAGGCGAGCTCGTGGAAAAGCGCGCGCGCAAAGGCAACACCTTTTATGGCTGCTCGAAATACCCGAAGTGCAAATTCACTTCCGCCGCGAAGCCGATTGCCGAGAAATGTCCGAAATGCGGGCATGACTATCTGGTCGAGCGTATGCGAAAAGACGGGACGGTGATCGCCTGCCCGATCAAGGAATGCGATTATGAGCGCGAGCCTGTTGGTGGCGCAGACGGGGCAAAGGCGAACTGAGATCCTTAAGTCCCAGCGAGCCGCTCGGGTAAGAGCCTTTGAACCGCGGAGTACGAAGGGAAAAATCCGCCGGGGGCGCAGACCGAGGGCGTTAAACTCGGCGTCTGGGAAGTTCTGATGTTTTTGGATTTCTAATCTCTAAGCAAACGAGGGCGACTTCATGGCAAAAAAAGCGACTCCCCACGATGGGCAGTTGATGTTGAAACTTTACGATCTGCGCCGCGAGGCGGAGATGCGCAAGGCGCGAAACTGGTTCCTGGTGGACTTCTGGCCGCTCAGCGCCGACGACTTCGTGAAGGTGGCCAATGCGTTTCCGAGCCAGGAAAATAACTGGCTTCGGCAGGTCGGCGGTTACTGGGACATGGCGGCATCACTAGTGCTGCAAGGCGCACTGCATGAAGAGCTTTTCTTACAGCCCGGATGCAGTGGCGAAATGTTTTTCTTCTTCGCCAAGGTGCATCCTTTCCTGAAAGAAATACGACACAAGATGGGCAATCCCGAGGTTTGGGGCAATATCGAGAAGATAGCGACGGGCTCGAAACTGGCGCGCAAACGACTGGAGCGCGTTTCCGCCAATGTCGAGAAGCGGCGCACCGCGTTGGCGAAGGCGAAGAAGTGAGAATCGCTTCCGCATCATACGCCCGCCTCCGTGTGCGTCTGCTATCCTAATCGGTTGTGCGGATGCTTTGGTGGTTCCTAATCCTTGGAGTCAGTCTGGTGCTGGTGGTGTCGGTCGCGCTTTCACTTTATGTCCGCGTGCGGAAGCAGATGAAGGCTTCGGCAATGAGGGCGGGCACTGGCGGCCCGGACCATCATACTGGGAACAGTGGAGAACTGCCGCCTGAAGTGTGATGCTGCGCCGCGAAAGGAATAATTATGGCAAGACTTACAATCGAGCCGTTTGCTGCCCGCGCCGTTTCTTCGGCTCAGCGCTCGCGAACACTGGAATTTGCGATGCAGGCCGGAATTGTGATTGGGGCGAGCTTATTTGTGGCGCTCTGCGCGCGCGTGACGGTGCCCTTGCCGTTTACGCCGGTGCCCCTGACCTTGCAGAATTTTGGCGTGCTGGCGGTTGCATTGCTGCTGGGTTCGCGACGCGGCTTCGCGGCACTGGCTCTGTATCTCGCCGAGGGTGCTGCAGGATTGCCCGTGTTCAATCCGTCGGGCCTGGGCGGAATTCTGCAGTTGACGGGCGCGACCGGTGGCTTTTTGATGGCGTATCCGTTTGTGGCTTTTGTTGCCGGCTGGATTTACGAGCGCTCGTCACGCCGCTTTGAGTGGGCCTTGCTAGCGGGAGTCGCCGGCGAAATTGTGCTCTTTATGGGTGGACTCGGCTGGCTGTTTGTAATCACGCACTCGCTCGCGCAAACGGTCCGCTGGGGGTTGTACTGGTTCGTATTCGCGGAAGTAATCAAGATCATGCTCGCGGCTGGAACTGCGAGTGCACGGAACCGGAGGTTTTCCGGAAGAGTTTGAGCTGTAGAGCGGAACGTCTTAAACACGTGATGAGGCTTGGCGAGCAGAATATTAAGATCTTGCGCTTCGCTGAAGATGACAATCTGATTTTATTGCGATCGAGTCGAAAGTTGAATTTATGAGTACTGTTTCTACCGCGGTTCGTGAGATTACTGTGGCCCATAGCCCGGATTCCGATGATGCATTCATGTTCTATGGCTTGGCCACGAATAAAGTTCGGATTCCGGGTCTGCGTTTCAATCACACACTTTGCGATATCGAGACCTTGAATCGCGACGCGCAGAACGGCGTTTACGATGTTACCGCTATATCGTTTCACGCGTATCCCTATATTCAGAACGATTATGCTCTGATGTCATGCGGTGGCAGCGTGGGCGATGGCTATGGGCCGATGCTCGTTTCGACTCGCTCGTTCACGACTACCGAAATCAAAAACAAGAAGATCGCCGTGCCGGGTACATTGACTACGGCATATCTCGCTTTGCAGCTCTTTGCACCGGGGATCGAAGTCGAGGTTGTGCCATTTGACCAGATCATCCCGCAGATTCTGGAAGGGAAGTACGAGGCCGGCTTAATCATCCACGAAGGCCAACTTACTTACGATAAGGTTGGCCTTCACCGCGTCGTCGATCTGGGCAAATGGTGGCTGAAAGTGACTGGTCTGCCGTTGCCGCTTGGCGGAAACGCAATTCGCCGTTCGCTCGGCCCGGAGATGATGGCAAGCGTGACTCAAGCGCTGCGCGAGAGCATTCAATACGCGATCGATCATCGCGAGGAAGCCCTCGCGTATGCCATGCAGTTTGCACGCGATCTCGATACGCAGCTGGCGGACAAGTTTGTCGGCATGTACGTGAACGACCGCACGCTCGACTACGGCGACGATGGACGCGAGGCGGTGCGGCGACTGCTCGACATGGGTCACAAGGCAGGCATCATCCCGCAAGAGCCTAGAGTCGAGTGGGTATAGTTGACCTTCGACAGCCTGGCGCCGAACTCCTAGCGGCTGGCAACCTTCTGACTTTTTGTTCGTCTCGATTGCACCATCCCCAACAACACCAGCTCCCACCAAACCAGCGGAATGGCGGCCACCACGACCGGAACCAGGAAGTGCGGTACCCCGCGGAGATTCTCAGGAACGCCCGTACTGGCGGCCGAGATCGCGAGCGCTCCTACGAGCGCGATGGTTGCGATTCCCAGCAGAGTCGCAATCTTACCCATTGCCCACCCGCTTAGCCAAGGCGCCGAGTCCGCACGTGCCGTGTCAGCATTTCGGTACCAAATCATCAGCCATACCAACAGGAACGCCATTCCAAATAGCGTGCTTGCGTGTTGCAGAATTTTGTAGGCGGGAGCTCCTCCAATAAAGGGTAGGCGAACTCGATCCTGCAAAGCCTGCCAGCGCACCACCGACCATCCATTCGGATGCGTGAAGGAATCCCACACAAGGTGCGTGCCTACTCCGACGAGAATGGACACGATGATAAGTCCAAAACGCGCGCCTCCTCCAAAGCGAAAGTCACCTGCGTAAGGTTCGAGTCTGAACCTAAGTGCGTCCGGCATCAAGTCAACAAAAGTTCGTTTCACGAATTTGTGAAAAAGCCACAGTGTGATAAGCGCAAGCGGCAGCGTCAGCAGAAACACGCCCGGAAATGAGTGTCCATGGCGGCCTTCTAGCGCCATGCGTAGGAAGTATTCAAAATCAGGCGCCATCGTGCCGACGATTAGAGCAGACCACACAAACCGCGTGCGGCGAAAAGGATAGGCTGCGGCTATATGGGCGGGTGTGAAGGGCATCACCGAGTTCTTGGCAAATGTTATTTTACGGTGTTCGGGAACGAGAACACGGGATCGATATCGAGGGGAACATCGGACGCGGAATTGAGAGTTCGCGCCACATCATCGCGCATCACGCCGTATTTTGCGAACCATTTTTCGGCGCGCTCGCGATCTCCGGTGGCCTCGATCTCAAGCAGTTCTTTGGATAGATCGGCCAAGGCGGCGGGCAGTTTCTCATAATCGATCGCATAGCGGCCTCGGGAATCACGCAGAAGTGCGCTTTGTTCGAGCAGATAATTCAGCTCCATGATCTCGGCCTGTCCGTGCGCCTCGGTGGCGCCGAAGCGAGCGCTGCGGAAAAGGTCGCCGACATAGGAGGCATAGTATCCCTCCAGGTTCTTCTTCGGAAGGACGTTATGATCCACCAACCAACGCACGGCAAACATCCCGGTTACATCGGCCTTGGCCTCTTCAAGGCCGCTGTGCAGGGGACCAATCGCCTGCGAGATATCGATTTTGCCGGCCGCGGTTCGCGCGAAGGCAGGCCCTAGCCCGTGGCAAATCTCGTGCAGCGCCGTTCCCACCAGGTAGGCATCGCCGGTCACTTTCGCGGCCTGTTCTGGCTCCATCACTTTGCGAGCCAGCGGCAAAATCACATATTGCACACGTGCATCCATGAAGTTCCGGAAGAAAATTCGCTTACTGCCCGCCTCTTCCAGCACTCGCGGATCGTTGGGCAGATTGTCGGCGACGGCCTGGTAACCATGTGTCAGGTCGCCGGCGCGGAACGGTGCATCCATAACCTCCATCGGAGCTTCAAGTCCGCGCTTTGATGGACGGTCTTCCGCAGAGAGCGGCAGCGCGTCCTGCATCTCGGGCACGTACTGAGCGAGGAGATCGAGCTTCTCACTATCGCGCTCGTTGCGCACAAGGACGCTAGCGCCATACGAGGTCTTCAAGCCGAGGAGGTCGTCCAGATATGTTTCGTAGGGTGCGAAAATAATGTCGACCTTGGGATTCTTCAGCTGAAGCCACGCGAGATCGCTGGCGAAATAGTTATCGCTCAGGAGAGCGTCAGCGCGCAATCGGAGAAAACTGGCAAACGCGGAATCACTGCTGAGAGAGGCCGCCTCGCGCAATGCTCGTGATGCAGGTTCCAGAAGTGTGCGATACGCGATGCGGTAGGGAACCGTTTCCAGTTCGCTGCCATGCCAGCGAACGATCGTGAACTGGTTGTAAATGGCCGATTTCTGCTCCGGATGCTTTGCGACATATTGCTCGATTTGCGGACGCGTCAAATTAGGCGGATAGAATGCATGGCCCGGTGACATTCCGCCGGTTCCCACGAAGGGCTTATTGTCGTGAACGAAATCGAAGCGTGACGCATTGATCCAAAGATAGCGCCGCAATTGAATGTCGCGCGGATTCCTACTGGCCTCGAGCGACTGATAAAGCGTGAGCGCATCCGGATCGCTCTGCCGCCAATAAATACTCTCAAGGTATCCGCAGGCCTCCACCAGTTTACGGATCATCCGCTCTTCGCGCACGTTAAGGCCCGTCGCATGAAATGGCATTTGCACGCGTCGAAACTTGGCCACTCGCTGGGCAATATCGGGAACAACCTTCAAATTTGCAGCAACGCCGCTTCTAGCCGCGGAGCCGGTCATGACACGATGGTTTCCGTTCTGCGCGGCTGGTGAGATGGAACTGAAAATCGCGAGGACCACGAGGATACGGCGAATGACCATTGCGTGCTCAATCCTACCAAAGCCGGTGCAACGCGCCGCAGACGGTATCATGGTAGTTATGTTGGATGGCAATGACCCTCAGACACTACTGATCGACGCTGATGACACGCTCTGGGAGAACAATATCTATTTTGAGCGTGCGATTGCGAAGTTCATATCGTTCCTCGATCACCGTGAGTATACGCCCGAGCAAGTGAGGTTAGTGCTAAACGACGTGGAGCGCGACTCGATTCTGAAGCACGGCTACGGGCTGCACAGCTTTGCCCATTCGCTGGTGGCGACATTTGAGAAACTTTCCGTTGAGCCGGTGACTTCCGCGCTGCATGAACAGATTCACAGCTTCGCGCACCAGATCGCGGAGCACCCGGTCGAAATCATCGACGCCGTCCCGGAGACGCTCGATTATTTGAGCCACCGGCATCATCTGATTCTCATGACTAAAGGGCATCCGACCGAGCAAGCCGGGAAGATTGAGCGCTCAGGGTTAAAAGAATATTTTGCGGCCGTCGAGATTGTTGCCGAGAAGGACGAGGCCACGTATCGGTCAGTCATCGCAAAATATGGCCTCGAGCGGGATGTGACATGGATGGTCGGGAATAGCCCGAAATCTGATATCAATCCGGCGCTCGCCGCGGGCTTGCATGCCGTATTCGTGCCTCACGACAACACGTGGATTCTCGAGCACGAGGAATTGGCCAGCGCCCCGGCTTCTCAGCAGTTGCTGGTGGTCGACCGATTTAGAGATCTTAGAGATCATTTCTAGTCCGCACTTACGTGAATCAAAAATGCCCGTGTATTTCATGACTGTATGAAATACACGGGCACATTACTTTTTCAGGTTAGTTCTTACGCTACTTACTGCACAGTGATATTGAATGGAGCTGACGGAATGCCATTCGCTACGACGGCCAAGGTGCTCGGTCCGGTTTCCGTTGCGCTGGAGACATCGAAGTTCGTCGAAACGGTCTCTGAACCCGTGGCAACTCCCATGGTGCTGTGGCCGTGCGTCTTCGCATAGAAAACGTGACCTGTGCTGTTGTTCGTGATCCGAACCAGCGGGTAGTTAGTTGCTGTTTGGTATTCATCGCCGAACGCGTTTGCCTGCGATAACCCATTGAACTGGGTACCGGAGATTGAATAAGTCGAGCCAGGAGTTACTGTTGTAGGACAGCTCGTGATCGTCGGTTGCCACGAGGTTTGATAAGTGCCAGGGCCGTTGTAGACCTCGACTCCAGCTACGAGGATTTGACCGGTTGGCAAAACCATCAAAGATCCGGGAACATCATTGGTAGGAGTCAAGTTAGTGCCATTCCAGAGATAGCCTATTCCGCTGTCGCCTTCGACAAGTTCCTCGCCGTTTGGCAAGAGGACGGCGAAGGAATCGCCGGCGTTGTCGGCGTTGGGGAAATCGGGTCCAACGGTCCACCCGCCTTGGAGGCTGTTGTAGTAGGCGGTATGTCCGGCGCCGTTACCCGTGCTGGTGTAGGAGCCGGCGACAAACACATTGCCATTCGGTAGAAGGATTTGTGGGCCAATCTCTCCAGGCGGGTAGTAGCAGAGCTTGCCGCCTGGTCCATAGCTGATGCAGCCAAACGGTGAGGGCGAGTGTAGGTCGACGATCGTGCTGCCGGCGGTAGTCCATTCTTTTGCCGTAGTCGAATAGATTTCAGAGTTTGGAGCGGCCTTCACGTCGGCGGTAAGGATGGTGCCGTTCGCAAGTAAAGTCCAACCCTCCTCGGCGTCAAAATCTTTCTTGCCCTTAGCGCTTATGGAGGTCCACTTCGCCTTGGCTGGATTATATTCCCGAAGTTGCTTGGTGAGTTTGTTGCCAACGAGGAAATATCCGTTTGGCAATATCGTCGCTGGCGAGTCGCCGATATAAAGCCAGTTCTTTGGCGGCGGGAGGTTTGTCCAGGTATTCGCGGCCGGGTCGTAGATCGCGCCCAGGTTGGTCAGCGTGAAGTTTCCAAAGTTGTACTCGCCGCCCGTGATAAGCAAGCGGCCATCGGCCAGTACCGCGGACGCAAAAGCTTCCGGGGAATATCCCGAAGGGAGGCTGGCAACCTGGCTCCAAGTGCCATTGACATAACTGCCAGTGTTGTCAGGGGTAAGCTTCCACCAATCGGAATCGCCATAGCCCTGAGCGAGGACGGTGCCGTCAGTCAACTGGAAGGTCAACTGGGCGCCGTCGGGCGGCTGATGCTTGAGGGTTTGCACGGACTGTGCGGAAGCGCTGCAAATCAGCAAAGCAAGTACGGCGATCAGGCTCAATACCTGTAGGGAACGGCCAAATGCATTAGGCACACTAATATCCTCTTGTTCTGAAGTTTGGATCATCCTCACCCTCCCTGGGGACTACCGCTTGCGCGCAGAGCGCGGGGGTGATCATGCTATCAGAGTTCTCCCGGGATGGGTAGAAAACGCGCGTAGATGCTTCAGATAATGTCACCCGCGAGAGGCCCGCCCCTCGCTCTGGACCACGTGGGGGCCCGGTTTCGGATTGCCAGCCTCGCGCCTGCGGCAAGAATTCGGAACAAAATGTGCAAGAAATTGCGTTCCCACTCTTTTGGGCGATTGAATTGCTTCTAATAACGGGGTATAAAGCCAGTAGAATCCACAGTATCAATTTCTTCCAGGTTCGGCTGCACGGTTCCAGACGTGCATTTTCCCAAGGGTAAGCACAGGAAAAGACTGAAGTGGAGGTATGCGGGAATGCAGATCCATTCTCCCCGGGTAGTGAGTACAGCCCTAAGCCAAACGAGCCGTAAGGCCAGCCGCATTGGCAAAGCCGCTAGCGTATCAGTGCTGTTACTGCTGTGGGCGATCGTGGTGATGCGTCCCGCATTCGGACAAGCGACGCTGCTTACGAGCCGGGGCGGTAGCGCGCGCACGGCCTCAGATACCAATGAAACTCTGCTTACGCCGCAGAATGTGAACAAAAGTAATTTCGGGCACTTGTTTAGCGCGCCCGTGGATTATCAGGTGTTGGCGCAGCCTTTGTATGTGCCGAACGTGACCATCAACGCGGGCGCGTATGCGGGCACGGTGCATAACGTGGTCTATGTTGTGACGCAGATGGATTCCGCCTACGCGTTCGACGCCGACACCGGAACGCAGCTTTGGTATACAAGCGAGGTGATGCCGGGCGGAACTCCGGCGAGCGGGCAGTATCTGCCTTGCGGAAAGACGGGTGGGTTCACCTACGAAGGCATTATCGGGACGCCGACGATCGACCTGAGCGCGGGACCCGGGACCATGTACCTGGTGGCGAAAAGCGTTTTCAATGGCACCGTCTATCACTTCCTGCACGCGGTCGACATCACAACCGGCCTCGATCTGGTTGCGCCGGTACAGCTGACCGCCAGCAGTATCAGCATCAAAGGGACGAAGACCATATTCAACAGCCTGCACCAGAAAAATCGTCCAGGGCTGTTGCTGTTGAACGGCGTGCTCTACCTGGGTTTCGGCTCCAACGGATGCAATGACAGCAATACGGGCTGGGTCCTTGCTTACGACGCGACGCCGAGCGACCAGACCTACCTGCAACAACTGGGAGCGTTCAACACATCTCCCGATATTGGACTGACCTCGATCTGGCAGACCGGAAGCGGACTGGCTGCCGATGAGGCGGGGAACCTTTTCGTGGCCACGGCGGAGAGCACCAATTACGATGTCCCGAACGGCGGGCAGAGTTATTCCGACAGCGTCTTGAAGCTGACCCCTCCACCGTGGTCGCCGCAGGACCAGAGCGGGTCAAATCCGCAGCCGAACCAGTATTTCACTCCGGCGACGGTTGCTTACCTGAACAGTCACGATCTGGATGTGAGTTCGGTTGGGCCAATCATTCTGCCCGACCAGAGTCCAGCGCCCGCATCCTGTTCTCAGGACCCATGCCACATGGTGATCGCGAGTGGCAAGAGCAAGGAAGTGTATGTGCTGGACCGCGACAACATGGGAGGATACTGGTCGAATCCGGGATGCATGCCGCCGCAGGTTTGCGATCCCCAGATTCTGCAGGAGTTCCTGCTCACGGGCGGGACCGGAGAGTTGATGGCGTCTCCGGCCTACTGGAACGGGACAGTGTACTTTGCGCCAGATGGCGCTCCAATCCAGGCGTTCCAGGTCACGAGCGGAACGCCGCCCGTGGTGCCTCTGGTGCAGACGACTCAAAAGTATGTGGGAGCCCATGCGCCATCGGTCTCCTCGAATGGAAACACGAATGGAATTTTGTGGGTTCTGAGCGGTAACAATCTGGATGCGCTCGATGCAGTTTCGCTGGATTTGCTCTATAGCTCTAGCCAATCGGGCACGCGCGATAAGTTTCCGCCAGTGGCGCATTTTGCCACGCAGACCGTGGCCAATGGAAAAGTCTACGTGGCCACACAGAGTTCGCTGGAGGTGTTTGGGCTATTCCACATCATGAGTGTGGTGGGAGGCAACAACCAGACAGCTCAAGTGCTGAATCCGCTGCCGCAACCGCTGCAGATCGTCACGAGCGATCCGTATACCGGCCAGCCGATTTCCGGTGTGACCGTGACGTTCAGCGACGGTGGTAAAGGCGGGGTGTTCAATCCGCCGACCCAGGTGACGGATGTGAACGGCCAGGCGTGCACGACTTATACGTTTCCGAAGAAGTCAGGCCCTTATACGCTGACAGCTTCGGCAGCTAACTTCGGCACCGCCACTGCGAGCGAAACGGCAACCGCGGCCCCGGCACAGACGCTGGTTTCTTATTCCGGAGCGAGGCAGACGGGTCCAGCCGGAACGGTACTGCCGACGCATCTAACAGTACAAGCAAGAGATGCCTACAACAATCCCGTGCCGGGCGTTAGCGTAAGCTTCTCGTCCAATGCGGGTGGCACGTTGACGCCACCGTCGAACACCACGAATAACAGCGGGCTGGCTGCGTCCAGTTTCCAATTGCCCACCAACGTGAGCAAAATTACGGTGACGGCGACGTCTCCAGGGTTGAAGAGTGCGACCTTCGTCGAATTCTCGGTCGCAGGACCAGCGGCGTCGATTGCAGTGACGGATGGAAACAACCAGACGGCGCCGGCAGGAACTACGCTGCCCGATCCTCTGACGGTGACTGTGACTGATCAGTATGGGAATCCCGTGTCGGGAGCATCGGTGACTTTTAACGATGGCGGCGCAGGGGGGACATTCCTGGGCGCGAATCCTGGGACAACCGGCAGCAACGGCACATTCAACCAGACTTATATGCTTCCTCCGGTTGCGGGCATGGTGACGATTACGGCAACGGTCCCGGGAGTGACAACACCGGCCGTATTCACAGAGACTGCGGACTAGTAAAGCGCTCGAGAATCGAGTTCAGGCCCTCGGCTGCAAGCTCTTAGCGGCAAGTGCTGAGGATAGGCGGCTACCGGCCATGGGCAACCCGCCGCGTCGGCCTCTTGGAGTCGTGGGTTTGGCGCTAATTAGTCGTCCATCCAACCGTTGGTTACCATCGTGTTACCTACCCGGTTCGAGCCATAGCTCGTTTTCTGCGTGCGCAATAAAATACTCATGCGCGGCTTCCCAGGAAAGCCACTGCAGCCAGCGAAGAACCGGGCTTTGTTCAGATTTGGGAACGCCCCGGGCCATTCGTGCGGAGTTTTCGGTTAGATGGCACGCAGGATTGTAGTAGGATCATCAGTTCACTCCATCGACTGACTGACTTCCCGACCTGTAGAGTGGCCCGCTTTGAGGGGGAGGATTTCGCCTCTTCGAAGGGGTGCCATGGGCCAAGATGCGCAGGAGCACTTTTTGAAAGACCGTGCGATCGGTAACGCGCCCCGCAAGAAACGAACCTGGTACCGACGTCGCCTGAGGAGGCGGCGCCTGGCGGCATTGGCGATTCCGGTGTTGCTCATAGGCGGCGTTTGCGCGCTGCATTTCGTTCGAGTCCTTTCGCAACCGAACCACAGCGCCTATGGCGTCTCGGATTTGCGCGCGGCGCGCAGCTTCCTCAACCAGCAGTTGGGCCTCGGCCCGGCCTTCATGACCAGGCATCCCCGCTACGTGGCGCGCGTACAGGGTGTCTATCCTTATTCTGTAGTGCCGGGCGGCATCAGGAATGTGGTCGCGCTGCGGGACGCAGCGGCCCATGACCGCGCAGTGGCGCGACATTTTTCCCAGTTTGACTTTAAGAATGCACGGCTCGAGCGCTTGGGGGCGCCCCGCGACGTGTATGTCTCCTACCGGATTCGCGACACGATTTTCTGGACACGGAAGAGGGTTCACCTGCCGGCGGGCGAACTGCTTTTGACCGATGGGAAAATCGCTGCGCGTGCCAAGTGCGGAAACCAGATTTCCGACGCAGCCAAGCCAGAAGTTTCCGACGAAGAGCCCGCCGAGGACGTGATGGATCAGCCGGTGGCGATGGAAGAGCCGCTGGCCGCTCCGCCGTTCCCGTTACGGCCGAGCCTGGTGCAGCCGGATCTGCCGATCGGTGCGCCCATTGCCGACGGATGGTCGGGCGGCTTCAGTTTTCCTTATGCGCCTATTGCGGGTCCACCGATAGGCTTGTGTCTAAAGAAAGATGGATCGATCGACAAACACTGCCACCAGAAGCCTAAGGGGCCGCCTGTCCCGGAGCCGGGGACGATGCCGCTCCTGGGGTCGGGGCTGGCGCTAGTTTTGTGGCGATACCGCGTGCGGCGGGCGACCTCGTAACAAAGCGCGGGCGAATCCGCCCCTGTGCGCGACTTCTCACCTAAAGGCGGACCGTCAGGGCGTATCTCAACTGCAATGGTCCAACGACTTCCGGGTAATTCTGGCCTACGACCAACTGCTAAACTTTAGGCAGAGTCACCTGTAAACATCGATGTATAGAGCGCTAATTTCGCGCGTCTCACTTCGCGGATCAATGCTGGCCGCGATGGTTGCGCTTCTGGTTTCGTTTGTCGCGGCGCAGAACGGCGCACCCGGTGCGCAGGCAACCGTGCAGCAGGTTGTGGTGCGCGAGGCGGGCGGCGCGATGGAGGTTGAGATTCAGACCTCCGTGCCGGTAGCGCCCGATACGCAGGCGATCGTTGGCCCGGATCGCATTGTGGTTGATTTTCCGGGAGCGATCCCGGCGGCCGGATTACGCACGTTGAAGGTAAACCATGGCGCGCTTAAAGGCGTACGCTCAGGACTGTTTTTCAGCAATCCTCCGATTACGCGAGTTGTATTGGATTTGACCGGACCGCAGACTTATCGGATTTCGAGCGCTGGAAATTCCACCATCGTCAAGCTTGCCGTAGCTGTCGCGAACGAAGCTAGCGCGAGCACCACGACGCAAGAAGCGCGGTTGCGAGACTCAGCCCTGGCCTCGCGTTCCGCCCATCTCTCTCAGGCCGATCTTTTCCAAGGGCGTGTTCCGAAGGCGCGTGTTACCCCTGCACAGATCTCTTCCGCGCATCTTGCTCCCGCGAACGCCGGAGTGAGTGCACTAGATCAAAGTATCTCGGGAGTGCAAGTTGCCAGCGGGAATGTGGAACACGCGTTGAACGGGGTCAACACGCCAGGGGATTCAATATCTCAGCCGGCTTTGGCGGCGGACGTGCCAGCTCAGCCAACCGCACCGCCGGTAACTGTGACGTACGAAAATGGAATGCTGAGCATTCATGCCGACAAAGCGACGCTCTCGCAGGTGTTGTATGAGGTGCACTTACGCACGCAGGCCGAAATTGCGATACCGGCTGGAGCCGAGCAGGAGAAAGTGGTAGCCGATCTTGGACCCGGTCCGGCGTGCGATGTGCTCGCGCAACTCCTGAATGGATCCGCTTATAACTTCATCTTCGTGGGCGATGAAGTCGCGCTGCAGCGTGTCATCTTGACGCGTAAAGAAGGCAGCTTCTAAAACCGACGACATAGAAACGTGACGCCGAGATGCCATGGCGCGCGCGGGGGAATGTGTGCTCTGCCGTTACTGCGGCGAGATGAGGCGCACAGGCACAGCGGTGGCGCCGTTGCCATAGACGGGAACTGCATTCGCATCGAGTCCAACGCAACCGATGAGGTTGATCACAGTGGCCTTCACTTGACCCTTAGTAGAGCCAGAATCCTGCGTCTGGTTACCATCCGAATTCAGAAGTAGCTGTACGAAGCCTACGAGTTGGTTTCCAGTCGCCGTCACCGTGCCGTTACCATTGTCGAAAATCGGCACTGTGACCAACGAGTCGCTAACCAGCGCGTTGGTGTTAACGAGAGCCGGCGTGGCGATTGCAACCGGGTTCTGCGAGCCGACGATGAACTCGAAGGGTGCGGTTGGCGAATTCGTCGTGACGATGGAATCTCCTCCGCCGGGATCCGATGAACTGGTGGCATGAGTGAGGCAATTCACTGCGTCTGCTGTGTCGGCTAATCGATCACCACTGTAGGAACTCACATCGATATTGGCTGTTTGGACGCAAGAGATCGGCGCCTGAATACAGCCGGCGATACTGTTCTGATAGGGGTTGCTCAGAGCCGGATTGCAGGTAGGCAACGAACTCGTTGGAGGGATGAAGGTTGTCACCGGATCCCCGGGATAAAACTGCCAGGCGTTGAGGGCGCCAGGTGTGCAACTGGAGCAGGCGGGCTGCAGCGGCGTGGTAGGTGTGGAGGTCCAGCCCAGCAGGGCGGGATCGGGGGGATCGCCGGAAGAATCGAAGATCGCGCCCAAGCCAGTGCGAGGGTTAATGTTCGGAAGTAGCCATGGCTTAACGCAGGAGGATGCGACAGGGGGCGCCGTGGTGTTCGATGTCCCGCCGCCGCCCGAGGGATTGTAGGCCTCCGCGGCCGCGGTCGCGACGACGGTTACCTGCGTCGTTCCCCAAATACGCGCGAAGAATGCCGGCGCGGAAACGGTCACCGTCGATTTTGCCGAGGGATTGTTGTTGCCCAGCTGAGAGGCGTTGCAGGTCACGGAAACCGATGTATTTTGTCCGCTGATCGGGTTCGACGCTCCCACCTGTTGACCGACGCTCACGCACAGAGCAAGAGCGCTGCTCGTCAACGTCGGATCCGTCGATGACGTCATCCCCGAATTTGCCAACACCCTGGCTCCTGCCAACGCGGCGGAGTCGGCCGCGAGTTGGGCTTCGCTGCGGGCCGTATAGAAGGTGACAACGTCAATCGAGAGCGCGGCCATGGCTCCGACGACGAAAAGCATAAAGACCGCGACCAGGGTGATAATGAACCCCTGCTCACTACGGCGGCGGAATTTGGCAGAAACGATCAATGTCATTATTCAAGCAGATTGCGGGTGTGGGAATCGTGCCTCTCTATTGTTCGAAATGCATCCCCGAATCGTCTTCTCCAGTTCCATTCTGCGAATCGCACGATCTCAAACCGCGCTCGACATGCTGACCACATCGTTAACGGCCCGAATCACGCGGCTGAAAAATTCTATTCGGAGCGGAGCCTGCTTGTGCCAAACATAGTACAAGAATTGAAACCCTGAGACGAATGGCTGGTGACGATGGGCCGGACGCAGAGGTATCCTCGAGCGACGGGATGGGGAGGTTGGTTGTCAGTCCGGAAGGTGATGTTATATCAAGCGATCTTCGTGACGTTGGCGGCTTGTGGACCTTTCTGCCCCTGGACAATCTCGAATTCCACCTGGTCGCCCTCCTGCAGGCTCTTGTACCCGTCGCTGGTGATGGCGCTGTAGTGGATAAATACATCCGCTCCATCGTCGCGCCCGAGGAAGCCGTACCCCTTTGCATTGTTGAACCACTTAACGGTGCCCTTTAGTCTATCCACGTGCCCTCTCCTATGTTCAAGTACAACACTGTCGTGACGCCGTGACTGCGTTAAATGTGCGGCAATTGTGAGACGGAGTAGAAAACGTGTCAAGGATGGGGATCACAATGCGGTGTGCTAGTTCTGGCTGGTAACGAAGGGAAACTAGAGGGCCTGGCAGACTGGAGGGAAACGGGTGAGCGCCCAGATACACCGGGAAATCACTAGGGTCTAGTTTTCTCCCAGCCAAAAGATTCCGCAGATGGTCTTGGCATCGCGGACAACGCCATTTAAGGCCATTTTCAGGGCATGGGAGAGAGGGACGAAGCGGCTGGCAATTTTTTCGTCAGCCTCGGGCTGAGCCGTGCCGGGAGTAAGATCCCGGGCGAGATAGATAGTCATGGTTTCATCGAGGAAACCAGGACTTACGTAGAAGCGGAGGAGTTTTTTCCAATAGCGAGCGGTGAAGCCCGTTTCTTCAAGTAACTCCCGGCGAGCGGCAGCGAGCGGTGACTCGCCTTCGTCGATGCGGCCGGCGGGTAACTCCCACATCATAGATTGGGCGGCATGACGATACTGGCGCTCGAGCAGAATGCAGGGCTCCGGGCCGGAGTCATCGACAGCGAGGACGACGATTGAGCCGGAGTGGCGGATGACGTCGCGTCGCGCGCGGATGCCGCCGGGTTCTTCGACGATGTCGGTCGTGACGCGGAAGACGGGACCTTTGTAAGCGACGCGGGAGGAGAGCACTCTCGCCTTTGCCGATTTGGAAGCTCGTTTAGGGTGCTGGGCCTTGGTCGATTTCGCCATGCAGCCATATTAAGGTATGCTGCGCGAATGAGGCGAACGGGGAAGAAAAAATCGGCGGGCGGCGAGCGTGGGAGGGAAGAATACACGGTCGCAATCGTGGGCGCGGGGAGTCTGGCGGCGGCACTGGCGCCGGCGCTGCACGAAGCGGGCTATGCGATCCCAGAGATCGTTGCGCGCGCAGGGGCGAGCGGGGAGACGAAGCGGCGGGCGCGGACGCTGGCTCGGAAGGTTGGCGCGAAGGCGGTTTCGATCGAGGATGGGGTCCTGGATCCTTCGGTACTCTGGCTGTGCGTGCCCGACCGGGAGATACGAAGTGCGGCGCTGACGATTGCGCACGTGTTCAACTCGAGGAGGGAGACGAAGGAGTCTCGAGGTCTCGAAAAGCACGGAATCCGGAGTACCCGCCGATTCGCGTTTCACTCGAGCGGCGCCCTCTTAAGTGATGAACTGGGCGCGCTGCACGCGGAAGGGTTTGCGGTTGCGTCCGTCCATCCGCTGATGACTTTTGTGGCAGGAGCGCGGCCGCGGCTGGTGGGCGTGCCGTTTGCGATCGAAGGCGACGCGGCGGCGACCGGGCTGGCCCGACGGATTGTGAGCGATCTGGGCGGTGAGGTGTTCGCCCTACCGGCAAAGCGCAAAAGGGCCTATCACGCGTGGGCGACGATGACCTCGCCGCTGCTGGTGGCCTATCTCATTGGGCTCGAAGAGGCTGCCCGCGGCGCGGGGCTTACACCCCAGCAGGCGCGCCGGATGAGCTTTCCGATCATCCGCCAGACGCTGGCGAATTACGAGCGGCGGGGTCCGGAACGATCATTCAGCGGCCCGCTCATGCGTGGAGATGTGGAGACGGTCGCCAAACATCTGGCGTTGCTGCGTGGGCATGCGATGACGCACGACGTGTACGTTGCGCTCGCGAAAATCGCGCTGGCGAAGCTTCCGGCAAAAAATCGCGGCAAGCTGCAGCGACTAATGAACGCCCAATCCCGAAACGCCGGTGACAAATTGTTGCCGCTCGTGTAGAGTCACGGGCGCATCTCGTTTGTGACGTCCAGGGTCCGATCCAAAGACAAATCGGTTCAATAAAAATCAAGGAGAGAGATACGCGCAACGTGATGGTGGTTGTGCTGTGCCTGCTGGTGGTAGCGTCGGCAGCGATGGCGCAGACCAAGATCGATACGAAGTGGACTTGCGCGAAGCCGTCTGAGAATCCGACGTTGGATGCGGGCGACGCTCCCGACCACAGGTATGGACTCGCCCAGGGGACCTGCGATGCAACCGCGGGAAGTAGTGCGGAGAAGTCTGGCGCCTACGCCGAGACTCAAGAGAGGTGGAAGACTTCGACGAAGACTCACGGGACCTTCAACGTGACCATGGACAACGGCGATATGGTCTATTACACATATGACATCACGGGATCTTCGGACATGAAGAAGCCCCTGATGAACAAGTGGAAGGTTGCGGGTGGGACCGGGAAGCACAAAGCCGCCAGGGGCGTGGGTAGTTGCACGGGAACAGTGAATGCCGACCAGTCTTCGAGCTGGGTATGCACTGGCTCGGTGACGATGGGTGCGATGGCTAAGGCCAAAGCTAAGGAGTAAATTCGGATTCGACTCGCGGCCGCATCTTCTAACTCTCAACCCACTCATTCGCACGGAACGCGAGTGAGTGGGTACCCCTGGTTTTTCCTGGGACACTCCTCGCGACGGCGACACGGCGATGGCGACACGCGGGAAGAAATCCTAGTGTTCGGTGTTGCGATGGGTGAAGAGATGGCCAAGCTTCTCCTGCTTCGTCCGCAGATATTCCTGGGTGTACTCGGTGGGAGGAACTTCGCAGGGGACACGCTCGGTGACACGGATTCCAGCTCTTTCCAGGGACGCGACCTTGTCGGGATTATTAGAAAGCAGCCGAACCTGGGTTATGCCGAGGGCTTTTAAGATCTCGGCAGGCATGATGAACTCGCGCTGATCGGCTTTGAATCCGAGGCGTTGGTTTGCTTCCACCGTATCGAGGCCACTGTCTTGCAGCGCATAAGCCTGCAACTTGGGCATGAGGCCGATGCCGCGGCCTTCCTGTTGCTCGTAAACCAGCACACCCGCTCCCTCGCTCGCGATCATGGAGAGAGCCATCTCGAGTTGCTGTCGACAATCGCAGCGCAGCGAACCGAAAACGTCACCGGTAAGACACTGCGAGTGAATCCGAACCAGCGGAGAGCCGTTCTGGACGTCGCCCATGACCAGTGCCACCGCTTCTTCGGTCTTGATTTTGGCCCCATTCGCAACCCGCGTCGTGAAGCCGTGAATCAGGAAATGTCCCCACCGGGTGGGGAAATCCGCAGAAGCGACCTGTTTTACGCGCAACGTACTCACATTTCGATTATATAGGTTCGATGTCACCGGCCATGGCGGTGGGGGAAGGGAGAGAGTCGCCGGGTTCCTCATTCGCCGGTGCGGGCAAGGAAAAGGAAGTGGAGTGGAGACGAATGATGAGAAATCCGACCAACACGGCGCTCGAAAGCATGACGACGCGGATGTAGAGTCCGGCGTGGAAGGCGTGATCGCCGGCGACCGTGCGCAGGAGGCCAGAAGTGGCACTGATGACGCACAAGGCAAAGTAGAACTTTTCGATGAAGGCGCGCGAGATGGCAAAGAGCCAGGCGAGGATCGCCGATACGACGACGAAGATAGAGCAGAGAACCCATGTCCCGGTGGAAACCGCGCTCGGGACCCAGATGCCCGGGGCCGGGCTCGCCGACAGCATCTGACGACAGGCGATCAAAAGAAACACCAGTGAATGGACAAGAGCGACGATCGCCCGCCTGCGATTGGTAAGTATCGCGAACTCCCCCATACTGGGAACTAGAGTAGCGGAATGGCGACCCGGACAAAGTGATCTGTGTCACTGGGATGGGTAACGGGCCACCCGGAGGGGAACGTTTTTCAGGCGGCGAAATCGTAGGCGAAAATAGCAAGCGGCTGCTAAAATCATAGGGCGACTTAACAAAGTAAGGGGCTATAGCTCAGCTGGGAGAGCGCATCGTTCGCAACGATGAGGTCGTCAGTTCGATCCTGACTAGCTCCACCAATCTTCTCAATGCGTTGGCGACAGTTCGGCTATTGCTTCCTTGAGAATGGCCCTTCAGACTGAAGCGCCCAATGTCAGTTTGGTCGTTTCTGCCGCACTCCTTCTGACGCTGCCCCTCGATCGGAGCAGAAATTCTGACATATGGAATGTGCCACATACCCTGCCGCCGTCGCGAAAGCCCGTCCAGCGGAATCGATCACCGCTGAACCTGGGTCAACGCCTTCCGCAATAATCCCACCATCCCAGGCGCTGGTGCGCAACACCTTCAACGCCTGCTCGCGGCCTCGCCTCAGGTCCAGATGATCTGCAATCGTCCATGAGCTGGTAAACGGCAGCCGGTAACTGCCCGGCAATCCGTACGGCTCGTCATAGAAGGAATACTTGTAGTTCTGCGAATGCAGCCATGCATAGGTGCGAATAAATAACGGATCGTCCTCTGAGATAAAACCGAGCGAGGGAAGTCTCATCAGTGAGCCCGGAGGAATATCCGCGAACAGCGGATTCTTGCCATCCGTCGCACAGACGAAGATCGGTCCCGCGGCTCCAGGGGCCTGGTCCGAGATGCTTTTCGTCAGGATCGTGTTCCGCAGAGCCTCCGCCCGTTGTTTCATCTCATGCGCGCTGGTATTGTCCTTCAATCGTTCAAAGAGCGTGGCAAGATCAAGCAGCGCCCGCCAGGTAAAGACATTGTCGTAAGTCAGGAATGGTCGCTTTTGATATTCATCCTGTGAGTCCTGGAGCGTCGTGTAGAACCCGCTTGCCGCGTCGAAGCGCTCGATCAAGCGATCACGCAGGGTCTGCAACGCCGCGTTATGCGAGAGCAAGAAACCGTCGTCACCCGTTCGCTCTACAAATTCCGCCATTGCTACAATTGGGGCCGCCGCTTCATCCAGCTCAAATCCATCCTCCAGGACCACTCCGTCAATAAACCGGCTATGGACCCCTGTGTTACGCAGTTGGATCGTGAGTGCGCACTCCAGCGCCTCCCGAGCTAGGGACGGATCTATATCTAACAAACCGGGGAAGCTCCACAGCATGGCATCGCGATCCCAATAAGCTGCGGAAACGTAATACCTCGGACTTCGGGAAGTGACTCCGACGACCTGTTCTGTATCAATCGTTCTTCCCCACGCATAGAGCGCAGTGAACAAAAAATTACGGTTCATCAGCAAGTCGAGATCCGGTTGACCGGTTGGGCGCGTCCGTTTTCGGCACCACGCCGCTGCCTGATCAATCATGGCGTCAGCCCCATTGCGATCAATGAGCTCCCTTAGCGCTTTGGCGGAATGGTCAGCGCTGAACTCCTCCAGACCCACTCCCAACACAAAATTGGCCTCGGCTGTTTTGCCCGGCTCCAGAGTTACGGCCCGTTGCGCGTCGAGCGCGGGAGATAGAGACTGCGGAGGTACGATCGACTGAGCTAGCGAACCCTCATGAATCAACGACCAGGCAAATTGCGTGTCATTGGTGACGAAAGGGAAGACCTCCGCCGAGTCCACCCAGGGCGCGGGAGCAACAGAACGTTCTCCCCGCAGCGCGACCGGCAGGTAAGTAACTCGGTCTAGAGATCCCCACGACGCCTTCATACCCAGAGTGATGGGCACAGCTTCGGTCCGCCGGTTGGTGACAGTCATGTGTACGAAGGCGCCGCGCGATCCGGGCGGGGCACAATAAGTGATGCTGGCTTCCAATCCATCGACCGTGAGCTGCGCCACCGGTATCCAGTACTCGATCAACTGCCAGCTTGGATTTTTAAACTGGAGCGGTTTGCCGTTGACTGTGAAATATGGTTGTAGCGCGGGCGTGCCACTTTCTCCTCTAACCTCGAGCAACCCACGGTCTCGCATCGAGAGCACATTGAAGCTCACGATGGCTCCGTCCGCCGCGCGGATCTCGGGGAGGGCGATCCACTCGTTGCCGGTGGGCAGTACATCTTTCGCGCCGAGCGAAAGCGGGATTCGGCGAGGACTGTCGGCCGCCAGAAGAAGATGGGCCCGTACAACAAAAATAGCAAGAATCAGCAGAACGAAACTGTAGAGGCTGGGCTTACGGCGTCGAAACAGAGCAAGAAAAGACAGTCTCCCAGTCAATAGATCCCTCTTTTGGCGCACTGAGGATTCTAACAACTTCGGCGCTGGCTGGGGTGGTTCTTCTTGCTGAGGAGGCGCATCAGCCGCTCGATTTTACGGGCGAGCGCTCGTCTTCGCGATCGCGGCAAACGCGGCATCATAATTTTGTTCCGCGCCGGTTGCCTGGGTCGTGCAGCCGGCCCTTGCACGCTTGGGATCGCGCTCTATGGGGTTTGGGCTCCGGCTCCGTGGCTCAACTTCGGCGTCAGCTTTTTGACAATGAATTCCTGAATTAAGTTGGAAACGGCGGCCGCCCCCAGCCCAATCGCCGCATTTTCCACCGTCAATCCTGCGCCATTCCGGTCCTGGTCGGGATAGTACAAATTCGAGATTCCCCCCGCCGCCAGGCTCCCCAATACATTCGAATAGTTCGGCTGCCAGCGCCCGTTATCCCCTTTGCAGATCACCGCATTCGCCATCGCGTAGAGGCCGCGCGAGGTCATGGAGCCCGTCCCTTTATAGAAGTACCGTGGATCCTGCTTGAGAAGCGATGGCAGAATCGCGCCGCCAATCAGCGTGCCCGTGAAGGTGTCGGCATAGGTTGCGCCGAATCGCTTGCCGTATCCCTGCGCGCCCTGGCCGTATTCGGCAAAGTGATTTTGGCCTTGTTCGATCGCCGCTGTCCCCGCAACCACCACAACCGTGAATGGATCGATGATCGTCCGGAACGCCAACTGGAACTTCTGCCTGGCATTGAGTGGCGCAGCATTCGAAACGTAACTGACATAAAAATTCGGGATTACACCCAATACTCGCTGCTTCTCTTCACTCTTGATCTGTTCCTGCGCGATCTCCACCTGGCTGACGCCAACCTGGACTTCGGTGCGCGTTTCGGCGACGATTATCGCAATCTGCGGCAAGGCAGCAACCTCGCCTGGATGCAATATCCCAGAAAACGTCTTTGTCTCGAAGCCTGCCGCCGAGATCGAGAGCTGAAATGTCCCAGGCGCGACCTTGGAAAAAAAGAATTGACCATCTGTAGCGGATTGCGTGGCTAGTGGTTCCTTCTGGGCGCTTGCCCTCAATTCGACCTGGGCACCCGCCACCACCGCGCCGCTTTGATCCACAATGGTTCCGCTGATGCTCCCCGGCTCGGTTTGAGACCCCGCGGGAGCGGCTTGCGTATTCGCTGCATTTGAATCGGTGGGGGCGGATCCAAGATCCTGTGCTAAGAGAAGGGTGCCGCACTGCAAAATCGAAAACGCAAGTATGGCCGCACGCAAATTCAAACGAACACTCATGAATGGCTTGACTCTATCCTCTCTGCGACTTCCATCCAAGACACAAAAGTGATGCTCCGGACAATGGCCGAAGAAGGCACGCAGAACTCGGTGCATAGCGGGTCTCAAATAGGGGATGGATGCCACTCCTAGCTTGGATGCTGGCATGTTTGATGCTGAATGCTCAGTCGATTTTTGAGAAATTGTATAAACCCCATCGAGTTGTCGTGCCCCATGACATAGGCTCTTGCCGCGAACCGAAAACGGTTCGCTCTGCTTTATTATGGACGTTCCATGCCATCCGCCATCATTCGCCCCGCGAGCGCTGTCCACGGTATCATCCGCGTCCCCGGCGACAAATCCATCTCTCACCGTTACGCCATGCTCGCCGCCATTGCTCGCGGCACCAGCCGCTTTCACAATTTTTCCGCCGCCCGAGACTGCGCCAGCACGCTTGGCTGCATGTCACAACTCGGCGCTCAGTGGAAATGCGGGGATGATGGCGTCATCGAGGTAACCGGCCTTGGCCCAATTCTCCAAGTTGCCGACGCTCCCCTCGACTGCGGAAATTCGGGCTCGACCATGCGCATGCTCAGCGGCATTCTCGCCGGCCAGGCCTTCACGAGCGAACTATTTGGCGACGAGTCGCTCTCCCGTCGCCCCATGGGCCGCATCATCAAGCCGCTTTCTAAAATGGGAGCAAGCATCTCTTCCAGCGAGGCCGGTTGCCCCCCGCTAAAAATCCATGGCGGTCAACTCAAAGCGATCCACTATAACCCGGAAGTCGCGAGCGCCCAGGTGAAGTCCTGCGTTCTATTCGCCGGCCTCTTCGCTGAAGGTGAAACGGTCGTCGAGGAGCCGATCCGCACGCGCGACCATGGCGAGCTCGCTCTCCGCGCCTTCGGCGCCGAAGTCGACCACTACGGCAATATCGCCAGCATTCGCGGAGGCCAGCCGCTCCGTGCGATCGAGGCCGACGTGCCCGGCGATCTCTCCAGCGCGGCATTCTTCCTCTGCGCCGCCGCGCTCTTTCCCGGCTCGTACCTCTCACTCCCCGGCATACTCATGAATCCCACTCGTGCGCGCCTGCTCGACATCCTCATTCAGATGGGACTCAAAATCACGGTCGGCCAAATCGAGCAGCAACATGGCGAACTGGTCGGGGCGATCGAAGCGCAAGGCGCGATCTGGAAAGGCGGCACCATTGCCGGCGCCGATACCGCTGCACTCATCGACGAAATCCCCATTCTTGCGGCCATCGCGCCCTATTCCGAAAATGGCCTTGAAGTCCGCGATGGCAAAGAACTGCGCGTGAAGGAGTCCGACCGCATCACTGCTGTAGCCACCAACCTGCGCAAGATGGGCGCCGAAGTCGAAGAGCGTCCTGACGGCCTCCTCATTCCCGGCCAGCAGCGTCTCCACGGCGCAGAGGTCGATTCCTTCGGCGATCACCGCATCGCCATGGCCTTCGCGGTAGCGGCCCTTCGCGCCGATGGCGAAACCCTGATCCACGGCTCAGACGCCGCTGGCGTTTCCTATCCGACCTTCTTCGACGACCTCCGCTTCATTACCAGCAGCTAGCATTCTAGCCAGAGAGGCTCGAGCCGTAGCGTCTGCTATTCCCACGACCTTTGCGTCCTCTCTGTCTCGAGTTTTCGAAAGCCTCGGACGAAATGAATGTTGTCTTTGAAGCCAAACCCTTCGCCTTTACATCTATACTCTCTGTTCAACCGCCAGCTTCGGGGAAAAAACATGTCCACATGGCCTGCACCCAGCATCCTCGACCCGCGCACGCAGACTTTTCCGTCTCTCACCGAGTCGCAAATTGGGCGTATCCGTCCCATCGCCCATCTTCGCAAGGTCACTGTCGGCGAGATCCTCTTTGAACCCAACGACACCAATGTGCCGTTCTTCGTCATGCTTTCCGGTGGCCTTGAAATTGTCCAGCCCGGCATCGACGGCGAACTTTCCATCGTCAAGCACAACGCAGCCGGGGAGTTCACTGGTGAGATGGCGATGATCACCGGCGCGCGCTGCCTCGTTCGGGGGCGTGTCTCTGAAGGGGGAGAAGTTCTGGAAGTCACTCCCGAGGGCTTGCGTTCCCTCATCGCCAGGGATGCCGAGCTCAGCGAGATCTTCATGCGTGCCTTCATCCTCCGCCGCCTCGCCCTCATCAGCAAAGGCTTCGGCAACGTGGTCCTTCTCGGCTCGCGGTACTGCCCCAACACGCTGCGGCTCCGAGAATTCCTCAGCCGCAACGCCTACCCCTACACTTACGTCGATCTCGATACCGACAAAACTTCGCAGACGCTGCTCGATCGCTTCGAGGTCAAGCTTGCGGAAATTCCGGTCGCCATCTGCAATACTCGCACCGTCCTGCGTAATCCGACCGTGCAGCAACTCGCTGACTGTCTCGGCTTCAACGCCGCAATCGACGGTTCGCAGGTGCGTGATGTGCTCATCGTAGGAGCCGGACCTTCCGGTCTCGCTGCCGCCGTGTACGCCGCTTCCGAGGGCCTCGACGCCCTTGTCGTTGAAGCCGAGTCTCCCGGCGGCCAGGCGGGGTCGAGTTCAAAGATCGAAAACTATCTCGGATTTCCGACCGGCGTTTCGGGCCAGGAACTCGCCAATCGCGCGATCACGCAAGCACAAAAGTTCGGCGCCAGAATGATGATTGGCCATAGCGTCATGCGCCTCGATTGCAGCAAGCGTCCATACGAAATCGTGCTCGACAATAACGACCGACTCGCCGCACGCTCCATCGTCATTTCGACCGGCGCGCAATACAACAAGCCGCAGATCGCAAATCTCCAGGAGTTCGAAGGGCGTGGCATCTACTATGGCGCGACTTACATCGAATCCCAGCTTTGCGTCGGAGAAGATGTCGTGGTCGTAGGCGGAGCCAATTCCGCCGGGCAAGCCGCCGTATATCTCGCGCAAACCGCGCGCAAGGTTTATATGCTGGTGCGCCGAGACAGCCTTGCCGAAACCATGTCGCGCTATCTCATCCAGCGCATCACCGAGAACCCCGCCATCGAACTCCACCCCAACACCGAAATCGTTGGGTTTCAGAGCGGCGCGAACGGCCAGCTTGGCTCCGTCACCTGGTGCAACAAGAAAACCGGCGAAACCTCAACCCATGGCATCTGCCACGTCTTTGTCATGACCGGCGCCTCGCCGCGCACCCAGTGGCTGCAAGGCTGCGTGGCCCTCGACGAAAAAGGTTTCATTCTTACGGGCCGCGATATTCCGACCCCGCACAACGGTTCGGGGGCGGCGCACGTCTCGCCGTCAGACTCCGCCCCGCCAGAAGCCGTGTCGGCCCACGCCGCGCGCAACCCCTGGACGCTAAACCGTCCTCCGCAGATGTTCGAAACCAGCCTGCCATCCGTCTTTGCTGTCGGGGACGTTCGCGCCGGCAACGTAAAGCGCGTCGCCTCCGCCGTGGGCGAAGGCGCCATCGCAATCTACATGGTCCACCGCTCACTGGCCGAGCAATAGTGTTCGGAGAGCATGGCGCCGCTGGCTCGCCCGCAGTTGCGCAGTTCGGGTCTTCTCGTGCACGATAGTATCTCTACCGTCACATCTGATCTCGCAGGCAGGAGCTGGTTCTCAATGAGCTTTCTTAGGGCGGCGGCGCGCGCCGCACTGTTGGATAGGCAACCGGTACGCAAGAAATCGCTGGGCAGGCCGTGTCTTCTGGGCGGCGGGTTTGGCGTTCTGGTTATCGCAGTTTTGGGCGCGTCTCTTGTTTCCTGCGCCGGCAGCAAGTCGGTCCCCACCTTCGGGCAGCATCAGGACGCTTACGTCACTTTGCCCGGTCAGAACTCTGTCCTTTATATGCAGATCAACTCGATCACGGGAGAAATTACGAGCATCGGACAGACCCCGCAGGTTCTGGGAACCAGTCCGCAGGGGCTCGCACTCCTCGGCAAGTTTTTGTACGTCGCCAATAGCCTGGCCAACACGGTTTCGCTGTTCAACATCGCCGAAGACGGCAGCTTGTCGCAGAAGGCGGCTCCAACCCCCGCCGGCAGCAGTCCACACGCCGCCGTGGTCGATCCGTCCGGCCAGTATTTGCTGGTCACCAATAGCGGCTCCGGCAACTACGGGACAGTTTCTGTTTTCTCCATCGATTCCGGAAGCGGAGCATTGACCGAGGTTGCGGGTTCGCCCTTCTATTCCAATCCCGACCCGAGCGACCTTGTCTTCGCGCCCACGGGTGACCTGGTATACGTTTCGAACCCCGGAGTCGGCACGGTGACCGCCTTCACCTTCTCGACATCCACCGGCGCTCTCACGCCGGTGCCAGGATCTCCCTACTACTCGGGGACGGGCGCCTCGGGCATGGCGATCGACAGTACAGGCACGCATCTTTATGTCGCGAACTCCTCGGCGATCAATAATCCTCCGACCAGCGTGGGCAACCTCTCCGGGTTCAACATCAACCTGACGCAGGGTCCGACGTATGGATCGCTTTCCCCGATCACGGGGTCGCCATTTACCCAGATCGCCGGCAACGGACCCACAGTTCTCGTTCTCTCCTCGAATGGCATTCTTTTCGCGACCACGTCCGGCTCCAATTACAGCGTGTGGGCCTTTTCGATCAGTAGTTCCACCGGTGCCTTGTCGCCGACCATCAATTCGCCGTTCAGCGTCGCATCCGGCAATCTTTTTGCCTTGATCGATCCTTTGGGCGGATTCTTCTACATCGGAAGCCCCACTGGCATTCAGGGGTATACCTATGACCAGAACAATGGTCAACCGACCGTGATCACCAACTCGCCATTTTCTACGAATGGGACCACTCCAGGGAAAATGGTGATCTCGCCCTAGATCGCCAGGCATCGCCGCTACCGCAATTCTCTGTTGAAACTCAGGTTGACGCCCGATACCCGTTGTGTGCCTGCCTCCGCACAATGGAACATCGGTCGTCGTCATAAAGAGATCGCTCAAAGATCGAACAGTGAAAAGATCGAAACAGAGAAATGGGAGGTTCCTCCATGAAGTTGAAGATCACGCTACTAGCAGCCATGATGGCTTGCGGCATCTGGGCAGTCGCACAGACCGGCGGTACGGGCAGCGCACCTGGGCAGGGCAGCACATCGCCAGGCGCAGGAACGCAGAGTCCCGGCTCCACAACTGCCCCGCAATCCGGCGCGCCTCAAACCGGGACACCACAGACCAACCCCGAGCCCAACACCCCGCAAACCGAGCCTGGACAGTCCGAACCGGGAGCCACGAACCCGGGCTCTACTCCGGGTGCCACCCAGCCCGATACGACGAATCCGAATACGACTCCGACTCCGAATGCCACGACTCCGGGAACCTCGCCGAACACGACCGAGCCGGGAACGACCAGTCCCAACACAACCTCACCGAGTACTACGAACCCATCGAACCCCAATCCGAGCACGACGAGCCCCGGCACACCTTCAACAACATCACCGGGTAGTCCCACCCCGCCGCAGAACTGACATATCGGCTCCGGGCCGCTACTGCAAAAGAAGAGCCACCTTCGGGTGGCTCTCCTGTTTGGAGCCGTATTACCGGCTCCTCACACCCGCATGTGACCGCTATCACTGTGGGAAGTGCCGGCTGGGACGATAAAGGCTGGGGGTAGTTTTCCATCTTCGGAGCACAACTATGTGTCTTGCCATCCCGGGGAAAATTCTGAGTGAAGACGATCTGGGCTTCGCGCGCACCGGCCGCGTGCAGTTTGGCGGCATCGTGCGCCAGGTCCGGCTGGACTTCGTTCCGGAAGCCGCTCCCGGAGATTACGTGCTGGTGCACGTCGGCTTCGCCATCAGCAAGATCGACGAAGAGGAAGCGCAGCGCACCTATCAGGCGCTGGAGGAACTAGGTGCTCTGCAGGGAGAACTTCCGCCGGAAGAAAACGCCGTCTAAGTCTTTTGTACGCACGCGAGATCCACGCCTGTCACTTCTTCATGTGACGTCCGTCACCGAGTGGATGTTCATCCCGCCGTACAGTGAAATCGCAGTCTGGCTCCCCGCCGCTGCCTGCTGCCCATGAAATTTCTGGACGAATATCGTAACGCTGCCATAGCCCGCCGCCTGCTCGCCGAGATCAAGCGCGAAGCAAGCCGCAAATGGGTCATTATGGAGATCTGTGGCGGCCAAACGCATACCATCATGCGCTACGGTCTGGACGAGTTGCTTCCCGCACATATTGAACTCGTTCACGGACCGGGGTGCCCAGTGTGCGTCACGCCACTCGAAACCATCGAAAAGGCGCTCGAACTTGCCGCCCGGCCAGAAGTAATTCTGGTTTCCTACGGCGACATGCTGCGCGTGCCCGGCTCGACGACCGACCTGTTCACCGTGAAGGCGCGCGGTGGCGATGTGCGCGTCGTCTATTCCCCGACCGAGGCGCTGAAAATTGCGCGCCAGAACCCAGAACGCAAAGTGGTATTCCTTGCCGTCGGTTTCGAAACAACCGCGCCCGCCAATGCGATGGCGATCTGGCAGGCGAAAAAAGAAAAAATTGGGAACTTCTCCGCACTCGTCTCCCATGTGCTGGTGCCGCCTGCCATTCGCGCGCTCATGACCTCGCCCGATTGCCGGGTCAATGGCTTCATTGCGCCGGGACATGTGTGCACGGTCATGGGCTACGAGGAATACGAGACGCTGGTGCGCGATTTCAGCATTCCCATCGTGGTGGGGGGCTTCGAGCCGGTGGACATTCTGGAAGCTGTGCTGATGCTCGTGCGCCAACTCGAGAAGGGTGAAGCGCGCGCGGAGAACCAGTACGTGCGTTCCGTCAACTATGAGGGCAATCTTCCGGCGCAGCGCCTGGTGAAAGAAGTCTTCGAGGTTGCCGACCAGAAGTGGCGCGGTATTGGATTGATTCCCGCAAGCGGATTGCGCGTGCGCGATGAGTATGGCGACTATGATGCGTCGCGGCTTTTCGGCTTGACGTCAATCATCTTCGAGGAACCGGCGGAGTGCATCAGCGCGCAGGTTTTGCAGGGACTGAAGAAGCCGACCGATTGTCCTGCGTTTGGCATGCGTTGCACTCCGCAGAATCCGCTCGGTGCGCCCATGGTTTCCTCTGAAGGCGCCTGCGCGGCGTACTACAACTATCGGCGCCACGCGAAACCGGTAGCGGCGGCCCGGTTAACTGTTCCAGAGGCGCCCTAAGAATGGCCGAAAAGACCAACTCGCTTGCACAGCTCGTTTGTCCGGCGCCCCACCCGGTAAAGGACACCATTGTCCTTGGCCATGGCAGCGGCGGTCGCCTTAGCTCCGAGCTCATGAGCTCTATTTTCTTGCCGGCATTCGGCAATCCGATTTTATCGCGGCTCGACGACCAGGCAATCATCAACCTCAAAGGCGTGAGGCTCGCCTTCACCACCGACTCATTTGTCGTCAAGCCACTCTTTTTTCCGGGTGGCGATATTGGTTCGCTCTCTGTCCATGGCACCGTCAACGACCTCGCGATGGGCGGGGCGACGCCGCTGTTTCTGAGCGTCGCCTTCATTATCGAAGAAGGGCTTTCGATAGATGTCTTACGGCGAGTGGTGGACTCGCTGCAGGCAGCGGCGCAAAAGGCCGGCGTCCAAATTATCACTGGCGACACGAAAGTCGTCGAAAAGGGAAGTGGCGACCAGCTCTTCATCAACACCACTGGCATCGGCATCGTTCCTGACGGCCTTGAACTTTCCGCCAACCGCGCGCAGCCCGGCGACAGAGTTCTGCTCAGCGGATCGATCGGCGACCATGGGATTGCGATTCTTGCGCAACGCGAGGGGCTTGAATTCGAGTGCCCTATCGAAAGCGACAGCGCCGCACTGAACGGACTCGTGGCCGCGATGCTGCGCGTAAATGAAGCGAACGCAATTCGCGTACTGCGCGATCCCACCCGGGGCGGTGTTTCGAGCACGCTCAACGAAATCGCCGAAAAGTCGCGGGTAGGCATTCAGCTCGAGGAGAGTGCGATTCCGATTCGCGAAGAGGTTCGCGGAGCCTGTGAGATGCTGGGCCTCGATCCTTTATATGTGGCCAACGAGGGTAAGCTCATTGCCATTGTCGCGCCCGAATCAGCAGTTGCTATTCTCGGCGCCATGCGCAGCGATCCGCTCGGTCGCGATGCGCAGATGATCGGAACGGTGATTGAATCCGTGCAACCGATCGTGACCATTCGCACCGAGTTCGGAACATCGCGTTGTGTCGACATGCTGGCCGGCGATCAGCTTCCCCGGATTTGTTGAATTTATGCACGAGATGGGCATCGCCAATTCGATTCTGGACGGAGTGGCCGCGGAGTTGCGCCGGCGCCCCGGTTCGCGCGCAGAGAAAGTTGGCGTGCGCATCGGCGTACTGGCGGGCGTCGATCCTGATGCACTGAACTTCGCCTTCGACGCATTGACGATCGACACACCACTCGCAGGCCTGAAACTGGAGGTCGAATACGTCGCCCCCCGCAGCCGTTGCCGCGACTGCAACCGCGATTTTGAGGTCCGAAATTATGAATTACTCTGCCCTGCGTGCGGAGGTCTGGCCACGGAGCGCATCAGCGGCGACGAACTCGAATTCACTTACCTGGAAATCGAAGAAACTGGAATCAAAGAGACAAACTCCGCCGAGCCAAAATTGACCTACACGGCTTCGGAACTGATGGAGGTCAAAACACGATGAATCGCGTCCCGATGGAAGGAAAAGTTCTGAATGAAAACGCGCGCGTCGCGGCTGAATTGCGCGAACGCTTTCGCGAACATCGCGTGCTGGTCGTGAACTTGATCAGCTCGCCGGGATCGGGCAAGACCACGCTGCTCGAAAAAACGCTGGAGAGTTTTCCCTCCGGCACGCGCGCCGCGGTGCTCACGGGAGATCTGCAAACTGAAAACGATGCCAACCGGTTGAGGCGCTACGGCTATCCCGTAAAGCAGATCGTAACCGGCGGCACGTGTCATCTTGATGCCCGCATGATCGAAAAGCACATTGCCGACTGGGACCTCGATGCGCTTGACCTCCTCATCATCGAGAACGTCGGCAACCTCGTTTGCCCCTCGAGCTACGATCTCGGCGAAGCAGCCAAGATCGTCCTGCTCAGCGTGACCGAGGGCGAAGACAAGCCGCTGAAGTATCCCTCCATCTTTTTCAAGTCCGAGCTCATGGTACTCACCAAGACCGATTTGCTGCCCTACGTCCCCTTCAACGCCAACGAGGCCATCGCCAACGCGTGTCGGGTACATCCTGAAATGGAAGTTGTAAAGGTTGCGAGCCTCGCCGGAGACGGCCTGCGCGAGTGGATGACCTGGCTGGAGAATCGCAAGCGGACCTTCCTGGCAGAATTATCGGAACTTGTCGCAGCCCGCTAGAATTCGGCACACGTTTGCCGTGCGCCTCCGTTAGCTGCGTCACACGATTCGTGTCTTACGTATCGCACTTTGCGATGGAACTTGCATAGTTTCTTACATAGTTACTCTTCCTGAAGCCGGCGCCCTGGCGTAAACTCAAGAGCCATCCCCCCGATGACCAAGAGATGACCAAAAGATGAAGAGATGACCAAGAGGATCTCACTCTCCCTGTTGACCATCGCAGCTATGCTGAGCACAGGCTGCGACAACAAGCCCAAAGGGCAGGTCGCGCGCTGCGTCGACGAAGCCGGCAAAGTTGTGGGCGACGATAAATGTGACAATCGCCCGGCTCCTGGAAGCTATGGGCCCTATCCTTTCTATCGCTGGTACTACGGTGGCACTGGGTTTTATCCAGGCCAGCCGGCGTACGGCGGCAGTTTTCAACCGTCGCCGGATTTGCCCGCCTACCGCGCGACCTCCGCCGAAGGAACCGCCATCATACGCGGCGGCTTTGGCAGCGGATTCTTTGGAGGAAGCTAATGCAGCGTGTGTCAACCTCTCCGCGGAAGGATTGGCTTTCGGTCGTCACCAAGCAAGGGCTCACTTACAACCGGCTGCCCGACGGCCGCGACTACTGGAACGAGTCCGCCTATTACGAGCTTACAAAGAATGAGGCCAAGGCGATCGAGGACGCGACCAACGAGTTGCAGAATATGTGCCTCGCAGCCGGACAGTATGTCATCGACAATGCGCGCTATGGCGATTTCGGCATTCCGGGCGACGCGACCGAACTGATCCGCAAGACATGGACCGCCGAACCGCCGGCGCTGTACGGGCGCATGGATCTCGCGTTCAACGGCTCGGGCCCGCCGAAATTGCTGGAATACAACGCCGACACTCCGACGTCTCTGATCGAAGCTGCGGTGATTCAATGGTTCTGGATGAAAGATAAGTTCCCGCGCGGCGCCATCCAGTTCAACTCCATTCACGACAAGCTCATCTGGAAGTGGAAGGACATCAAGCCCTATATGAAGCAGCCCGTCTTTTTCGCGCACTGCGAACTCGAAGAAGACACCATGACGGTCTGTTACCTGCGGCAGACCGCGGAGGACGCTGGCATCGAGACGCGCGGCCTGCTCATGAACCAGGTTGGCTGGGACATCCGCAAGCAGCAGTTCGCGGGTCTTGAAGGCGAGCGCATCCAGACCATCTTCAAACTCTATCCCTGGGAGATGATGGTCAAGGAATCGTTCTGGAAAAATGTTATGCGGGCTTACCCTGCGCCCATCTGGATTGAGCCGATCTGGAAGATGCTTTTCTCAAACAAGGCGTTACTCGCCATCCTTTGGGAGATGTATCCGGACAACCAATATCTCTTGCCCGCATATCTCGACGATCCGCACGATCTGTTGAACTACGTAAAAAAACCGAAGCTCGGACGCGAAGGCGCAAACATTGGAATCTACAAGAGCGGAATTTTGCAGCAGGAGACTGACGGCCAATATGCCGGCAGCGGATTTGTTTACCAGGCTCTCACGGACGCGACACACTTCGGGTCCAAGTCGGCGGTGGTTGGCTCGTGGCTGGTGGCAGACGCAGGAGCGTGTGGCATCGGCATTCGCGAGTCAGACAGTCCCATCACGGGAAATTACTCGCAGTTCGTGCCGCACACTGTCAAAGAGTGACAGGACACCGGATGGTCCCCCTCCTAACGTGTACCAATGCACTACCCCTCTGTGAGGCGTGTCACATCTCTTCTCAAGCACGACTCCTAAACTAATTCTGTTGACACCTGCGTGAGGCTATTCCCGCAGGTGCGAACAGAAAGAAAGAGAAGAGTGCCAGTCGCTCCGGATCTTGCCCGCCCCGCTCCGCCTAGCGCGGACAAACGCTGGAAACTTGTCGATGCCACCATGCGCCGTATGGGCAATAGCCCGCGCGGATTGATCGAGTCTCTGCACACTGTGCAGGAAGTTTTCGGCTACCTCGATCTGGATGCGCTGCGCTTTGTGGCGCGGTCGCTGCGCGTGCCGCTCAGCCGTGCCTACGGTGTTGCAACCTTCTATCATTTCTTTTCACTTCGCCCGCCGGGTGATCACACTTGCGTGGTGTGCATCGGAACGGCATGCTACATAAAGGGCGCGCCGCTACTCCTGGCGGCGATCAAGCAGGAACTCGGCGTGGTTCCCGGGCAGACCACTCCCGATGGGAAAGTTTCCGTGCTCGGTGCGCGCTGTCTCGGATCATGCGGCCTGGCGCCCGCCGTCGTCTATGACCACGACGTCGCTGGCAAGGTCACGCCGCAAGGGTTGCGCGAACGTCTGGGCAACTGGAAGTCGCATGTCTCCTGAAGAGCTCGAACAAATAGCCGAAACTGAGCGCGAACGCCAGGCGAAGTTCAAACATACGATCAAGGTGTGTATGGCGGCAGGATGCGTCAGCTGCCAGAGCGAAGGCGTGAAGTCGGCACTCGAAAAAGAAGCAGCAGCACGACACGGACAGGCCCAAACAGGCCCGGGCGAATGCGAGGTCAAGGGCGTCGGATGCATGGGCCTCTGTGCCAACGGCCCACTCGTAGCGGTCGGCAATCACACGCTCTACCAGAGCGTTGCCGCGGAAGATGCCGGCGCCATCCTGGATGGCCTTGAAAATGGACGCGTGGATCGACTGGTGTGTCCCACCGATGTCCCCTTCTTTCAGAAGCAGAAGAAAGTTGTCCTCGAAAATTGCGGCAATATCGATCCCGAGCGGATTGAGGACTACATCGCGGCCGGTGGCTACACCGCGCTGATGCAGGTTCTAAGCGACATGACACCGCCGCAGGTGGTCGCCGAAGTGACGCGCAGCGGACTGCGCGGTCGCGGCGGCGCGGGCTATCCGACCGGCTTGAAGTGGAGCACGGTTTCGAAGGCGGTTGGGGAGAAGAAATATATCATCTGCAACGCGGACGAGGGCGATCCCGGAGCGTTCATGGATCGCAGCGTGCTCGAGAGCGATCCGCACCGCGTGATTGAAGGGATGCTGATCGCGGCCTTTGCGGTCGGCGGCTCCGAAGGCTATCTCTACGTGCGCGCTGAATATCCGCTCGCCGTGAAGCGTCTCCGCAACGCGATCAAGCAGGCCGAGCGCCTCGGACTGCTCGGCAACAACATCTGCGGCAGCCGGTTGAGTTTTCACCTCGAGGTGCGTCTCGGCGCGGGCGCTTTTGTCTGCGGCGAGGAGACGGCGTTACTCGCCTCCATTGAAGGCCGCCGCGGAATTCCGCGCCCGCGTCCTCCCTATCCCGCAATGGAAGGCCTGTTTGGCCAGCCCACGCTCATCAACAACGTGGAAACCTTTGCCAGCGTTGCCCCCATCATCCGTAACGGCGGCGAATGGTACGCGCAGATTGGCACGGAAAAAAGCAAGGGCACAAAGGTGTTCGCGCTCGCCGGTGGCATCAACAACACCGGACTGGTCGAGGTGCCGATGGGCACTACCCTGCGCGAGATGGTCTTCGAAATCGGCGGCGGTATGGCCGAAGGCCGCCACTTTAAAGCCGTGCAGACCGGCGGACCGTCCGGCGGATGCCTCCCCGAGCAATTTCTCGACATGCCCGTGGACTATGAGAATCTCGCCCGCGCCGGCTCCATCATGGGCTCGGGCGGCATGATCGTGATGGACGATGCCTCCTGCATGGTTGACGTCGCCCGCTTCTTCATGGATTTCTGCGCCGGTGAATCGTGCGGCAAGTGCGTGCCATGCCGCGTCGGCACCTATCACATGCACGGGCTGCTAACGAAAATCACGCAGCAGCGGGGTGTCCCGGCGGACATCGCTCAACTCGAAGAGCTCGCTGACCTGCTCAAAAACACCAGCCTGTGCGGGCTCGGCCAGTCGGCGCCGAATCCGGTGCTGAGCACCCTGCGCTATTTCGCCGAAGAATACCGAGCGCACATCGAAAGGCATCGCTGCCCGGCGGGCGTCTGCAAGGCCGAAGCCGAGGCCAACTCGGAGGATGCGAGCGAACCTGCCGTCGTCGAGGCGGAAGCGAAGGGGCGTACCGAATGATTCGCGCCTCCACCATCAAGACCTTCAAGATTGACGAGCGCGACTTCAGCGCGCGCCAGGATGAGACCATCCTCGGCGTTGCCCGCCAGAACAAGATCTTTATTCCCACCCTGTGCGACCTTCAGGGCCTGTCCTCGGTCGGCGCCTGCCGTCTCTGCTTGGTCGAGATAAAGGGCACAAACCGGCTGCTGCCTGCGTGTTCCACTCTGGTCGAAGAAGGCATGGAGGTGACAACCGACTCCGAGCGTTTGCGCAAATATCGACGCAACATTTTGGAGCTCCTTTTCACCGAGCGCAATCACGTCTGTTCGGTCTGCGTCTCAAACGGACACTGCGAACTGCAGACGCTGGCGCAGAAACTCGACATCACCCACGTTCATTTCCGCTATCGCTATCCGAACCTGGATGTCGACGCGTCCCACGATCGCTTTTCCGTCGACCACAACCGCTGCATTCTGTGCACGCGCTGCGTTCGCGTCTGCGAAGAGATCGAGGGCGCGCACACCTGGGACGTGATGGGCCGCGGCATCAATTCGCTCGTCATCACCGATCTGGCCGAGCCCTGGGGATCGTCGGAAACCTGCACCGGGTGCGGCAAGTGCGTGCACGTCTGCCCCACGGGTGCGCTCTTTGAAAAAGGCAAGTCGGTGGCTGAGATGCTCAAGCGCCGCCAGTTCCTGCCCTACCTGACCCAGATGCGCGAGGAAAATGAGTGAGGCGCCGTCGTGAGTGACACTGTGAGTAAGCTGCGCTTGGCCACGGTATGGCTCGATGGCTGCTCCGGCTGCCACATGTCATTTCTCGATCTCGACGAGCGCCTGCTCGCCGTAGCCGAAAAAGCCGAACTCGTTTATTCGCCGTTGGTAGATCATAAGGAATTTCCTCCCGACGTCGACATCGCGCTGGTCGAGGGAGCCGTCTCCTCCGAAGAAGACCTGCACAAAATCCGATTCATTCGCCAGCGCACCAAGGTGCTGGTCTCTCTCGGCGACTGCGCGGTCACGGCCAACGTGCCCTCAATGCGCAACCAGTTCCCACTCCAGGAAAGCCTGGACCGCGCCTACAAGGAGACGGTCACGCTCGACCCCGGCACGCCGACGGAAGTTGTGCCCAGGCTGCTCGAGAAAGTCCGACCAGTGCATGAAGTCGTACCGGTCGATGTGTTTATTCCCGGCTGCCCGCCCTCAGCCGACACGATTTTTTATGCCGTATCGGAGTTGATTGAAGGACGACGCCCTGATTTAAGCGCGAAGACCCGCTTTGGCGCTTAGAGTTCGAGTCCACGCAGAGTCAGCAAGGAAGTGAGTTTGAACGACATTACAAAAACCGAGAGCGTATCCCAGAGCAAGCGCAAGACGATCCGCATCGATCCAGTAACGCGCATCGAAGGCCACGCCAAGATCACGCTCTTCCTCGATGACCATGGCCGTGTGGCCGACGCACAGTTTCACGTTACTCAGTTCCGGGGTTTCGAAAAATTCTGCGAAGGCCGTCCATTTACTGAAATGCCCTCGCTCATGGCGCGCACCTGCGGTATCTGCCCGGTCAGTCACCTCATTGCTTCCGCCAAGGCGTGCGACGCTCTCCTCGCCGTCCGCATCCCAAGGGCGGCGGAAAAACTTCGCCGCATCTTTGGACTCGCGCAGGTTCTGCAATCGCACGCTCTCAGCTTCTTCCACCTGTCGTCGCCCGACTTCATTTTCGGTTTCGATTCGGATCCGAAGAAGCGCAACATTTTCGGAGTCGCCGCCGAGTATCCCGAGATCGCGCGCAATGGCATCCGCCTGCGCCAATTCGGGCAGCAGATCATCGAACGCCTCGGTGGCAAGCGCATTCATCCCGCTTGGATCGTGCCCGGCGGAGTAAGCGAGCCTCTCTCCATTCAGAACCGCGACGCCATCCTCGTCGCTTTGCCCGAGATGCTCACCATCGCGCAGTTGACGCTCGAATGGTTCAAGGGCATCACCGAAAAATTTCGCGAAGAGATTACCTCGTTCGGCAATTTCCCGACGCTTTTCATGGGCATCGTGAAGGACGACGGTGGGCTTACTTTCTACGACGGCAAAATCCGCATCGTCGATGCCAGCGGCAAGGTTGTCGCCACCGGCCTCGACCCGGCTACCTACCAGACTTTCATTGGCGAAAAGGTCGAACCCTTCAGCTACATGAAGTCAACCTATTACAAGCCCAAGGGCTATCCCGACGGCGTTTACCGCGTCGGCCCACTCGCCCGCTTGAATATCGCCGACCGCTTCGGCACCCGACGCGCCGACCAGGAAATGGCCGAGTTCCACGAGATCCAGCGCACGGCCGTCCTCAGTTCGTTTCACTATCACCACGCGCGGCTGATCGAAATTCTTTACTGCATCGAGCGCATGCAGCAGGTGCTCGACGATCCTGAAATCCTCTCCAAGCACGTTCGTGCCATTGCGCGGCCCAATAGCGACGAAGGGATCGGCGTGGCTGAGGCGCCGCGGGGTACGCTCATTCATCATTACAAGATCGACGGCGACGGCCTGATGCGCTGGGCCAACCTGATCATTGCCACCGGCCACAACGGCCTCGCCATGAACCGCAGCATCCTTCAGGTCGCGCGCCACTTCGTGCACGCCGAACGCCTCGAAGAAGGTATGCTGAATCGCGTCGAAGCCGTGATTCGCGCCTACGATCCCTGCCTGAGCTGCTCCACTCATGCCGATGGCCGGCTGGCGCTCGCCGTAGAGTTAGTGGCCAGCGACGGCACTATCCTTGGACGAACTGCGCCGCCCGTTGCCTGAGGCCTAACCATCCCGCGAGGGCGAGGACACTCCCACATCCATCCGCCGTCCGTTGGCACACCACGGTCACTTGCCTTCATACACGGTTTTGCCGCCGACTACTGTCCGCAGAACTTTCGTCTCCAGAATCTTCGCGGGTGCAGCGGCCGTAACATCGCGGTCAAGCACCACAAAATCGGCCAGCATGCCCGGCTCTAACTTCCCCTTCTGCTTTTCATCAAACTCCGCGAAGGCCGCGCCCGTCGTGTATGCGGCAATCGCCTGTTCGATCGTCAGCTTCTGCCCGACGTAAGTTCTCTTTCCGTCTTCGCTCATCCGGGTCACCGCCGAATACAGCCCGCGAAAAGGCGTGACCGGCTCGACCGGATAATCCGTCCCGAACGCGAGCACCACGCCATGCCGCAAAAATTCCGCCCACGCATACGACGTTTCCGCGCGCTTCGGCCCCAGTCGAGACTCCGCCCAGTTCATGTCGGTCAGCAAGTGACTCGGCTGCATCGAGGCGATGACCTTCAGCTCTTTGAAGCGCGCAATCTGTTGCGCCGTCGTGACCTGAGCGTGCTCAACCCGCAACCGGTAATCGGCGCCTCCATCCACGGCCCTCACCTTCGCATCCTTTGCGGCCTTCTCGGCCTCCGCAAACGCGTCGAGCGCCATCTGCACACCCTTATCGCCGATGGCGTGAAAGCCGATCTGGTATCCCGCCAGTACACGCTCGCGCGTCATCGCATTCAGCTTTGCCGGATCGTATTGCGGAATCCCGCTGTTCCCGGGATCGTCGCTGTACGGTTCGAGCATCGCCGCCGTCTTCGAACCGAGAGAGCCGTCCATGAAGCCCTTGAGCATGCCCGTATGCAGCATGTTGTCGGATTGCGGATGCGAGTCCCGTTTGCGATTCAATTCCTCAATCGATTCATCGAAGGGCAGCCACTCGGAGATGCGCGCCGTCAGCTTGCCCTCTTTTTCAAGTTCTTCGTACACCAGAAAATCGTCCCATGACGAAAAATCCTGCGCCGAGGTAATGCCGTGGCTGGCCAGGTCAGCCAGTGCGAGTTCGATGGCCTGCCGCCGCACCTCATGGGTCGGCGGCGGTATAACCGCCCCCACCAGGCCTTGTGCTTTCTCGCGCAGTATGCCGGTGGGCGTTCCGCCCTCGTCGCGATCGATCTTTCCGCCATCGGGGTCCTTCGTCGCGACGGTCACGCTGGCAAGTTGCAAGCGCCCGCGTGTTGGCGACCCCGATGTGGCCGTCCACGCGAACCAGAAATACCGGATGATCGCCGCTCACCTCGTCAAGGTCCCAGCGTGTAGGCGTCGTCTTGACCGGCCAGAGCGTCTCATCCCAGCCTTCGCCGACGATCCAGTCGCCCGGGCCGGAAGCCTCAACTTTCGCGCGCAGGCGCTCGCGAAATTCGTCGAGCGTCTTGGCGCCCACCATGTTTGCACTCAATTTTTCCCGGCCCGCGCTGGCCAGGTGCATGTGCGCATCGTTGAATCCGGGCATGACAAAGTGCCCGCCCAGATCGATGAGCTGCGTCTTCGGGCCTTTCAACTTGGCAATTTCTTCCCGGGACCCGACCGCCAGGATGCGGTCTCCACGCACGGCGATAGCCTCCGCGCGCTGATTCGCGCCAATCGCCGATGCCGGCGCCACGATCCCCGTGTACACGTTTCCGTGCATAAAAATCACGTCCGCCTTCAATGGCGGGAGCGCATTTTGCGCCCACACACTCGAGGTTGTCACCACGAAAGCCATCGCGCATAAAAGAACCAGCGTTTTTGTCATTGACCTCTTCCGGAACTCCGCAGTCATTCGCCGACAGCCGACAATGCAAGCATTGTAAGCAGGATGCGCCGGAGACCGAGGTCCCGTCCGTTGCAGTCGAACCATTCTTGCAACGTGTGCGCGCCGCCGCCCGCGCCGCCGCCGCCGATGGCAATGGCCTCGCGTCCCAGCGAGAGCGGTATGTTGGCGTCAGTCGAGGCGCGCTGCACCTGCGCTGTGTTGCCCAGTTGTGCGTCGACCGCGCGGATCACCTTCAGCAGCAGTGCATCCGCTCCCAGCTCACCCGCCGGGCGATTGCCGATCTCGACCACCTCGCATTGCACCGTGTGCGCGCGCCGCGAATTGCGTTTCACAGCCGGAAGATTTTCGGCGTCGACCGCGTGGTCAAGCGCAACCCGCAGCGCACGCTCCAGACGATCGATCTCCGCCATCGAAGTCGATCGCAGGTCAACGCGCATGCTGGCCGCCTCCGGGATCGAGTTAACAGAGGTCCCTCCGCGAATCACGCCGACGTTAAACGTCGTCTTCGGCGAAACTGGCACCGGCGTCTCGCTGAGCGTCTGAATCGCGCGCGCCAGCGCAAAAATAGGATTCGGCGTCCCAAAATCACTCCACGAGTGCCCGCCCGGGCCCCGCGCAATCACTTCAAATCGCCGGCTGCCCAGCGCCTCGGCCACCACCGTGTCCGATCCCGCCCCATCGACGATCACACTGTAGGCGATCCGGTCCGCCCAGTGCGGCGTTTGAAAGACGTGCCGCATGCCCCGCAAATCGCCCTTCGCCCTCCTCCCCGACGTTGGCAATAAAGACAAACGGCAGGGTGTGCATGATCTCCGCGCTGCGTAACACGCTAGCCGATTGCCAGCATCGCGGCAATGCCGGCGCCGTTGTCGGAAACCCCCGGCCCGTAGAGTCGGCTCCCCTCCTGCCGTATATTCAGCGGCGTGCTCGCCGGGAAGACGGTATCAATATGAGCGCTGATCGAAACGAAACGCTGGCCATATCCGGGGCTTACCGCAAAAACATTCCCGACCTCGTCAACTCGCACACTCTCCAACCCGAGTTCCTGAAAGCGGTCGGCCAGCCACTCCGAACGGGCACTCTCACCGAAGGGCGGCGCGGGCACGCGCGACACCGCCATCTGCCATTGGGCAAACTGCGCCTCTTCCATACGAAAGCGGTTGAACGCCGCCCGTATCTCCGGGAGGCCCGCGAGACGTGCGACCTCCTGCTGGATGGAGGGTGACATTTCAGGCGCTGACACCGCGAATTCGCTCCTGGTTTTCTACTCAAGTATCCGTATCGCTTATCTTATAACGAGTTACGGGATCGGCTCGCGTGCGCGCGGTTTCATACATGAAAGGAGGCGGCTTCCAAGAGAACTTAGGTTCTAGCCCGGTTAACCTCTTGACCCCTATCCGGCTCGGCTTTCAAATGGAGTTCTCCCCAAGCACCAGCCTTTCCATCTACCCGGGGGACAAATGTCGACCAAAAAGCCAGCGGGACGAGTCGTAGAAGCAAATCCGCAGGAAATTAGCCGCGTTCTCGGGACCGCTCCTCCCGGCTCATGGGTCGCGCTCTCGCATGATAAAACCCGCGTGGTTGGCACCGGCGTCTCCGCCCAGGCGGCGGTTTATCAAGCCCGATTGCAGGGAGAATTTTCACCCGTGCTCGTCCAGATGCCGATGGAAGGCGAGGAAATGGCCGTCGGAACAGTCTGAGCCCGGATTCCGCACTTGCAGGAAATGTCGGAACCGCGATCGTTTTCCCAGGTTTGTCACCCTCGTCATCCCAAACGAATTTCGAGATGACCACTTTGTCGGGCGCCAGTACTCTTGAAACCCATCCGGATCGCACGCGGCCCCACCAGTTCCACCTCGCATTTTGCAACCATTGATCCCGATCAAACCGACGTCTCTTCCCGCGACGCTCGCTTAGCAATCGGATTGAAATTTCTTTGGTAAACTTGTCCCGGATTTCCGTTCCGTCGCCCACCACTCCCTGCCGCGGAGGCCGCCATGAATCAAAAGACTCTCAAGCTTGTCGGGATTGTGATCGCGTTGTTGATCGTGATCGCCATTGCCCTTCCATTTCTCATCGACGTCAATCGCTTCCGTCCCGAGATCGAATCGAATGCCAGCATGGCCCTCGGTCGGCCAGTCACGCTTGGCAACTTGAGCCTCAGCATTCTGTCGGGCAGCGTCGAGGCCAATCAGCTTGCGATCGCCGACGATCCCAAGTTCAGCACCACGCCGTTCATCCAGGCGAAGTCGCTCAAGGTAGGCGTCGAACTCCTGCCGCTCATCCTCAGCAAGCAGCTAAACGTGACGCATCTCGTCATCGAGAATCCGCAGATCTCCCTGCTGCGCACGCGTGAAGGCGCATGGAACTTCTCTTCACTGGGAAACAAATCCGGAGAAGCGCCCAAAGCGCCCGCGGAGACGAAAAGCCGCAGCTCTGCTCCGCCCCAAAATCTCAGCGTCGGCAAACTCGAGATCACCAACGGTACGATCTCCGTCGGTTCGGTACCCCCGCGCCGCGCGCCTATCGTCTACGAGAAAGTAAATGTCACGGTGAAAGATTTTTCCTTTACCAGCCAGTTCCCAGTGACGGTATCGGCCGAACTTCCTGGCGGCGGCTCGCTCAAGCTCGACGCCACAGCCGGACCTGTAAATCCTGCCGACGCGTCGCTCACGCCTCTCAATGGAACCGTGAAGCTCACCAAGCTTGATATGTCAAAATCCGCGCTCGTGAATCCGGAGACGGGCATCGCGGGAACAGCCGATTTCGACGGCAAAGTGGATTCCGACGGCCACCTCGCCAAAGCCAGTGGCACTGTAAAAGCTAGCGGATTGAAGCTTGTCCCTAAAGGCTCGCCGTCCTCCCAAACTGTGCAGGTGGTTTTCGCCGTCGATCACGATCTGCAAAAAGAAACCGGGCAGCTCACCCAGGGCGATGTCACCATCGGCAAAGCGATCTTGAAGCTCGCCGGCACCTATGATATGCAAGGCGATAACACTTCCATCCACATGAAACTCACCGGCGACTCGATGCCCGTCGACGACCTCGAAGCCCTGCTGCCCGCCATCGGCGTGACCTTGCCTAGCGGATCAAAATTAAAGAGCGGAACTCTCAACTTGGACTTCGACGCGGTGGGTCCAGTCGACAAAGTCGTCGCCACGGGAACCGTTCGCATGACCAACGCCAAACTCGAAGGCTTCAGCCTGACCTCCAAGCTCTCGGCCATTCCCGGCCTCGGCGGCAAGGGCGGCGGCAACGATACCGAGATTCAGAATCTAAGCTCCGACGTGCGCTACTCCCCCGACGGAATTAAGCTCGACAAAATGGATGTCGTGGTCCCTTCGATTGGAACCGTAACCGGCGCAGGCACCGTAAGCGCTGCCAATCAGCTTGACTTCAATCTGGTGGCGAATCTCAGTGGCGCTGTCGGCGGCGGCCTCACAAAAGTTGTGGGCGCCGGGTCGGGCGGCATTCCGGTCAAGGTCGGCGGCACCACCTCCAACCCCACGTTCATGCCGGACATGAAAGCCCTCGCTGGCAATCAAATCAAAAACCTGGGCAACGCCGGAAAATCACTAGGTAAGGTCGGCGGACTCTTCGGAAAAAAGAAAAACTGAGGGCTAACTCACAATTAGTTTAAGGGATGGCGCGGTTTTAGCCGTGCCATTCAATGCACAAAGCACCCGGGCTTTAGCCCAGTCATCAAACCATGGCAGGAGGCTCACCAAAGAGGTATCACATACGCCAGGAGAATCTGCCTTTTGTTGGTAGTTCGCATGAGTTTGTCGGAGCCGAGCAGGGCAACACCAATGTTTCGGTGTTTCTGTACCACGGCAAACCGGGCTCCGGCCCCACACCGGCATCCTTATGACGAGATTCAGTTCATCCGCGAAGGCCGGGGCGTTTGGACAGTTAGCGGCCAAACCTTCGAGGGCAACGCGGGAGACATCTTTGTCATCAAGGCCGGCGAAATCCACGGCTTTAAGGTAGTTGGAGATTCACCACCCGTACAACTCGACGTTCACCTCAGTCCCCGCTTCATCCAGGAGGACTTATAGCGTTCTTTAGATCAAATGGGGCCAGTGAGTTCGCTTCTTAGCGACGCTCACCCGCGTAGCGCGGGCTCGACCCGGCACGCAGCCATGGTCTTCATCGCGAGCAGGATTTCTGATGTGACGTTCTCGTCGCCGACTACCGTGTTGATCATCAGGTGATAGAGACTGCGCGTGGGCCACTCGGCGTGGAAGTAGTGCTTGATGTAGGCGACGCGATCTTTGTCGACGTTGTCGACCAGGTCTTCCGCCTCTTCGCGCTCTTTGCCGAGCGCGATCAGTCGCCGAATTTTTTCGTCACGCGGCGCGTAGCAAAACACGCTGAAGGTGTCCTCTCGCTCGCGCAGGAAAAACGGAGAGCCGCGGCCCACGATCACGGCCTTGCCTTCGGCGGCAATGTTCTCCGAAATCTGCTCCATCATCGCCATCATGCGATCGGTGTCAAAGGCAGTGGAATCGGCAAGCGGCAGGCTGCGCTCGTAACTCCCACGCCAGAAGGTCTTCGCGAGTCGATAGAGTCGGCTGTCGACGCGCTCATCGCAGAGCGCTACCGCCTTTTCCGAAACCTGGGCGCGCCGTGCAATCTCACTCGTCAGTTGCTGGTCCCAGAGCTTCCACCCGAGTTGCCGGGCGAGTCGGGCCGCGATACCTCCGCCTCCACATCCGAACTCGCGCTCCAGTGCGATGATGCGAAACATCGGTGGCTCCTCTGGAATCACCCTGGCGGGCGCGACTCGGTCTTAGTGCACGGCGATGTCGCCACCCGGCTTGGACTTTCTAATTAGAAACACGAACGGAATCAAGCAAGAAATTACGATTCCCAGAAGCCAGAAATTATCGATGTAGGCCAGCATCGTCGACTGGCGAATCACATTAGCCTGCAACATGGCATAAGCGTGCTGCGATGCGGTTCCCGCTCCCGTTCCGCTGCCCATTCCGCCCGCGCTCATGCGGTTCGTAAGACCCGCAAGCGCCCCGCGAAATTCCGGGTTTGCCGCGCTCAGGTTTTCGGACAGCCGCACCTGGTGGAACTGCGCACGCCGCGCCAGCATCGTGGTCACGAATGAGATGCCCACGCTGCCTCCGATGTTGCGTGCCAGGTTCATCAGGCCCGAGGCGGCGTTGTTCTTGTCGCGAGGCAAATTGGAATAGGCTGCGGTGTTGATGGGCACGAACAGGAACGCCAACCCCATGGCCTGAAAAACACGCGCCATGGTGACGGTACGAAAATCCACACCCAAGTCGAACGTCGTCATGTGGAAGAGAGAGAAGGACAACATCGACAACCCAAACAACATCAGCCAGCGAGGGCTGTAACGAGAGAGCAGAAAGCCGACAATCGGCATGCACAGCATGATGGTGAAGCCGCCAGGCATAAGGGCGAGGCCGGAGCGCTCCGCCGTATAGCCGAGCAAGGTCTGCATAAAGAGCGGCAGCATGAGAGTGCTGCCGAGCAGCGCGAAGCCGAGCATGAACATGAGGAAGTTGGAGGTGGCGAAGCTGCGCAGCTTAAACAGATGCAAATCGATGATCGGATCCTTGTGATACCACTCCCAGATGACGAGCCAGACGAGCGTGGCCACCGAGATAGCGGTGAGGATCACGATGATGTTCGATTCAAACCAGTCGTCGCGCTGGCCCTTATCAAGCACAACTTGCAGCGTGCCAAGGCCAAGCGCGACGAGTCCGAGTCCGATGTAATCGATGTGCGTTTCGCTGAGCTTCCGCCGCCGGAAGTAAGGAGGATCCTGAATCAGCCGTGAGGTCAGCAGCAAAGAGAGAATACCGACCGGAATATTGACGAAGAAGATCCACCGCCAGCTGAAGTTGTCGGTGATCCAACCGCCGAGCGTCGGGCCAATCGCGGGCGCCATAACGACCGCGATTCCATAAACGGCAAACGCCATTCCGCGTTTCGCGGGAGCAAACGTATCGGCGAGGATCGCTTGCTCGCTCGGCTGCAATCCCCCTCCACCGATTCCCTGGAGAACGCGGAAGAAGATCAACATGGAGAGGTTGGGCGCGAAGCCGCACAGACATGAGCTGATCGTAAAGAGCGCGACACAACTCATGTAGAAACGTTTGCGGCCAATGACGGAAGAAAGCCAACCGCTGAGCGGCAGCACGATGGCATTCGAAACCAGGTAAGAGGTAAGAATCCATGTGCTCTCGTCCGTGCCCGCGGAAAGACTGCCGGCAATGTGCGGCAACGCGACGTTGGCGATGCTCGTGTCAAGCACCTCCATGAATGTGGCAAGCGTGACGGCGAGGGCGATAATCCACGGGTTTACCGCGGGCTGCCAAGCCTCGGCATCGTTCATCGTGATGGTGGCGGCGGACATGAAATCAGCTATGAGCTACGAGCCGCGAGCTTCGAGCCGCGAGCTTCGAGCAACCTGCCTCTTTGCCGGTGCTCGCGCTTTGTATCAAAAGTTTTCTTGGCCATGCAACCGATGCCGGTGCCCACTGTCCGCCGCCCACGATTGGCTCTCCAGTGGATTTTGCTCCTAGCTCGTAGCTCAAAGCTCAAAGATCGAAGATCGAAGCTCGAAGCTATTTAATCCACACCTTCGGTTCGACTGACATTCCCGGACGCAGCTCGTGTCCTTTCAGTTCGCCGTTCTCGAAGACGATCTTTACCGGGATGCGCTGCACGACCTTCACGTAATTCCCAGTCGCGTTTTCCGGAGGCAACAAGCTGAAGAGCGCGCCGCTGGCCCCGGCGATCGAGTCCACGTGTCCCTTGTAAGTCCTGCCATTGGCATCGACTTCGATATCGGCGCGCTGGCCAGGTTTCATGTGCCTGAGTTGTGTCTCCTTGAAATTCGCGGTGACCCACAGGTCTTCGAGCGGGACGACCTTCATCATCTCCTGCCCGGCACTCACGTTCTGCCCAACCTCAACCGTGCGATTGCTCACCACGCCCGCCACAGGCGCAAGGATCTTTGTATATTGCAGGTTGAGCTGCGCCTGATCGAGCTGTGCCTTCTTCTGTTGCGCATTGGCTTCCGCGGCTTCCGCGCGCGAGCGGGTGACCCGCATCATCTGGGGCGCGGTCTGTGCCGCGCGCAAGTCCGCATTCGCCTGCAATAGCTTTCCCTGCGCCTGCTCGATCTGCGCTTTGGCCGCGTCCGCGCTGGCTCGCGCCGCCTCAACCGTAGCCGCGCTCGCCTTGGCCGCGGCCACCGCCTGGTCGTACTGCTGTTCTGAAATCTCCTGCTTGTCGATCAGTTGCTTGTAGCGCGCGAGATCGTCCTGCGCCTTGACGTTGTTGGCTTCGGCTTGTACCACCTGCGCCTTCGCGACTTCAAATTGCTGCCGGGAAGCCGCGATCGCCGCCCTGGCATTAGCGACCCCCGCTTGCGCGCTTGCAACCTGGCTGGAGGTATTCACGTTCGTCATCGGTACATTGATTCCGGCAGCCTCAGCTTGTGCCACAGTGTCGTTGTACTGCGCTTGCGCCTGGGCCACCGCAACCTGATAGTCGGCGGGATCGATTTCGACCAGAACCGTTCCTTGTTGAACGTATTGGTTGTCTTCCACGTTGAGCTTGATCACGTGTCCGCTGACGCGCGCGCTCACGGAATTAATGTGCCCGTCAACCTGCGCATCGTCGGTGGATTCGTAGCTCGTGAAGTACCTCCAGGCAAAAATTCCAACCACGATGAGCACCAGCACGCCGAGGCCGAGAGCGAGTTTCGCGCGCTTGCTTCCAAACATCGCCTTGCGTCGATAGCGAGCTTCGACCTCGGGCGAAATGGCTTGCTCATGCGGCGCAGCGGGCTTGGGCTCGGCAACGGCAGTGCTGGGCTCGTCCATAGATTATCTTTTCCCTTTCAGGTATTCGAGAACGCCTTGTTCGGCACGGCCAAGGGCGCGGGCGTAAGAGACTTTGGCCAGATTATGAAGATAAAGACTCGAAATCAGATTCTCGTGCGCGGATGCGACGGCCTCCTGGGCCTGGATCACTTCCAGGTTGTCGGTGACGCCGGCTGAGAAACGATCGCGGGATTGCAGGAGCGCCTGGTCGGCGAGATTCACGGAGCTTTGCGCGACCTCGACTTGATCGGCGGAAGATTTCAGGTCAAGAATGGCGTTGCGAATGTCCTGATCGATCTGCCCCTTGACGTCGGCAAACTGGGCTTGCGCCTGGCGCAGGCTGGCTTCAGCTTTGAGCACGTCGCCATGAACCTTCCCGCCCTGGAAGATCGGAATGCCCAGAGTTCCGACAATCTCATAAGTCGGTAGCACGCTGCCTGGAGCGGGCCCGATCTCGCCATAGTTTCCGGCGATGTCAAGGGTAGGGAAGTATCCCGCGATCGCGGCGCTGTGCTCCAGTTGCGCAGCCGCCAGCCGATCATGCGCCGCCTTGTAATCGGAGCGCAGCGTATAGGCGCGTTGAATGCTGGTTTCGACATCTGGGATGGGAAACGGCTCGTACGGCGCCTTGTCGGCCAGAGCGAATGCCTGGCCGGCGGCCAGTCCGGACACACGAGCGAGCGATAACTTCTGCTTGGCGAAATCGTTGGTCACCGCGATCAACTGCTGCTGCCGCGCTTGATACTCGACCTGCGCTCGCAGCGTATCGATCGCCGGAGAAACTCCGGCTTGCTGTTGCGCGACTGCCTTATCGTAGAGCGCCTTGGCGGATTCGACCTGCGCCTGCGCCGTCTCCACCCGCGCCGCCCCCGCGATTGCCTCCAGATAAGCATTGCCAGTGGCCAGCACAACCAAATCGCGAGCGTCCTGCAAATTGAAGCGCGCGACGTTCTCCCCGATCACTGCCGAGCGGTATTTCTGGATCGCCTTCCAGTCGAACACACGCTGCGTGCCGGCCGCGCGAACGTCGAAATAGGAAAAGGGTCCGACGGTCGGTGGAATATTCCCGAAAGCTCCGTTCTTCGGAAATTTGCCGAAGCCCAGCGCCTCCAGGCTCACCTTCTGCTCGGTCGATTGAACGTTGCCGTTGACGTTCGGCAGCAACTCGCTGAGTTGCTGCCATTTCTGGCCGCGCGCCTCAATCGTGTTGTATTCCGAGAGCAGCCCGGCAAGGTTCGCCCGCAAGGCCCGCTCGATTGCGTCGACGAAGGTTAGCGGCAGCACTCCAGGTGTCGGCTTGGCCTCTGGAACGCTACCGAAGACCGGATTCTGCGCCGAGGTTGGTACCTGGTTTGGGATAGACGCGGTAACTTGAGCCATGCCGGTCGAGGCGCACAGCGTGATCGTCGCGATCATCACCAGCCAAAAGCCGCACTTCGCGAGTTTCAAATGGTCATAATCAAAATCAGGTTGTCGATGGAACGGATGATTCGTAATTCGTGGCTCGTCGCTTGCGGCTTCGGGATTGCCGCCAGCCCTACCGGATTGGTATGAAAACATGGAACCTGGATTCACTCCTCCCACGAGAAAGCGGAACCGAAAATGATAAGTCTTTTCGATTCGTTTTTGTGGCTTAGTGATGCAAATTATTGAAAAATTTAACGATAGAAACCCGCTCTGTGTCCTTGAGCATCAAGATCATGGGGCGGGGAGTGTCTAACTATTCAATAGGCCATTGGTTCGTGACCTTGGTCATCTTGTGGAATTACGCCCCAGAGCTGAAGCTAGCCGTGGACTCAAGAGCAACTTCCCGGCGCTTCGACGCCAAGGGAAGTAGTGCGTATGAACAAATCGACGAAACCATCTCCCGAGGGGTCGGATTGGACGCGCCTGCTCACGGACCCTGATCTGGTAAGCCATCTTTCCGTTCTTCTGCAAACCTACCGCGAGGTCCCAGCGGAAAAGCGCTCACAGGCTCTGCTTGACGCGATGCGCGAGATTAAGGAAAAAGCCGTGCGTGCCCGAGAAGGCAAGGCCCATAAGGGAACGGACGTGGTCCAGAGCGCTCCGCTCGCAGCGCCGGAGCCGATCAAAGAAGCGCCCCCATTCGAGACCGAGTTGTTTGCCACCACAACATCCTCGGATCGCCGCCGTTTCACTCGTATGAAGTGCAATGTCGCGGTAGAGATTCGAGTCGAGGGCCACTACACCCCGATTTGGGGGAACCTGGCTAATGTTGGTCGCGGGGGCTGCCTCGTCGAGACCGCCCGTGGAGTGCCGGAGAACAAAGCGCTGGAAATCGGATTATGGGTCGCCAGCGGGAAGATCTGGGTGAAGGGCGTGGTCATCAATGGAATATCGACTCGCACAACACCGTCCTCGGGAGTGCGCGTTCAGTTTTCGCGTGCTGAGCTTTCCGAGAAGGAGCACTTGCGCGAGTTCCTTAAGTTTGTCGAGAACGAGGCCCGTAAGTCACAGAGCGAGAACAGCTACGTGGCCAAGCTCAAGGCCTGAGCCGGCGCCCACGAGCTCGCAATTCTCTGCAACTTTTCCGCTGCTTGGGGTTCATTCTGAATGAGGCGCATCCGGATGGCAGTCCCTGCTCGCACTCGTATATCGCTACTGGTGGCCTTTGCACTGCTGGCGTGCCTGTCCGGCACCCGGTTCGCAGTTGGCAAAAAGAAGGTTGCGGTGGGCGGCATGGACGAGCAGAAGCGCGCCCTGCATGCCCTGAATCGCCTGACCTTCGGTGCGCGCCCGGAGGATGCCGAACGCGTCGCCCAGCTAGGCGTCGACAAGTGGATCGAGCTCCAGCTTCATCCCGAAAAAATTGACGACTCCCGTCTCGACGCACGGCTGGCCTCCTTCCGCACCCTTCGCATGAATACGGGCGAGATCGTTGAGAATTTCCCGAACAATGAAATCATCAAGCAGGTCGCGGAAGGCAAAGCTCCCATGCCGGTCGATCCCGCGCTCCATGCGGTCTATGAGGCGCAAGTCGAGAAGTACGAAGGCAAGCTGGACCGCAAAGAGGCAAAGGCCGCTGCGGGCGGCAATGCCTTCAGCGGCGCGACTGAGCAAGAGGGAGGCAATGACCCCAACTCAATGTCGATGCAGGCCGATGCCGAACACACGCGTCGCCGGGAAGAGTCGCAGGCAGGAAACATCAAACTGCGCGAACTACTCGATCTCTCTCCCGACCAGCGCTACCGGGAAATTCTCGGGATGTCGCCGGAGGAGCAGCACTCAATCGCCAACCGCGCTAAAGGGCCAAAGTCCGATGCGCTCATGGAAGGCCTGAATGGGCAACAGAAGGAAACCGTGCTCGCGCTGAACAATCCTGAACAGGTGGTGGTTGATGAGTTAACGCAAGCTAAGTTGCTGCGCGCGATCTATAGTGAGCGCCAATTGCAGGAAGTGATGACCGATTTCTGGTTCAACCACTTCAACGTCTTCATCAACAAGGGAGCCGACCGGTTTTTGCTCACGAGCTATGAACGCGACTCGATTCGTCCGCATGTGATGGGGAAATTCGAAGACCTGCTGGTGGCGACGGCCAAGAGTCCGGCCATGCTCTTCTATCTCGATAACTGGCTGAGCATCGGTCCCCATTCCGAGGCCGCCATCGGTCCGCCGCCACCCGAGAGAATCCGCCGCGGACGGGCGCTTCCGAAGCGTCCGCCGCAGGCGCGAAAGCCCAAGCCCGGCAGGGCCAGCGGCCTGAATGAAAACTACGGCCGCGAGCTGATGGAACTGCACACGCTCAGCGTGAACGGCGGATACTCGCAGCAGGATGTGACCGAGGTGGCGAAAGTCTTCACCGGGTGGACGATCGATCGTCCGAACAAGGGCGGAGGCTTCAAGTTCGATGCGAAGATGCATGAGCCGGGCCAGAAGATCGTGCTTGGACATCGCATTAAGCAGAACGGCGAAAAAGAAGGATTGCAGGTGCTGCACCTGCTGGCGCGCAGTCCTCAGACCGCGCACTTTATCTCATTGAAGCTGGCCACGCGTTTTGTGTCAGACGACCCGCCGCCCACGCTCGTCGAGCGGATGACAAAAACCTTCCTGAAGAAGAATGGCGATATTCGCGAAGTGCTCAAGACGATGTTCGCCTCGCCGGAATTCTGGGCGCCGGAAGCGTATCGCGCCAAGGTGAAAACGCCATTCGAGTTTGTCGTGTCGGCGGTGCGCGCAAGCGGCGCGCAGGTCGACGACGCGCGGCAACTAGTCGGCACGCTCAACAACATGGGCATGCCGCTCTACGCCATGATGCCGCCTACGGGCTATTCAATGAAGGCCGAGACCTGGGTGAACTCGTCCGCTCTGCTCGCCCGCATGAACTTTGCGCTCGGACTGGCAGCCGGAAAGGTGCGCGGGGTCTCGATCGACAACGCGCAACTTGTGCCGAAATCCGCCGATGCGGGCCAGGCGGTCGCGCGACTGGAAGCTTCGTTGCTCGGCGGAGACATCTCGCGCCAGACGCACGAAACGATTACGAAACAACTGGAGGATCCAAAGATCAGCCAGAGGCGCCTGGACGATCCCGCACGTCCGCCTAATGTGGGCGTGATTGCGGGGCTAATTTTGGGGTCACCGGAGTTTCAGAAAAGATAGCTGGTCCGCTATTCGCTGCTCGCTTTAGGAGCAACACTTAGTCGCCGACGAGCAGTGTGTTTGCGAACAGCGAACAGCGAACAGCGAACGACGCACGGCGAAAGGGTTTTCTATGACAATCACTCGTCGCATATTCCTTCGCAACGGCGCTCTTGCCGCCATCGGCACGGCGGCACTGCCAACTTTTCTTACGCGCGCCGCTTTCGGCGCAGCCGATCCGGGAACGCGGCCCAAGCGCCTGGTCGTGATCTTTCAGCGCGGCGCGGCCGACGGCCTTAACATCGTCGTGCCTCACGGCGAGGCGGCTTACTACACGATGCGGCCGACCATCAATATTCCGAAGAAATCGGTGCTTGATCTCGACGGCTTCTTCGGCTTTCATCCGGCGATGTCGTCGTTCGAGCCGCTGTGGAAGCAGAAGCACCTCGCCATCGTGCACGCTTCGGGCTCGCCCGATCCCACACGGTCACATTTTGACGCGCAGGACTTCATGGAATCGGGCACGCCGGGCATCAAGGCGACCGACGATGGCTGGCTCAACCGCTGCCTCCGCGATCTGCCGCGCGCTAATGCGCCATCGATCCCGCTGCGACCGATCACAATAGCGCAGACCCCTCCGCGTTTCGCGCCATTGCGCTCGGCCCGTCTCTGCCGCGCATTCTTTCCGGTAAAGAGCCAGCGGTCGCGCTCAACAATCTGAGCGATTTTTCAATCGGCGGAAAAAATCCCAAAGCCGCGCCTATTGCCAACAGCTTTGAAGCGATGTATGAGCACTCCGTCGACGCCGTCATGCATGGCACCGGGCAGGAGACGTTTGACGCGGTAAAAATGCTGCAATCCGCCGATCCCTCGAAATACAATCCGGCCGCCGGCGCTAATTATCCCAAGGGCCGGTTCGGCGACAGCCTGCGACAGCTCGCGCAGCTCGTCAAAGCCAACGTCGGCGTGCAGGTCGCATTCGCCGATATTGGAGGCTGGGACCATCACGTCAACGAAGGCAGCACGCAGGGGCAGATCGCCAATGTGCTCGGCGATTTTTCGCAGTCGATTGCGGCATTCTGGAACGACCTCGGCGATCTTGGCGAAGATACAGTGGTCGTTACGATGTCGGAGTTCGGCCGCACCGCGCGCGAAAACGGCAACCGCGGCACCGACCACGGCCATGCCAACGTCATGTTCGTGCTCGGAGGCCCGGTGCGCGGCGGCCGCGTTTATGGACGCTGGCCGGGGCTGGATCAATCGCAGCTCTATGAAGGCCGAGACCTCGCCTGTTACCACCGACTTCAGACTGGTGCTTAGCGAAGCGGTCTCGCAGTATTTGGGGAATAAGGATTTGAAGAATGTGTTTCCGGGATTTGAACGGCCGGAACAGTTTATGCAATTGCTATCCTAAGGAACTGTTATCTCCGATTCGTCCTTGAGGGTTCTGACCCACTTCGCAGCTCGCATATTCATTTCACCTTCTTGTTCCGCCCGACCCAAGAAGGCATTTCGACGAGTTCTTTCTAATCGGAAAAGCGCGCACACGAGTTCACCCCTCTCGGATGGATCGGTGACTTCGTCGTAGGAGTTGAGTAGCCGTTCGAGATCAGCTGCCGTCCCGTATTTTCCGAGTAGGGCTCTCCCAACAGTTCTCAGATAGCGAGGCCTCGCGGCATCGAAGGCCAGTTGTCGGGCAATTGACAACAAATCCTCCGTCGGGGGGCTTTTCCTAATCAGATAGAACTCAAGAATTTGATATATCTGGTAGTCATAAACAGCGCTATCGGAATTGAGGAACTTAATTACGGTCCCATCAGGCACGGTATCTAGCCGTGCCAGATAGTCGACGATCGCTTTTGTTTCCTCAGGGTGATCGCCCAGCAGAGTAACACAGTGCTCTGCGGCAAAAGAGTCACTTTGCTTCCCTAACCGACTAAGCAAAAATCGAAATAGCGTTGCATTGAACTCGTTGTTCGAATCAACAAAATACGTTTGATACGTCTCTTGAATTACTTCGATCGGGGCGTCCTCTGGGTTCTTCCCCAGAATTTCGTCCGCCTCAGGGACGCTCATATACGGGTCGCCAAAGCCAGTCCCCCGCACTACCTCCTGGATAAACCTCTCCTTGATTCCTTTCAAGACCACTGCCACATCCTCTATCTCGTCTCTCGCCTCGTCGCTTCTGTATATTTCTGACTTCGCTGCCTGCAAGCTCAACCCGCGCTTCCGAAGAAGTCGACTCAAGTCTACAAGGGCCTTTTTTGCCTCGACTAGTGTCTTACAGAAAATCCGCACATCGTCTACATACCTTAGATGGTCGTACCCCATGTTTTTGAGATTAACGTCGACGTTGTTAAGGTAAAGCTTCGCCAAAATGTCCGAAGGGCTCTGCCCCTGCGGGATTCCACGCCCACTAACCTGGGCCCACTTGTTCAAGCACCGACTGATCTGTTCAATGGCCGCTGCTGGTGCCTTCACCTGCTTGAGGTCGGATGTCAAGATTCCGATGTCGACATTCTCATAGAACGCCGTGATATCCGCCATTACGATGTAAAGTGCCCCTTTGTCAATTCTCTGAATGCTCTTTTCCCTAAACTCTTGCCACCCGGCAAACCGATCTCTCAGCCATTCCGGATCGCCTGGTCTCTTGGCCAACCTGTACGAGAAATCAATCGCGCCTTGGGCCCAGTTAGAGCGGCGTGAATGGCCGGGAAGCACGCTCCTACGCAGGCTGTATAAACAAGTCGGTCAGCGTACGCAAGATGGGATCCGGGTCTTACCAATCCTTTACCTTTGGGCACGTCGCAGACAAACATGGAGGACGGCGTGTAACGGTCCTTTCGCACGTCCTCAAGGCGAGCGTTTAGCCAACCTTCAACATCCAGTTCGACAACCTGAATAGCATAGGGGTGGCGGATGAAGACGCGATTTCGCGCATCGTCCTTGACCCGCTTCCAAGCGGTCTTCATATCAAGAAGATTTGCAAGGTCCTCGGACATAAACCGTCCTCAAAACTAAGCACAGATTGGGCTCAAATCTCGATCAGCACATCCCCGCCCTCGACTCTCACGGGATAAACCGCAATTTTCGCCGCCCCCGGACCCTGGCCTGTGATTGGGTCCCAGGCCCAGCCGTGCCACGGGCAGATGACCTTTCCGTCTTCGATTACGCCTTCGCCGAGAGGCCCGCCCATGTGGAGGCAGGTGTTTTCCATGGCATGAATTTCGCCGTTCAGGTTGACGACGCATACCTGCTTGCCATTGCAGGGGAGTTCTTTGACTTCGTTGAGGGCGGGGAGATCGGATTTGGATGCGAGTTTGGTGAACATGGAAGTTGGCTGACAGCTATTGGAGTGTGCCGACAGTTTAAACCAAGATGGCTGGAATTGCGGCATCCCCCCGCTGCTCTCGGGATGACAAGAAGCAGATAGCAGTGTGACTCGACTGAGAACTGAGAAGCGAGAACTGAGAACTGCTCTATTTCGGCTGCATCGTTTGCGCCACCATCACCTGCCGTTTGAAGTGTTCCATCATGCTTTCGTCGAGGCGAACTTCGGTGGGCTTCTTAGCCAGCGTCATGGTGTCGATCTTGTCCTGTAGGCGCAGCAGCGCGTAAAACAAATTTTCGGGGCGCGGCGGGCAGCCGATCACGTAAACATCGACCGGAACGATGCGGTCGACTCCTTGCAGAACGGCATAAGTATTGAACGGGCCGCCGACCGACGAGCACGCTCCCATCGAAATCACCCACTTCGGCTCCGGCATCTGGTCGTAAATGCGCTTCACGATCGGCGCCATCTTAAGCGTAACCGTCCCGGACACGATCATCAGGTCGGATTGGCGCGGGCTGGGACGGAAGACCTCCGAACCGAAACGCGCAATGTCGAAGCGCGCGGTCGAAGACGCGATCATCTCGATGGCGCAGCACGCCAGGCCAAACGTCATCGGCCAGAGCGCCGACTTGCGCGCCCAGTTGAAGACGTAGTCCACCGTCGAGATCATGAAGTTCTTTTCGAATTTGTTCTGGAGCCAGCTCATGGGGCCTCGTGCGAACCGCTGTACTGTACTACAGAATATAGCGAACATCATACGCCTCGGGGTGATGGAGGTCACAGAATCGAATACCGGCTCTTGGCATTCGGGGTTCAGCTTGGGCCTGCGGTTTGCCGAACCTTCGATCTATGACCTCGATTGCCCCACTCACCTATCCCCCGCCGCTTCGTCTAAACGTCGACGGAGGCATTATGACTAGACATGACAGACAGTTGATTCGGCGGCCGGTGCTGGCCGCAATCGCTGCGATTTCGCTCTTGGCGGGAGCGGCTTGGGCTTCGGACCACTCGGATCGCCAAGGCAGCTTTACCGAAGAGGTTCACAAGGTTTTCCCGCTCTCCGCGCAAGGGCGCATTGAGCTTGAGAACATCAACGGTCCCGTCCACATTACGGGCTGGGATCGCGCCGAGGTGAAGATTGATGCCGTCAAGAGCGCGTGGAACAAGGAGCGTCTGGACGAGGCCCGGATCGAGATTGACGCGTCGGCAGATCGCATTTCGATTCGCACCAAATACTCCAATCATGATCACTCTTTCAATTTTGGCGATGATGGCGAGCGCAACAATCCTGCCCGCGTCGAATACACGATCTCGGTGCCGCGGCAGGCGATGCTTGATGAGATCAAACTGGTCAACGGCAGGCTCGACATTAAGGATGTCGCCGGCGAAGTGCGGGCGTCGTGCGTGAACGGACGGATGGAGGTGCATAACCTTCAGGGCCGCACCGAACTTAACACGGTAAATGGGACGCTGGACGCAAGCGTCGATCAGATGCCCGCCCACGGCCTGAAGCTTTCCTCGGTGAATGGAAGGCTGCACGTGACGCTGCCCTCAGACTCCAGCGCCGAAATTGAAGCGAGTACGGTTTCAGGCAGTATCTCGAACGATTTCGGTTTGACCGCGATTCGGCATCAATATGTGGGCCATAGTTTGCATGGGCAATTGGGCTCGGGCGGGAGTCTGGTGAAACTCTCGAATGTGAATGGGACGATCGAGATCAGTCACGCAAACGATGGACGCCCGCTGAGTTCCGTGACGAATCTGGAGCGCGGGCGGGATCGTGATAACGATCGCGACGATGATGATGATTAGCTACGAGCCACGAGCTTCGAGCGACCACCACCAGCACCTTTCACTTGAATGAATGGCGCCGCGCAATGCACCCTCCGTGTGGGGTAGCTCGAAGCTCGTAGCTCGGAGCTCGCAGCTCGAGGCTCTTAGTAAATCGTGTAACCTGGGGCGGGATTGCGGACGTCAGGTTTGGACGCCATCAGCAAGAGCGCCCCAATTTTCTTGAACGCCTTCAAGTCATCGAGCGAATGGAACGACGTGGTCTGGTAATTTTCTGGCGTCGGAGTGTCATCAGGAATCAGCGCGTATTCGACCTTCTCAAACGCATGTGCCTTGAGCAAGATCACGTACTCTTCCGCCGAACGGACCTGCACTGGAACCTTCAGCTTGGGGACCCACTGCAGGGAATAGGGATTGTCCTTATAAAGATTAATCAGAATGAACAACTGCCCATGCGGCGCCATTACGCGAAACAACTCGGCGAGCGCGCGGTCCTGATCTGGGTAGTAATAGAACGATTCGACCGATAGCACTTTGTCGAAGAAGTTCTCCTCCCATGGAATTTGCGCAGCCGAGCCCTGAACGAACATGATGTTCTCGAAATCCCTTGAGGCGGCGCGGGCCTGACGAATCATCTCGTCGGCAATGTCGATGCCAACCACCTGCCCGAATCCCTGCGGTCCCTCCCCGACCAATCGCGCCAGCAGACGCGTGGCCCAGCCCGATCCGCAGCCGAGATCGAGCACGCGCTCGCCAGGGCGAAGACCCATGCGGCGGAGCGTCTTCTCGGTGATATCGAGATGATGGTTCTCCATCTTCGGGCCTTCGCCTTGCTCGGCCCAACGGTTGAATTCCTGCTGCAGACGCTCGTCGGGAGATGGGGATTTTTCAGTTGGCATGGTGCTTTGCGTCTCTCGGCTCTCCAAAAGTGATTCTCATTTCAGGATACCAAGTTCCGAATAGTCCTAGGGAGAGAGTCTGCTCCAGAGTCCGCTCCATTGACCGGCCGCAAACTTCCGACTTATGATCGCGGTCGTTATCCGCGGTCGCTATCCGGCGGTCGTCATCCTTGGAGGTCCTGTGAAATCCTTCCTGCCCGTCCTGCTTCTTGCCGCGCTGCTGAACGCCTTCGCCGTCGACTCGCCTGAAACGCGCGAGATTACCGATCCGAAAACGATCACGTCGCCTGCCATCCAGAGCGCGACTCCCGTCCCTATTGACGATCTGTTTTTCACGCGCTCGATTGGCGGTGGCGCGTGGTCTCCCGATGGCAAGCAGATTGTCTTCACCTCCAACTTCACGGGCCGTAACAATCTCTGGAAGGTGAGCGCCGACGGTGGCTGGCCAATTCAGTTGAGCCAATCGGACGATCGGCAGTCGGGCGCAGCCTGGTCTCCCGATGGAAAGTGGATCGTCTTCCAGTCCGACAAGGGCGGCGGCGAGATTTACGATCTCTATGCGATTCCAAGCGACGGCGGCGAAGTGGTGAACCTGACGAATACGCCGGAAATATCGGAGACAAGCGCAGTCTGGTCGCACGATGGCAAGTCGCTGGCAATTTCCTACAAGCCGAAGACCGCATCGGCCACGGATGTCGCCATTCTGGACTGGAAGACGCATACCGTCCGCAACCTCACCCAGGAACAGACCCCGGATCACGAATGGAACGGACCGTTCTGGTCGCGTGACGACAGGTTCATCTATGCCACGCGGTCGAACATCGCATTCACGGATTCCGACGTCTACCGAATCGAGGTGGCCGGCGGCGCGCGAGAGGACCTTACCAGGCACGACGGTGAGAGCCGCAACGAACTGAGTTCGATCTCGCCGGATGGGCGCAGTTTACTCCTCACTTCGGATAAGCCAGGGGGATATCCCAACGTCGCCATACTCGACGAGGCGACGAGGAAGTTGACCTGGGTGACCAACGTCAAATGGGAGGCTGGTTCGGGCAACTTCTCGCCCGATGGGAAGCAGTTCACCTACCAGATCAATGCAGATGGACGCACCGACGACTTTCTGGTCGATACAGCCACGCTTAAGGCCACGAAGCTGAATCTTCCTGCGGGCCTCAATAGCTACTCGGGAAATCCCACCTCGTATTCACCGGACGGACGCCGGCTGCTGGTCAATCATCAGAGTTCCACTCAGCCGGGCGATTATTGGGTGTACGACATTGCCAACCGGGAGCCGCGTCAGTTGACGTTTTCGGCGATCGCCAGCCTCACCGCGGCCAAGATTCCCGCGTCCGTGCTCGTGCACTATCGCAGCTTCGATGGGAAGGTCATCAGCGCGTTTGCGTGGGTGCCCTTCAACCTGAAGCGCGACGGATCGAATCCGGCGATTGTGCTTCCACACGGCGGTCCGACTGGCCAGACGACCGACTACTTCAACCGGACCGTGATTGCTCTGGTTACGCGCGGATACATCTGCATTGCGCCCAACGTGCGCGGGTCGACAGGATTCGGCATGGATTTCCAGCGCGCTAACTTCCAGGACCTCGGCGGCGGCGACTTGCAGGACGAAGTGTATGTAGCGAAGTTTCTGGAAGCCACTGGTTACGTGGATGCGAAGAAGATCGGCATCACGGGCGGATCTTACGGCGGTTACATGACCATGATGGCGATCGGCAAAACGCCCGATGTTTGGGCCGCGGCCGTCGAGGAGTTCGGCATCATCAACTGGCTGACTATGCTGCAACATGAAGATCCGATGCTTCAACAGTATGAGAAGACGCTGTTGGGCGATCCTGAGAAGGATCGCAAAGTTTATGAGGCCGATTCACCGCTGGCCTACATCAGGAACGAGAAGGCGCCTCTGCTCGTGTTGCAGGGCGATAACGACATTCGCGTGCCCAAGGAAGAGGCTGAGCAGGTCGTGAAAATATTGCAGGATGAGGGCAAAACGGTCGACGCGCACTACTATCCGAACGAAGGCCATGGATTCGCCAAACGTGAGAATCAGGTGGATGCGATCCGGCGGACGATTGAATGGTTTGACCGGTATCTGAAGGTAGCGAAGTAGGGCTCAGTACAAGCTCAAAGCTCTCAGCTCCAAGCTCGCAGGGAAACCCACGAAACGTGCGGTTCTTGGGGTGTCATTTTACAAATTGATCAGCGCAAGTTCTCGCGTGGAGCTAGAGCTGAGAGATTGGAACTTTCGTTTCACTCCGGCGTCTCAATCTTGAATAAGCTCTGTCCCGCGAGCGCTGTATAGAAGCCCCAAAATGCGAGAGCCAGTACAAAGAGCGGGACGGCCAACGCGTAAGGGGCGTACCAGCGCGAGAAGTCAAAGGTGACGGGCACGTTCAGCATGGTATTTGCGATGAAGACCGCGATGGTGAGCGTGATGAGTCCGAAACGAACGAGAGCGAAGGCCGCAATCGCATAGACTAGTGTACCGCTGGTTGCGGCTACCCACGGATGGGAGCTTTGCAGGGCATTGAGGGTCGTGAAGAGCACGACGAAACCGGCTGCCGCAGCCCAGCGATTCCGAAGGAGGTAACGCAGAACAACCAGGATGACGAAGAAGAAGAGAGTCCCCTGGATTCCGCCGGGTACCTGCACGATGGCAGCTCCGAGCGTGCTGCGCAATCCGAGCAGATAGTCGGTCATAAGCAGTTGCGGTGCCGAGTTCAGCCGCGTAATGCCAATTAGGAAACGGATCTCAATAATCACCACCCAGGTCAGGCCCAGGATCACGCCAAACAGCACATCGCGTCCCACCAGCGGATCGCGCACACGTCCGCTCATCAGGCGAGTCCACGAGATGATGGTTTGCGGCCAGAGCTTGCGCACAAAAGGTTCCAGCGCGAGATAGAGAATCCAGGACAGTAAAGACATAAACAGGGCTGTGCTGATCGCGAGCACAAAGAACCCGACGACATTGGTATCCAGAACCATGTGCCCGAAGCACAACCAGATGGCAATCTGCGTGACGATGACGAAGATGGCGAGTCGGAATGCCCCCTGTCGGTCGCTCTTGCCGCGCTTGTATTGGTAGCGGGCCAAAACCGCGGCTCCGACCAGAACCAGGAAGAATAGTGCCATGTTGAGGAGTTGGCTGATTTTCCTGCCGGCAGTTTCCTCGAAGGAACGCATGCGTTCCGGGCGGGTCCACGGTCCGATAGTACGGAAGAAGACGGGCTTGCCGCGCCAGGCACCGGCTTCGACGCGCAGCGGAAGTCCGCTGCCGGGCCACTTGCCGGTCCACGCAGCGCGCGTGTCGGTGCTGGCCAGCGAGGTCCATCGCGGCGTGGCCGCTTGGAGTTGGGTGGGATCGAGGCCTGCGAACACGAACAGTGGATTCCACTCGACGGGCTTTGCGGGAGTTGCGTTCTCCTCAACTTGCGGGGGCAGCGCTTCGAACTGGACCAGCTTGCCTTGGGTGTCGAGCATGAGATTGATCATGCCGGATTGCGTCAGCGGCGGGTCGGTGAAGGTGACGTTTCCGGGAGTCAGCGAGCGCTGCAGGTCGAGCGGAATCAGGTAGCGCGGACTTTGGCGGTAGGTGAATCGCAGGATTGGCGGCTGTTCGGCGAGTGTCTTGTTCCAATTGGGATGCTTGTCATTGTTCTCGATCCAGCTTACATAGTCGAGGTCGTAGTCAAAGTCGATGAAGGAATCGACGGGCCTGGCGTCATAACCGAGTTGAGCAACGACTTCATGGGCGCGATGCGTGAGCACATCGGGAGGCTGATCAAGTGGCATGCGTGACAGCCCGTCGATTCGCGTGACGAGGTAAACGCCGGCGACAAGTGCGAGAATACAAGCGGCTAAACAGAGGACGGCGAGCTTGGGCTTCATGCCCTCGTTGGCGCCGGCCGCTGCGACCATTTGCGGCGATGGCGTTTCGCCGGCGGCGAGCGCGGCGGCTAGCGGATCGCCTCCCGGCAACGCGGCAGCTACTGGAGAGCGCATTGGCTGGGCGATTTGCCGGCTCGGGTTCGAGGCAGCGCAGGATGACGCGCTCCACGAGCGGATCGAGATCCTTGACGAAAGAGGACGGTCGGCTCAGGTCTCCCGCAGCGCGCGAGCGAACGAGATCGGCGAGATTATCGGCACTGAAGGCGCGCTTGCCGGTGAAGAGTTCATAGAGCACGAGACCAAGCGCGTAGATGTCGCTCTTCTCGGTCACCTCTTTGCCGGAGAGTTGTTCGGGCGCCATGTAGGCGGGCGTTCCGCTGCGCACTTCCGCGCCGTGAGCCTGATCGGCGAGAGCGGCGAGTCCGAAGTCGGTGATGATAGCTTGTCCGCGGCCATCCAGCATGATGTTGGCGGGCTTGAGGTCGCGATGCAGCACGCCTTTCGCATGCGCTGCGGCGAGTCCGGCGCAAAGCTGGCGCGCGATGTCGAGCGCCTTGTCGTTCGGAAGGCGTCCGATCCGGCGCAGGAGCGAGCCCAGATCTTCGCCGTCGACATACTCCATCGAGAGATAGGTCTGGCCGTCGACTTCGCCGACGTCATAGACACGGCAGACGTTGGGATGCGAGACCTTGCGCGCGATGCGAACTTCGGCGCGGAAGCGGTCAAGCAGTGCGGGATCCTGCGCGGCTTCCTCGGGTAGGAACTTAAGCGCTACGGGCTGGCCAAGCGTGAGGTCGTCGGCGCGGTAAACTTCGCCCATTCCGCCGCGACCGAGCAGCGCGACTACGCGATACCGCTCGGCGAGCAGCGAACCGGGCAGAAAACGTCCGTAGTTGAGTAGAGCGCTCGAGGACGAACTTGGATGGCTCGTCTTGGACGCGGGACGCGGCGAGCGCGGCGTTGGAGACGCCGTTGGAGGAAGTTCGGACGAGATCAGAGTGGAGGCTTGATCGGGGCTGAGCGCCGCCGCGCCGCTGGCCGGGAGCGTCTCGTCGTCGAGCAACCGTGAGGCAAGTTGAGTGGACACATCGTCGGTCGAGACCAGTTTCCCGCAGGAGGAACAGAAGCGCGCGAGCGACGGGACTTGTTGGCCACAAGAGTTGCAGCGGGACATTCGGAGCCAGCCTTGAAAGCGTCAGCGGAAGTTTACGTGAAGGACTCGAAAATTGGAAATTGAGTGAAATGTTTATCAATTAATAACAATACCCCCTACAAGGCGATATCATTATATACTTGACTTAGGACAGATTATTTGCTATATTCAAAATGCGGGGCGGAACTACAGCAGAATCAGGCACTTGGAGGCGAATATGGCAGACAAGACTAGTGAAATCCTCCAGACGTTAATTGTGGGGATGAAAAAGATGGAAGACGCTTTGCACGATCACGCGGCTCGTATAAACGTTCTAACAGTCGCGATAGCCGTTGCTCTGGAGGGAGAACAAGCGCAAACGGTGATCCAGACCTTTGATGAGCTTCGTCGGCAGCTTCTAGGTTCTGCGTCCACTGATTTAACACCTGAGACAATTGCCGCAATGATGGCCGCCTTAAAGGGCGGGAATTTCGGGAGGGCGTAATGAATCTCCTAAATCAAAGACTTGGAGGCAAATATGGACGAAACCCAGACAAAAACTATCCTGCTTGAGATTTCAAGTCTGCTACTTCGGTTGACCGACTTGACAGCAAAGCTCGCCGGTCCCGTTCCTGAACTTCATCAAGACGTGCAGAAAGCACGCCAACTTGCTCACTCAGTGCGTGTAATGCTTGGGCTACCGCAGACCAATCAATAGTGTCGATACAAGGGGCTGACAATGAATCTCCTAAACGTAACGCGCCAGTTCAAAACCGAAGATGAGGCGCTGGATTATTTGATTGCACAGCGTTGGCCTGATGGCGTGCGCTGCCTTGCTTGCGGCCATGACAAGGTTTATGCGATCTCGACCAGAGGTAAAACTGGCAAACCTTGCCGTCTGTTTGAATGCGCGGAGTGCGAACTGCATTTCAGCGCCACGACTGGCACGCTGTTCCACGACTCGCACCTTCCCTTGCATAAATGGTTCATGGCGATGGCGATTATGACTGAGGCAAAGAAGGGCGTTTCCGCCAATCAGATTAAGCGGCACATCGGCACGACTTACAAGACCGCGTGGTATCTCTGTCATCGCATTCGTAAGGCAATGCAGGAACTTGCGGGGCCGCTTGGTAGTCAGGGCCAAGTCGTAGAGATCGACGAAACTTTCCTTGGTGGCAAGACTCACTTCCGCCGCACCAGCAAAGACACAAAAGCCGGGAAGGTTAAAGTCTTCGGCGCAATTGAACGCGGCGGTCGCGTCCACTTGCAGAAGGTCGCAAATCTCAAAGCCGAAACGCTCCGCAATGCTTACCAGCAAACCGTCAGTTCAAATGTGAACAAGGTAGTTACTGACGGCTCTCCGACTTACCGTTTCGTGGTTCCGCAAGAGAAACACGAAGAAACGAACCACGAACAGGAAATCCGCGACTTCGGCAAAGTGAAAATGCAGTCAATCGAAGGCGCATTCTCGCTGTTCAAGCGCGGCGTCGTCGGCTCTTACCATCACCTGTCGGAAGATCACCTTGATTCGTACCTCGGTGAATTCTGCTGGCGCTTCAATCGCCGCAAGATGCAGCCTTGGATGTTTCAGACCCTTCTGCGGGAGTTGGTAACGAACAAGCCGATGACGTATCGGGAACTGACGAAAGAGATTTTCTAAAGGTAGAATCCCGTCTGGGGTGGGAGGTCTCAGAACATCCCATCCTAGATAGGAGAAACGAATGACCAATTCTGGGAACCATCCGAAGGCGAAAGCCTCAAGGATGGATACCTTGCTCGAAGCATTAGATTGCTTGGGCAAGTTACTCCAGATCGTTAAGACGGGATTTTTCCTGTTGAAACACGTCTAGGAGTTTGCACGTTATGACGCTATTTTACCCCGCCTTCGGGCGGGGTTTTCTATTGACAAAGGCTTGAGGGACGATCAGACTCCTCAGTGATCACTTCAAAAGCGGCCAACAGTTATCACTTCAAAACCGGCCAACGGGATTGGCCGTCCGGGACTGAGAATGTTCTACCCTGCCGCCTCCTGTGGTGGCAAGTCGGTTTTGGTGCGCCAGCTTCGGGGGCCGCATTTGAGCACGTGGCCGTGGTGCAGTAAGCGGTCGAGCATGGCGCTGACGGCGGCCGCATCGCCCAGTAGTTTGCCCCAGTCTTCCACGGGGCGGTTCGAGGTCAGCATGGTGCTGGCGCGCTCGTAGCGGCGCATGATGATTTCCAGCAGTTCTTCGGCGGCGGTGAGCGGCAGCTTGCGCATGCCGAGATCGTCAACGATGAGCAGGGGCACGGTCACTAGGAACTCCATGTGCTCTTTGCGGGTGCCGTCGAGCGTGGCTTCGGCGAGATCATCGAGCAAGGCGTGGGTCTCGCGATAGAGCACGCGGTATCCCTGTTGGATGGCGGCTTGGCCGATGGCTTGCGCCAGGTGACTCTTGCCGGTGCCGGGTGGGCCGAGAAACAGGGCATCTTCGTGGCGCGCGATGAAGGCGCCGGTAGAGAGATCGAAGACCAGGCTGCGATTCATCTTCTTGTTGAAAACGAAGTCGAAGTTGTCGAGGGTCTTCTGCGAGTCGCGGAACTGAGCTTGCTTTTTCCGCCGCTCCAGCAGGCGCTCGCCCCGCAAGGCGAGTTCGTCAGAGACCAGGCAGGAGAGCAGGTCGATAGGGGCAAGCGGTTCGGCTTGGGCCTGGCGCAGACGGGTCTCCAGCACGGCGGCCATTCCGCCCAGGCGAAGTTGTTTGAGCGCACGATCGAGTTCGATCAGATTCATTCTTCTATCTCCTTGGTTTTGTAGTTGACGAAGTCGCGGTACTGCACCAGCTCGCGGATCAGGGGATCGACTTGCTGCAAACTGAGTGGAGCTTGCGGGCAGCGTTCCAGATAGCGGCGGACGAAGCGGTATTCCTGCACTCCCATGTCGAGCGCGGCGGCGCAGGCTTCATCGACCGCCGCGGTGCCGTACTTCTTGGCTAAGGAGAGAACGCCGAGAATGCGGCGTACCCCGACCTCGCCTTGCTGGCGATGGATGGCATCGCAGAGCGCACCGATGTGCGATCCGGCGCGGCCCGCTCGCCACAGCAGTTGGGAGGTGCGCAGCGGTGTTCGCTTGGGGTGGTCCTTCTTTAATGCGATACCAGCCGCGCTTCTGGCGCACGTGTTCGCGCAGCAGTTGCCCGGTCTTGGGATCAAGCAGGCGAACGTACAGCTCATCCCATTGCACGCGCAGCACGCGCCCGATCACCCGGCGGCGCGCCTAGTAGGCGGCTTCGACTTCGACGCGGCCACCGTTCAGATGCACGATGCGTTCGCCGTACTGGTAATAGCGAAAGGGTTCCAGCGGCAGTGGCAGCAAGTGTGGGCTTCTCTTCGGCAAACATGGCGGCGACCTGCCGTTTGGTGGTGCCGTGGATGCGCGTGTTGGCCCAGCGCTGTTCCC